>JANMTS010000114.1:0-11583 GCA_031390755.1 Holophagales bacterium
GCCCGAGCCCACCCGCCCCGGGAGAGGGGGAGAAGGAGAACCTGATGGGATGGGATCAACTCCGGGCGGGGGCTCCCTCTCCCCCGGCACGGGGGAGAGGGCCGGGGAGAGGGGGAATGGGATCAACCATTGACTTGCATCTATACCTCCCTTTACAATTGCCCAAAGTTCACGTAATACTTGAGGAATCCGCGGCTTTCGTTCGATTCCGGCGGGTTCTTTCGCCGGCCGTGAGGAGAAGACGACGATGAAGCGCAACATCATTTCGGGCATCGTGGTGCTGGCGCTGGCGGCGGGCTCCGCTCAGGCGGCTCAGCCATTCGGCCAGTTCGGTGGCATCGTGGGCGGAGGCAACTCCGGCACCGGCCTCGTTCCGCTCCACGGCTGGGCGCTCGACGACAACGGGATCGAGGCTGTCGATCTCTACGTCGACGGTCTGCCTGCCGGCCGCACCAACTACGGCCGGGCACGTCCGGGCGTCACCCAGAAGCACCCCAACTTCCCCGACTCGGCGCTTCCCGGGTTCGCCTTCCAGCTCGACTCGACCCGTTACCTGAACGGCCAGCACACGGTCGAGGCGCGGGTGCGCAGCAAGTCGGGCGAGATCGTCACCCTGAACGCGAAATCCTTCCAGTTCGTCAACAACCCGGCGACCCTGCTGCCGTTCGGCAAGATCGAGTTCCCGCCGCACCAGGCGGAGCTGCGCGGCAACTGCAACCTCGCGGACTCGGCCCGGCGCTACAGCGTCATCACCGGCTACGCGATGGACCTCGGCCTGACCGAGGAGGACACCGGCGTCGGCTACGTCGAGCTGATGATCGACCGGGCGCTCTACGCCAACTCCCAGGTCGACTGCCGCTACTCCACGATCGAAGGCGGACTCTCCGACTGCTACGGCCTGCGCCGGGTGGACCTCGAGCCGCTCTTCCCGTACGTCAAGGACGCTCCGCACAGCGGCTTCCGCTTCGTGCTCGACATCGGCGTGCTGATGAGCTTCTTCGGCTACACCCCGGGCACGCACCTGATCACCATCCGGGCCGGCGACCACGCCGACCAGGTGACCAACATCTCCGAGATCGCGGTCACCTTCATGTGCGACGAGGACATCGACAACGAGGAGTCCTTCGGCGACATCTACGGTCCGAAGAACGGCCTCACCTACGCCGGAGTCATCACCACCCAGGGCTGGTCGCTCGACTGGGAGGGCGTGGCCGAGGTGATCGTCCTGGTCGACGGCGAGATCAAGGGCTCGGCCACCTACGGCCTGACCCGCCCCGGCGTCTCGGCGCTCTATCCGGGCTTCCCGGACAGCGCGGCGCCCGGCTGGAGCTTCCTGCTCGACACGACGAAGCTCTCGGACGGCAGGCACGACCTGGAGATCCTCGTCCGCGACGACGTGGGCGGCGAGACCTACCAGGGCAAACGGACGTTCACGGTCTATAACCCGTAAAACGGCGGCTGGCCTTCAGAACCGGCGCCCCGCTTCGCGGCGGGGCGCTTTGCTTTTGGGGTGCTATTCTCCGCGAGCGACATGACTCCGATCAAACGCATCCTCTTCTTCGGCACGCCGGAGCTCGCGGTGCCGACCCTCGCCGCCCTGGTGGAGTCGGGGCGCCGGCCGCTGCGCGTGGTGAGCCAGCCGTCGCGGCCCGTGGGCCGGGGAAACCGGGTGCAGGATCCGCCGGTCGTCGCCTGGGCGCGCGAGCATGGATTCGACTCGTCGGAGATCCTCCAGCCGGAGAAGGTGCGCGACCCGGCGTTCCTCGCGCAGATCGAGGAGCTTGCGGTCGATATTGCGGTGGTCGTTGCCTTCGGGCAGATCTTTCCGCGCGGCCTGCTGCGCCTGCCGCGGCTCGGCTGCGTCAACGTCCATGCCTCGCTGCTGCCGCGCTGGCGCGGCGCCGCACCGATCCAGGCCGCCATCGCCGCGGGCGACGAGCGGACCGGGGTCGCGACCATGGTGATGGAAGCGGGGCTCGACACCGGCCCGGTCCTCCTGATGGAGGAGACGGAGATCGGGCCGGACGAAACCGCGGGCGAGCTTTCCGTGCGCCTCGCGGAGATGGGCGGCCGGCTCCTCGTGCGGACGCTCGAACGGCTGGAGGCCGGAGACCTGGAGCCGCGGCCCCAGGAAACGCTTGGCGGGGTCGGCGGCGAGGCGACTTATGCGCCGCGCCTGACGCGCGGCAGCGGCCGGGTGGACTGGAGCCGTCCGGCCCGCGAGATCGCCAGTCGCCTGCGGGCGTTCACCCCCTGGCCGGGCCTGTCCGCGGAGCTGGGAGGGGAGCCCGTGAAGCTGGTGAAGGCAGAGGGATTGGACGAGAGGACCGGCGCCGCCCCGGGGACCTTCCTGGGAGTGCGGGATGGCCGTCTCGCGGTCGCCGCCGGCGAGGGTACCGTGCTCGGCATCGCCGAGCTCCAGAGACCCGGCCGCAAGCCGCTCCCGGCGGCCGTCTTCGCCAACGGCGACCGGTCGCTGACCGCGAAGGACGGCGGGGTCTTCTCTTGAAGCCGATGCGCCGGGATCCCGTGCCGCCGCCGGACATCGTCCGCAGCCGGAAGCTCACGCCGCGGCGGACGCCGCAGGACAACGTGCGCGCCGCCGCCGGCTGGGTGCTCGACCGCACCCTCCAGTCGCTCGCTCCGGTCGAGTCCTTCCTCGACACCGCCCTCGCCCGCTTCGACGAGCGCGACCAGGGGCTCCTCAACGAGCTGGTGATGGGCAGCCTGCGCTGGCTGCGCCGGATCGATCACGTCATCTCCACGGCGAGCAGCCGCAAGTTCGACCAGATCGAGCCGGCGCTCCAGTCGCCGCTGCGCATCGCCGTCTACCAGCTCCTGTTCCTCGACCGCATCCCGGCCCACGCCGCGGTCAACGAGGCCGTCGAGCAGGCGAACCAGCTGACCCATCGCGGCGGCGCGAGCTTCGTCAACGGCGTGCTGCGGCGCGTCGCGCGCGATCCGCGGCTCGACGCCTGGCCGGTCCAGGAGGCCGACCCGGTGCGGCGCCTGGCCATCGAGCGCAGCCATCCGGACTTCCTCGTCGCCCGCTGGCTCGAACGCTTCGGCCGGGAGCGGACCGTGGATCTTCTGGAGGCCAACAATCTTCCGAAGCCCATGCAGCTCCTCGCCTTCCGCGACCGCGGCGGGCGCGAGCTGCTCGCCGAGTCGCTGATCGACGAGGGGCTGGAGGTCGAGCCCGCGTCGCTGTCGTCGCTCGGCCTCACCGTGCGGCGGGGGAGCCCGCTGTCCACGGCGGCGTTCCGGCGCGGCGACTTCTATATCCAGGACGAGGCCAGCCAGGCGGCGGCGCTGATCCCGCCGCCGCGGCCGGGCGAGACCATCTTCGACGCCGCGGCGGCGCCGGGCGGCAAGAGCTTCTCCCTGATCGCCCGCGAGCCCTCGGTCCGCATCGTGGCCGGCGACGCCTCGTTCCTGCGCACCCTGACGCTGCGGGCCAACCTGAAGCGGCTCCAGCGCCGGCTGCCCCTGGTCATCGGCGACGCGGGCGACAGCGCGGTGCGCGGCCCGTTCGACCGCGTCCTCCTCGACCTGCCGTGCAGCGGCACCGGCACGCTGCGCCGGCACCCGGAGCTCAAGTGGCGGATCAGCGAGAGCGAGATCGGCCGCCTGACGCGCCAGGGGCTGCGCCTGCTCAACGGAGCGGCGCCGCTGGTGGCTCCGGGGGGCCTGCTCGTGGCCATCACCTGCTCGCTCGAACGCGAGGAGAACGAGGACGTGGTGGCGCGCTTCCTGGCGTCGCGCGGCGACTTCGCGCTGGAGCCGCTCGACGGCCATCTGGAAACTGCCGCGGCCGGGGGCATTCTCGGTCCCGGTGCCTGGCGCATCCTGACCGGAGGGGACCACGACGGATTCACCGTCCACGTTCTCCGGAAAGCCCGTCTCTGAACGGCTCTGCCGGCTTTATCGTATTGACAGCCCCTCCGGGTTGCCATATCGTTTCGGCCGGTCACTTTCGCCCAAAAGACACGCAAGGAGGAGAGGAGATGGCTGGCAAGGCTGACTTGGTCAATGGAATTGTGGATCGAGTGGAAGGTATCAACCGCCGGCAGGCTGCGGAAGCCTTCGAGGCGGTGTTCGACTCCATCGACGAGGCACTGCGGGCTGGCGAGGGCGCCAAGATTCCCGGATTTGGAAGCTTTTCGATCTCCGAGCGTGCTGCGCGGAAGGGGCGCAACCCCGCCACCGGCGAGTCGATCAACATCAAGGCCAGCAAGACGGTCCGCTTCAAGATCGGCAAGGAGCTGAAGGAGTCGGTCAACAAGACCAAGAAGAAGCGGAAGTAGGTCTTCCCCCTCCGGCTGGGTGATCCCTCGAGCCCTGTGGCACGCCAGCGCCACGGGGCTTTTGTAACCCGGCCCTGCCGGATCTTCCGCCTACCGGATCTTCCGATACAGGCGGGCGAGGCGGGCCGGGGACACCCCGAGAGCGAACAGCAGCCAGATCAGCCAGTTCGTCGCCACCGTCCGCAGCACCCCCTGCTCCAGGTAGCGCCGCGATCCGGTCGTGACGGGCTCCTCGATCAGCGCGAGGCGCCGGCGTCCGAATCTCCGGCGCAGGCGCCACGCGAAGTCCAGGTCTTCCAGGATCGGCCAGTCGCGGTAGCCGCCCAGCTCGCGGAATGCGTCGCGCGTCACGAACTGGGCCTGGTCTCCCAACGGCAGCCGGGTCAGCCGCGTGCGGTGCTTGACGAGCCACGAGCCGAGGCGCATCTTCGGCAGGTCCGAGTCGAAGCGGAGCAGGAAGGCGCCGCCCACGGCACCCGGTGCACCCGGTGCCAGGGCCGAGCGCACGGCCGGGCCGGCGCCTTCGGGAAGCGTGGTGTCGGCGTGGAGAAAGAGAAGGATGTCGGCGGCGTCCGCGAGAGCCGCCGCCGCGCCGCGGTTGAGCTGGCCGCCGCGCCCGGGCGGGCCGGAGACGGTGCGGGCGCCGAGCGCGCGCGCCACCGCGAGCGTCCCGTCGGAGCTGCCGCCGTCCGAGACCACCACGTCGTCGGCCAGGGCCAGCGCCGCCGGGAGATTGCGGCGCAGCGCGGTCTCCTCGTCCAGGGTGGGAATCACGATCGCCAGTCTCATCAGGGGCTGCTAGCATACCGGGGCTTTCACGCCGGCGGAAATCGCAACGGGAGCAAATCAAACCATGCCGCAACAGGACTCCTTCAGCCATCTCGACCCCCAGGGCAACGCCCACATGGTGGACGTGTCGGGCAAGGCCGTCACCCGCCGCGAGGCCGAGGCCTCGTGCCGCGTGCTGCTCTCGGCCGGGACGCTCGCCCGGCTGGCCGACCTGCCCAAGGGCGACGCCTTCGCCGTGGCCCGCCTCGCCGGCATCCAGGCCGCCAAGCGGACCTCCGAGCTGATCCCGCTCGCCCATCCGCTGTTCCTGGAACAGGTCGAGGTCGAGATCGATCCCCTGCCCGACAGGATCGGCTCCGGGGTCGAGATCCGCGGGCGCGTCGTGGTCACGGCCAAGACCGGCGCCGAGATGGAGGCCATGGTCGCCTGCTCGACCGCGGCCCTGGCGCTCTACGACATGGTCAAGGCTCTGGAGCGGGACGCGGTGATCACCGACCTCCGGCTCGACGCCAAGAGCGGCGGCCGCAGCGGCCAGTATCGGAGAGAGCGGACAGAGAGAGGGGAATCGTGATCCGCACCGGCCTCGATCGTCTCCTCGCCGACCCCTCTGTTCTCGGCGGCCGGCACTACGGCCTGCTCGGGCACGGCGCGTCGATCACCGCGGACGCGCGGCCCATCCACCTCGCCCTGGCGGCGCTCGCCGGCCTGTCGAGCCCGCCCTCCGTCCTGTTCGGACCCGAGCACGGCTGGTACGGCGTCGAGCAGGACATGGTGGCGGCCGAGAGCGGCATCGACCCCTGGACGGGCGTGCCGATCGTCTCCCTGTACGGCGATTCCGAGGAGACCCTGCGGCCGTCGCCCGACGCGTTCCGCGGGCTCGACCTGCTGGTGATCGACCTCCAGGACGTGGGCTCGCGCTACTACACCTATGCCGCGACCGCGGTCTGGGCCGCGGAGGCCGCGCTCGCCGCCGGCTGTGAGGTCTGGGTGCTCGACCGGCCGAACCCGCTCGGCGGCGAGTTGGTCGAAGGCGACCTGCCGCGGCCCGGGCATGAATCCTTCGTGAGCGCGTTCCACCTTCCCGTCCGCCACGGCCTGACCCTCGGCGAGCTGGTCCTCCTCGAAGGACACCGCCGCGGCATGGACGACAGCCCGGTCCGCATCTGGGAGATGGAGGGCTGGCACCGCGGCATGACCTGGAGCGAGACCGGCCTGCCGTGGATCGCGCCGTCGCCGAACATGCCCACGACCGCGACCGCGCTGGTCTACCCCGGCGGCTGCCTCGTGGAAGCCACCCGGCTCTCCGAGGGCCGCGGCACCACCCGGCCGTTCCAGCTCACCGGCGCGCCGCACCTCGATCCCCAGGCCTTGGCCACTGCCCTGGCCGGGCGCGGCCTGCCGGGCGTGACGTTCGTTCCGACCTGGTTCCGGCCGCAGTTCCAGAAGCACGCGAAGCAGGTGTGCGGCGGCGTCGAGCTGGTGGTGACCGATCCCCGGGCGTTCCAGCCGTACCGCACGGGCGTCGAGCTGATCGACGCGGTCCGCCGGCTCGACCCGGAGCGCTTCGAGTGGCGCCACGAGCCCTACGAGTTCGTCTCCGACCAGCCGGCCATCGACCTGCTCACCGGCGGCCCCGAGTGCCGGACCGCGATCGAGAGCGGTGATCGCGGGGGTGGCCTGGCGGATTGGATCGCGAGCTGGAGCCAGGACGAGCAGGCCTTCCGCGAGGAGCGGCGGGACATTCTTCTGTATTCCGAGGAGCCCGCATGAGCGTCCCCCATCTGCTCCGCGTCACCGATCCGCCCGAGCGCTTTGCGGCTCTCATCAAGGCCGCCCGCGCCGAGGGCATGCGGGTCGGCTGGCTGGAGATGGGGGATCTGGCAGCCGAGCCGGTCCCCGAAGCTCTCGCCTCCTCCTCCGGCCTTGGCGTCCTGCGCGCCGTCTCCGTGGGAGGCGGCCGGTCCGTGGCGGTCAAGCCCATGAGGGGCGCGCCGGTGCTCCGAGACCTGCTCCGCGAGCACTTCCGCGGCTGCTCCCTGGTTCTGGTCCGCGGATCGGAGATCGACGCGCCGGGCCTGGAGCCGGCCGGCGCGGATGGGGGAGAGTGGCGGATGCTGGTGCGCGGCTTCGCCGACCGCGTCCACCCGACCGCGGAGCTGGTGGCCTCCCTGCGCAGCCCGAAGAAGCTCGCCGCCCGATTGACTTCCAATCCGGCCTCCAATCCGACCTCCAAATAAAACTGCCGGGCAGGATAGACTCTTGGGGCGGCGATGCTTGCCGCTTGACCGTGACTGCGAGGTCCCCTTGAGTGAAACGATCCAGTTCTTCCTGCCCGGTCCCACCTACGTGACCGAGGCTGCCCGCCAGGCGATGACCGGCCCGATGGTCGGCCACCGCTCGGCTCCGTTCAAGGCCTTCTACCTGTCCATCGCCGAGCGCCTGACCAAGGTGCTGCGCACCGCGGGCGACGGGATGGTGGCCACCGGCAGCTCCACGCTCATCATGGAGAGCGCCGTGATCTCCTGCGCCGCCTCCGGCGTGCTCAACCTCGTCAACGGCGCGTTCTCGGACCGCTGGCACGGGATCTCGAAGTCGGTGGGCAAGTCGGCCGACAAGATCGACTTCCCCTGGGGCGAGGCCGTCGACCCGGACGTGGTCCGGGCGGCGCTCAAGCGCAAGACGTACGACGTGGTCACCGTGGTCCACAACGAGACCTCGACCGGCGTCATGAGCCCGCTGGCCGACATCGCCCGCGCCATCCGCGAGGAGAGCGACGCGCTGATCGTGGTCGACACGGTTTCGTCGCTGGCCGGCGCTCCGGTCGAGACCGACGAGTGGGCGCTCGACATCGTCCTCGGCGGCACCCAGAAGGCGCTCGCCCTGCCTCCGGGCCTCACCGTCTTCACCCTGTCGGACCGCGCCGCCGAGCGGGCGAAGACCGTTCCGTTCCGCGGCTTCTACACCGACCTGCTGCGCTACCGCGACAAGCACCGCGACGGCGGCAACATCACCACGCCGGCCATTCCGCTGCTCTATGCGCTCGACGTGCAGCTCGACCGCATGCTGGCCGAGGGCATGGAGGCGCGCTGGGCACGCCACGCCGCGCTCCAGCAGCGCACCGCCGAGTGGGCCGCGTCGCGGGGCATCGAGTACGCCTCCGCGCCGGACGCCCGCTCGATGACCGTGAGCTGCCTCAAGCCGCCCGCGGGTGTCGATCCGCAGGCCATCGTCAAGGGTCTCGCCGCGCGCGGCTGGACCATCGGCGGCGGCTACGGCGACTGGAAGCCCTCCACCTTCCGCATCGGCCACATGGGCGAGGTCCAGATGTCCGACCTCGACGCCCTGCTCGCCGAGACCGACGCGATCCTGGGGGAGCTGGCCCGATGAGCCGCATCCTCATCGCCGACGAGCTCGACCCGTCCGGCCTCGCCCTGTTCCAGCAACCCGGGACCGAGGTCGTCCAGCTCCAGAAAGAGGAGCGCGATCGCCTGCCCGAGATCCTGGCGGACTTCGACGCGATCGTCGTCCGCAGCGCCACGAAGGTGACGGCCGAGCTGCTCCAGGCCGGCAAGCGCCTGAAGGTCGTGGGCCGCGCCGGCATCGGCGTCGACAACGTCGACGTGGCCGCCGCCACCCGGCTCGGCATCCTGGTGGTCAACGCCCCGACCGCCAACCTGATGTCGGCCACCGAGCACACCTTCGCGCTGCTGCTCTCGCTGGCGCGCCGGGTGGCCGAAGCCGACGCCAGCATGAAGGCGGGGAAGTGGGACCGCAAGCTCACCGGCGTCGAGCTGCAGGGCAAGACCCTGGGCGTCGTGGGCTTCGGCCGCATCGGCCAGCGCGTCGCGGCCCGCGCCCGCGGCTTCGAGATGCAGGTCGTGGCCTTCGATCCGTTCCTCGATCCGGCCGCGGCCCGCCGCCTGGAGATCGAGCTGCTGCCGATCGACGAGCTGCTCGCCCGCGCCGACATGATCACCCTGCACACGCCGTTCAGCGCCGAGACCCGGAACCTGATCAACCGCGACCGGCTCGCGCTCATGAAGAAGGGCGCGCTGCTCGTCAACTGCGCCCGCGGCGGCATCGTCGACGAGGAGGCGCTGCTGGAGTCGCTCGAAGCGGGCCACCTCGGCGGCGCGGCGCTCGACGTCTTCGCCGAGGAGCCGCCCACCGACCTGCGGCTGGTCCGCCATCCGAAGGTCGTCGCGACGCCCCACCTCGGCGCCCAGACCCAGGAGGCCCAGGAGCGGATCTCCAAGGAGACCGCGGAGATGGTCCTCGCCGCGCTCGCCGGCTCCATGGCGGTGGCGGCCGTGAACCTGCCGTTCCGCCCGGCCGGCGGCAAGCTGGACCCGTACCTCGCCCTCGGCGAGAAGCTCGGCCGCATGGCCGTGCTGCTCCTGGGCGCTCCGCCGCAGCGGCTGGAGGTCGGAACCTGGGGCCTCGACGAGGCGTTCCAGGTGCCGGCGGCGGTGGCCGCGGTCAAAGGAGTCCTCCAGCCCTCCATGGGCGACGAGGTCAACTACGTCAACGCCGAGCTGATCGCCGACCTGCGCGGCCTGGAGGTCGTCCGCGCCGCCCACCGCGGGCAGGAGAGCTACCCGAACCTGGTGAGCGTGTCGCTCTCCGGCGGCGGCAAGAGCGTGGAGATCGACGGTACCCTGTTCGGCGACCGGGATCTGCGGGTCGTCCGCTTCGGCGGGTATCCCCTGGAGTTCCGCCCCGAGGGCAAGCTCCTGTTCATCGAGAACCGGGACGTGCCGGGCGCGGTGGGGAAGATCGGAACGCTCCTGGCCGACCACGGCGTCAACATTGCCGACATCCACCTCGCGCGCCGCCCGGTCGGCGACAAGGGCGAGCTGGAGGCCCTCGCGGTCCTCCGCCTCGACCAGGAGCCCGGCGACGAGCTGATGAGCCGCCTCCACGAGCTGCCGGTGGTGCGCAGCGCACACCGGGTCAACCTCGGCGAAGCCTGAAGCGAAGTTTGAAGGAGAGAGACGACATGGCTCACGTGGGTGTCATTTTCGGAGGCCGGAGCGTCGAGCACCAGGTCTCGATCCGTTCGGCCCGGACCGTGGTGAAGGGGCTGCGCGACGCCGGCCATCAGGTCACGCCGCTCGGCGTGGCCCAGGACGGCTGCTGGATCGACTCCGAGGCGTCGGAAGCCGTTCTGACTGGCGGCATCGCCGCCATCGCGCCGTTGGAGATGCCGGTGTCGCCGACCCTGCGGCACCTGCTGGCCTCCGGCGTCGAGGTGCTGTTCCCGATCGTCCACGGCACCTGGGGCGAGGACGGAACTCTGCAAGGCCTCTGCGAGATGATCGACGTCGCCTACGTCGGGCCGGGCGTCACCGCCAGCGCGCTCGCCATGGACAAGCTGCTCTTCAAGCACCAGATGTCCGCGGCCGGAGTGCCGGCGGTGGAGTACGAAGCCGTCCGCCGGGTCGACTTCGAGCGCGACCCGAAAGCCTTCCTGGAGAAGGCCTCGCGCCTGACCTTTCCCCTGTTCGCGAAGCCGAGCGTCGGCGGGTCGAGCGTCGGCGTCCGGAAGATCGCGAGCCCGGAGGAGCTGGAGGAGGGCGTCCGCTTCGCCCTCCAGTTCGACGAGACCGTCCTCGTGGAGCGCGGCGTGAAGGGGCGCGAGCTGGAGTGCGCGGTGCTCGGCTACCAGACGATCGAGGCCTCCGTGGTGGGGGAGATCGTCCCGGGCAACGACTTCTACGACTACGCCGACAAGTACCTCCAGGACACCGCCCAGCTCATCGCGCCGGCCGAGCTGAGCCCCGAGGTGGCCGAGCGCCTGCGCGGCCTCGCCGTCCGGGCCTTCGAAGCCATCGGCGGCGTCGGGCTCGCCCGCGTCGACTTCCTGGTGGACGGCGAGGACGTCTACGTCAACGAGGTGAACACCCTCCCGGGCTTCACCAGCATTTCGATGTATCCCCGCCTGTGGGAGCTCTCCGGCATTCCGCTGACGAAGCTGGTCGACCGGCTGGTGCAGATCGGCCTCGAACGGCACCGCGACCGGCACCGGCTGGACCAGGGCATCAAGGAATTCCTGGGCCGGCTCTAACGTCAAGAAGGCAGGGCGATGGCTCGACGCACCCCTCCCTCGTCGACCTTCCCCCCGGGCCTGGGACCGCCGGCGCCCCGCCGGCGGCTTCGCGGGGAAAGGGGCGCCTCCTTATCCCCCGATCCGGCGCCGCGCCGGACCCTTCTGCATGCTTCCGCCGTCGTGCCGGATGCTTCCGCCGTCGCGCCGGACGCTCCGCCGTCATGCCGGAAGCTTCCGCCGTCATGCCGGACGCTTCCGTCGTCATGCCGGGAGCTCCGCCGTCATGCCGTAAGCTTCCCTCGACGAGCCGGAAGCTCCCGTCGACATGCCGGACGCTTCCGTCGTCGTGCCGGAACCTCCGCCGTCATGCCGGAAGCTTCCGCCGTCATGCCGGAAGCTCCCAGCGTCGTGCCGGAAGCTCCGCCGTCATGCCGTAAG
>JANMTS010000122.1:0-2538 GCA_031390755.1 Holophagales bacterium
AGTGCGAATGGAAGCGCGGCAGTCTTCAGCTCGCCTCATGCCCCCTCCCACAACGAACCAGGAGAGGGCCGCTCCGCGGCCCTCTCGGAGACTTGACTCAACGTGGCCTTCTCATGGAAGGGGGCCAGGGGGTGAGGACTCCACGCGCTAATACTTTCTCATGAGGCCCACCACCACTCCCTGCACCCGCACGTCCCGCGCCGGCACCCGGATCGGCTGCATCGTCGGGTTCGCCGGCTGGAGGCGGACGATGTTTCCTTCCGGATAGAAGCGCTTGAGCGTGGCGTCGTCGCCGACCAGGGCCACGACCATCTCGCCGGGCTCGGCCACGTCGCGGCGGAGCACGATCACGAAGTCGCCGTCGTGAATGCCCTCCTCGATCATGGAGTCGCCCACGACGCGCAACACGTAGTGGTCGCCGCCGCGGCTGCTGAGCAGGTGCCCGGGCACGACGACGCGGTCGTTGCCGGACAGCGCCTCGATCGGCTTGCCCGCCGCGATCCGGCCGAAGAAGGGGAGGTCGCGCTCATTCCCCTCGCCGCCGGGAATCGCCCGGATCAGCTCGATGCCGCGCTTCTGGTTCCAGTCCCGGCGCAGGAACCCCTTCTCCTGGAGCAGCTTCAGGTGCTTGTAGGCCGTCCCGTAGGACGAGAACCCGAACCGGTCGCAGATCTCCCGGTGGGTCGGAGCGATGCCGCGATCCCGGCGGTACTCCTGAATGAACTCTAGGATTTCCTTCTGACGTTCGGTCAGGTAGCTCATGGCGGAAAGTATAGGCGGTAAAGCAGCGTAATGGCAAGAGGCTATAAGAGGTCATGGAAGTCCGAGCGCCGCGGGGGCATGGACACGGAGCCGTCGGCCGTGGCTCACATCCGAGCCACGCCGCCGCCGCATCTCTCCCCTTCTGTCCTTTCCCTGCCTTCTGTATTAAGATCGCCCCCTCTAAGCGACTTGAAACATGGAACTCGACAGGCTTCTCAAGTTCATGACGGACAAGGGGGCGTCGGACCTTCATCTGAAGCCGACCCGGCCGCCTCTCCTGCGCATCTCGGGCAAGCTGCTGCCGATCGAGGCGGAACCGCTGCGCCCCGACCAGCTCAACGAGATGCTCCTCGGCATCCTCACCGAGCGTCAAAGAGCCAAGCTCGACGAGAAGCTCTCGGTCGACATCGGCTACGGCGTCCGCGGCCTGGCGCGGTTCCGCGGCAACATCTACATGCAGCGCGGCACCTGCGCCGCCTCGTTCCGGCGCATCCCGTACCAGATCAAGACGATCGCGGACCTCGACCTGCCGCCTGTCCTGCTCGAATTCGCCGACCTGCCCATGGGCCTGGTTCTCATCACCGGCCCCACCGGCAGCGGCAAGTCCACCACGCTCGCGGCGATGATCCGGTTCATCGCCACCCGGCGCCCGGTGCACATCATCACCATCGAAGACCCGATGGAGTTCCTGTTCACGGACGACGTCGCGGCCATCTCCCAGCGCGAGGTCGGCACCGACACGGTCGCCTTTACCGAGGCGCTGCGCAACGCCATGCGCCAGGACCCCGACGTCATCATGGTCGGCGAGATGCGCGACCTGGAGACCATCTCCACCGTCATCACCGCGGCGGAGACCGGCCACCTCGTCTTCTCGACCCTGCACACCAACAGCTCTCCGCAGACCGTCGACCGCATCCTCGACGCCTTCCCGGCCGAGCAGCAGGGGCAGATCCGCAGCCAGCTCTCCCAGGTGCTCAAGGCCGTGGTCACCATGAAGCTCGTCGAGCGCCAGGACGGCAAGGGTCTCGTCGCGGCCCTGGAGGTTCTGCGTGCCTCCCCCCGGATCGCGAAGATGATCGAGAAGGGGGAGACCAGCGGGCTGCACGAAGAGCTGGAGTCCTCGGTCGGCTACTACCGGATGCAGTCGATGAACCAGTCGCTGCTGGCGCTGCTCGTCCACGGCACGATCTCCTATGCCGAGGCCATGCGCCAGTCGCCGGACCCTGAAGACCTGTCGTTGAAGCTCCGCAAGATGTTTCCGAACATCGAGGAGCGCGGAGGAGACATGCCCAGCACCGCCGATTTCGCCGCCATCGTCGAGCTCCAGGAGTACAAGCGGCTGTTCGAGGAGCAGGAAGAGAAGACCAAGCTGCGCCTGCAGGAGAAGGACGAAGAGATCTCCGGCCTGCACATGTCGATCCGCCAGCGCGACGAGCAGGGCGAGGAGCTGAAGGGCCGCCTCCAGGAGCTGGCCCAGGACCGCGAGCGCCTGCGCGGCGACTACAACCGCCTGCGCCAGGAAGCCCAGGAGAAGATCGACAAGCTCATGGAGCGCATCAAGGAGCTGAACCAGCGCATCTCGGGCAGCAACCCCGGCGACACCGCCACCGCCGGCGGCAAGACCGGAATCTTCCGCTAGGAGCCTGTCGGGAAACCGTCTGGAGGTTACAGGGTTGAGGTAAAATGGTCGTCATGGAGACGACTCGCTTCCTGGGTTACGCGCCTGGTCAGTTGTTGCTGTTGCCCCCGGACCTTCGGGATTGGCTGGAGGAAGGC
>JANMTS010000124.1:0-21720 GCA_031390755.1 Holophagales bacterium
TTCTGAGCCAGGATCAAACTCTCCAGTTTGATGCCTTCTCCACCTTGGTCGACTAAAGACCAGGCGGTTTATTTCGGAACTACAATTAACAGTCGCCCGACTGCTTTCTCTCTCTATCTAGTTTTCAAAGAACCGACGCCCCTCAGGGCGCTCGCTTTCGCGACCCTCATGTTCGAGGGAGGCGAAGTGTAGGGCAGGTCGATGTCAGTGTCAACCCCCTTTTTTACGCCCGCCGCTCGCTCTCGCTCTGGCGCAAAGGGGTATAACCAGAAGCCCGGACCAGGTATTCCGAAGAACGCCTTGCCGCGGGGCTTATCCGTCAGTTGCTCTCAAAGACCCTCTCGCTTGCGGCGAGGAAGCGGAGTATAGCGAATCGCGGAGGCTTGTCTAGCCCCTTTTTTGATTTTCCCCGATCTGGTCTGGAACCCGGTCCGTTTTGCCGAAGACCAGCCGCCGTCCGTCGACCCGCCAGGGCTCGGTCAGGAGCCGCCCAAGTGCCTCAGGGTAGGCGAGATGCTCCTGCTCGAGGATGCGGGCGGACAGCGCAGCGGGAGTGTCCTCGTCCAGGACCGGAACCGCCCTCTGGAGGACGATCGGTCCGCTGTCGAGCCCCTCGTCGACCAGGTGGACGGTGCAGCCCGCGATCCGGACGCCATGCTCCAGCGCCTGGGCCTGGGCGTCGACGCCGGGAAAAGCAGGCAGGAGGCTCGGGTGGATGTTGACGATCCGCCTCCGGTACGCGGCCACGAAGGCCGGCGACAGGAGGCGCATGTAGCCGGCGAGGCAGACCCACTCGACACCGGCCCCGCTCAGGGCCGCGAGCACCTTCTCTTCGTGCGCCTGGCGGCCGGGCTCACCCCGGTTGGGGATAGCTTCGACCGGCAGCCCAAGCGCCCGTGCCCGATCGAGCCCGGGCGCGCCCTCGACGTTGCTGACGACGAGAGCGATCCGGGCGGGCAGGTCTCCCCGCTCGATGGCGCCCTGGATCGCCAGGAAGTTACTTCCGCGGCCCGATAGAAGGATCCCAATCGAAGCGGGTTTGATCCCATCCCCCCTCTCCCCGGCCCTCTCCCCCGTGCCGGGGGAGAGGGAGAACTGCTCCTGCTCAGGAGGGTTCATCGTCCGGGAACTCGCTTCCCAGGTCGTACGCCACGCCCGAGCCGCCCTTCTGGATGGTGCCGATGATCGAGGAGCGCTGGCCCGCGGTGCGCAGCAGGCCGAGGATCTCGGACAGGCTCGACGCCTCCACGGCCAGGATCATTCCGATCCCCATGTTGAAGACGCGGAACATCTCCTCGGCCTCGACCTCGCCGCGCTCCTGCAGGTAGAGGAAGAGGTCGGGCACGGTCCAGGAGCCGGTGCGGATCAGGGCGTGGGTGTCCGCGGGCAGGATGCGCGGGAGGTTGTCGGTGATGCCGCCGCCGGTGATGTGGGCCATGCCGTGGAGGCCCTTGTGCCGGAGGATGGTGCGCAGCGGCTTCAGATAGGACAGGTGCGGCTCGAGCAGAGCCTCGCCCACGGTCGGCCCCTTCGGCTTCCAGGGCGCGCGGTCGCGCACGCCCAGGCCCAGGCGGTCGAAGAGGATCTTGCGCGCCAGGGAGTAGCCGTTGGTGTGGAGGCCCGAGGACGGCAGGCCGACCAGGACGTCGCCGGCCGCGACCCGCGAGCCGTCCAGAACGCGCGGCCGGTCGACCATCCCCACGATGAAGCCGACGAGCTCGTAGTCGCCCGGCTGGTAGAAGCCGGGCATCTCGGCGGTCTCGCCACCCAGGAGGGCGCAGCCGTTCTCGCGGCAGGCGTCGGCGACGCCGCGCACGAGCTCGACCATGCGGGTGGGATCGAGGACGCCCGCCCCGAGGTAGTCGAGGAAGAACAGGGGCTCGGCCCCCTGGACCAGGATGTCGTTGACGCAGTGGTTGACGAGATCGCGGCCGACCGAGGAGTAGTCCTCCATCATGCGGGCGACGACGAGCTTGGTGCCGACGCCGTCCGCGGAGGCGACGAGCACGGGCTCGCTCATGCCGCCGAGGTCGGGCCGGAAGAGACCGCCGAAGCTGCCGATCTCGGTCAGAACACCCGGAGTGAAGGTGGACTTCGCCAGCTTCTTGACCTGGGCGAGGCCTTTTTCCTGGGCGTCGATGTCCACGCCCGCCCGGGCGTAGGCGCTGGGTTGGGAAGGCTTTTTCATGGCGCTGGGATGATAGCAGGGGCTCTCCCCGGGATCTCCCCCAATCCCCTGCCCCCCCTACCCGATCCCCAGCCGCTTCATCTGCCGTTGCAGGCCGCGCTTGGAGACTTCCAGCTCCTCGACCATGGCGTCGAGATCGCCGGCGCAGCTGTGAAAGCTGGCTTCGATCTCGGCGAGGCCGACTTCCGAGGCCTTGCGGATGTTGGGGCTGCGGTCGATCCGGTCGTAGAGGGAGGACCGGGAGATGCCCAGGCTGGCCGCGGTGGGCTGGAGGCGCCAGCGGTTCTGGCGCAGGGCGGCGAGGAGCTCGTCCTCCTTCACGTCCTCGGGACGGCGGTAGACGGTCCGGGCGGGGACCGCGCCTCCCGTCCCACCCCCGATACTGGAGCCCGGGTCGGGCTTCGTCTCCTCCCGGGAGACCAGGGACGGATCGTGGAAAAGGCGCTCGATCGCCGGCCCCATGGGCACCTCGGGCAGGCCCCGGCCGGCGATGGCGAGCTGGCGCACGACGTTGCGGAGCTGGCGGACGTTGCCCGGCCAGTCGAACGCGGCGAGCCTGGCGACCAGGCCGGGCGGCATCCATAGGTGCTCCTCGGGCCGGGAGACGAGGCGCCGCGCCTCGCCGGTGCCGTCCAGCTCCAGGCGCAGGAAATGAAGAAGAAGCCGGCCGAAGTCCTCGCGCCGGGTGCGCAGCGGCGGCAGGTAGATCTCATAGCCGGTCAGCCGGTGGAGCAGCGGCGCCCGGAACCTGCCGGCCGCGGCCGCGGATTCGAGGTCGGCGTCGGTGGCCGCGATGAGGCGCACGTCCACGGTCTGCGGCTCGCCGCCGACGGGCTGGATCTCTCCGGTCTCCAGGGCGCGCAGCAGGAGAACCTGGACTTCGGCCGGCGTCTCGCCGATCTCGTCCAGAAAGAGGACGCCGCCGTCGGCGCGGCTGAAGTAGCCGGCCCGCTTCTGGTCCGCACCGGTGAAGGCGCCGCGCATGGCGCCGAACAGCTCGGCGGAGGCGAGGCTCGGCGGGACCGCGCCCATGTTGACGGCCAGGAAGGGACGGTTGCGCCGCCGGCCGGTCTCGTGGAGGGCGCGGGCGACCAGCTCCTTGCCGGTGCCGGTCTCACCGCGCAGGAGCACGGCGACATCGAGATCGGAGACGCGCCGGATCTCCTGGCGCAGGCGCATCATGACGGGGCTCTCCCCCACCAGGCCCGCCATGCCATCCTCGGGAAGGCCCGGGCCCGGGGTTGGATCGATCCGCGACAGGAGAAGGACGACCCGGTTGGCCAGGAGAAGAACGGCGCCCCGGTCGAGCGCGTCCGGCGGCAGATCGTGCTCGGCCGCGGCCACCTCGCCGTCCACGGTCACCCGGGTGCCGGTGTCGCCGCAGAGGAGCCGGAGGGCGCCGCCACGCCCGGGCACGAGGCGGATGGGCCGCCGGCTGAGGTAGGGATCTCCCAGCGGTTGTCCCCGACCGGGGCCCGGCTGGAAGAAGGACGGCTCGGCGCGGGAGATCCCTTCTTCGCGTCCGTCGGCCAGCCCGGGCAGCAGGGCGCGCTCGCCGATCCGTTCCATGTCCGGATGGAAAAGGATGGTGAGACCGGGCATGAGGAGGCTCGCGGCAGGCTGCCAGGAGGCGCTGCCGGTCCGGGTCTCGATCTGCAGCCTCTGCTGCAGATCCTGTGGGTCGTCCATGGCCGGCAGTGTAAACAAGAGAGGCTCCGGAAACCAGGGCCGCCGCGCGGTGCCAGCCGCCACACGGGCCACCATGCTAGGATACGCGGCCGGTCAGCCTTCTATTCTTGAACGACCTACACGGGACGGCCATGGCGAACGAGCTTCTCTTCGGTCTCTACGTCTTCGTGCTGGCAGGCTTCCTCGGCCACCACGTCATCCACCGCGTGCCGCCGCTGCTGCACACGCCGCTCATGGCGGGCACGAACGCGATCTCCGGCATCTCGCTGGTGGGATCTCTGGTGGCGGCGGGCGGCGGCTACGGAACGCTCAGCACGATCCTCGGCTTCATCGCGGTGACCTGCGCCACGATCAACACGGTGGGCGGGTTCCTGATCACGGACCGGATGCTGCGCATGTTCAGAAAGCGCCCGGGCAAGCCCGCTTCGGAGAGCCCCAAGAAGCCATGAGCGACCACGTCATCACTCCTCTGTCGTACCTGGTCGCCTCGGTCTGCTTCATCCTGGCGCTCCAGGCGCTGTCGTCTCCCACCCATGCGCGCCGCGGCAACGCGATCGGCGCCTTCGGCATGCTGGTGGCGGTGGTCGGCACGCTGATCCTGACCGAGATCATCACGTTCAAGTGGATCATCCCGGCGCTCATCCTGGGCTCGCTGATCGGCGCGGGCATGTCGATCTGGATTCCGATGACGAAGATGCCGGAGCGGATCGCGCTCTCGCACTCGTTCGGCGGCCTGGCCGCGGCCCTGGTGGGCATCTCGGAGTATCACCACCGGCTGTCGATGGCGAATCCCCTCTCTTCGGAACCTCCGATCTCGGCCTTCACGACGGGCGCCCTGGGACTGGAGGTGTTCCTCGGCTTCCTGACTTTCACGGGCAGCCTGATGGCGTTCGGCAAGCTCCAGGGGCTGCTCCCCGGCGCACCGATCACCTACAAGGGCCAAAACGTCTCGAACCTCGTGATGTTCTTCGCCGCGCTGGTGATGCTGGTGCTGGTGGTGCTCGATCCGACCCGCAGCGTCCTCTTCTATGCGATGGGCGTGGTCGGCTTCGTGGTCGGCATCCTGTTCGTGATTCCGATCGGCGGCGCGGACATGCCGGTGGTGATCTCGCTGCTCAATTCCTATGCCGGCCTCGCGGCGGCGGCGACCGGCTTCGCGCTCGGCAACTACGTGCTGATCATCGCCGGCGCGCTGGACGGCACGTCGGGCTTCCTGCTGTCGCTCAAGATGAGCAAGGCGATGAACCGGTCGTTCGCGAACGTGCTGTTCGGCGCGTTCGGCAAGGTGGCGGAAGGCGCGCCGGGCGATCCGGCCGTGGGCGGCGGTGCGAACTACAACCAGGCCACGGTCGAGGAGGCGGTGCAGGTGCTGGAGGCGGCGCAGACGCTGATCGTGGTGCCGGGCTACGGCATGGCGGTCTCGCAGGCGCAGCACACGGTGCGCGAGCTCGCTCAGCTCCTCGAGGGCCGGGGCACGGCGGTCAAGTACGCCATCCACCCGGTGGCGGGCCGCATGCCGGGCCACATGAACGTGCTGCTCGCCGAGGCGAACGTCCCCTACGACCAGCTCTACGACCTCGACGACATCAACGACGAGTTTGCGCGCACGGACGCGGTGCTGGTGGTCGGCGCCAACGACGTGGTGAACCCGGCCGCGAAGACGAACCCGGCCAGCCCGATCTTCGGCATGCCGGTGTTCAACGTCGAGCAGGCCCGGGCGGTGATCGTCCTCAAGCGCAGCTTCAACCCGGGCTTCGCGGGCATCGAGAACGATCTGTTCGGGAAGCCGAACACGATGATGGTGCTCGGCGACGCCAAGAAGACGCTGCGGGAGATGACGACGGCCCTCAAGGGGGAGTGAGGGCCGGCCGGCACCCTTCGCGGCGATTTCCGGGGGGATTGATGCCCGGGATCGGAGACCATGCTATCCTTCAAGGCATGAATCGGGTCGCGCTACAGGCTCATTTCGACGGCGAGCACATCCAGTTGGATGAGCCGTTCGAGATGCGCCCAGGCACTCCCGTGCTCGTGATGGTTCCCGGCGGCTCCTCGGTGGATCCGGAGCGTGCCGCCTGGTTGCAACTCTCCCAGCGACGACTCGCCGAGGCCTACGGAGACGACGAGCCGGACTATCCCCTGACCCTCATCAAGGAGCCCAATCCCGATCATGAGGGAGGGTGATGTCGTCATCGCGCAGGTCCAACAAGCCGATCAGCAGAAGAAAAACCGGCCCGCCGTGGTCTTGCGCCGGCTTCCCTTCCAGGATGATCTCCTGGTCTGCGGGATCAGCTCGCGCCTTCATCTGAGGATTCCGGGCTTCGACGAGATCATTTCCCCGGCCGACGCCGATTTCTCGACCAGCGGTCTCCTGGCTTCGTCGATCGTCCGGCTCGGTTTTCTGTCGGTTCTGGAGAGCCGGCGCATCGTAGGATCGATCGGCTCCATCACTTCGGAACGCCACCAGCGGCTTCTCCGCAATCTCAGCAGCCATCTGACCGCAAACCTGGTCAGCTGAGCCAGGCTCTCCGGGCGTAAGCGCCTCGACGGGGGCGACGAGGCCCCCGGCTGTCACGCGGCGGGTGCTCCTCCCGGCCGTTCAACGGCTCAATAGTGGTAGCGGCACTGGAGAAACAGAACCCGGCCCTCGGTGACGAGATAGACGAGCCGGTGCTCCTGATTGAGGCGGCGCGACCAGGTTCCGGCCAGGACGTGCTTGAGCGGCTCCGGCTTTCCGAGTCCGGAGAAGGGGTCCCGGAGACTGGCCTCGACCAGCGCGAGAGCCTTGAGAGCGACCTTTCGGTCGGTCTCCACCCAGTATCGGAGGTCTTCCCGAAACTGGGGCTGGAAGACGGCGGCACGCTCCGTCCTGGCAGGCACGGTCACTCTTTCGGTCCAAGTCCCATTTCGTTCCGCAGGTCTTCCACGGTCTGAGGCTCGGCGGCCTGGGTCCGGGCCTGCTTCAAAGCCGTCAGAAGACGCTCGGCATTCTTCGGTGAACGCAGCAGGTGCGCGGTCTCGATCAGCCCCGACAGCTCCGAAGCGGAGATCAGGGCGACATCCTCGGCGCCGCGCCGCTGGATGATGACCACCTCGTTCTGGTCCGTGACCTCGCTCAGGAGCTTCGCCAGGTTGGCCCGTGCGCTTGTGTAGGTCGTTTGGATCGCCAAGGGATCTCCTCTACTTGTACAGGGCTACTGTACACAACTGGAAGCAACCCTTCAAGCCTGGCAGGAGCCTGCCGGCACCCATCCCGCCCCCCCGAGAAGACGCTGCGGGAGATGACGACGGCTCTCAAGGGGGAGTGAGCTTCTCGACGGGCTCGACGAGGCTTTCGTCGAACCCATTGAGCGCCCTGTCGACCTCCACAGGAGTCTCGTCGAGCTCCACAGGAGTCTCGTCGAAGTCGTCGAGCTTCTCCACGACCTCAACCGGAGTCTCGTCGGGCTTGCGGAAGGCCCCATTGAGGTCTTGAGCTTCGCGTCGACCCTGACGAGCGGCTCGATGAGGTCGACGAGAGGCTTGTTGGACTCAACGAGAGGCTCGATGACCCTGATGAGAGGCTCGACGACCCTGACGAGACTCTCCACGAGCCCCTCGAAAGGCTCGTCAAGGTCGACGGACGGCTGAAAATCATCCAAGGCTCAGATATAGCCGAGCGATCTCAGCGTCTGGAGCTGCTCCGATCCCAGCGCTTCTCCCTCCTTTCCCTTCGGAAACGTCTTCGCCAGCGCCTGGTGCTCCCGGAAGGTCCGTTCCAGGATCGCGGTGTACTTCTTCACCAGGTCCGGCCTCTCCTTGTGGAGGCTCTTCAGGCACCACGGGTCGTTCCAGAGGTCGAAGATCAGGAGCGGCACCGGCGGCTGCTCCTCCATCTCCTTGGGCGACGGCTTGCGCAGATTCAGGGAAGCTCCCCACCGGCCGTCGATCATCTCCACAATGGCGTTGGGCTCGCCCGTGCGCGGGTCGAGGGTCAGCTCGTCGATGACGACCGGCCGCGGTTTCCAGCCGGGCTTTCCCAGGAGGAGTGGCGCCAGCGACTGGCCCTGGAGATAGGCCGGCTTCGGGCGGCCCGTGAGGTCGAGCACGGTGGGCATGAGGTCGATCAGGGAGACGGAATCGCGGAAGCGCTGGCCGGGCTTGATCTCCGCCGGCCAGGTGACGACCAGCGGCACGCGCGTGAGGTAGGGATTGAGGTAGGGGACGCGCTCGAATGGATCCCAGGCGTCGAAGTAGCCGAGGCCGGGCCAGTCGCCATGGTCGGCGGTGACGACGAGGACGGTGTTCTCCCACTCCCCCGAAGCCTTGAGGCGGTCGACCAGGATGCCGAGCTGGTGGTCGGCGTAGGCCATGGCCTCGTCGAAGGAGCCCCGGACGCCTTGGAAGTAGGCTTTGCGGTCGATCCCGGCCTTCTCGAAGACCGGTCCCGGCGCCCGCAGTCCCCACGAACGGCCCGACGCACCGTTGGCTTCGGCCAGGCGGCGCTCCATGTCGGTGAAGGCTCCGCGCTCGGCGGGGCTCAGGAAGACACCGGCCACCGGAGGCTCGGGCTCCCAGGGCCAGTGGACGTCGGTCACCTGGAAGTGAACCCACCACGGACGGCCGGGATAGGCCTCCCGCCAGCGCCAGAAGTCCCCCTGAAGCTCTTCCGACGACGCCGAGTTGGAGCCGGAGATGGCCTCGATCATGGTGTCGACGCCGCGGTCGAGGCTGCTCAGGCTCCCGCACCAGGCGTTCGAGGTGAAGACGCCGGTCTGATAGCCCGAAGCGTGAAGCAGCTCTGCCATGGTGGAGGCCTTCGGCGGCAGCGGGTCGTTGGGGTGCTGGTATCCGCCCAGGACGGTGTGATGGAGGCCGGTCATGAAGGAGGTCGTGGAGGGCTTGGACCACGACGAGTTGCTGTAGGCGTGCTCGAAGAGGGCACCCTCCGCGGCCAGCCTCTCCAGGTTCGGAGTCGTCCGCCGGTTGTAGCCGTAGGCGCTCATGTACTCGGCGCCCCCGGCGTCAATCACATAGAGAAGGATGTTGGGAGGGCGGTTGTCAGAGCGGGCCGACCGATCCTGGAGCTGGTCCTTGGGCAGGCCGCGGCTCAGGGTGGGGGCGGCCCAGAGCGCGACGTCTCCGGACCGTCCCGGCGCCGCGGAGGTTTCCAGGGTGAGGTTGACCGTCTGTTTCGCATAGCGGGAGAGATCCACGGACCGCTGTCCCCATCGCCCCTTGGCGGCGTAGCTCTCCTGGAAAACGATCTTCGAGGCTCTCCGGCCGCCCTCCTCCTCGACGCGGACCCGAAACGTCACGGGCGCATCGGCGCGCAGCACTCCCAGGCCGAAGTCGAGCCGGCCACCTTCGGGAACCCAGACGCGCCAGGAGATCTTCCCCGGAGCGTGGGCGAAGAGCGATCGCCGGTAGACGGCGTCGCGCGGCTCGGTGACGACCCCGGCCGGGGCGTCGGCGTAGGAGGCTTCCTTGGGGATGAGCGAGATGGCGAGGATCTCCAGCGCGGCCGGAGCGCGGGAGCCGATCGTGAGGCCCAGCTCCCGCAGCGGCTGCTCGCCGCTCTCCCACCCGACCCAGTCCGCGCGCAGAAGATAGTCATGGACGGCGCCGTCGTTGATGACCGCCGCCGAGTCGCCTCGCAGCACGAAGGGTCCGCCCTCGATGTCTTCCGCTTCGCGCCTCAGGTTGAAGCCGAGCTCGAGCGTTGCGATCTCGCCGGTGCTGCGGGCACGGACGAGAAGGAACGACCAGTCCTCCCGGTTCCAGCCTGGAAGCTCGACGAGAGCGCCGCCGTGAAGCCCGCGGCGACGGCGGTTCGCGTCCGTCAACTCGACGCGGAGCGCGCCGTCCGCCTGCGTCACCCGCGCAGGAGCCGCCCAGGGGATGAGCGGCACGAGCGCCTTCCAGGCGGTCTGCGGCCCGTCGAACTTCCACTCGACCGCCTTCGGCAGCTCCTTCGGCACGGCCGAGCCCTCGACCCGGGCGTCGGCGAGGTGCTCCTCCAGATGAAGGGACGCCTCCGAGGCGAGGGGCTCCAGAGACGGAGGGCCGGCCTTTCCGCAGGCGGAGGCGAAAAGGGCAAGAGCGGTGATGACCAGGCAGGCCGGACGCGGGGCGGTCGCCAGCATGGAGGCTCCTTTCGGGTGTCTTCAGGCTAGCACGCTAGAATGCAGCCCATGGACTGCCGTGCGGGTTGCGCCGCCTGCTGCATCGCGCTTTCGATCTCGACGCCCATCCCCGGCATGCCGGGGGGAAAGCCGGCGGGGGTGCGCTGCGTCCAGCTCTCGGACGATCACCGCTGCCTGCTGTTCGGTCACCCGGACCGGCCGCCGGTCTGCGCGCAGCTCCGGCCGAGCCGGGAGATGTGCGGCGAGTCCGGCCGCGAGGCCTATGTCTACCTCTCCCGGCTGGAGCGGCTCACCACCCCGGGCCGGCCCGACGATGCTCCCCCGGGGCCGTAACCCCTTTCCCGCTCCCGAGCTGGCGACGCCGGAGGGGGTTCTCGCCGTGGGCGGCAAGCCGGACCCCGATCTCCTGATCGCCGCCTACAGCCGAGGCGTCTTTCCCTGGCCGCACCGCGGGCATCCCCTGCTCTGGTTCTGCCCGGACCCCCGCTTCGCGCTCGTCCCGGCCGAGGCTCACGTCGGCCGCACGCTGCGCAAAACGATGCGGCGCGGCCGTTTCGAGATCCGCGCGGACACCGCCTTCCCGGAGGTCATCAAGGCCTGCGCCCGCAGCAAGCGGCCCGGCCAGCGGGGAACCTGGATCACGCGAGACATGATCCGCGGCTACACCGCCCTCCACAAGCAGGGGCTGGCGCACTCCATCGAAGCCTGGAAGGACGACCGCCTCGTCGGCGGTCTCTACGGCATCTCGCTGGGGGCGGCCTTCTATGGCGAGTCGATGTTCGCGGAAGAAGAAGACGCCTCGAAGGTGGCGTTCGCGACGCTGATCGCCAACCTGATCCGCTGGGACTTCCAGCTGCTGGACTGCCAGAGCTACACCGAGCACCTGGCATCGTTCGGAGCCGAGGACTGGCCACGGGAGCGCTTCCTCGCGATCCTGACGGAAGCGCTCCGGGTGCCGACCCGGGTGGGACCGTGGACTTTGGAGGTGGGATCGATCGAGGCGGCGGCGGAGATCCCGGGGTAATCCAGCGGGCTTACCGCATGACGATTGTCAGAATCTGAAGTTCCGGATTAACTTACCGCTATGAGACACCGAGTTTTGGCCAGTGAAGAAGAGGAGGCCGGCCTACAGTCAACCCCGCCTCCAAACGACCGACCAACGACATTGCTTGGGCTGTTTGAGATTCTGAAGCAAGAGGTCTTTCCCGATTCGGACTTCGCTAGAGATCTCAAGGAGATCCAACGCAGTCAGCCTCCTGTCGACGAAGCACTCTGACCTTACTGATTGTCATCAGGGTCTCAGCTCAGCGCGTGCAGGTGCCGGACTCGGGATACGTCGCCACCCGCTTCAACTCCGCGGTGGGGATGCTGGCCAGGAACGGCGTCTTCCGGTACGAAGCGGTGA
Organism: Holophagales bacterium; assembly: GCA_031390755.1. Taxonomy (GTDB): domain Bacteria; phylum Acidobacteriota; class Thermoanaerobaculia; order Multivoradales; family UBA5704; genus DATMER01. The sequence goes on from JANMTS010000124.1 coordinate 11,405, forward strand.
CCAGTCCGAGGTTCAGCTCGCGGGTGTAGGGGACGAGAAGCTTCGCGATATCGCCCTGGATGTCGGCGTCGAGGCTCAGCACCTGCACGGGGGTCGAGCAGGAGAAGTCGACCGATTTGAGATCCAGGGTCCGGATCTTTCGCTGGTCCCTGGTCCGGAAGTGGACGCGCCCTCGGTCGACCTCGTAGACGATGCTCCACTGGGTGTAGCCGGGCTGGGCGACGACGTCGAGGGTCTCGAATGCGTAGGAGACCGGTTCGGCCCTGGCGGCATCGAAAGCCTTCACCCGCTTTGCAGCGCGAGCGAAACGCACCAGAGAGTTGTTGTTGCCGAACGGGTTCTTCGCATAGGCCAGCGACTCGTCATAGGTGCTGTTGGCGAGTGCGGCGGCCGGGAGATCCTTGCCGCTGTGAGCCACCATCCGGCCGTCCAGGAACTCGACGGTCGCCACTTGTCCCTTGCGGTCCGCCACCAGGTAGTGGAGCGGCGTCTGGCTGGCGATCCGCAGCTTCGTCTCGGACGCCAGAACCTCGTTCACGGTCGAGTGGTTGTCGAGTTGGAACTGGATCCACTGAAGCACGTCCACCGCGGGCCGGGCGTCGGCCTTGGGGTACTCGCTGCCGTCGAGCCACATCAGCTCGATCGTCAGCCCGGCCTCGTTCATGCCGCCGGAGGGGAAGTCCCTGCCATATTGATTGAACGTGACGCTGCCGTGCTTCGACACCCAGCTCGCCGGCTTCGCGTCGCCGTTTGCATCGGCCGTGCGGGCCATCCCGTGCTTGTTGACGATGAGCATGCCGTCCCCGACGTTCCAGTCGTAGTTCTTGCCGAACACGATCCGGCCGTCGTCGCGCAGGCAAAACGTCGTGCAGGCGGCGCTCGGGCCGGCCGCGGCCAGCGTCAGGAGCAGGGCGAGAAGGATCGGCAGGTGTCGAGGTGTCATTGGGTGTCTCCTCTGTTACGGAGGATACGGACGGGCGGGCCGAAAGTTGGGAGCATGCCCCGCGGCCGATCAGTCACCTACCCAGTCTCCCTTGATGGCGGTCCCCTTTTCGACGGCTTCCTGTCGCACTTGTTCTGTGAGCTCCGCGAACCGGGCGACGAGCTGCTCCGTGGGAACACTCCGAAGGAGGCTCGCTCGACGTTTGGCCTCCTCTCGCAACCGTTCAGCGAAAGAAGTGCTCACCCCTGCCGCCCCTTGATCATCGCCTCCAGCTTGTCCATCCCCCGCCGGACCTCTTCGAGATCAGGCCCGAACGAGAGGCGGACGTGCTGGTGAAAGCGGGAGAAGCGCTGGGCGCGGCGATGGCCGGGGTTGACGTCGAAGACGACGCCGGGGACGCAGATCACGTTGGCCTCCAGGGCGGCGCGGAAGAAGTCCATGCCGTCGGAGATCGATTCCGGCAGATCCCGCACCGACACGAAGGCGTAGCGGCCAGACGCGCCGAAAGTTGGGATTCAGCCGGAGACCGTGAGAATGCTCAACCCTTCGATGTGTTGAAAGTCACGAGGATTGTGGGTCACGAGAGGCGCCTTGTGTCGCAAGGCGGCAGCCGCGATCCAGGCGTCCGCGCTCGGCATCGGCCGCCCCTTCCTGGCCGTGATTCGCGCCCATTCCCAACTCGTCTGATCGTCAGAAGGGAGAATGACATAGCGCCTCAGGTGGGAGATGAGGGCCGAGATCCTGCCTTCTCCCCAGCCCCGCACTTCCGACCACCGATACAGCTCGGCCACCGTCATGAAGGAGATCGAGAGATACCGGCCTCGCAACTGCTCCTGATAGAGGGGAGCGAGCGAATGACGCTTCAGCAGGTAGGAGATGACCGAGGTATCAACGACGACCCGTTCCAAGCTCTTTCCCGGCTTGCGGACTCGCGTCATGTCCACGCCAAGTCGCCAAGGTTTCCTCGAAGCCATCTTCGATCTCGTCTTCCGGCCATCCACCTAGCAGCTCTTCAAAATGCTGCACGGGCTTCACTCCCTGGAATCTCGCCAGCTCTTCAAAGCTGGAGCCGTGGTCGAACCTTTTCAATCTCAATGGCAAAATCGCCGCATTTCCCATCGCTTCGCCCCCTCTCCGTCTAGCATGGCTCTATTATAACTTCCTTCGAGACACGCCGCAAGTATCCCTTTGGCAAGCCCAAGGCTCCGTCTATCCCTGCCGCCCCTTGATCATCGCCTCCAGCTTGTCCATCCCACGCCGGACCTCCTCCAGGTTCGGCCCGAACGAGAGGCGGACGTGCTGGTGGAAGCGGGAGAAGCGCTGGGCGCGGCGGTGACCGGGGTTGACGTCGAAGAAGACGCCGGGGACGCAGATCACGTTGGCTTCCAGGGCGGCGCGGAAGAAGTCCATGCCGTCGGAGATCGAATCCGGCAGATCCCTGACCGAGACGAAGGCGTAGAAGGTGCCCGAGGGTTCGGGGTGGACCCGCATGCCCAGCTCGCGGGCGCGGCGCAGGATCAGCTCGCGCTTCGGGAGGAAGGCTTCGCGGATCGCCTTCGACTCCGCGATGACCTGGCTCGGCTCCATCAGCGCCACCGCCGCCCGCTGCTGGGGTCGCGAGCCGCCGCCGTCCAGGAAGGAGCCGGCGCTCTCGATGGCCTCGATCACGGAGCGCGGTCCCAGGGTCCAGGTCACCCGCCAGCCCGGATAGCGCCAGTTCTTGGTCAGGCCGTCCACGATGACGACCGGATCGCGGTCCACGTCCTCGACGTAGCGCGCGGCGCTGACCGTCGGACCGGGCTCCCCTTCTCCCAGGTCCCAGATGTAGTTCGAATAGAACTCGTCGATCAGCAGCGTGCAGTCGAGCTCCCGGCCGACGTCGATCCACTCGGCCAGCTCGTGGCCGGAGACGAGCTTGCCCATCGGGTTGCAGGGGTTCGAGCACAGCAGGACGGAGAGACCGCGGCCGATCACCTCGCGCCGCAGATCGTCGGCCGTGAAGACATAGCCCTGCTCGCGGCGGAGCAGGATCGGGATCGGGGTCACCAGGCGAAAGATGTCGAGCAGCTCCTCGTAGGCCGTGTAGTCCGGCAGGAAGTGCCCGAGGTTGACCTGGTCGAGCGCGGCCACGGCGCGGGTGAGAGCCGTCCGGCCGCCACCCGAGATCGCCATGTTCTCCGCCGTGTATTGGGACCGCATCCCCTTGCGGTACAGATGGTTGTAGAGCGCGGCCACGGCCTCGCGCAGCTCGGGCACTCCCGCGACCGGTGCGTAGTAGTGGTCGGCCGGGTCGATGCTCAGCTCCGTCACCCGCGGCGGCGCTCCGGGCAGATCGCCGGTCTCCGGCTGTCCCTGGCCCAGGTTGGCCCAGTCGGGATGGCCGGTCCGGTAGCCCCGGGCGGTGGCTTCCTTGGTGACGTAGACGACTCCGGTCCGCGGCACGTTGCGGAACGCCTGGAGGGTGGGGGCGTCAGGAGGTGTTGGTGGGGTGGCCATGGCCGCAGATCCTATCCCACCCGCCTGCTATGCTCCGTCCTCGACCATCAGGAGCCTGACCATGAAAAGCGTCTTCCCCTTCCTGTCCCTCGCCCTCGTGCTCGGTATCCTCGGGGTATCCCCGGCCCTCTCGGCGTCCGCCAGCGCGGCCGGCACGCCGACCGAGCAGTTGCACGAGCTTTTCCACCGCTCCTGGGAGGAAGGCCTCAAGGAGAACCCCCTCACTGCGACGTACGTCGGCCGCCATGAGTGGGACGACAAGCTCCCCGAGGCGACCCCGGAGGTCATGGAGAGGCAGGCGAAGGAGGGTCAGGCGCTGCTCGACGAGCTGGCCCGGATCGACCGCACGCAGCTCTCCGTCGAGGACCAGGTCAGCGCCGACATCTTCCGGACCCAGATCGAGGACTCGCTCGCGGACTGGCGGCTCGGCGGCTGGCAGATGCCGTTCAACGCCGACTCGGGCTTCCACTCGGACTTCACCCAGCTCGCCGAGCAGATGCCGTTCGACAGCGCCAAGGGCTATGAGAACTACATCGCCCGGCTGAAGGCGTGGCCCCGGTACATGGGCCAGGAGATCGAGCTGATGCGGATCGGCATCAAGAGGGGCATGACGATCCCGCGCGCGGTGCTCGACGGTTACGACAAGACGATCTCGATCCACGTGGTCGACAGCCCCGAGAAGAGCGTCTTCTGGAAGCCGTTCGAGCGCTTCCCCGCGAGCCTGCCCGAGGCCGACCGGGAACGGCTCCGGACCGAGGGCCGCAAGGCGGTGATGGACGGCGCCGTGGCCGGCTACCGGACCTTCCTCGACTTCTATCAGAAGGAGTACCTCCCGAACGCCCGCAAGTCCATCGCGGCCTCGGAGCTGCCGGACGGTCCCGAGTTCTATGCCCAGCAGGTGCGGCACTACACCACGCTGGACATCTCCCCGGACGAGATCCACCGCATCGGCCTCGCCGAGGTCGAGCGGATCGACAAGGAGATGAAGGAGGTCATCCTCAAGACCGGCTTCAAGGGCGACTTCGCGGCCTTCCTCCAGTTCCTCCGGACCGACCCGCGCTTCTACGCGAAGACGCCGGAGCAGCTCCTCAAGGAGGCCGCCTGGATCGCCAAGACCATGGACGGCAAGCTCCCGTCCCTGTTCGGACGCCTCCCCCGCAATCCCTACACGGTCGAGCCGGTGCCGGATCACATCGCCCCGAAGTACACCTCGGGCCGCTACGTGGACGCCCCGGAGGGCAGCACCCGGCCGGGCATCTACTGGGTCAACACCTACAAGCTGGAGAGCCGGCCGCTCTACAACCTGGAAGCCCTGACCCTGCACGAATCCGTGCCTGGCCATCATCTCCAGGGAGCCCTGGCCAAGGAGCTGGACAACCTCCCGGAGCACCGCCGCTACTCCTATCTCTCGGCGTTCGGAGAGGGCTGGGGACTCTACTCGGAGTGGCTGGGCCAGGAGGCAGGCTTCTACAAAGATCCGTACAGCAACTTCGGACGTCTGACCTACGAGATGTGGCGCGCCTGCCGCCTGGTGGTGGACACGGGCATGCACTCGAAGGGCTGGACGCGGCAGCAGGCCATCGACTATCTGGCCTCGCACACCGCCCTCCCCCTGCATGAGGTGGAGACGGAGATCGACCGCTATATCTCCTGGCCCGGACAGGCCCTCGCCTACAAGATGGGGGAGCTGAAGATCAAGGAGCTGCGCAAGCGGGCCGAATCCGCCCTCGGCCAGGGCTTCGACGTCCGCGCCTTCCACGACGTGGTCCTGGGGAGCGGCTCGGTGCCGCTGACGGTGCTGGAGACGAACGTGGACCGGTGGATCGCGGAGCGGAAGAACTAGGCCCAACGGGCCGAGATATCCGAGCCCGGGGCAATGCCGGCAATGCCCCGGGCTCTACGGCCTACCTAACTCGTTAACTCACTACCTCGCGGCTTGGCTGCCATTGTTCTGGCTGCCACTCCCCTGCATCCCCTTCCGTAATTCCGCCCGCATCGCCTCGGCCTGAGGGCTGATGGCCGTGGGAACGGCGATCCCCGTGGTCTCCCCGACCTTCTGGGTCATCAGGAGCGTCAACAGGTTCTCGATCAGGCTCGCGCCGCCCTGGCCGTTGCCGCCGCCCATCTGGATCTTCGGCACCACGTCGACCTGAGACTTCTCGATCGCCTCCGCGAAGCGGTTCATGACCTCCTGGATGAGCTGGTATTGCGGGCCGCCGTAGGCGCGGACCTGCTCCTCGATCGCGAGCGCCTCGGCCACGCCGACGCGGGCGGCGCGGTCGGCCTCGGACTCGGCCAGCAGGCGAATGCGCTTGGCTTCGCCCTCGGCCAGGATGCGGGTCTTCTCCGCCTCGGCCTGGGCCAGGGTCTGGATCTGCGAGGCCTGCTGCTGGGCGCGGGCGTATTCGGCCTTGCCCTGGTTCGACTGCACGGCGATGCTGATCTCCGACTCCGTCAGCATGGTCTGCTGGCGGGCGCGGGACTCGGCCTCGCGCAGCTCGCGCTCCTTGACCGAGGCGCGCTCCTGCCGGGTGTAGGTCTCGACCTGCTCCTCGGCGATCTGCCGCGAGCGAAGCTGGATCAGGATGTCCTCGATCTGGCCGGCGCCCGGCTTGCCGCTCGTGGGCGTGCCGATCAGCACCTCCTGCAGCTCCAGGTTGTAGATCGCGAACTTCTCGCGCATCTGGACGCCCGAGGCCTCCTGGATCGCCGAGCGGTCCTGGATGAGCTGGATCAGCGTGCGGGTCTGGCCCACGTTCTTGAAGTAGGCGCTGACCATCGGGTCCAGGGTCTGCTCCACCAGCTTCTTGATGTCCCCGAAGCGCTGGATGACGAGCGGGGCTTTCCGATAGTCGATGTGGACGACCACCGACAGCGGCAGGCTGGGCTCGAAGGCATCCTTGGTGATCAGGTTCACCTCGGCGAGGTTCTCGTCGAGCTGATGGGCGCCGATCTCGGAACGGTTCCACTTCAGGATGAAGTTGGTCGTGGGAACCATGATCACCTTGCCCGCGCAGGTGTTGAAGGCGTACTTGCCGGGCAGGAGCGGCTCGCACCAGACGCCGCGCTCGCCGACCGTCACCAGCTCGCCGTGCTTGTACTCCTTGCCCGAAAGGTCGGCGCCGGTGTCGCCCGTGTAGGAGACGACCACGCCCACGGTGCCCACTTCCACGACGGTCTTCGGGATCAGCTCCTCCGTGGCGAAGAGGCGGTTGATGTAGTAGGTGCCTTCCACGAGCACCTGGAGCTGGCGGCCGCGCAGACCGCCGGCGGCCAGGAACCTGTCGGGGTCCTGGAAGCTGTTGTGGTAGGTCGCCGAGACCGCCGGATCGCTGCCGACCAGGTGCGCGATGATCTCGCCCGGAGGGAGCGCCGGGCCGTCGTGAACGGTGACGATGCCGACGCGGTCCTCGGTGCCGCGGATGACCACCGGGTTGTAGCCGTCGCGGTCGGTGAGCATCTGGGCCATGCGTCCGAACACCTCCAGATCGGTGCCGTCGAGCGACAGGAAGTAGAGGCGCTCCGGGGCCAGCACCACGAACAGGGCCAGGTTGATGGCATAGGTGCCTTCGCGGAGGATCATCCTCTGCGGCCCCTTCTGACCGCCGTTCGCGAGAAAGGCGGCGGCCTCCTGGAAGTCGTTGGCACGGACGTTCGCCGCCAGGGTCTGGGTCGGAGGCAGGGACTCGCCGTCACGGGCGAAGATGTACCCGATCCGCCCCTGGGGGATGGTGACGAGCGGCATCTTGTGAATGCGGTACTGGAACGGCGCCAGCACGTGCCAGCCGCCGCGCAGGAGGTCGGGCTGGAAGCCTGCTTCGCCGTGGAGCGCGATGAGACCCGAGCGGACCGAGCCCTTGGAGCTGATCAGCTTCTCGAGGATGCCGATGCGGTTGTTCGGAATGTAGACGAGCAGCCGGCTGACGCGGATGAAGAGAAGGAACGCAACGAGGGCGACTGCGGCGTACAGCAGAAGGTTCATGGGGTTCTCCGAAGATCGGAAAGGTTGGTTATCGGCGGTTGTTTGATCGCGGTCGGTTGACCGTCCCACCCCGATGTCCTCTTTGCCGGCCCATGGCGACGCCCCGCCGACAGGCGGTTGGTGGGCCAGGGATGTGCTTGGGGGGCGGGCTACAACTGGATACGGAGGAGGGGACGGAAGGTTTCCGGGCGGCCGGCGGCGAATCCGGCCGGCCGCCCGGAACAGGCCAGCTAGTTCTTCTCGACGAAGTTGACCAGCGCCTGGGTCTTGCCTTCGGCGTTGGTGACGGTGACGGTTGCGGTGCGCTTCTCGTCACTCGTGTTGCCGACGAGCATGATGGTCTTCTGGCCGGCGGCCTCATAGGAATTCTTCTGGACGGTCAGGCCCGCCGCCTTGAGCTGGGACTCGAAGTGCTCGGCGACCTTCTCGAGAGCGTCGGGTGTGGAGACCGTGAACATCGCGCTCCGGTTCTCGGCGGTCGTCGCGTCGTAGGAGCCCTGCACGTCGGCACCCGGATAGGTCGGCACCCAGGAGGGGAGATCCTTCGGCGCGCCCTGACCCGCGGAGAACGTCGCCTCCTCACCCTTCTCGTTGGTCATCTTGACCGTGCCGCCCTCCCCGCTCTGGGAGGCGTCGAACGTGGTCGTCCCCTCCTTCGTGGTGAAGGTCAGCTTGCCGTTCTGGATGTCGTCGGCGTTCATGGTGACCACTTCGCCGGTCTTCTTTTCCTTGATCGTGAGCGTCCCCTTCTCGGAGTCGGACTCCACGAACTCGTAGTCGGGATTGGCCCGCACGATGAGCTCGGCGGCGGCGAGGGTCGGGTTGTCCCCGATCTTCTTCTTGAGGAAGCTGACGCCGACGGCGAGCATCACCGCGATCGCGATGGCGCCGAGCACGGCCACGACGCCACAGCCGATGAGAACCTTGGCCGTCGTGCTCATCGTCTTCGGGCCGGCCGGGACTGGAGCTCCCGGGGCCATGGGAGGAGGGGGGATGGGTTGCATATTCTGAATCTCCGTGAAGTCGTATGAAGCGCCGTTGTGAAGGACCGCTCCAATTCTACTGCGCCTTGATCTCGGTCCACAGCTCGTCGATGAGCTGCGTGGCCGGTCCCAGATCCCGGATCAGCTCGCAGCGGTCGAGCACCTCTTCAGGCGGATAGATCGACGGATCGTTACGGATCGCGGCGTCGACCCGGTCCAGCGCCGCCTTGTTGGCGCCGGCATAGTGGACGCCGTTGACGATCCGCGCCGCGACCTCGGGCTCCAGCACGAAATCGAGGAAGGCATAAGCCTCCTCCACATGCCCCGCCCTGGCCGGAATTGCCACGCTGTCGATCCAGAGGGTCGAGCCCTCCTTGGGGACGACGTAGGCGAAGCGCTTCGGATCCTTGGCCACGACCTCGGCCAGCTCGCCGTTCCAGCCGTGGGAGATGTCCACGTCCCCGGCCGCCAGGAGGTTGGCGAAGTCGCTGCTGTTGTAGGTCTTCACCAGCGCCTTCTGCGCCTTGAGCCGCTCCGCGACCTGCCGCAGCACCGCCGGGTCGGTCTCGTTGATCGACCTGCCCATGAGCTTGAGCACCACGCCGAACGCCTCGCGGGGATCGTCCAGCATCAGAATCCGCCCCTTGTATCGCGGATCGAAGAGCGCGTTCCAGCTGTCGAGCGGCGCCGTGACCTTCGTCCTGTCGTAGCCGAGGCCGGTCGTCCCCCAGAGATAGGGGACCGAATGCCCGTTTGCGGGGTCGAACTCCTGGTCGAGGAACCGCGGATCGACATTGCCGAAGCCCTTCAGCTTCGCCTTGTCGAGCGGCAGCACGAGCTTCTCGGCGACGAGGATGCGGAGCATGTAGTCGGAGGGCACGACCACGTCGTAGTCGGCGACGCCGGACTGGAGCTTCTCCAACAGGGCTTCGTTGGAATCGTAGGTGTCGACTGTGACGTCGATGCCGGTGCGCTTCTCGAAATCGGCCAGGACATCGTCCGGCAGATAGTTGGTCCAGATGTAGACGTTGAGCTTGCGGGCGGGCGTCTTTTCCTGCTCCGCCTGCTTCTCTCCGCCCCCGCCGCACGCCAGGGCGGTCGCGGCGGCCAGGGCGATGAGCGCCAGGATGATCCGTCTCATGGTTCCTCTCTTCTTGATTCGGGCCTTGTTCCAGACCGCATCAGGCCGTGCGCCAGGACGATCAGCACGACCGTGGCGGCCAGCAGCAGGGTCGACACGGCGTTGACCTCCGGGGTTACGCCGACCTTGAGCATGGAGTAGATGTGGAGCGGCAGGGTCGTGGCTCCAACCCCGGCCACGAAGGACGTGACCACGTAGTCGTCGATCGAGAGGGTGAAGACGAGCAGCGCGCTGGCCGCGATACCCGGCGCCGCCAGCGGCAGCGTCACCCGTCGGAAGGTCTCGAACGGCCCCGCGCCGAGGTCCCGGGCCGCCTCCTCCAGCGCGGGATCGAGCCCCGCGAGGCGCGCCCGCACTACGATCGCGACGTAGGAGACGCTGAAGACGACGTGGGCGATCACCACCGTCCAGAGCGACAGGCGCATCTCGACCGCTCCGAAGAAGGTGACCAGCGCCGCGCCCAGCACGACCTCAGGAATGATCACTGGCAGGTAGAGGAGAGCCTGGGTGGGCCTCTTTCCTCGGAACTGGAGCCGCGCCAGGGCCAGGGCGGCCGGCGTACCGAGGAGGACGGCCACGGCGGTCGTGATCCCCGCCACGATCAGGCTGTTGCGGACGGACCGGAAGAGCAGGGCGTCGTCCAGGAGCCGTCGGCGGGCCCGCTCGTACAGCCGACCCGGCGCAGCTCGATCGGGATGTTGCGGACGAGCGCCTCGTCCTCGAATTCACGCAGGCGCCGCGCCTCGTCCTGCCCGATCGACGCAGGCGGCG
>JANMTS010000150.1:0-12819 GCA_031390755.1 Holophagales bacterium
CCTGAAACGCTCCAATGGGCGTACGGGCCGCGCTGAGAATGACGATGTCGTCCATGAAATCTCCTGTCGGGGCAGAGAGACGGAAAGCCGAAGGCTGCCGCCCGGTCCGGACGGACGGCCCGGGATGCTAACACAGGATGGCGGGAGCGGGGGGGCGGGCGGGGGGGACAACGGGGCGGAGGGTGTTTGGAGACGTTGGTTCCGAGGCCTGCGGCCCTCACCCCCGGCCCCTCTCCCAGCCGCACACCCAGACCCCCGGGAGAGGGGAGCGTGAGGCCGTTCGGCGATCCTCCCCATCTTTCGCCGCTGCTCTTCCCTGGGACCGCCGGCGCCCCGCCGGCGGAGCAGCGGAGACGGATGGCACCAACGTCGAGCGGTTCCAACGGAAGCATCGTGCCGGAAGGAGACCACGTCATCTGGGTTCGACAGTCGCAATCCTACCGAGCTGATCTGGGCAGTCCAACAGAGCTAAGGGGAGCTAAGGACTTCTTCGGGAATAGAGAAAGGTCGCAATCCCACCGTCCTGATCAGGGCAGCTCCAACGTCGACCCCTATGGGAACCAGTGGGCGTGGAAGTCTTTGTCGCAATCCCACCTTACTGATCAAGGCAGTTCCAACTTTGCCACCGCAGTTCGACTCCACGGCATGACGACAGAGTCGCAATCCCATCGTGCTGATCAGAGCAGTTCCAACGCTTCATAACGAGCTCACCGCCGACGTCATTGATTTGTCGCAATCCCACCGTGTTGATCAGGGCAGTTCCAACAGATGCAATGCCCCGCGGTGTCGGCCGCGCTCCCTCGTCGCAATCCCACCGTGCTGATCAGGGCAGTTCCAACGCCAAGAAAGCTCATGGACAGGCAAGTGAGTTGGTCGAACAGTCGCAATCCCACCGTCCTGATCAGGGCAGTTCCAACCGTGGCCTCTACAACCGCTTGATTCCAGGAGGCTTGACCAGCCTGTTTTTCCGACCCCCTGAAATCGGCGTCCCGAAGGCACAGTCGAAGCTGTGGCGCGACGTTCCCGATTCAACGGAACCCTCTCAGTCCTTTGACTTTCCAGTCCGACGTCCGACCTGCCCGCCAATGCGTGCGGCATGATTCTTGTCAGTTGTCAAAGAACCGATCCACCCCTCGAACCGGGCAGGTTTCATCCTAAGAGACGGCGATCGGAAGGGCAATCCGCCGCCCTTTCTCTCATGGACACCAGTGAGATGAGTTTTGTTGGCAGCCGAAGAGCCGCGAGCCACGCGTGAGCCCGTGCGGGCCCTCCCCGCCTTTCCCCGTGTCTCTCGCAACCCCACCGTGCTGATCAGGGCAGTTCCAACGCAATGGTGGGTGCGGAAGCGCTCAACGCAGTTGACGGGACGTCGCAATCCCACCGTCCTGATCAGGGCAGTTCCAACCGCGGCCTCTACAACCGCTTGATTCCAGGAGGCTTGACCAGCCTGTTTTTCCGACCCCCTGAAATCGGCGTTCCGAAGGCACAGTCGAAGCTGTGGCGCGACGTTCCCGATTCAACGGAACCCTCTCAGTCCTTTGACTTTCCAGTCCGACGTCCGACCTGCCCGCCAAAATTGCATTTCGCGCGTGGCATGATTCTTGTCAGGCATCCGCTTTGCTTGTCAAAGAACCGAGCTTCCACCACCCGAACCGGGCAGGTTCCATCCTAAGAGACAGCGATCGGAATGGCAATCAGACGCCGCCCTTTCTCTTATGGACACCAGAGTGATGAGTTTTGTTGGGAGCCGTTCCCCGCGTCTCTCGCGGGCGTCCGGGGCTTTCCGCGGAGCGTTCCTCCGGAAGTCGGGCACGGCGGGCTGGAGGGGGTCGTTGGCGAGGCGTGGGAGAGGGAGAGGAGCCGACGATCGGCGTCGTCCCATCCGACTCCGCGGCTCCGCCGGCGAGACGCCGGCGGTCCCAGGAGGAAGAGGGGCGGCGAACGGATGGGAGGAGCGCCGAACGGTCTCAGGCGCCCCTCTCCCGGCGGTCTGGGTGGGCGACTGGGAGAGGGGGGGAATACGGCATGGCGCCGGATGGAGGGAAAGGACCTTTCCCCAGAGCCGGCCTCTTGCCGGATGGAGGGAAAGGAGCTTTCCCCGGAGTCGGCATCTTGCCGGATTGAGGGAAAGGAGCTTTCCCCAGAGTCGGCATCTTGCCGGATGGAGGGAAAGAGGCTTTCCCCGGAGTCGGCGTCTTGCCGGCTGGAGGGAAAGGAGCTTTCCCCGGAGTCGGCGTCTTGCCGGATGGAGGGAAAGGGGCTTTCCCCCGAGTCAGCGTCTTGCCGGATGGAGGGAAAGGGGCTTTCCCCCGAGTCGGCGTCTTGCCGGATGGAGGGAAAGGACCTTTCCCCGGAGCCGGCGTCTTGCCGGATGGAGGGAAAGGAGCTTTCCCCGGAGCCGGCCTCTTGCCGGATGGAGGGAAAGAGGCTTTCCCCGGAGCCGGCCTCTTGCCGGATGGAGGGAAAGAGGCTTTCCCCGGAGCCGCGGCTCCGCCGGCGAGGCGCCGGCGGTCCCAGGAGGAAGAGGGCAGACACCGGTTCAGAGCGGGGCGACCTCGTCCCGGAGATGCCGGAGGGCGACCGCGCGGATCTGCGCGGTGAGCGGATACGACTCCTCTCCTGCGTGGATCACCACCAGCTCCTCGAGGTCGAGCGTCTCCAGCGCCGACCTCATGGACGGCGTGACGCGCGGGTTGCTCGTGAGCTTCAGCTTGAAGCCGCGGCGGGCCTCCTTGCGATGACCGCGCCGGATCAGCAGGTCGAGCTCGGCGCCGCTGTGGAGCTTCCAGAAGAAGCACTCTTCCGGCCGCGCTCCCAGGTGGGCGATCACCTCGCCCACCGCGAAGCCCTCCCAGGATGCCCCCACCTTGGGGTGGCTCAGGACGTCCTCGCGGGATTCCAGCCCGAGGAGCGTATGAAGAAGGCCGCTGTCGGCGAGATAGATCTTCGGCGCCTTGACCTGACGCTTGGCCACGTTCTCGTGCCACGGCTCCAGCCGCTTGGCCATGAAGGTGGAGCAGAGCGTTTCGAGGTAGTTGAGCACGGTCTTCTGAGAGACGCCGAAGGCCCGCGCCAGCTCGGAGCCGTTCCAGATCTCGCCGTGGTAGTGGGCCAGCATCGTCCAGAACCGTCTCATCGTCGACGCGGGAAGCTGGATCCCCAGCTCCGAGAGGTCGCTCCCGAGATAGGTCCGGATGAACTGCTGGCGCCAGAGGCCGCTGTCCGGCTCCGAGCCTGCGAGATAGGAACGGGGAAATCCACCCCGGAGCCAGAGGGTTTCGAGGTTCTGCGGCCCGACCTCGGCCAGCTCCAGGCCGCCCAGCTCGTGGTAGGCGATGCGGCCGGCCAGCGATTCCGAGGTCTGCCGCAGCAGCTCGGGCGAGGCGCTGCCCAGCACCAGGAACCGGGCCGGAGTCTCGGGGCGGTCCGCGAGCACCCGGAGGACGGGAAACAGCTCCGGCCGGAGCTGGATCTCGTCCAGGACGACGAGGCCTTTCAATCCCTCCAGGGCGAAGAGCGGGTCTTCGAGCCGGGCCAGATGGCGCGGGTTCTCCAGGTCGAAGCGCGCAACGTCTCCCTGACGTCCCTCGAAACCGTCGGCGAAGCTCATCGCCAGGGTAGTCTTTCCCACCTGACGCGACCCGATCAGGCCGACCACGGGAAACTGCCCCAGGAGGGAACGGAGCCGCTCGGCGTGGCCAGACCGCTCGATCATGACGGCAGTCTACCTTGAAAATCGGGAGCACCACTCCGAGATTTCAAGGTAGAACGGCCCCCGGACCTGGAATCGGTTAGGCAGGCGCCCTCCCGGATCAATTACAATGCCCGCCTTATGGACGGCGCAAGCTCCGGGGTCCGGTCGCTCGGCATCGATTTCGGCGAGGCGCGGATCGGCCTGGCCATCTCGGATCCCGAGGGGCGGATGGCCGTCCCCCTGACCACCCTGGAGCGGCGCAACGACCGCTCCGCCCTGCGGGAGATCAAGGCGATCGCCGTGCGCGAGGGGGTCGGGCGCTTCGTCCTCGGCGAGCCGCTCGGCCTGGGGGGCGAGCGCGGCGACAATGCCGTCCGGGTGCGGCGCTTCGGCGAGCGGCTGGCCGAGCTGAGCGGGCTGCCGGTGCGATTCGTCAACGAGTCGCTGACCACGGTCGAGGCCCAGCAGCGGATGCGCGAGGCCGGGCTCGATCCCCGCAAGGATCCGGCGCGGGTCGACGCCATCGCGGCGCAGATCCTCCTCCAGGAAGCCCTGGATACCGATCCGGCGATACAGTCTTGAACCAAAAGGAGACACGGTTGGCCACGACGAAGGGACGAGCGAAGAGCGGTGGAACGAAGCGCCAGAAGGGTGCCTGGAAGCGGGTGCTCCTGGGGCTGACCGTCCTGCTCATCCTGCTCCTGATCCCCGTGGCCATGCTCGGCTGGTCCTGGCTCAAGCTCCAGCGGCCCTACAAGGGCTATGCCGGCGAGGAGACCGTCGTCCAGGTCGAGCCCGGCATGGGCGCGAGCCAGATCCTCTCCGTCCTGGAGAAGGAAGGCGTGATCCCCGACGCCAAGCTCGCCCGCTCCTACCTCATCTACTTCATGGACGACCCCAAGATGCAGGCGGGCGAGTACCGCTTCCGCGGCGAGATGACGACGCCGCAGGTGCTCCGCATGCTCTCCAAGGGCCGGGTGCTCACCCGCTCCATCACCCTGGTGGAAGGGCTCACCCTGGAAGAGACCGCGGACGCGCTCGCCAAGGCCGGGTACGGCCAGCGGCAGGCCTTCCTGGATCTCATGCGCAGCCCGGAGCTGGTGGCCGATTTCGACCCGGACGCCCCGGACCTCGAAGGCTATCTCTTCCCCGAGACGTACTCCTTCGCCAAGGACGTCCGCGAGCAGGTGATCGTCTCGACCCTGGTCAAGACGTTCCGGACCCGCTTCGAGAAGGACGTCCGGCCGGTGATGGACAAGAACCCGGGCCGCTCCGTCCGCCAGATCCTCACCCTCGCCAGCATCGTGGAGAAGGAGGCGCAGGCCTCCACCGAGAGGCCCCTGATCGCCGCGGTCTACAGCAACCGGCTCGATCAGGGTATCGGCCTCATGGCCGACCCGACCGTCATCTACGCCCTCAAGCGGATGGGGCGCTGGAACGGCAACATCCGCCGCGACGACCTGCGGGTGGATTCGCCCTACAACACCTATCGCTACGCGGGCCTGCCGCCGGGCCCGATCTGCTCGCCCGGCCTCGCCAGCCTGGTCGCGGCGGCCGGCCCGGCGGACGTCCCCTTCCTCTATTTCGTGAGCCGCAACGACGGCACCCACGTCTTCGCCGAGACCCTGACGGAGCACAACCGCAACGTCGAGCAGTGGCAGCGCCGCTACTGGCGGGAGAAGCGCGCCGAGGAGCGGAAGAGCCAGGGGCCGGCCCGTTGAGCCCGTAATTTGACAGTCGCCCGCTCCAGGGTGTATCAAAGCTCCCCACAACTCATCGCGAGGTCGTCCACAGAAGCACGCAGGTCCGACGCTGGTTCCGACGCTGGTCCCGACGCTGGTCCCGATAGGAGGCTGCATGAACATCCCTGAGGAGTTTGGGAAGTATCTGCTTCTCAAAAAGCTGACCGAAGATCCACTCGGAGAGACCTTCCGCGCCGGAAGAGTGGGCAAGGAGGGCATGGACCAGGTCGTCCTCCTCCGTGTCTTCAACGGCAAGGGGGTCGACGGCGAGAAGCTCTGGCAGAAGGCGTCGAGCCGCGCCGCGGTTCAACAGGCGCTGAAGAGCCCCAACATCGGCAGCGGCGCCGACCTCGGCCGGGTCCGCAGCTTCCCGTACGCCGCCTACGACTACATCTCGGGCAAGAACCTGTCGGTCCTGCTCGCGCAGGCGAACCGGCACATGTCGCCGATGCCCGCCGACCACGCGCTGCTGGTCGCCGAGCGCATCGCCCTCGCCCTGGCCGCGGCGTACGAGACCCGCGTCCAGGACGAACGGATCGTCCACGGGTTCGTGGTGCCTCAGCTCGTGATGATCTCGAACGAGGGCGAGACGCGGCTGCTCGGCTTCGAAGCCGCGCCCGGCCTGCGCTCCCTCGCCGGCGCCGGCTGGCAGGACGCCGAGCTTCGCGGCTACCTCTCGCCGGAGACCTTCGAGGGCGTGGCGCCTTCCAGGGCCGACGACGTGTTCTCCCTGGGCTCGATCCTCTACGAGCTGCTGACCGGCGAGCGGCTGCCCCCGGGGAACCCCGAGAGCTGGGCCTCGAAGATCGACATGGCCCTGCTGCCCAACGAGGGGACGGCCATTCCGGCGCCCATCGCGGACCTGCTCAAGAAGAGCCTCGCGGCCCGCGACCAGCGCATCCCCGATGCGGTCTCGTGGCACAAGACCCTGTCCAAGCTGATGATCGACGGCCACTTCAGCGCCACCACCTTCAACCTCGCCTTCTTCATGCACAACCTCTTCCGCGACGAGATCGAGCGGGAGAACCAGGAGATCCAGGCGGAGAAGAAGCTGGAGCTGCCGAAGAAGGCGCCGGACCCGGTGATCGCTCCGCCCCCGGTCGAGACGCGGGAGGTCCACGCGGTCCGCAACGACGCCACCCTGTCCGGGACCCGTTCGCAGGCCGCGAGCAAGAAGTCCAACACCGGGCTCTGGATCGGCGTCGCCGCTGCCCTGCTGGCGGCCATCGGGATCGGCGGTTATCTGATGATGTCCGGCAAGCCGGCGCCGGCCGTCCAGCCCGCAGCGACGCCGGCTCCGCAGTCGGTCCAGGCGGCTCCCGTGCCGTCCGGCCCCACGCCCGAGGAGCTTCAGGCGCAGATCCAGGCCATGATCGAGGCCCAGAGCAAGGGCGTCGAGGACAAGATCAAGAATCAGTACTCCGACCAGATCCAGAAGCTGCAGCAGCAGCTCGAGGACAGCAAGCGCGCCGCGGCCGAGCAGGAGCGGCAGGCGCAGACCGCAGCACGCCAGCCCGATCGCCCCGCCGTCCAGACCGTTCAGGATCCTCCGGCCCCGCCGCCGGTCGAGACCCGGCAGGCCGCCGTTCCCACGCCCACACCCGCCCCGGTGGTCCCCGCACCCGTCCCGGAGCGCGAGCCCCAGCGGGCGGAGCCGGCCGCCCAGCCGGCCGCGCCCGCTCCGGCGCCCGTGCGCAAGACCCAGGTCGGCGATCTGGTCTCCGCCGGACCGGGTGTCACCTCTCCCAAGCTCAGCTCGCGCCTGGATCCCCGTTATCCGCCGAGCGCGCAGCGGCTCAACAAGGCCGCCCAGGTCGACATCCGGGTGCTCGTGGACGAGAACGGCCGGGTGGCCGACGCCCAGCGGGCCGGCGCCAAGGCCGGCTTCGGCTTCGACGAGGCCGCCCTGGAAGCCGCCCGCCGGGCGAGCTTCTCGCCGGCCACCAAGGACGGGGTGCGGGTCAAGATGTGGTACACGCTGAGGGTGGCGTTCCAGCCGGGACGGTAGGCTCAAGGATTACGACGAAACGCCGAAGGGGCGGGAGGACCGAGCGCCTGGCTCGTCCTTCCGCCCCTTCGGCGTTCGGAGACTGAGGAATCCGGGTTCTACAGGTCGGCGGCCTTGATGCTGGCCGTGAGCTGCTGGATGCAGGGCTTCATGACCTTGTCGAACATGCGGTTGTCGTCGACGCCGCCGCCGAAGCCGCCGACGCTGACCTTGACGCTGCTCTCCTCGGCCGAGGCCTCATCCGCCCAGACCACCTCGCCGGTGGACGTGTCGATGAGGCGGGCGTTGAGCGCCGCCACGAAGCTGCGCTTGCCGGCCGAGAAGCCCGGCAGACGGCCGATGCCCGAGCCGTGGGCGCCCTTGTCCGTGGTGCCGTACTCGGTGACCGCGCCGGTCAGCAGGTAGTTGACGCCCAGGAGCTTGCCGACCTTCACCGCGGTGGCGGGGTCGACGTCGCCGGACAGGCTGAGGTTCTTCTCCTGCATCAGGGCCTGGAGCTGCTCGCGCTCGACGACCCGGAACTTGCCGCTCTTGACCAGCTCGGTGACGAAGACATCCTGGGCAGCCTCGGCGCCGCCGCTGTACCACCACTGGTTGTCAGCCTTGTTCTTGAACTCGAGGACTGCGATCCGCGGCTTGGTCGACTTGTCCGCGGCAGAGGCCGTCATGGTAACGGTGAAGGCGCACAGAAGCGCGGCGCAAACGGCGATGGACAGAATCCGCTTCATGATCTTGTTCTCCTTACAACCTTGACGTGAAGATTCAGCCCCCTATTCTACTCCTAGGCGGTTACGGGTTCCAGGCGTCGGAGCCGCCAACCTCGTTACGTCGGAGGCGTCGGAGGCGTCGGAGGCGTGGAGGCATCGCGGGCCGCCTCCTGCGCGTCGACCACGCACAACGCCGCCATGTTGACGATGTCGCTCACCTCCAGCCCGCTCTGGAGCACGTGGACCGGCTTCGCCATCCCCAGCAGGATCGGGCCGATCGCCTCGGCGTCGGCCAGCCTCCAGATCAGCTTGTAGGCGATGTTGGCCGACTGCAGCTCCGGGAAGATGAGCACGTTGGCCGGACCCTGCAGCCGGCTCCACGGGTAGCTCTCCTTGAGGATCGTGTCGAACACGGCCGTGTCGGCCTGCATCTCGCCGTCCACCTCCAGCTCCGGATCGCGCTTGCGGACGATCTCGACCGCCTTGCGCACCTTGCGCGCCGACGGGTGGGTGTTGGAGCCGAAGTTCGAGAACGACAGCATCGCCACCCGCGGCACCATGCCGAAGCGGCGGGCGAACTCCACGGTGAGCAGCGCGATCTCGGCCAGCTCCTCGGGCGTGGGATCGATGTTCACGGTGGTGTCCGCCAGGAAGAACAGGCGGTCCTGGAGGATCAGGACGTAGGCGCCGGACACCCGTTCCACTCCCGGGCGGGTGTTGATGATCTGGAGCGCCGGCCGGATCGTCTCCGGGTAGGACTGGGTGAGCCCGGAGATCAGCCCGTCCGCGTCCCCGGCCTCCAGCATCATGGAGCCGAAGTAGTTGCGCAGCCGCATGGTCTTGCGCGCGTCCTCCATGGTCACGCCGTCGCGGCGGCGGAGCTCGTGGAAGCGCCGGGCATAGTCCTCGAAGCGGTCGGACCTCTCCGTGTGGATGACCGTGACCTTCGACTCGGGGAGGTCCAGAGCCTTCAGCTTGTCGGCGATCACCTCGCGCCGGGCCAGCAGGATCGGGTGCGCGATCCCCTCGTCGACCAGGATCTTCGCGGCGCGCAGGATCTTGTCGTGCTCGCCTTCCGGGAAGACCACCCGCTTCGGGTCGCGCCGGGCGCGGTCGATGATGCCGCGCATCAGCTCCAGCCGGCGGGAGATCAGCGTCTCCAGCCGCCGCCGATAGGCGTCGAAATCGTCGATCGGGACGCGGGCCACGCCGCTGTCCATGGCCGCCTTCGCCACCGCCGGGGGGACGCGCAGCAGAACGCGGTAGTCGAACGGCTTGGGGATCAGGTACTCGCGGCCGAAGCGCAGGGACGACAGGCCGTAGGCCTTGAGCACGGCGTCGGGCACGTCCTCCCGGGCCAGGTCGGCCAGGGCGCGGACCGCGGCGAGGGACATCTCGTCGTTGATGTCCGTGGAGCGCACGTCCAGGGCGCCGCGGAAGATGAAGGGAAAGCCGAGGACGTTGTTCACCTGGTTGGGGTAGTCGCTGCGGCCGGTCGCCACGATGACGTCGGGCCGCGCGCCGCGCGCCTCCTCGTAGTCGATCTCGGGATCGGGGTTCGCCATCGCGAACACGATCGGGTCGGCCGCCATCGAGCGCACCATGTCCGCCGTCATCACCCCGGCCACGGAGAGACCGATGAACACGTCGGCGCCGACGATCGCCTCGGCCAGGGACCGGGCCTCCGTCTCTACCGCGAACTCTCCCTTGTAGGGGTCCATGCCCTTGGTGCGTCCCTTGAAGATGACGCCGCCGCTGTCGCAGAGGATGAAGTTCTCGCGCCGCGCGCCGAGCTTCTCGTACAGCCTGGCGCAGGAGAGCGCCGCGGCCCCGGCGCCCGAGAAGACGATCCGCACCGACTCGATCGGCTTGCCCGTGACCTCCAGGGCGTTCAGCAGCGCGGCGCCGGAGATGATGGCGGTGCCGTGCTGGTCGTCGTGGAAGACGGGGATGTTCATTTCCGCCTTCAGACGGCGCTCGATCTCGAAGCAGTCGGGCGCCCGGATGTCCTCCAGATTGATGCCGCCGAAGGTGGGCTCCAGCAGCTTGACCGTGCGGATCAGCTCCTCGGGATCCTCGGTGGCGATCTCCAGGTCGAAGACGTCGATGTCGGCGAAGCGCTTGAAGAGGACGCCCTTGCCCTCCATCACCGGCTTGCCGGCCAGGGCGCCGATGTTGCCGAGGCCGAGCACCGCGGTGCCGTTGCTGATGACCGCCACGAGGTTTCCCTTGGCGGTGTACTTGTAGGCGTTCAGGGGATCCTTCTCGATCTCCTTGCACGGCCATGCGACGCCCGGGCTGTAGGCCAGGGAGAGGTCGAGCTGGGAGGCGGTCGGCTTGGTGGGAAGAACCTGGATCTTTCCCTTGCGTCCCCGCTCGTGGTACTCGAGGGCGTCCTCGCGGCTGATCTTCTTCATGGGCATGGCGGGCCTCCGGGGTTGAGCCGGCAGGATCTTACTATGTCACCATGCCGGCCTCCGTATCCCCGGGATCGGCGGCCGGACCGGACCCCTGCGGGGCCGCCTACCCCTGGGCTTTCAGCTTCTCGGTCCTCTCCAGCGACAACACGAGTTGCTCGAAGACCCGGCGGTAGAGCACCAGCAGGTCGGCAAAGATGCGGGTGAAGGCCTGATCGGTCGTCTCCGCGAGCGGCGACTGCCCGCGTTGCATCGGCGGCAGGAACAGGGTGTCCTCGGGAAGCCCCAGGCCGCGAAGGCCGCCGGATGATCCCGTCAGGCCCGTCAGACCCTCCCGCTCGCCTCGGTCGTTCTCGTCCCCGATCCCGCGGGCGAGATCGGCGGCGCGGCGGTCGACCATGTACAGCGTGTAGAAGAACTCGAAGTGCCCGACCTCCAGCACTCCCAGCACCTTCTCCAGGGAATCCAGCTTGGGCAGCTCCTTGCCGTTCTCATACTTCGAGAGCTGACTCTTGCCGATCCCTGCCTCGCGGGCGACCAACGCCTGACTCTTGCCTCTCAGCTCGCGCAGGAGGCTGAGGGTTCTGCCCAGGTTCACGAACATTGCCATGCGGGAAATGTATCGGGAGAACGCGCAAAGGCGCAAGCCTAAGTCCTTCTTTATACGATACTTACAACATGCGGACCAAGCTCCCTCCGGCCACTTCGTGCGGCGAATGACGACACTTCCGGCGGATCTGGCCCTTGCGGAGCGAGGAAACCATACCGGAATTGACTATCGGGAGAAAGGGGAACGGGGCTGAAGCCTCAGCGGGCCCGCGGCGGCCGGCGCGCCGGGGACGCCTTGGACGCCCGCTTGGAGGCCCGCGCCGCCGGCTTCTTCTTCGAATTCGAAGCGGCCGCGGGAGCTGCCGCGCGCTTCGGCGGGGCGGGCTCGTCGGCCTGGGCCTCCGGAGAGCTCTTCGGAACCACCCGGAAGAGCACCATGTAGTTCCCCAGCTCGAGCGCTCCCTGCGCCACCGGCCGCGGCTGCTGGAAGTTCAGATGGACGAACGACTCCACCTTGCTGAACACCTCCTGGACCTCTTCCGGCCAGCGGCTGGAGGGCTGACCGGCGCCCTCTCCCTTGGAGCGCTGGTTCGCGAGCTCCTCCGATTCCACGAGCTCGTAGCGCCGGAAGAACTCCCGCCGCGAGATGCCCTCCGAGCCCAGGATCTTGGCGAGCGTGGCCAGGGTCGCCGTCTGGTGCCCGTTCTCGATGCGCGAGAGTTGGCCGCGGCCGAGGCCCGCCTCCTTCCCGAGTTGATCCAGGGTCTTCCCCCGCTCCTTCCGCAGGCGGCGGAGCGTCTCTCCGACAAGGTCGAACTGATCCATCGCCCGAATCTATCCGCAGGCGGTGCGTTTATCAAGCGTAAGTCCTTTCCATAGAACCTCTTACGCGCAGGACTGTAGTTTCCTGTCGAGGTCAGATGTTGCCGTTCTCCATGCTTGCGTTCCGGATTCAAAGCATCTCTCACGCACGAAGTTACCGGAGTCGGAGCACCGTCGATTCTTCGCGAGTGTCGAACGCCGGTTCGAGCCTCGCAAGGCGGAGGGCCGTAGCGTAGAATCCCACCCGCTTCACCCATAAGGTTCAAGGAACGCGCGCGGCCCGGGCTATCGGGTCCAGGGACGGAGTCCAGGGAGATCTTCATGTCGGATGAGAACGAGAGCGGAACGAGGCGGTTCGAGACCTGGTGCGGTGTGGTCATCGCGCTGTTCGCGGCAGTGCTGGCCATCACCGATCTGGGTGCCGGAAAGTACGGCGACGACGAGCTCATCGCCTACAACGAGAAGGGCGGCGCCTATCTCTGGTATCAGTCGAAAGGCATCAAGGAGACCCTGGTCGAGGGCCAGCGCGACACGCTGCAAGCCCTGGTGGCCGCCGACTCGATCCGCGCCGAGCAGGTCGCGGCCGTGCAGGGCCTCATCCAGAAGCTGGATTCCAAGGTCCAGCGTTACGGCAACGAGAAGAAGGAGATCCTGCAGGGCTCCACGGCCGTGGGCGAGGCCAACTGGGTGCAGGACGTCGGCGGCAAGATGGGCCAGGTCACCGGCGCCCAGCAATGGGAGGCCAGGGCGAACGCCCTGGACGGGGTGGGGAACTTTTTCGATTATTCGACCTTCTTCCTCCAGCTCTGCCTCGTCTTCGGCGCCATCAGCCTGGTAGTGCAGCGCGACGGCGTCCAGCGCACCTTCTTCCGGATGATGA
>JANMTS010000174.1:0-10142 GCA_031390755.1 Holophagales bacterium
CTGCCGTGTGCTTTCCTGGCTTTTGGGGTGTGCGGGGGCGCCCCTCTCCCGGGGCGGGTGGACTCGGGCGGACCGGGAGAGGGGACGGGGGTGAGGGCCGCAGGCCACGGGCATTCGGGAGGCGACGTCTTCTACGGACAGGTCCAATACCGGCTCGATCCCCTCCGCTGGACCCAGCCCGAGGGCACGCACTGGTATCACCCGCACAGGCACGGCTCGGTGTCGCTCCAGGTCGCCAACGGCATGGCCGGGCCGCTGATCGTCGAGGGGCCGTTCGACGACTGGCTGGGCCTGGTCTACGCGGCCCGGGGCGCGAAGCTGGTGGAAAAGATCCTCGTCCTCCAACAGGTGGACGACGGCTCGGGCCTCGACACCCAGGGCGAGTTCGTGGGCTCTCCGCCCGTGATGCTGGTCAACGGTCAGGTCATGCCCGTGGTCACCATGGCGCCCGGCGAGGTCCAGCGCTGGCGTTTCGTGAACGCGACGGTGAGCTCGTTTTCCCAGGTCAGCCTCGAATTTCCGCCGGGCGCCGTCGTCCGGCAGATCGCCATGGACGGCGTCCGTTTCGCGCCGGAGAACTACGAGCGCCAGCCGCTGCTCCGGGGCAACGTCTTCCAGCTCTCCCCGGGCAACCGGGCCGATTTCCTGGTGCAGGCGCCTTTGACCGCAGGCGATCACGCGGTGGCCCGCCGGCTGTTCGGCCACCTCACGGAGGCACGCCAGGCGAAGGCGGACGCCTTCGACGAGGCGCTCGCGCCCGGTCCGGCCGACCCCCCGCTGGTGACGATCCGCGTCCGGTCCCCTCTTCCCGGATTCGGTATCCAGCCTCCACCTGTCGCCACCGGCTTTCCCGACGTGGGCACCTGGCCGGCTATGCCTGCCTATCTGCGGGACATCCGGCCGGAGGAGATCGACGGCGCCGTCAGCCTCTCCTTCGACATGACGTTCCCGGACGGCGATCCGCGGGCGGAGTTTCACCTCAACGGCGCGCCGTTCGACCCCTCCTGCGTCGACGTGACCACGACGCTCGGCACGGCGCTGGAGTGGACGGTGCAGAACACCACGGAGCCGCTGCACCCGTTCCACATCCACGTCAACCCGTTCCAGGTGATCCGCGCCGCCGGCCAGACGTTCACGCCGCCCTACGTCTGGCAGGACACGATCTCCCTGCCCTCGGGAAGCGTGCCCGCTCCGGCGTCCGTGCTCCTGCGCCACCGCTATACCGACTTCACCGGCGAGTACGTCCTGCACTGCCACTTCCTCGGCCACGAGGACCGGGGCATGATGAGCAGCGTGCAGACCGTCTGCCCCCAGAACCCGGGCTCCTTCGGCAAACCGCGGCCGGACGGCTCGCCCGAGTGCGTGGCCGGAAACCTGATCGAGGCGTCGCCCCGATGCCCGAAGTAGCCGTCAGCGTTCGCGGAGTCCGAGTCCGCTTCGGCTCGCGGACCGCGCTCGACGGCGTCGACCTCGATCTTCCGCGCGGCGGTCTCACCGCGCTGATCGGACCGAACGGCGCGGGCAAGACCACCCTGCTGCGCGTCCTCGCGGGCCTCCAGGGTGTGGACGAGGGGACGGCAGAGGGGACCGCCCCGATCATCCCCGGGGGCCGGATCGGCTACATCCCCCAGGACGTGGCCCTCGACCCCGAGATGACCGGCCGCGAGACCCTCGCCCTCCTGGCCGCGCTCCATGGTGTGCCGCGCCGCGACCGGCCCGCGCGGATCGATGCGCTGGCGCGGGCCTTCGGGTTTGAAACCCATCTTGGAGGCGCGATCGCCGCCTGGTCCGGAGGCTTGAAGCGCCGACTTCACCTGGCGGCGGGGATGATCCACGACCCCGGGATCCTCCTCCTCGACGAGCCGACCGCGGGGCTCGACCTGGACGGCAACGACGCCCTCTGGGCCGAGCTGTCCCGCCGCGCCGCGGCCGGCCGGACCGTGGCCGTGGTGACCCACGACCTCGCGGCGGTCGAGAGACACGCCACGTTCGCGGCGATCCTCGACCGCGGCCGGATCGTGGTCGCCGGTCCTCCGTCCGGGTTGTCCGAGGATGGAGAGAGTACCGGAGAGAGAATGGCCGGGGCCTGGCGCCGTTGGATCGGGGGAGACCCCGAGCCCCCGCCAGGTGCGGGACGCGGCGGAGGAGGACGGGGAAGGGGAGGGGGACGCCGATGAAAGAGATCCTGGCCTGGCTCGACATCCTCTGGGAGGTCTGCCTCCGCACCTGGCGTCTCACCTGGCGCCGGCCCGTGCTGCTCACGTTCTCCCTGGGCCAGCCGCTCGTCTGGATGCTTTTCTTCGGCTTCCTCTTCCACCGCTTCCCGCTGCCGGAGATCGCCAACCAGGGCTTCTCCTACCTCGACTTCCTGGCTCCGGGAGTCAGCGCCATGACCGTGCTGTTCGGCGCCTCCCAGTCCGGGATCGGCTGGATCCGCGACCTGAACACCGGCTTCCTGCCGCGCATGCTCAACACCCCCGCGAGCCGCTCGGCGATCCTGGCCGGGAAGATCCTGGCGGACGTGACGCGCCTCCTCCTCCAGGCCGGCGCGGTCTTAGGGCTCGGCGTGCTGCTCGGCGCGCGGCTCCGGATCGACGCCTCGCAACTCGCGGCGGGCCTCCTCTGTCTGGTCCTCTTCGCCGCCGCCCTCTGCCTGGTCTCCTGCGCCCTGGCCCTTCATGCCCGCGCGCAGGAAACTCTGGCCGCGTTCGTCCACTTAGTGAATATGCCGCTGCTTTTCACCAGCTCCGCGCTCGTGCCCCGCGGCCACATGCCGGACTGGCTGGCCGCCCTCGCGGGCTGGAACCCGCTAAGCGTCACCGTCGAGGTCTGGCGGGGAGCGCTCCTCTCCGTCCCCATGCCTGGGCCCGTGACCGGCCTCGGGTGGAGAGTCGCCGGCCTGGCGGCCCTGACCGCCGTGTTTTTCCTGGCCGCCCTGGCCGGGATGCGATCGGCGGCAAAACGATATTGACGGAACGTTCTGAAAGGAGGCTGCATGACCGACAGCGTTACGCCCACCACGAGTGCCGCCTGGAGTCAGGCCGAGCGCAAGTTCTGGCTCTCCCGCGTCGCGCCCGAGATCGTCGAAACCGCCGAGGTGGGGGAGATCGATCTCGCCACCGGCTCCCCGCCGTTCCCGGTGAGCGCCAAGGTCAAGACGGCGATCAAGGCCCGCGTCGACGAGCTGGAGCACCTGGGGTATCCCCCCACCAACGGCGCCGAGGATCTGCGCGCCGCCATCGCGGACTTCGACCGCCGGCATCTCGGAGCGCGCTACGATGCGGCCGGCGTCGTCATCAGCTACGGCTGCATGCAGGCGCTGTCGAACGTCATCGGCGCGATGGCCGGCCCCGGCGACGAGGTGCTGCTGCCGGCGCCGTTCTGGTTCCAGTTCCCGCACATCGTGCGCGAGGCCCGGGCCGAGCCCAAGGTCATCACCACCTATCCGGGCAACAACTTCAAGCTCACGCCCGCGCTCCTGGCCGCCGCCATCACCCCGCGCAGCCGGGTGCTGGTCCTGACCAATCCCAACAACCCGAGCGGCGCGATCTACACCCGCGCCGAGCTGGCCGCCCTGGTCCAGGTGCTGGAGGTCAACCCGGGTCTCGTGGTGGCCTCGGACGAGGTCTACAATCTGCTCATCCCGGGCAGCTCCGGCCTGGAGCCGGCGCCCAGCCTGTGCAGCTTCCCCTCGATCGCGGACCGGGTCTACGTGGTCAACAGCCTGGCGAAGAACTTCGCCATGTCCGGCCTGCGGGTCGGCTGGACCGCCAGCACCAACAAGACGGGCATCGCCGGCATCGCCCAGCGCCAGCGCTTCACCTCCCTCGGCGTCAACCTCTACCTCCAGGCCGGAGCCGTGGCCGCCATCCGCGACACCGCCGGGCTCGTCGGCGCGATCAACAAGGCCCTCGTGCCGCGGCGGAATCTGGCGCACCAGCTACTCGCATCCATCCCGCGCCTCCGCTTCACCCTGCCCGAGGCCGGCTACTACTTCTGGGTGGACGTGAGCGGCTACATGGGCTGCCGCACCCCGGAAGGCAAGGTCATCCGCAACGACGCGGACCTCGCCACCTACCTGAAGATGGAGATCGACAGGAAACCCGGAGTCGCGGTCGTCATCGGAAGCGACTGCGCGATGCCGGGCTACTTCCGGATCACGTTCGCGGTGCCCGAGGAGACCTTCACGGAAGGAGCGAAGCGGATCAAGGCCCGCCTTGCGGCGTTGAATTGCGCCTGACGATCTGCGGCTAAGAGACGACTCGGCAGACGCGGCAGGAAACCAAGCCGCCCGGGGCGTTGCCCCGGGCTCACGATATCCCGGCCCGTTGGGCCTCCAACCTGTTCTGCTTGAAGCGCCAAAGGCGCGCGATATTTCAGCCCGGGGCAACGCCCCGGGCGGGGAG
This sequence comes from Holophagales bacterium, assembly GCA_031390755.1. Taxonomy (GTDB): domain Bacteria; phylum Acidobacteriota; class Thermoanaerobaculia; order Multivoradales; family UBA5704; genus DATMER01. The sequence continues at coordinate 4,407 of JANMTS010000174.1, forward strand.
GCCGGTGTTTGCGGTCAGGTTCTCACTCCGCCGGGAACAGCGACTTGTCGATCCCCGGGATGATCCGCAGCGCGTTCTTGTAATACAGCTTCCGCAGCACCTCGTCCGGCAGCTCCAGGCCGTACAGGCTCCAGAAGGCGTGGCGCTTGCGGTAGTAGGGGAAGTACTCGTCCGCGGTTTCCAGGGTGCGGAAGTACGGGTGGTACTCCGAGGGCTCCCAGATGTCCTTGCCGAAGAGGACGCGGTCCTGGTGGCGGGTCATGAACTCGCGGGCCATCTTGGGCTGGCGGCCGAGGTCGTAGAGGACGGCGCCGATCTCGGTGTACATGTTCGGCATCTCGTCCATCAGCTTGCCGAGGCGGCCGAGGTCGTGGCCGAGCCAGCCCAGGTGGGCGTTGATGAAGATCGTCTTCGGGTGCTTCCGGATCGCGTTGTGGAGCTCGCCGATCGTCTGTTCGAACGGGGCGAACTCGGCGGAGTCGCGGCGCCGGTTCGGATACTGCTTCAGCTCCAGCCAGCGCTCGTTGTGCTTGTCCCAGGGGAGCCAGAACGACATCGGCTCGCCCACGTGGATCAGCACAGGGATGCCCAGCTCCCCGCACTTCGCCCAGACCGGATCGATCCGCGGATCGTCCGTCTGCACCCGCTTGCCGTCCTTGTCCTTCACGAACATCCCGAGGTTCTTGTAGACCTTGAGGCCGCGGGCGCCGTTCTTCACGTCCTGCTCGAGCTGCTTCGCGGCGTTCTCGCCGAAATTCGGCTCGTCGATCTTCTTGAAATCGACGTTGGCGAACTGCACGAAGCGGTTCGGATGATTCGCGGTGAGGTTGGCGAGGCCCTTCTGGAAGCCCTCGCCGCTGCCGCCGCTCAGGTTCACCAGGACGGCCATGTTGAGCTCGTCCATGGCTTTCGCCAGCTCGTCGACCTGGGCGGGCGTCATCTCCGTCGGATTCTGATGGTTGTGGACGTCGACGAACGGATATTTGGCGCGCGTGATCGGGTGCTGCGGCACGATCAGCGTCGACTTCGGATCGTAGTCCTCGAAGGACATGATCGCGTTCGCGGGGTCATTTGGGTTCGGACTCGGGTTCGTGCTGGGGGCCGGGGTGCCGGCGGCCGGCGCCGGAGCTGCCGGGGCCGGCTTGGAGGCCGCGGGCGGCGCGGCCGGAGCCTGCGCCCGGGCGGCCGGAACGGCGCCCGCCACGCAGAGGGCGAGCGCGAATAGACGAAGGACGGCGGTTCTCATTCGAGGGTACCTTTCTCGGATTCAGGAGCGCTTCAGACGGTCGGCGTACTGCTTCTGCAGCTTGGTGACCTTCGGCGCGGCGACGCCCAGGATGTACGGCTGCCACGGATTCCGCGCCGCGTAGTTCTGATGATAGGCCTCGCCCTCGTAGAACGTCTCCAGGGGAGTGACCTCGGTGACGATGGGGGAGCCGAGGACCCCCGCCTCGTCGATCTGGCGGATGTAGGCCCGGGACACCCGGTCCTGCTCCTCGTTCGTGGTGAAGATGGCGGAGCGGTACTGCCGGCCCCGGTCCGCACCCTGGCGGTTGAGCTGGGTGGGATCGTGGGCCACGGCGAAAAAGATCTTGAGGATCTGTCCGAAGCTCACGCGGGCCGGATCGAAGCGCACCTCGATGGCCTCGGCATGGTCGGTCTCGCCCGAGCACACGGCCTCGTAGTCGGCCGTCTCGGCCGTGCCGCCCGCGTAGCCCGACTTCACGGAGAGCACGCCCTCAAGCTCCTGGAACACGGCCTCGACGCACCAGAAGCAGCCGCCGGCCAGGATCGCGGTCTGCTCACCTGTCTGCGGCCCGCTGTCGAGAAGCGGGTCGGGAAACGCGCTCGGATTCGTACGGGGAAGCTCACAGCTCAGGTCCATGCTCGTACTCCTTCCCAGGATGTCGAGGGGATCTTAGCGGATTCGCGGGGAGTCCTCACCCCCTGGCCCCCTCTCCCATCTCCCTTCCGCCCCCCGCCGGGAGAGGGGGACGGGGGGTGAGGACTCCATGCGGACCTCGCCGTGCGAGCAAAAAAAGAGGGGAGCCGCGCTGCGGGCTCCCCTTTTCAAAAAAAGAAGATGGTAACGATGCATGGTGCGCGTCAGGCCGGCCGCGCGAGATCCATAGCGATGTCAAAGTCGATGTCTCTCTCCCTCCGATCGCCCTCAGGAACCCCCGAGGAGCCTTCCCCATCCCGTCCGTTGATAGAAGAGTAGACCTCCGGGCCGGCGCTGCCTAGCGCATGGACATGCGTGATTTTTGAACGGCAGTTCATGAAAGGATGAGTCCTGAGGGACCAGCCATGAGAGACCAGCCATGAGGGACCAACCATGAAGGTGCTCGTCACGGGAGCCACGGGATACATCGGCGGCCGGCTGGTGCCGCGCCTGCTGGAGCGCGGGCATGCCGTGCGGGTTCTGGTGCGCGACCCGGGCCGGATCGCCGCGCGCAAGTGGGCCGGCGCGGTCGAGGTGGTGACCGGCGACCTGCTGGCGTCCGAGACCCTCGGCCCGGCCCTGGCCGGCGTCGACGCTGCCTTCTACCTCGTCCATTCCATGGAGGCGGGGAGCGACTTCGAGGAGCGCGACCGGACCGCGGCGCGCAACTTCGTGGCCGCCGGAGCCCAGGCGGGTCTGCGCCTGGGGATCTACCTCGGCGGCATCGTGCCCGAGGGAGAGGGCGTGTCCGACCACCTGCGCAGCCGCGGCGAGGTCGGCGAGATCCTGCGCGCGGGGCTGCCGATGACCGAGCTGCGGGCCGGCCCGATCGTCGGGTCGGGCTCGGCGTCGTTCGAGATGGTGCGCTACCTCACCGAGCGGCTGCCGGCCATGATCGCGCCCAAGTGGGTGCTCAACGAGGTGCAGCCGATCGCGGTGCGGGACATCCTCTCCTACCTCATCCTCTCCCTGGACAAGGAGCCGCTCGGCGTGGTGAACGTCGGCGGCGACCGCCTCACCTTCCGGAGCATGATGAAGGTCTACGCCGAGGCCCGCGGCCTCAAGCGCCTCATCGTGCCCGTCCCCGTGCTCACGCCGCGCCTGGCCGGTCTCTGGGTAGGGCTCGTGACGCCGATCCCCAACGCGCTCGCGGTCCCCATCGTCAAGGGGATGGTCCATCCCGTGGTGGCCGACACCGAGCTGGCGCTGAAGCTGTTCCCCGAGGTCGAGCCGCTCTCCTACCGGCGCGCGGTCGACCTCGCCCTGGAGAAGCTCAAGGCCGGCGCCGTCGAAACGCGCTGGAGCGGCGCCATCGGGCGGCGGCCTTCCCACGAGCTCACCGACCGGGAAGGGCTGGTCCGCGAGATCCGCACGCTCCACGTGAAGGCTCCGCCGCAGCGGGTCTTCGACACCTTCACCAGCCTGGGTGGGGAGCGCGGCTGGCTGACCTGGGACTGGGCCTGGGCCGCCCGCGGCCTGCTCGACCGTCTGGCCGGCGGACCCGGACTGCGCCGCGGCCGTCGCCATCCCTCCGAGCTGCTACCCGGCGAGGCGCTCGACTTCTGGCGCGTCGAAGCGCTGGACCCGCCCCACCTCCTGCGCCTGCGCGCCGAAATGAAGGTTCCGGGCCGCGCGTGGCTCCAGTGGGAGGCGCAGCCCGAGGGCGACGGCACGCGGCTGATCCAGACCGCGCTTTTCGGGCCGGTGGGCCTGGCCGGGGCGCTCTACTGGTACGGGCTGTACCCGGTCCACGCCCTGATCTTCAGCCACCTGGTCCAGGCGGTCGGCCGGGAGGCGGCGCGGCCTCCGCAGCAGCCGGACCGGCCGCCATCCCCGAAGTCCTGAAGCCCATCCCTCTGACCCGGAGGCTCATTCCTCTTGGAATGGAGGCCGTTCCCGATGGAATGACGTCCATTCCATCGGGAATGACAGCCATCCCTTCTGGAAGGACACCCATTTCAGGTGGAACGACGCCCATTCCAGGTGGGATGGGACTCCGCCACCGGTGGAGTAGAGGGCGATGAGTGAGGTCCGGGGGAGGCGGATGGGATGCCGCCTCCCCCGGGGTGGTCGCTGAAGGTCAGCCCCTGCGTAATCTCTCGCGGCTCCGCACGTTAAGACAGGTAGGCCGCAACGGCCTGTGACTCGATCTTCTGTGGAGAGCCGACCTTGACCAGAGCCACCGTCGCCAAAATTGCCGGGGGAGCGTTCGCCGCCGTGCTCATCCTTCTTCTCGCCCTCACCTTCGGCCAGCGAATCCGCAAGAATGGCACCCAAACCGCGACCCCGCCCAGCACCCCTTCTTCTGGAAAGGCACCCGCGACTGCGGCGGCGGCGGAGGTCGATCCGGGCTTCCTCTACGGGCGCATCACCGCTCTCGGCGGCGTCACCTACGAGGGGCGGCTGCGGTGGGGGAGCGAGGGGGGCCAGGAGGCGTTCTGGGGGGACTACTTCAATGGCGCCAAGGCTGAGAATCCCTGGGCATCCTATGTGCCTGCCGACCGGCTGCCCCTGGAGAGCCACGCGGTCGAGCTCTTCGGGTTCGAGATCTTCCACCGGGAGAAGCCGATCGACCTCGGCCGGCTGTTCATGGCGCGCTTCGGCGACCTCGCGCGGATCGAGGCGAACGGCCGCGACGTGCGGGTGACGCTCAAGAGCGGGACCGTGTTCGACCTCGATCGGCTCGAAGCCAGCGATTTCGACGACGGCGTGCGGGTGTGGGACGCGAAGCGCGGCGCCGTGGACCTCGACAGTCTGGAGATCAACGCCATCGAGCTGCTTCCCCCCGCCAGGCCGGGAGGCAGGCCCGACCGGCTGCACGGGACGGTGCGCACGCGCCACGGGGACTTCACGGGCTTCCTCCAGTGGGACCGGGAGGAGGGCATGGGCTCAGACGAGCTGAACGGCCGTGCCTCCGGGAAGGAGATCGGCGTTCGCTTCGACACGATCCGCTCCATCGCGCGCCGCTCAGGCGACAGCTCCCTCGTGACGCGGCTCGATGGAAGCGAGATCGAGCTCTCCGGGACCTCCGAGGCCGGCGAGGGCAACCGCGGGATCTACGTCGACGACCCGCGCTACGGCCGGGTGCTGATCTCCTGGGACGCCTTCGAACGCGCCGACTTCACTCCTGGCAGCACTGGCGACGGTGGCCCCGCGTATGGCGACTTCCCGCCGGGGCGTCCGCTCCTGGGCAGCATCGTCACCCGCGCCGGCCGCCGCCTCGCCGGCCGGCTGGTCTTCGACCTGGACGAGAGCGAGACCACCGAAACGCTCGACGCCCCATCCCAGGGCGTGGACTACACCCTCCCCTTCGGCACGATCGCCTCGATCGACCTCTCCGGTCTCGGCGTCACTCACGACATCGGCGTCGACCTGACCCTCCGGACCGGCGAGGAGCTGCGGCTCGAAGTCGCGGGCGACCTCGGACCCGGGAACGCCGGGATGCTGGTCTTCGGCAAAGGCCAGCCGCGCCCGGAGTATGTTGCGTGGGGCGAGGTCGAGCGGATCGACTTCGAAGGCCCGCCGTCGATGGATCCGGCGCTCAGCGGGCGCTAGGAGGGTGTTTGGAAAGTGCCTCGCTCCGAGTCCTCACCCCCCGTCCCCCTCTCCCATCTCCCTTCCGCCCCCCGCCGGGAGAGGGGGAACCCCCGCTCCCGGGGCCCTCTCCCGGAGATGATCGGGCTGGGAGATGGGAGAGGGGGACGGGGGGTGAGGACTCGGAGCGAGGCACTTTCCAAACACCCTCCTAGCGCCCGCTGAGCGCCGGATCCATCGACGGCGGGCCTTCGAAGTCG
>JANMTS010000105.1:0-193111 GCA_031390755.1 Holophagales bacterium
GCCGCGGTCCGCACGGTGGTCGACCGGCACGAGATCCTGCGCACGTCCTTCGAGCTAACGCCGGGCCTGAGCCTGCCCGTCCAGGTGGTGAAAGACTCCGCGGCCCCCGACGGCCTCGCCGTCGAGCTGAGGGGGGAGGAGCTCCATCTCTCCCTGCCGGCCTTGCTGGGCGACGTGCGCAGTCTGGCGATCCTGGCTGAGGAGATCCTGGCTGCCGGCTCCGGAGCCGGGATGGACGACACCGAGCCGCCGCTCCAGTTCGCCGACATCGCTGAATGGCAGAACCATCTTCTGGAGTCGCCCGAGACCGCCGACGCCGTGGCCGGCTGGGCCGATTTCTGGCGGGAGCGCGAGATCTCCTCCCAGCTCGACCTGCCGCTCCCCCTGGAGGAGCCCCGGACCGGAGCGCAGTTCGATCCGGGTTCAGTGCCGGTGCCGCTCTCCGCGGAGATCATAGGGTCGGTCCGCGGTCTGCTGCTCCCCGCCTGGCTGATCGTGCTGGCGCGCAGCACCGGCCGGAGCGATGTCCTGGTGGGGATCTTCTCGGAGGGCCGCGACTATGAGGATCTGCTCGGCGCGGTCGGGCCCTTCGCGCGGTATCTGCCGGTACACGTGCGGCTGCGGCCGGGGATGACGCTGGACGAGTTGGGCGCCGCGGTGGCGAAGGAGACGGAGGGCGCCCTCCGGCGGCAGGAGCACTTCAGTTGGGATGGCGTCGATCCAGCGAAACCGGCGGCCTTCTTCCCTGCCTGCTTCGAGACGGGGAACCAGGGTGTCGTCGACCGTTTCGGTCTCTGCCTGGCCTGCGACGCCGGGGACGCCGGGGAGCTGCGGCTTCACCTGAGATTCGACCGCGGCCGTCTCCGGCCTGAAGCCGTGGAGCTTCTGGCCGAGCGGCTGGCCGTCTGCCTGGGAGCCCTGGCGGGCGCGATCGCCCGGCGGCCGGCGACGCCGGTCGAGGATCTGGAGATCCTCGGAGCCGCCGAGCGGCGCCAGCTGACCCGAGAGTGGAGCGGCGCCGCCGAGGCCGCCGTCGAGCCTCCCGAGGCCTGCCTCCACCGGCGGATCGAGGAGCAGGCGGACCGCACGCCGGACCGGCCGGCCGTCGAGGACGACCGGGAGCGGCTCACCTACCGCGAGCTGGACGAGCGGGCGAACCGGCTCGCCCACCATCTGCGCGCCCTGGGGGTGGGGCTGGAGACGCCCGTGGTCCTGGCCGTCGAGCGCTCGGCGCGGGCGGTGGCGGCGCTGCTCGCGGTGCTCAAGGCCGGCGGCACCTACATTCCGCTCGACCCCGGGCATCCCGCCGAGAGGCTGCGGCTTCTCCTGGAAGACACCGGCGCGCCACTGATCCTCGCGGACCGGCGGACGGCGATGCCGTTCTCCGGAGCCCGCGTCGTGGATCTGGACGCCGACGCCGAAGCGATCGCCGCCCGGCCGGCCTCGCGGCCCGAAGGCGGGGCGCTGGCCGGGTCGCTCGCTTACGGGATCTACACCTCGGGCTCGACCGGCCGGCCCAAGCGCGTCGCCGTGGAGCACCGCTCGCCGCTCGCCCTGTTCGCCGGCCTCGAAGCCGCGGTGCTCGGCCCGCACCTGTCGGTGGACGGCGCTCCGCTGCGGGTCAGCCTGAACGCACCGCTCATCTTTGATGCCTCTGTCCAGCAGCTCGTCTTCCTCACGGCCGGCCACACGCTCCGCGTCGTCCCCGAAGAGGTGCGAGCGGACGGCCCGGCCCTTGTGCGGTTCCTGCGCGACCAGGCGCTCGACGTGTTCGACTGCACGCCGTCGCAGCTCCGCCTGCTGGTCGCGGCCGGGCTTCTCGACAGTTCAGCGCCGGGCGCTCCCGGTGTCTTCCTGGTCGCGGGCGAGGCGGTCGACGAGGCGCTGTGGTCGGCGCTGGCGCGCTCGGAACGCTCGGCCTTCTACAACATCTATGGCCCGACCGAAGTCACCGTGGACGCCACGGCGCGGCGGATCACGCCCGGAGACCGGCCGGGGATCGGGCGCCCCCTGCCCGGCTACGAGGTGTACCTGCTGGATCCGCTCCTGCGGCTGGTGCCGGCCGGCGCGCCGGGCGAGATCTGTCTCGGCGGAGCGGGCCTGGCGCGCGGCTACGCGGGGCGTCCGGAGATCACGGCCGAGCGCTTCGTGCCGCACCCCTACTCGGAGCGCCCCGGCGCGCGGCTCTACCGCACGGGCGACCTGGCGCGGTATCGCCTGGAAGGGCATTGGCCGGATGGAGAGCTGGAGTTCCTGGGCCGGCTCGATCATCAGGTGAAGATCCGCGGCTTCCGCATCGAGCTGGGAGAGATCGAGTCGGCGCTGCTCGGGCACCCCTGGGTCGCGGGGGGCGCGGTCCTGGCGAGGGAGGACCGGCTCGTCGCCTACGTCTGCCCGGCTCCGGAGGCGCCCCGCTCCTGGTCCGAGACCCAGGCCGGTCTCTATCGCTTTCTCGCCGAACGGCTCCCGGCCTACATGGTGCCGGCCGCGTTCGTGCCTCTCTCCGATCTCCCGCGGCTGCCGAACGGCAAGCTCGACCGGCGCGCCCTTCCCGATCCCTCGGAGATCCGAGCCGGGGACGGGGAGCTTCTCGCTCCGCGCACGGCGGTCGAAGAGATCCTGGCGGGCGTCTGGGGCGAGCTGCTCCGCGTCGACCGCGTGGGCCTCGGCGACGACTTCTTCGCGCTCGGCGGGCACTCGCTCCTGGCGACCCAACTCGCGTCCCGGGTGCGCGACCTGTTCCGGGTCGAGATCAAGGTCCGTTCCCTGTTCGAATCGCCGACGCTGGCCGCGTTCGCGGCGGACGTGGCCGCGGCGCAGCTCGCGGGCGGCACGTCCGGAGCGCCACCCCTGCGGCCGGTGGCTCGCGACGGGCACCTTCCTCTCTCCCACGGCCAGCAGAGGCTCTGGCTCCACCAGCAGCTCGAGCCGGAGTCCGCGGCGTACAACCTGCCGATGACTCTCCGCCTCGAAGGAGGGCTGAACGCCGCAGCGCTTGCCGCCGCCTTCCGCGAGCTGGTGCGTCGTCACGAAGCGCTTCGAACGGCGTTTCCTTCGGGCCCGGCGGCGGGTGGCGAGCCGGTCCAGGAAGTCCTGCCTCCCCGGGAGATCGTTCTGCCGCTCGTCGACCTCTCCGGTCTGGGAGAGCGGTCCGAGCCGGAGGCGCGCCGGCTACTCGTCCAGGACTCCCGACGGCCGTTCCACCTGGCCTCCGGGCCCGCTCTGCGCGCGCTCCTGCTGCGGCTGGGGTCCGCGGATCACGGTCTCGGCGTGACGCTGCATCACATCGTGAGCGATGCCTGGTCCCTGGACGTGCTGACGCGCGAGCTGGTCGAGCTGTATTCGGCGCTGAGGGAAGGGCGGCGGGCCGCCCTGGCGGACCTGCCGGTTCAGTACGCCGACTACGCGAGCTGGCAGCGCGGCTGGCTTCAAGGGCAGGTGCTCGACGATCAGCTCGCCTGGTGGCGCCGCCGGCTGGACGGCGCGCCGCCGCTGATTCGGCTTTCCACGGACCGGCCGCGGCCGGCGATCCAGACGTTCCGGGGCGCCCAGCTCGGGTTCGAGCTGTCGCCTGAGCTCAGTGGACGCCTGCGCGATCTCGGCCGCCGCGAGGGCTGCACGCCGTTCATGACTCTCTTCGCGGCGTTCCTGGTGCTCCTCCACGATGCCTCGGGCGAGGAGGATCTCGTGGTCGGCTCGCCGGTGAGCGGCAGAACCCGGCGCGAGATCGAGGGTCTGATCGGCTTCTTCGTCAACACGCTGCCATTGCGCGCCGACCTGTCCGGCGATCCGGCGTTCCGCGAGCTGCTGGCGCGCGTGCGGCACACGGCCCTGGAGGCGTTCGCCCACGAGCACCTGCCGTTCGACCGGCTGATCGGCGAGCTGCGGCTCAAGCGCAGCCTGAGCCATGGCGCGCTGTTCCAGGTCGGGTTTACCTTCCAGGCCGTGCAGGGGGAGGCGCCGGAGATTCCGGGCCTCGCGGTCCGGCCCTTCCGCCTGGGGCTGGAGACGACCCAGTTCGATCTGAACCTGACGGTGATCGACACGCCGGGGCTCTCCGGGGGGTTGCAGTACAGCACGGACCTCTTCGACGAAGCCACGGTAGCCGCCATGATCGAACGGTTCCGGCAGATCCTGGAGCGCATCGCGGAGGAGCCGGGGCTCGCGCTGAGCGGGCTGCGCGGCCATCTGGCCGACTCCGAGCGCCGGCGTTGGGAAGCAGTTCAAGCCGAGCTGGAGCAGGCGAGCGCGAAGGGATTCCAGGGCCGGAAGCGCCAGGCCGTTACAGCCCCGGGAAGGCCGTGATGCAGTCCGAGACGGTCGAAGGATTCCGGCTCTCGCCGCAGCAGGAACGGCTCTGGAAGCTGTGCCGCGACGGCGCCGACCGGCCGTACCGCGCGGCGTGCTCCGTGGCGATCGAAGGCGAGATCGCGCCCGACGCCCTGAGGTCGGCGCTCCGCCTTGTCGTCGAGCGCCACGAGATCCTGCGCACCACCTACCGTCGGCTGTTCGGCCTGGAGACGCCGCTCCAGGTGATCGTCGACGAGCCGGCGCTGGCCTGGAGCCAGGAAAGTCTTGTCGGCGTCTGCCCCGAGGAACAGCGGCGTCGCGTCGACGCATGGCTCGACCCGGCGGGGTCCGCTCCTTTCGACCTCGAACAGGGGCCGATCGTGCGCGCCGTGCTGCTCAGCATGGGGCAAGGCCGGTCCGTGCTCCTGATCGAGGTGCCTTCGCTGTGCGCCGACGCGGCGAGCCTCGGCATCCTGGTCGCGGAGCTGAGCGCCAGCCTGGAAGGAGCGCGCGGCGAGGCCGTCCAGTACGCCGACCTCGCGGGCTGGCAGAACGAGCTGCTCGACGGGCAGGACGCCGTGGCGCGCCGGTTCTGGCAGAGCCGCGGCTTCCTCCAGGGGCTCGACGCGCGGCTGCCGTTCGAAAAGGATGGAGACTTCGAGCCGCGCCGCCTGGATCTCCTGGTGCCTTCCGGCCTGCCGCCGGCGGTTCTGTTGAGCGCCTGGCACCTCCTGCTGCGCCGCCTGACCGGACGCGCGGATGTCGTCGTCGGGGTCGCCTGCGACGGCCGCAAGTACGAGGAGATGCAGGGCGCGCTCGGCCTGTTCTCCCGCTATCTCCCGGTCCAGTGCGAGCTCGACGAGGCCGCCCCGCTGCAACGGCTCGCGGACTCGGTCGCGACCTCCCTGGAGGAGCTTGTCCGCTGGCAGGAGACGTTCACCTGGACTGACACCGCAGGGGATTCGCCCTTCCTCCCTTATGTCTTCGAGGATGAGGACCGGACAGGTCTGACGGTAGCCGGGGGCGCGGTCCTCCGGCTCGACGGCTGGAACGTGGTGACCGACCGGTTCCGGCTGAAGCTCACCGTCCGGTGCCGGAACGGCGGGACGATGGCCGAGCTGGGGTACGACGCGGGCGCGATCGATCCGGAGGACGCCGGCCGGCTGGCGGAGTGGTACGCCGCCCTGTTCCACGGCTACATCGAGCGGCCGGAGGCTCCGGTCTCCGATCTGGAGCTGCTGCGCCCCGCCGAGCGCGCCCGTCTCGCCGACCGGCTCCGCGGGCCGGCCGTCGATATCGGTCCGTCTCCGACCCTGCCGGATCTGTTCGCCGCCCAGGCCGGCCGGACTCCGGACTCGCTCGCCGTGGTCTTCGAGGATCGCCAGCTCACCTACAGGGATCTGGACGAGCGATCGAGCCGCGTCGCCCGGCGGCTGCGCGCGCTCGGCGTGCGCCGGGAGGACCGCGTGGCGCTCTGCCTGGAGCGCTCCGAAAGGATGCTCGTGGCGATCCTCGGTATCCTCAAGACCGGCGCGGCCTACGTGCCGATCGATCCCGCCTACCCGGCCGACCGCCGGGCGCTCATGCTGGAGGACGCCCGCGCCGTTGTCGCGGTGACCGAGGAGTGGCTTCAGGAGGGCGGCGAAGGGGCGGAGGGAGGCGGCCCGTTTCCGGACGGGCTGGCCTACGTCATCTACACCTCCGGCTCGACCGGCCGGCCCAAGGGGGTCATGGTCTCCCACCGGGCGATCGCCAACCGGTTGCTCTGGATGCAGCGGGTCTTTCCACTGGCGGCCGACGACCGGGTGCTCCAGAAGACGCCCACCAGCTTCGACGCCTCGGTGTGGGAGATCGTCCTGCCGCTGCTTGCGGGCGCCTGCGTGGTGGTGGCCGAGCCGGGCGCCCACCAGGACGCCGCCGCCCTCTGCGATGCCGTGACGCGCCACGGCGTCACCGTCCTCCAGCTCGTCCCGTCCTTCCTGCCTTTCTTCCTCGAAGAGGCGGAGCGCCGGGGCGGTCGCGGGGGTGTGCGCCTGCGGCGCCTGTTCTGCGGCGGCGAGGCCCTGCCGGCGGCGTTGGCCCGGCGCGCGACCGGCGTGCTCGGGTGCGAGGTCTGCAACCTCTACGGGCCGACCGAGGCGGCGATCGACGCCACGTTCCAGCCGGGCTCGGATGCCCACCGGGAAGGCCTGGTCCCGATCGGCCGGCCGCTCGACAACGTGAGCGTCCGCCTGCTCGACGAGCTCCAGCGGATGGTGCCCGCTGGTCTCGCGGGCGAGCTGTGCATCGGCGGAGTGGGACTGGCGCGGGGCTACCTGGGACGGCCCGACCACACGGCCGAGCGGTTCATCCCCGGTGTTGGCGACGGCGGTGGCGACGGCGGCCGGCTCTACCGGACCGGCGACCTCGCCCGCCTCGGGCCGACCGGAGAGCTGGAGTACCTGGGACGGATCGACCAGCAGGTCAAGATCCGCGGCGTGCGGGTCGAGCCCGGCGAGATCGAGGCCCGTCTGCGGCTCGACCCGTCGGTGCGGGAAGCCGTCGTCACGGCGCGCGAGATGGCCCCCGGGGACCGCCGGCTGGTCGCGTACGTGGTGCCCCAGACAGTACTCGGGGCTTCCGACCTGGCCGGCCTGCGCGAGCGCCTGGCCGAGGTGCTGCCGGATGCCCTGGTGCCTACGGCGTTCGTGATGCTGCCGTCGCTGCCGCGGCTGCCCAACGGCAAGCTCGACCTGCGCTCCCTGCCGGAGCCGAGCGCGGAGCTGGCCGAGCACGGCGCCATGCCTCCCCGGACTCCGGCCGAGGAGATCCTGCTCGGCATCTGGGCCGGTCTTCTGAGGAAGGAGGGGATCGGCGTCCACGACGACTTCTTCGAGTCGGGCGGCGACTCCCTGGTCGCCACCCAGCTGGTCTCGCGGGTGCGCGAGCTGTTCCGGGTGGAGCTGCGGGTGCGGGCGCTGTTCGAGGCCCCCACGATCGCGGGACTGGCCGAGCGGATCGCGGCGGCGGCTTCGGAGACGCTGGCCGCGGCGCCTCCCCTGGTTGCGGTCTCCAGGGTGGGCCGCGCGCCGCTCTCCTACGCCCAGCAGCGGCTCTGGATCCTCGACCGGATCGATCCCGGCTCGGCCGACTACAACCTCTCGATCGCAGTGCGCCTGCGCGGACCGCTCTCGGTGGAGAGGCTCGCTGCGGCGCTCGGCGGGATCGTCCGACGGCACGACACCCTGCGCACCACCTTCGCCACGGAGGGGGAAGAGCCTGTCCAGCTAGTGGCGCCCTTCTCCGGCTTCAGCCTGCCGCACGTCGATCTCTCGAGATTGGGGCCGGCGGCTGAACCCGAGGCGCGGCGAGTGGCTGCGGAGAACGCGGCGCGGCCGTTCGACCTTGCCGCCGGGCCGCTGTTCCGGCCGATCCTGATCCAGTTGGCGCCGGACGACCACGCGGTCACCGCCGCGATGCACCACATCGTGAGCGACGGCTGGTCGACCGGTATCCTGGTGCGGGAGCTGGGGGCGTTGTATCAGAACGATGCTCCGGCGTTGCCCGAGCTGCCGGTGCAGTACGCCGACTTCGCCGCCTGGCAGCGGAGCTGGCTGAGCGGCCCGGTCCTGGAGGCGGAGGTCGGGCACTGGCGGAGCCGGCTCGCGGGTCTGCCGGCTCGGCTCGACCTGCCGGCGGACCGCCCGCGCCCCGCGGCGCGCACCACGGCCGGCGCCTGGCTGCCGGTCGAGGTGCCCGAAGACCTGGCCGAGGATCTCCGCCGGATCGCCCGCGCCGAGGGCGTGACGGTCTTCATGCTGCTGCTCGCGGCGTTCGAGGCTCTCCTGGCCCGGCTCGCCGGCCAGGAAGACTTCGGCGTCGGCACTCCCATCGCCGGCCGCAACCGGCTGGAGACCGAGGGGCTCATCGGGTTCTTCGTCAACACGCTCGTCCTGCGCGCCGACCTGTCCGGCGACCCGCGGTTCCGGGAGCTGCTCGCCCGCGTGCGGGCCGCGACGCTGGAGGCCTACGCGCACCAGGATCTGCCGTTCGAGAAGCTGGTCGAGGAGCTGGCGCCGGAGCGCAGCCTGGCGCACACGCCGCTGTTCCAGGTGATGTTCCTGCTCCAGAACGCGGGCCGCGTCGGCGGCGATCTCGATCTGCCCGGCATCGCCGCTTCGCCCTTCGGAGTACCGGGTACGGTCTCGCGGTTCGACCTGACGCTTACGCTGGCCGACTCGCCCGGGGGCGCCCTGCCCGGAACCTTCGAGTACAGCACCGAGCTGTGGAATTCCGCCACGGTCGGGCGCCTCGCGGAGCGCTACGAGCGGCTTCTGCGGGGGCTCGCCGCCGATCCGGGCCGCCGGCTCTCCGAGCTGCCCCTGCTGTCCGAGGCGGAGCTGCGGCAGCTCCTCGACTGGAACGCGGCGTCGCCGTCCGTCTTCGCGCCCGGGTCCGTTCTCCAGGAGCTGTTCGAGCGGCAGGCCGATCTCACTCCCGGCGCGGTCGCGGTGGAGCAGGGCGCGCGGAGCCTGACCTACGCGGAGCTGGAGGCGCGCGCGAACGGCCTTGCCCGGACGCTGCGGGGTCTGGGCGTGGGGCCGGAGACGCGGGTCGCGCTCTGCGTGGGCCGCTCGTCGGAGATGCTCGTCGGGCTGCTCGGCATCCTGAAGGCCGGCGGTGCCTACGTGCCGCTCGATCCGGAGTACCCGCGCGAACGGCTGGCGCTCATGCTGGAAGACGCGGGCGTGATGGCGCTGGTCACCGAGGAAGGAACGGAGGGCCTGCTTCCGGACGCGCCGGCCGGCCTGGCGCGGGTGGCTATCCCCAGGACCGGGACGACCGGGGAGCCCATCGATTCCGGTCGTTTCTCATCCGGAACGTTGCCGGACAATCCGGCCTACGTCATCTACACGTCCGGGTCGACCGGCCGGCCCAAGGGCGTGCAGATCCCGCACGGCGCCCTGGTCAACTTCCTGGGCAGCATGCAGGAGCGGCTGGCGCTCGGTGCCGGAGACGTGTGGGTGGCGGTCACGTCTCTGTCCTTCGACATCGCGGCGCTGGAGCTGTTCCTGCCTCTCGTGACCGGCGCCCGCGTGGTGATCGCGGACCGCGACGAGGCCCGCGACGGTCGGCGGCTGGCGGATCTCCTGCACGACCGCGGCGCGACCGTGCTCCAGGCGACGCCGTCGACCTGGCGGCTGCTCGTGGAGACCGGGTGGTCGGCGGCGGCGGGCCTGAAAATGCTCTGCGGCGGCGAGGCGCTGCCGCGGGAGCTGGCCTCGCGGCTGCTGACAGGCAACGCCCACGAGACTGAGTTGTGGAACGTCTACGGGCCGACCGAGACCACGGTCTGGTCCGCGGCGCTTCGGCTGAGCCCCGGAGACGGGCCGGTTCCGATCGGCGGTCCGCTCGCGGCGACCGGTCTGCACGGGCTCGACCGCTGGGACCAGCCGGCTCCCGTCGGCGTGCCCTGCGAGCTGCTCATCTCGGGCGACGGCCTGGCGCGCGGCTACCTGGGACGGCCGGACCTCACGGCCGAGCGGTTCGTGCCCGGACCGGACGGCGGGCGCCGGTACCGGACCGGCGACCTCGTCCGCCGCCGCGCCGACGGCCTCTTCGACTTTCTCGGCCGGATCGACCACCAGCTCAAGGTGCGCGGCTACCGCATCGAACCGGGCGAGATCGAGGCCGTCCTGGAGGCCCATCCCGCGGTGCGCCAGGCGGTGGTCCATCCGGTGGACGACGCCCTGGTCGCCTGGGTGGTGCTCGAAACTGCGCTCGGGACGGGGCTCGACGGCTGGGCGGCCGAGCTGCGGCGCGCGCTCACCGAGCGCCTGCCCCCGGCGATGGTGCCGTCCGCGTGGGTGGCGCTGGAGTCGTTCCCGCTTACCCCCAACGGCAAGATCGACCGCCGCGCGCTGCCGAAACCGACTCCCGAGGAGCCCTCCGGGACCGTCGCGGAGACCTGGACGCCGACCGAGGAGCTGCTGGCCGGTCTCTGGTCCGACGTGCTCGGCGGCCGTCCGATCGGTTCGCACGACGATTTCTTCGAGATCGGCGGCCATTCGCTGCTCGGCACCCGGGTGCTGACGCGGGTCCGCGAGGCGTTCGGCGTCGATCTGCCCCTGCGCCGGCTGTTCGAGCATCCGACCGTCTCCGGGCTGGCGACGCTGATCGACGCCGAGCGCGGCCGGAGCGCTCCAGCCCGCCGCCATCCGTTGACACAGGCCCCCCGGGACGGCGGTCCACGGCCCCTGTCGTTCTCCCAGCAGCGCCTCTGGTTCCTCGACCGTCTGGAGCCGGGCAATCCGTACTTCAACATCTCGGGCGCCCTGCGGCTCTCGGGAGAGCTGGAGATCGGTCCGCTGGAGGCGGCGGTGCGTGAGATCGCCCGACGCCACGAGGTGCTGCGCACCCGGTACGAGGCATCAGGCGGGGTGAACGAGCAACCCTTCCAGATCGTCGAGCCGGACAACGATCTCCGGCTCGCGGTGGAAGACCTGACCGGCCTGCCTGCGGAGCTTCGCGAGACCGCTTTCCGGCGGCGCCTGGACGAGGAGTCGCGGCGACCGTTCGACCTCGCCGCCGGGCCGGTCTTCCGCGTGCGGCTGCTGCGGCTCGACCGGACCGAGCACGTCGCCGTGTTCAGCCTGCACCACATCGCCGGGGACGGCTGGTCCTTCGGCGTGCTGACCTCCGAGCTGGCCGCGCTCTACGAGGCGTTCCGGTTCGGCGCGCCCTCGCCGCTGGCCGAGCTGCCGGTGCAGTACGCGGACTTCGCCGCCTGGCAGCGCGGCTGGCTCGCCGGAGAGACTCTCGAAGGCCTGCTCGCCTGGTGGCGCGGACGGCTGGAGGGCGCGCCGCCGGCCCTCGACCTGCCGTTCGACCGGCCTCGGATCGAAGGCCCCACGCCCGGCATCGCCACCCTGCCCGCGGCGCTCCCGGTCGATCCTGCCGTGCTGCGGAAGCTCGGCCGGCGGGCCGGTCCCCAGGGGGCCACTCTCTTCATGACGCTGCTCGCGGCGCTCCAGGTGCTGCTCGGCCGGCTGAGCAATCAGGACGACGTGGTGGTGGGCACGCCGATCGCGAACCGGACCACGCCGGAGACGGAGCGGCTCATCGGCTTCTTCGTCAACACCCTGGCCCTGAGGATGGACTTCGCGGACGATCCGACCTTCGGCGCGCTGCTGGCGCGGGTGGCGGAGACCACGCTCGGCGACTACGACCACCAGGATCTGCCTTTCGAGCGGCTGGTGGAGGAGCTCCAGCCGGAGCGCAGCCTGGCGCGCACGCCGCTCTTCCAGGTTCTATTCGTGCTCCAGAACGCGCCCGGCGGCCCGCTTCGGCTGCCGGGCCTGACGCTCGCGCCGGTCGGTCTGGCCCGGACCGGCAGCTCGCCGTTCGACCTGACGCTCGCGCTCGCCGAGACCGCGGACGGCCTCTCCGGCTCCTGGGAGTACAGCCCCGACATGTTCGACGAGGCGACCGTGCGGCGGATCGCCGGCTGCTTCGGGACACTTCTCAAGGGGCTCGCCGGTCTGGGAGAGGGCTGGGACCGTCGCGTGTCCGAGCTGCCGCTGCTGGACGAGGCCGAGCGCCGTCAGATCCTCGTGGAGTGGAACCCGGACCTCTTTCCGCTGCCGCCTGTCGGCCTGCACGACCTCGTCCGCGCCCAGGCCGGGCGCACGCCGGACGCCGTGGCCCTGGTCTGCGGCACCGAGCGGCTGACCTATGCCGAGCTGGGCCGGCGGGTGGCGGACCGGGCTCAGGCTCTCCGCGGGCTCGGCGTCGGCCCGGAGGTTCTGGTCGGCGTCCTCCTCGAGCGCTCGGCCGAGATGATGGTGAGCCTGCTGGCGGTGCTGGAGGCCGGCAGCGCCTACGTGCCGCTCGATCCGCGCTATCCGCAGGAGCGGCTCGCCTATCTTCTGGAGGACTCCGGCGCGGTGCTGCTGGTCACCCAGGCCGAGTTGCTCGACCTCGTACCGGAGAGTCCGGCGCGGGTGGTGACGGTCGACAGTTTGGATCCCTATCTAATTACCGTGTCCGGCCCGGCAGATCCGACCGATCCAGACACGGCGGCCTACGTCATCTATACCTCCGGCTCCACCGGCCAACCCAAGGGCGTGGTCATCCGGCACCGGAGCGCCGTCTCGCTTGTCGAGTGGGCGCGGACGGCGTTCCCGGCGGAGGCGCTGTCGGGTGTGCTGGCGTCGACCTCGATCTGCTTCGACCTCTCCATCTTCGAGATCTTCGTGCCGCTCGCCCTGGGCGGCACCGTGATCCTGGCGGAGAACGCGCTCGCCTTGCCGGAGCTGGACGCGGAGACGGCCGTGACGCTGATCAACACGGTGCCGTCGGCGATGACCGAGCTGGTCCGCCTCGGCGCGCTGCCGCCGTCCCTCCGGGTCGTCAACCTGGCGGGCGAGCCGCTGCGGCGCGAGCTGGCGGCGCGCGTCCAGGAGCTGACAGGTGCCGAGGTCTGGAACCTCTACGGCCCGTCGGAGGACACCACCTATTCGACCGGCTGCCTCGTGCCGCCCGGCGCCGAGCCGACGATCGGCCGGCCGCTGGCCAAGGCGCGCGCCTTCGTTCTCGACGCGGGCCTCGAGCCGGTCCCGGCCGGCGTCACCGGCGAGATCTGGCTCGGCGGCGACGGGCTGGCGCGCGGCTATCTGCGCCGGCCGGACCTGACGGCGGAACGCTTCCGGCCCGATCCGTTCGCTGACCTCCGGAGCGAGCCGGGCGCGCGGATCTACCGCACGGGCGATCTCGGACGCTGGCTCCCCGGCGGCGAGATCGGGCTGCTGGGCCGGCGCGACCAGCAGGTGAAGATCCGGGGCTTCCGCGTCGAGATGGGTGAAGTCGAGGCTGCGCTCTCTGCGGTCCCCGGCGTGATCGACGCCGCAGTCGTCGCGCGGGATGGGGCACTCGTGGCCTGGGTGGTCGGCAAGATCGACGCTGACACCTTGCGGCCGATCCTGCTCGGCAGGCTGCCCGAGCCGCTGGTGCCGTCGCGCTTCGTCGTGGTCGATGCCCTGCCGCTGACTCCGAACGGCAAGGTCGACCGCAAGGCGCTCGCGGAGCGCTCTGCCGACCTGGGTCCGGCCGGCGATGGCGGAGGTGAGGCGCCGCGGACCCCGACCGAGGAGCTGGTGGCCGGCATCTTCGCCGACCTCCTGCGCCGCGAGTCGGTCGGCGCCGCGGACGACTTCTTCGAGCTGGGCGGGCACTCCCTGCTGGCCACCCAGGTCGTCTCGCGCGTGCGGAGCGCCTTCGGCATCGACCTGCCGCTGCGCACCGTGTTTGAGCGCAAGACCGCGGCGGCCCTGGCGGAGCTGATCGACGCCGCCACCGCCGCCGACCCGGAGCTCGCGGCGTCCGTCGTGCCCGTGCCGCGCGATGCAGAGCTGCCGCTCTCCTTCGCCCAGCAGAGGCTCTGGTTCCTCGACCGTGTGGAGCCCGGCAGCCCGGCCTACAACCTGCCCGCGGCCGTCCGCCTGCGCGGGCCGCTGTCGCCGGCCGCGCTCGCCGCGGCTCTGCGCGGCATCGTCGACCGCCACGAGGGGCTGCGCGCCACCTTCCCGGCGACCGCGGTGGGCGAGCCGCTCCAGACGATCCTCCCGGAGGTCGACGTGCGGCTGCCCGTGATCGATCTGCGAGGCTTGACGAGCGCCGAAGCGGAAGCAGCCCGGCTGGCCGCGGCGGAGTCGCGCCGCCCGTTCGACCTGGCGCGCGGACCGCTGATTCGAGGGGTGCTGATCGCCCTTGCCGACGAGGAGCACCTGGCGCTTCTCACCCTCCACCACATCGTGAGCGACGGCTGGTCGATGGGTATCCTGGTGCGCGAGCTAGCGGCCTTCTATCAGGCCGCTCTGCACGGCGGTACTCCGCCCCTGCCGGGGCTGGCCGTCCAGGTCGCCGACTTCGCGGCCTGGCAGGCGCGGCATCTTCAAGGTCCGGCGCTGGAGCGGCTGACCGGCTTCTGGTCGCGCCAGCTCGCGGGCGCGCCTCTCCTGCTGGAGCTGCCCGGCGCGCGGCTCCGGCCGCCGGTGCAGACCGGCCAGGGCGCCACCCGCGACCGGCGGCTCGACGCCGAGCTGTCGCGCGAGATCCAGGCGCTCGCCCGCCACGAGTCCGCGACGCTCTTCATGACGCTGCTCGCCGCCTTCGCGGCCCTGGTCCACGCCCGCACCGGCGGAACCGACCTGGTCATCGGCACGGACGTGGCCGGCCGCACGCGCCACGAGGTCGAGCCATTGATCGGCTTCTTCGTCAACCAGCTCGCGCTGCGGGCGCAGCTCGGCGGCAACCCGTCCTTCTGCGAGTTGCTCGCGCGGTCGCGGGAGACGGCCCTGGCCGCCTACGCCCATCAGGATCTGCCGTTCGACCGCCTGGTGGACGGGCTCAGGATCCCCCGCAGCCTCGCGGCCTCGCCGGTCTTCCAGGTCAAGCTCGTGCTCCAGAACGCGCCGGCCGAGACCCTGGAGCTGCCGGGCCTGACTCTGAGCCCGGTGGACGCGCCGGCCTCGACCGCGCAGCTCGACCTGAACCTCCGGGTGGTGCCGACCCCCGCGGGTCTCTATCTGTCGCTCCAGTACGCCACGGACCTCTACGACGCTCCGGCCATGGAGCGGCTGCTGGAGCAGCTCGAAGAGGTGCTACGCGTGGCCGTGGCCCGTCCGGAAATCCGGCTGGAGGAGCTGGCCGAAGCGCTCCGGGAGACCGAGCGGAGCCGCTGGGAGGAGCGGGAGCGCGAGGCGAAGGCCGCCCGGCGCGGCAAACTTGTATCGACCCGGCGGACGGGAGCCCCATGATCGAGCAGGGCTTCCGGCTTTCCCCCGCACAGCGACGGCTGTGGTCGATCCAGGGCCCGACCCCAGGTGCTGCCGCCTATGGCTGCCGCGCCCTGCTGCGGATCGAGGGCGAGATCGACTCGACCGGGATCAGCCGCGCGCTGCGCCGCGTGGTGGAGCGCAACGAGATCCTGCGCACGGCGTTCCCGCTGTTGCCCGGGATGACGTCGCCTCTCCAGGTGGTCCAGAGTATCGAGCGGGTTGGGGACATCCGCCTCCGGGAGATCGATCTGATCGGTCTGAGCGCTCCGGAGATCGAGCTTCAGCTCGACGGGCTGCTCGACGCCGCGGCCCGGGACGCCTTCGACCTGGAGCGCGGAGAGGTCTTCCGCGCCCTGCTGGTGCGGACCGCGCCGCGCGAGCAGTCGCTCGTCCTGGCCCTGCCCGCGCTCTGCTCCGATCCTGTGACGCTGCGCAACCTGGCCGGGGAGATCGCCCGGGCGCTCGCGGTGGAGAGGGACGTCCCGGAGGACGGGGACGAGCCGCCGCTCCAGTATGCGGACGTGGCGGAGTGGCAGCATCAGCTCCTGGAGTCGCCCGACACCGAGGAGGGGATCGAGCGCTGGCGGGAACGCTGGCGCGAGCGGCGGATCGCCGAGGCGATGGCTGTCCGCCTGCCGCTGGAGGAACCGCTCGGGGAGCCGCTGGCCGGCGAGCTGGACTCCGCCTTCCGGCCGGCCGCGGTCGGCGTGCCGCTGAGCGGTGAGCTGCGGCGGCAGCTTCAATCTCTGATCGACGCCTGGGGCTGCATGCCGCGCGCCTTCCTCCTCGCCTGCTGGCAGGCGCTCCTCGGGCACAGCACCGGATTGTCGGAAATCGTCGTCGGCGTCCTGTTCGAGGGCCGCGGCTACGAGGAGCTGGAGACTGCGCTCGGTCCGCTCGCGGCCTACCTGCCGGTCCCGGCGCGCCTGGACGGCTCGCTCTCGCTGCGCGAAGCCGTGGCGCGCGCGCAGCGGGATCTCGCCGAGGCCGAGGCCGGCCAGGAGAGCTTCGACTGGGAGCGCGTCCTGGGTGGAGACGGCGGCACGTCGCCGTCCTTCCCCTTCTGCTTCGCGGCGGAGGACGGGCCGGAGAGCTGGGAGAGCCGGGTCGACGGCCTGCGTCTGTCGCTGTCCCGCCCGCGGGCCGTGCTCGACCGCTTTGACGTCGAGCTGGCCGGCGCGGGCCTGGCCGTGCTGGAGCTGCGCTACGACCGCCGCCGCTTCCGGCGGGCCACGGCCGAGCGGCTCGCCGAACGCCTCGGAGCGCTGCTGGAGAGCGTGGCCGCGCGGCCGGAGACGCCGCTAGCGGAGCTGGAGATGCTCGGCGAGCGCGAGCGGCGGACACTGGCCGAGCTGAGCCGGTCGGCTCCGGTTGTTCTCCAGGACGGCTTGATCCATCGCCGGTTCGAGGAGCAGGCCCGCCGGACGCCGGACCGCCCGGCCGTGGTGTGGAACGGGGCCAGCCTGAGCTACTCGGAGCTGAACGCCGAGGCCGACCGGCTGGCCCGCCGCCTGCGCCGCCGCCTTCGCCGCGACACCGTCGGGCCGGAGACGCCGGTCGGGATCTGCCTGCCGCGCTCGGCGTCGATGGTCGCCGCGGTGCTCGGCGTTCTCAAGGCCGGCGGCGCCTGGGTGCCGCTCGACCCGGCGCTGCCGCTGGACCGGCTGCGGTTCATCCTGGAAGACACCGGCGCTCGCGTCGTCGTCTCCGAGGAGGGCATCCTGGCGCCGGAGCTGCTCGACGGGCGGCGGCTCGTCGGGATCGACTCGGCCGAGGGAGACGCGTCGAAGGATGAGGAGCTGAGCGAGGCGCCAGCCGGCGGGCTCGCCTACATCATCTATACGTCGGGTTCGACCGGCCGGCCGAAGGGTGTGCTCGTCGAGCACGCCGCGCCGATCAACCTGCTCGCGGCTCTTCAAGAGGCGGCCTTGCCGTCCGGCCCGGAGCCGCTGCGGGCCAGTCTGAACGCGCCGCTCGCCTTCGACGCCTCGGTCCAACAGCTCGTCCTGCTGCTCGCCGGGCACACGCTCTACGTGATCCCCGACGAGGTGCGGACCGATGGCGTAGCGCTGCTCGCCTTTCTGGCCGAGCACGAGATCGACCTGTTCGACTGCACGCCGTCCCAGCTCCGGCTCCTGCTTGGTGCGGGCTTGCTGGAGACGGACGCGCGGGCGCCCGGGACATTCCTGGTGGCTGGCGAGGCGATCGAGCCGCCGATGTGGGATGCGCTCGCCGGCTCCGCCCGGACGGCGTTCTTCAACATCTACGGCCCGACCGAGTGCACGGTCGATGCGACCTGGCGCCGGGTGACGCCGGGCGAGCCGTCCATCGGCCGGCCGCTCCTCAACTATGAGGCCTATCTAATTGACAGCGGATCGCGTCAGGTGCCGTTCGGTGCGCCGGGCGAGATCCTGCTCGGCGGCGCCGGCTTGGCGCGCGGCTATGCCGGCCGGCCGGACCTCACGGCCGAGCGCTTCGTGCCGCACCCGTTCTCCGACCGTCCGGGCGCGCGCCTTTACCGCACCGGCGACCTCGGCCGGCACCGGCCCGGCGGCGGGCTGGAGTTTCTCGGCCGCGTCGACCACCAGGTCAAGATCCGCGGCTATCGCATCGAGCTGGGCGAGATCGAGACCGTGCTCGCCCGCCACCCCTGGGTGCGCGAGGCCGTGGTCGCCGTGCGGCAGGACGCGGCCGGCGCCCCGGCGATCGTCGGCTACGTGATTCCCACCGACGAGGCCCCCGCCGGCTTTGCGGGAGCCCACACCGAGCTGCATCGCTTCCTGCGCGAAACGTTGCCGGTCTACATGGTGCCGGCCGCGTTCGTGGCGCTGGCCGCCTTCCCGCTGACCCCGAGCGGCAAGGTGGACCGGCGCGCGCTGCCCGACCCCGAGCCCGAGCGCTCCGGCCGCAGTTCCAGCCGCCACGGCCTGACGGGCTTCGTGGCGCCGCGCAATGCCGTCGAGGAGACGCTCGCGGCGATCTGGTGCAAGACCCTGCAGCTCGAACGGGTCGGCGTCGAGGACAACTTCTTCGCTCTCGGCGGCGATTCGATCCTGAGCATCCAGGTGATCTCGCGCGCCGCCCTGGCCGGCCTGCGGATCTCCGCCCGTCAGATGTTCGAGCACCAGACGATCGCGCGCCTGGCCGAAGCAGCCGAGAGGATCGGAGCGGACGCGGCGCGTGAGGAGAAGGAAGAGGACGCGACCGGCCCCGCGCCGCTGACGCCGATCCAGAGCGCTTTCCTGGAGCGCGGCCTGCCGCACGCCCACCACTTCAACCAGTCGATCCTTCTGGACGCGACGGAGCGGGTGTCGGTCCCGGACCTGCGCGGCGCGCTCGTCCGGCTTCTGGACGCCCACGAGGCGCTGCGGACGAGATTCCGGGAGGATGGACCGACGATTGCGCCGCCTGACTCCGAGCCGCCGCTGATGGTGATCGACCTCTCCGGCCTGCCGGACGACCGGCGCTGCGGCGCGCTGACCGCGGCGGCAGGCCAGGTGCAGGGAAGCCTCGACCTCGCGGCCGGCCCCGTACTGCGGACGGCTCTCTTCCCCATGGACAGGACCGGCCGCGTGCGCCTGCTGCTCGTCGCCCATCACCTGGTGGTGGACGGCGTCTCCTGGCGCATCCTGCTCGAAGACCTGGAGGCTGCCTACCGCGGCCGGGAGCTGCCACCGGGGCTGTCTTCGGGCAGTACCTCGTTCCGGATCTGGGCCTGGCGCCTCGCCGCCCATGCCGGCTCTCCGGAACTGGCGGCGGAGCTTCCGCACTGGCTGGCGCAGCGGTCGGTGCCGCGCCGGCTGCCGGTGGACACTATTACGGGAGAACCAGCGGGGGAGAACACCGTCTCCTCGTCCGGAACGGTCCGCGTCTCCCTCGGCGCCGACGAGACGCGGGCGCTGCTCCAGGACGTGCCACGCGCCTTCCACACCCAGATCAACGACGCGCTGCTGACCGCCCTCGCCGAGGCCTTCGCGGGCTGGACGGGCAGCCGCCGCCTGAGGGTCGATCTGGAGGGCCACGGCCGCGAGGATCTCTTCGATGGTCTCTCCGTGGCGCGAACGGTCGGCTGGTTCACCACGGTGTTTCCGGTGCTAATCGATCTGGAGGGGATTCTGGAGCCGGGCGAAGCGCTCAGGACGGTCAAGGAGACGCTCCGCGCCGTCCCCGGCCGCGGTCTGGGCTTCGGCCTGCTCCGCTACCTCGGACCCGCCGAGGCGAGAGAAGCTCTGAAAGAAGTTCCGTCGGCCGAGGTAATTTTCAACTACCTCGGGCAGCTCGATCCGGCCGCGGCCGGAGACCGGCTGCTTCGCCTCGCCTCCGAGCCCGCGGGCGAGACCCGGCATCCTGCCCAGCCGCGCGAGCACCTTCTGGAGATCAACGGCAGCGTGGCCGGGGGCCGGCTCTGGCTCGACTGGACCTACAGCCGGAATCGGCACCGCGCCGAGACCGTGGAGGCGCTGGCCGAGCGCTACCTCGCCGCGCTGCGCGGTCTGATCGCGGACTGCGCCGCCCGAGCCATCCCGAGGCTGACGCCGTCCGACGTGGCGCTTGCCGTCGGCGCCGGCCTTGACGCCCGCGCGCTCGATCGTCTCCAGGCCGCGCTCGGCGCCGAGGTCGAGGATCTCTATCCGCTGTCGCCGCTCCAGGAGGGGATGCTCTTCCATAGTCTGGATGACTCAGATGGTGTCTACGTCCGACGCTGGAGCTTCACGCTCGAAGGCGATCTCGATCCGGAAGCCTTCCGCGCCGCCTGCCAGCGGGTCGTGGACCGCCATCCGATCCTGCGCACCGCGTTTCTCTGGAGGGACCTGCGGGAGCCGCTCCAGGCGGTGATGCGCCGGGTGGAGGTTCCGTTCATCGAGATCCGCGAGGGCTTCGATCTGGGCACGGCCCCCCTCCTGCGCCTCTCCATCTCCCCTCTCGGCCCCCGCACCTGGCGCGTGGTCTGGACCTTCCACCATCTGGTGCTCGACGGCTGGTCGTTCCCGCGACTGGTCGCCGAGGTTTTCGCCGAGTATGGGGGCGCCGCGGACCGCCCGCGCACGCCGCCGCCGTTCCGCGACTACATCGCCTGGCTGCGGCGGCAGGATCTCGGGGCGGCCGAGGCGTTCTGGCGCCGCGAGCTGGACGGCTTCGCCATGGTGACGCCGATCGCCGCGGACCGTGATCAGCGTCCAGAAGGGGCAGCTCTCCTCGAGACCGGCGCCGACCGCCTTCAGATCTGGCTGCCGATTGAGACCACGGCGGCGCTCCAGGACTGGGCGCGGAGAGGCCAGCTTACGCTCAACTCGGTGGTGCAGTCTGCGTGGGCGCTGCTGCTCTGGCGCTACGGCGGCGAGCGCGACGTGGTCTTCGGCTCGGTCTCGTCGGGCCGCAACGCGCCGCTGCCGGGGATCGAGTCGATGCTCGGCGTGTTCATCAACACGCTGCCGACCCGCGCCGCGGTCGATCCGGACGCCGAGCCCGCGGCCTGGATGCGGGCGCTCCAGGAGCGCCAGTCGCTGGCGCGCGAGCTTGAGCACAGCCCGCTCGCCCGGGTCCAGGGCTGGAGCGGCCTGCCCCGCGGCCAGGCGCTGTTCGAGTCGCTGTTCGTGTTCGAGAACTATCCGGTCGAGGAGACGGTCCAGGCGGACGGCGGGTCCGGACGCCCGGGCCGGCTGCGCATCCTCGATGTCGACCTGCCGGAGACCACGAACTACCCGCTGAGCCTGATGGCGGCACCGGGTCCGCGCCTGCTTCTGCGCCTGGTCTGGGACCGAGCCCGGTTTGACCGCACGTCGATCGCCCGGCGGCTGGACCACCTCGGCACCATCCTGGAAGGGCTGCTGGACCACGAGGGGACGCTCGACGACCTTCCGCTGCTCTCCGCGGCCGAGCGCCACCAGCTCCTGGAATGGAACGCCACCGGCACGATCTGGCCGCCCGTCGCGCTGAGCCTGCCCGGCCTGGTCGGCGGCCAAGTGGTGCGCACGCCGGACGCCACCGCCGTGACCTTCGAGGGGAAGAGCCTCACCTACGCCGAGCTGTGGGACCGCGCCGGACGCCTGGCCTCCCTCCTCGCCGGCCGCGGCGTGAAGCCGGACGACCTCGTGGGCTTGCGGGCCGAGCGCTCCCTCGGCCTGGTCGTGGGGCTGCTCGGAATCCTCCGGGCCGGGGCCGCCTATGTGCCCATCGATCCCGGCTACCCGGCCGATCGCATCGCCTTCCTGCTGGAGGACTCGGGCGTCGCCGTCCTGCTCGACGATACGGATGTAAGCGATATTTCGGCAGGCGATACCGATGTGGACAAGCCCTCCTCGGGCAAGCCGCTGGAGCCGGCGGTCCGGATCGATCCGGACGGGCTGGCCTACATGATCTACACCTCGGGCTCGACGGGCCGGCCCAAAGGCGCGATGAATTCGCACCGCGCGATCCGCAACCGTCTGCTCTGGATGCAGGCCGAGTACGGCCTGACGGCCGAGGACCGAGTCCTCCAGAAGACCCCGTTCAGCTTCGACGTGTCCGTCTGGGAATTCTTCTGGCCGCTGATGGTCGGCGCGCGGCTGGTGGTGGCGCTGCCGGGCGGCCACCAGGATCCGGCCTACCTCGTGGAGACGATCGTCCGCGAAGGCATCACGACTCTGCACTTCGTCCCCTCCATGCTGCGGATGTTCCTGGACGCGCCGGGCGGGGATCGGTGTGCGGGGCTGAAGCGGGTGATCTGCAGCGGCGAGGCCCTGCCGCCGGACCTGGCGCGGCGTTTCGCCGAGATCCTGCCCGGGGTGGAGCTCCACAACCTGTACGGTCCGACCGAGGCCGCCGTGGACGTGACCGCCTGGCCGTGCCGTGAAGAAGGAAGGTCAGTGATATCGCCGATGTCGGTGCCGATCGGCCGACCGATCGCGAACACGGCCATCCACATCCTCGACGCGAGCTTCCGCCCGGTGCCGATCGGCGTCTCCGGCGAGCTGCTCATCGGCGGCATTCAGCCCGCCCGCGGCTACCACCGCCGGCCGGACCTGACCGCGGAAAAGTTCATCCCCGATCCGTTCGGCGTTCCCGGAGCCCGCGCCTATCGCACCGGCGACCTGGCCCGCTGGCGCCCCGACGGCGCCGTCGAGTACCTGGGACGGATCGATTTCCAGGTCAAGATCCGCGGCGTCCGCATCGAGCCGGGAGAGATCGAGATCGTCCTTGCGGAGATGCCCGGGGTGCGGGAGGCGGTCGTGGCCGTGCGGGACGACCTGCCCGGCGGCCGGGCGCTGGTGGCGTTCGTGGTCCTCGAAGCCGAAGCGGACACGGCCGCCCTGCGGGCGCGGCTCAGGGAGCGCCTGCCCGAGGCCATGGTGCCGTCGCGCGTCGTCGTTCTGGACGGGCTGCCGCTCACCCCCAACGGCAAGGCCGACCGCCGCGCGCTGGAACGCCGGCCCCTGGAGAGGGAGGACGGCGCCGGCAGGGTAGAGCCGCGCACACCGGCCGAGGAGATCCTGGCCGGCATCTTCGAGGAGGTTCTCCAGATCGGGCACGCCGGCGGGATCGGCGGGGTTGGCCGGGTCGGAGCGAGCGACGACTTCTTTGCGCTCGGCGGCCACTCGCTGCTCGCCACCCAGGCCGTGTCGCGCATCCGCTCGGCGTTCGGCGTCGAGCTGCCGCTGCGCGCGCTGTTCGACGCGCCGACCGTGGCCGGCCTCGCCGAGGCGCTCGAGCGTCTCGGACGAGCGACGGACGGAGCCGTCCAGGCGCCTCCGATCCTCCCAATCCCCCGCAGCGAAATGCTGCCGCTCTCGTTCGCCCAGGAGCGGCTCTGGTTCCTCGACCAGCTCGATCCCGGCTCGCCGGTCTACAACGTGCCGCTGGCGCTCGGCCTGCGCGGCGACCTGTCGCGGCCTGCGCTGGCCGACGCTCTGACCGCGCTGGTCGACCGCCACGAAGCGCTGCGCTCCGCGTTCCCCACGGTCGACGGCCGTCCGGAGCTGCGGATCGCCGCGGCCGTGCCGACCTCCCTGATCACTCTTCCGGTCGTCGACCTGCGGGCGCTCCCGCCGGCCGTGCGCTCCGCCGCCGCCGACCGCCTGGCCGCGGACGAGGCGCGACGGCCGTTCGACCTGGGGCGTGGGCCGCTGGTGCGCGCCCTGCTCCTGAGGACGGAGGACGACCTCCACGCCGCGCTGCTCACCCTGCATCACATCGTCTCGGACGGCTGGTCCCTGGGCGTGCTGGTCCGCGAGCTCGGCGCGCTCTACGGGGCGTTCCTGGAGGGCCGGGCTTCGGCTCTGCCGACTCTGCCCGTCCAGTACGCCGACTTCGCAGCCTGGCAGCGGGCCTGGCTCACCGGCGACGTGCTGGCCGCGCAGCTCGGCTGGTGGCGGGAGCGGCTGGCCGGCCTGCCGCCGGTGCTCACGCTGCCGCTCGACCGGCCGCGCCCGGCGGTCCAGGGGCATCGCGCGGAGCAGGTTCAGGTGCGGCTCGGCGCTGGTCTGTCCGAGGGGATCGCGCGCCTCGCCCGGGAGCGCGGCGCGACCCCGTACATCGTGCTGCTCGCGGCGCTCCAGGCGCTGCTCGGCCGGCTCGCGGGCCAGGACGACCTCGCGGTCGGCTCGCCGATCGCCAACCGCAACCGGTCCGAGACCGAAGGGCTGATCGGCTTCTTCGTGAACACCCTGGTGCTGCGCGGCCGGCTGGAGGACGACCCGCCGTTCGACGGCTGGCTCGCCCGCGTCCGCGAGACCGCGCTCGGCGCCTACGGGCACCAGGATGTGCCGTTCGAGCGCCTCGTCGAGGAACTGCACCCGGAGCGCAGCCTCACCCACACGCCGCTCTTCCAGGTCATGCTCATCCTCCAGAACGCGCCGCTGGGAGCGCTGGAGCTGCCGGGGCTGACCCTGGAGCCGTTCGGAGTCGGGCGCGAGGGGCGCGAGGTCACCACTAAATTCGACCTCACGCTCGCCCTGGAGGACACCCCGGGCGGGCTGGCCGGATCGCTGCGCTACAACCCGGATCTCTTCGACCGCACGACCGCGATCCGTCTCACCCTCCACTTGGAGACGCTCCTCGCCGTGGCCCTGGCCCGGCCGGACGCGCGCCTCTCCGCCCTGCCGCATCTGTGCGAAGCCGAGCGGCATCAGCTCGTGGCCGAGTGGAACGACACGGCGGATGGCGCTCCGGAGATCCGCCTCCACGACCTCGTCACCGCCCAGGCGCACCGCACTCCCGACGCCGTGGCGCTCGAATTCGAAGGGGCGGAGCTGACCTATGGCGAGTTGGACCGCTGGTCCGGCCGGCTGGCGGCGCACCTGCGCTCGCTCGGCGTGGGCCCGGAAACGCCGGTCGGCATCGCCCTGGAGCGCTCGCTGGAGATGCCGGTCGCACTGCTCAGCGTGCTCCGGGCCGGCGGCGCCTACCTGCCGCTCGATCCGGAGCTGCCGGTCGAGCGGCGGGACTGGATCCTGGCCGATGCCCGGCCGCGGGTCGTGCTGACGCGCCACGATCTAAAGGCTCTCCATGATCTTCCGGACGCCGAGGCGCCCGAGGTAGACATCTCGCCGGACGCCCTCGCCTGCATCCTCTACACCTCCGGCTCGACCGGGCGTCCCAAGGGCGTCGGCCTGCCGCACCGCGGGCTCGTCAACCGGATGGTCTGGGCGCAGCGCGCCTACCCGCTCGACGGCTCGGACCGGGTGCTCCAGAAGGCGCCGTTCTTCTTCGACTTCTCGATCTGGGAGACCTTCGGGCCGCTGATGGCCGGCGCGCGGGTGGTGCTGGCCAGTCCGGGCGGCCAGCGCGACGCGGCCTACCTGGTGAGCACG
This sequence comes from Holophagales bacterium, assembly GCA_031390755.1. Classification (GTDB taxonomy): domain Bacteria; phylum Acidobacteriota; class Thermoanaerobaculia; order Multivoradales; family UBA5704; genus DATMER01. Next base: position 24,896 of record JANMTS010000105.1, read on the forward strand.
ATTGCGGAGCGCGGCATCACCGCCGTCCACTTCGTGCCGTCGCTGCTGCGCGTCTTCCTCGACGAGGACGGGCTGGAGCGCTGCGGCAGCCTGCGGCTGGTCTTCTCCGGTGGCGAGGCGCTCACCTCCTACCTGCGCGACCGCGCCGCCGCCCGGCTCGGCCTGCCGCTGCGCAACCAGTACGGCCCGACTGAGGCATCGGTCGACGTCAGCTACTGGCTGTGTACGGACACTGGGAAGGGTGGCGTGCCCATCGGCCGGCCGATCGACAACCTGCGGCTGCACGTGGTGGACCGCTCGTTCCGGCTCGCGGGCGTCAGCGCGGCCGGCGAGCTGTGTTTCGGCGGGGTGGGTCTTGCGCGCGGCTACATGAACCGGCCCGACCTCACGGCCGAGCGCTTCGTGCCCGATCCCTGGTCCGGCCGTCCGGGCGAGCGCCTGTACCGTAGCGGCGACCTGGCGCGCCGGCTGCCGGGCGGCGAGATCGAGGTCATCGGCCGCACCGATCAGCAGGTCAAGATCCGCGGCCTGCGCATCGAATTGGGAGAGATCGAGGCGCTGCTCGCCGAGCATCCCGGCGTGCGCGAGGCCGCCGTCACCGTGAGAGACGACGGCGCCGCGGCCCGGCTCGTGGGCTACGTCGTCGGCACCCTCTCCGAGAACGACGAGGATACCGAGGCCGATCTCCTGCGTTTCCTGGAGCCGCGGTTGCCGGCCTACATGGTGCCGTCGGCGTTCGTGACGCTGCCCGCACTGCCGCGCACGCCGAGTGGCAAGGTGGACCGCCGCGCGCTGCCCGCGCCCGAGCGCCGGGCCCGCACGTTCCAGGCTCCGGCCACGGCCGTGGAGCGCGACCTCGCCGAGGTCTGGGCCGAGGTGCTGCGGCTGCCCGAGGTCGGGGCGGACGACAACTTCTTCGCGCTCGGCGGTGACTCGATCCTCAGCATCCAGGTGGTGGCCCGAGCCGCGCGCCGCGGCATCCGGATCACGCCGCGCCAGGTGTTCGAGCACCAGACGATTGCTGGTCTCGCTGCCGTGGCCGGTCTGGCCGGGACCGGCGCCGAGATTCCGCAGGGACCGGTCACCGGCCCTGTGCCGTTGACGCCGATCCAGCGCCGGTTCCTGGGAGTTGATCCGGACGGCCCGGTCGACCCCGGCCACTTCGCCCAGTCGGTTCTCCTGTCCGTCAAGGGCGTGTCGCCGCGGGACGTGGAGAGCGCGCTGGCCGTCCTGGCCGTCCATCACGACGCGCTGAGGCTGCGATTCGTCCGCGAGCTGCAAGGCTGGAAGCAGTGGAACGCCGCTCCGGCCGAGGCGCCGCCGGCCTGGGGACAGATCGACCTGTCCGGCCTGCCGAAGGAGCGGCTGAAGGAGGGGACAACCGGGGAACTGACCCGGGCCACGGCCAGCGCCCAGGCCGGAATGGACCTGGCCGCGGGTCCGACGCTGCGCGGTCTCTGGCTGGATCTGTCGGGAGGAGAATCGAGACTGTTCCTCGCCGCCCACCATCTCGTCGTGGACGGCGTCTCCTGGCGCATCCTGCTGGAGGATCTCGAAACCGCCTGCCGCGGCGAGGCCATCGCAGCGTTGCCGCCGAAGACCACCTCGTTCCAGCGCTGGGCGGAGCATCTTGCGGCCCGCGCCGTCTCGTTTGCCGCCGCGGCAAACGGGATCGCGGCTGCCGCAAACGAGGTTGCCGCGCCCGCAAACGAGGTTGCCGCAGCCGCAAACGGGAATTCTTCGTCCCAACCCTCGTCTGCCACCGCGGCAAACGGGATCTCCTCCGCCGCAAACGAGGCTGCCGCTGCGGCAAACGGGAACCTGACCCCCGCAAGCTCGTTTGCCGCTGCGGCAAACAAGACGGCGGCAGCGGCAAGGGAGAATTCCTCGGCTGAATATGCAGAGCTCGCGTGGTGGATCGCCGAGTCGCGGGGCGATTCGGTCCGGCTGCCGCTCGACCGCGCCGACGCCTCCGAGCTGGAGGCCTCGACGCGCTGGTCCGGCGGCGCCGCGTCCACGCTGAGCGCGGAGGAGACCCGCTCGCTGCTCCAGGATCTCCCGGCCGCGTTCCGCACCCAGGTCAACGACGCGCTCCTCACCGCGCTCGCCCTGGCGCTCGCCGGTCCGGGCCAGGCGCTGAAGGTCGACCTGGAGGGACACGGCCGCGAGGAGGGCGATTCCGAGGGTGAGCCGGAGATCGACCTGTCGCGGACGGTCGGCTGGTTCACCACGGTCTTCCCGGTCCGCCTGGCGGTTCCAGCCGGCGCCACTCCGGCGGCGGCTCTCCTGGCCGTCAAGGAGCACCTGCGGGAGCTGCCGGGCCGGGGTCTCGGCTACGGCCTGCTCGGGCTGGACGAGCAAGCGCCGGAGATCTCCTTCAACTACCTCGGCCAATTCGACCAGGTGCTCGCCGGCGATTCGCCGTTCACCCGGGCCGGCGAGCCCACCGGTCCGCCGCGCAGCCCGCGCGCCCGCCGCAGCCGCCGGCTCGACGTCGTCGGCCTGATCGCGGGCGGCCGGCTGCGGGTCGACTGGGGTCACGGCGACGCGCTGGAGCGCGCCACGGTCGAGCGGATCGCCGCGCGCTTCGCCGACGCCCTGCGCGGGCTGATCGCGCTCGGCCGGAGCGCCGTCGAGGCCCGGACGGCCGCCTACACGCCGTCGGACTTCCCGCTCGCCCGGCTGGACCGGGCAGCGCTCACGGCGCTCCTGGGTACTGAGGGGGGTATGGAGTGGGGCATCGAGGACATCTACCCGCTCTCGCCGCTCCAGGAGGGCATCCTCTTTCATACCCTCTACCACCCCGGCTCGGGCGTCTACGTCGGGCAGATCCTGGCCCGTCTGCGCGGCGACCTCGACGCCGCCGCGTTCGCCGAGGCCTGCCGCCGGCTCACCGCCCGGCAGCCCATCCTGCGCACCTCCTTCCACGGTGGCAGGCTGGACCGGGCGCTCCAGGTGGTGCATGGCGTCGTCGAGCCCGATCTCACGTTCGCCGACTGGCGGGGCCGGCCGGAGCTCGACCGGGATCTCGCCGCGGCCGTGGCCGCCGACCGCGAGCGGGGCTTCGACCTCGAACGGCCGCCGCTGCTGCGCTGGACCCTGATCCGGACCGGCGAGAGCGAGCACCGCCTGCTCTGGACGCACCACCACCTGCTGCTGGACGGCTGGTCGCTGTCCGCGCTGATCGGCGAGCTCGTCAGCCTCTACACGGCGCTGCGCGAGGGCCGGTCCGCCGAGCTGCCGCCGCGCCGGCCCTACCGCGACTACGTGGCCTGGCTGGAGCGCTGGCCGCCGGACGCGTCCGAAGCCTACTGGCGGCGCGCACTGGGCGGCTGGAGCGAGCCGACGCCGCTGCCGCCCGGCCGGCCGGACCGGGGGGCCGGCACCGAGGTCCACCAGACCGCTCTCGGTCCGGACGTCACCGCCGCGCTGGAGACCCAGGCCCGGCGCCACCAGCTCACGCTCAACACGCTCGTCCAGGGCGCCTGGGCGCTGCTGCTGGGCCGCTACGCCGGCCTGGGCGAAGCGGTCTTCGGCGCCACGGTCTCCGGCCGGCCGGCCGAGCTGCCGGGCGTCGAGTCGATGATCGGCCTGTTCATCAACACCCTGCCGGTGCGGGTCGGCCTCGACCCCGGCCGCGGCGTGCTGGCCTGGCTGCGCGCTCTCCAGATCGGCCAGGTCGAGCTGCGCGAGCACGAGCAGAGCCCGCTGGTCCGGGTTCAGGAGTGGAGCGGCGTGCCCGCCGGCCGGCCGCTCTTCGAGACCATCCTGGTCTTCGAGAGCTATCCGCAGGACGAGGCCATGCGCCAGGGCGGCTCCGGCCTGGGAGTGACCGAGGTCCAGGCCTCGGAGCAGACCCACTACCCGCTCACCGCGATCGCGATCCCGGGCGCGTCCCTCCTGCTGCGCCTGGAGGTGCTGCGGACCCACTACGATGCGGAGTCCGCGGCACGGATCGCCGGCCACTTCGCCAACCTGCTGGCCGGCCTGGCGGCGGCGCTCGCGGCCGGCGGCGCGGAGGCGGTCGGGAGCCTCCCCTGGCTCTCCCCGGCCGAGATGCGGCAGATCCTCCACGGGTGGAACCCGGAGCCGGGGTCCGGGCCCGGCTTCGAGACCGTCCTGGACGGGATGGCCGGTCCCTCGGAGGCGCCGGCCATCGTCTTCGGCGGCGAGATCCTGACCTATGCCGGGCTTCACGACCGCGCCGGCCGCCTGGCGGGCTTCCTGCGCCGCTCCGGCGCGGGGCCGGGCGCCCGCGTCGCCGTGGCCCTGGAGCGCTCGATCGACCTGCCCGTGGCCGTGCTCGGCGTGCTCAAGGCGGGCGCCGCCTGCGTTCCTCTCGATCCGGCCTACCCGGCAGAGCGCCTCACCTTCATGCTGGAGGATGCCCGGGTACCGGTCCTCCTCACCCAGGAGAGCCTGCTCGACCGCCTGCCCGCCTTCTCCGGCAGGACGGTCGCGCTCGACCGGGACCGCGAGGCGATCGCGGCCCTCCCCTCCGGGCCGGAGGCGGCCGCGGGCGTCTGGCGGGAGAGCCCGGCCTACCTGATCTACACGTCGGGCTCGACCGGACGGCCGAAGGGGGCGGTGATGACCCACGGCACCCTCGCCAACCTGCTGGACTGGCATGCGTCGCAGGGGCTCGCCGCGCCCGCGCGCACGCTCCAGTTTGCGCCGATCAGCTTCGACGTCTCCTTCCAGGAGATGCTCACCGCGTGGTGGAGCGGCGGCAGCCTGCACCTCGTCTCCGAGGAGACGCGGCGCGACCCGGAGGCCCTGCTCGACCTGCTCGCGGAGCAGGGGATCGAGCGGCTGTACCTGCCGTTCGTGGCGCTGCGCCAGCTGGCCGAGGCGGCGGCGGGACGGCCCGGACGGCCCGATCCGCCCCTGCACGACGTCATCACCGCGGGCGAGCAGCTCCAGGTCACGCCCGCGGTGGCGGCCTGGCTCGGCAGACTGTCGGGGAGCCAACTGCCGGGGTGCCGGCTGCACAATCACTACGGACCGTCCGAGACCCACGTGGTCACGGCGCACGTGCTGGCCGGCGATTCCGGCCTCTGGCCGGCCCTGCCTCCCATCGGCCGTCCGGTCGCCGCGACCCGCGTGCATCTGCTGCGCCCCGGCTTCGAGCCGGTGCCCGCGGGGGTGGCGGCGGAGCTCTGGGTCGGCGGCGCCGCGGTCGGCCAGGGCTACCACGACCGGCCGGACCTGACGGCCGAGCGCTTCCTGCCCGACCCGTGGGGCGAGGGCGGCCGTCTGTACCGGACCGGCGACCTGGCGCGCTACGGCCCGGACGGGATCCTCGACTACCTGGGCCGCGCCGACCAGCAGGTCAAGATCCGCGGCCACCGCATCGAGCCGGGCGAGGTCGAAGCCGCGCTCGCCGCCTGCCCGGGCGTGCGGCAGGCGACGGTCGCGGTGCGCGAGGATCTGCCCGGCGGGCGGGCGCTCGTCGCCTGGATCGTTCCCGAGGACGAGCCCGGGCCGGGTCCGCTCTCCGCCGCGGACCTGCGCGCCGCCCTGCGCAGCCGGCTGCCGGAGCCGATGATCCCGTCCCACTTCGAGCGGCTCGCTTCGCTGCCGCTCACCCCCAGCGGCAAGGTAGACCGCAAGGCGCTCGCCGGGCTCCCGCTGGCCGCGCTGAGCCAGGACGGCGGGCGCGGCGAGGTGCATCCTGCAAGCCCGGCCGAGGAGCTGCTCGCCGGCATCTTCGCCGCGGTGCTCGGACGGGACTCGGTGGGCGTCGACGACGGTTTCTTCGACCTCGGCGGACACTCGCTCCTCGCCATGCAGGTCGTCTCCCGGGTGCGCTCGACGTTCGGCGTCGAGATGCCGCTGCGCGAGCTGTTCGAGGCTCCGGTGGTGCGCGCGCTCGCCCGGCGCCTCGAAACCCTCCGCCGGGACGCCTCGGCCGGGCCGGCGGCCGGGCCGCCGCCGCTCGTCCCCGTCCCGCGGGCCGGAACCCTCCCGCTCTCGTTCGCCCAGGAGAGGCTGTGGCTCCTCCACCGCCTCGACCCGGGCTCGGCCGCCTACAACATGCCGGCCGCCCTCGGTCTGCGCGGCCGGCTCGAACGCGCCGCGCTCGACGCCGCGCTGGGCGCGCTCGCGACCCGCCACGAGTCTCTGCGCACCCGGCTGACGGAGCGCGGCGGCCGGCCCGTGCAGGAGATCGATCCGCCCGCCGCCGACGTCGCCGTGCCGCTGATCGACCTGTCCGGCCTTCCGGAGCCGCCGAGGGAGGCCGCCGCGCAGGCCCTGGCCGCGGACGAGGCGCTGCGGCCGTTCGACCTGGCGCGCGGGCCGCTCCTGCGCGCGGCGCTCGTGAAGCTGGAGGAGGAGCGCCACCTCGGCCTGTTCACCCTGCACCACGCGATCTCGGACGGCTGGTCCATGGGCGTTCTCGTCAGCGAGCTGGGCGAGCTCTACGCGGCCGCGGCCGAGAGGCGCCGGCCGTCGCTGCCGCCGCTGCCCGTGCAGTCCGCGGACGTGGCGGTCTGGCAGCGCGCCTGGCTCGAAGGCGAGGTGATGCGCGGCCAGCTCGATTGGTGGCGGGAGCAGCTCGCGGGGGCGCCGCCGGCCCTCGACCTGCCGTTCGACCGGCCGCGTCCCGCCTCCCCCCGGTTCCGCGGCGCCCAGGTGGCCACCCGCCTGCCGGCCGGGCTGTCGCGGCGGCTCGCCGCCCTCGGGCGCGAGCGCGGCGCCACGCTCTTCATGGTCCTCCTGGCCGGGTTCCAGGCGGTGCTCGCGCGCCTCGCCGGCCAGGAAGACGTGGTCGTGGGCTCCGCGGTCGCCAACCGCCCGTCGGTCGAGACCGAGGGGCTGATCGGCTTCTTCGTGAACGTCCTCCCCTTCCGCGGCCTCCCGCGCGGCGGGTCGCCGTTCGCCGAGCATCTGGTGCGGGTCCGCGAGGCCACCCTCGGCGCCTACGCCCACCAGGACGTGCCGTTCGAACGCCTCGTCGAGGAGCTGCAGCCGGAGCGCAGCCTCGCGCACTCGCCGATCTTCCAGGTTCTCCTCGTCCTCCAGAACGCGCCGATGGGCGCGCTGGAGCTGCCGGGGATCACGCTGGAGACGGTGCCCGGCCGGCCGCGGTCGGCCAAGTACGACCTCACGCTCGCGCTGACGGAGGGGGCCGGCGGGCTCACCGCGGCCTGGGAGCACGACTCCGACCTGTTCGACGCCTCGACCGTGGCGCGGTGGGCCGGAGCCTTCGAGCGCCTGCTCGCCGCGGCCTGCGAGCGGCCCGGCGACCCGCTGGCGAGCCTGGAGCTGCTGTCGGAGGCAGAGCGCCATCAGCTCGTCCGGGAGTGGAACGACACGCCGGCCGTCGAGTCGCTCTCGACCTTCTCCCGGCTCTTCGAATCCCGGGCCGACCGCGATCCGGACGCCGTGGCCGTCCTCTGGAGGTCCGGGGAGCTGACCTACGGCGACCTCGACCGCCGGGCCAACCGGGTCGCCCGCCACCTGCGGCGGCTGGGGGTCGGCGCCGGGAGCCTCGTGGGCCTCGCGATGGAGCGCTCGCCCGACCTGCTCGCCGGCCTGCTCGGGATCTGGAAGGCCGGCGCCGCCTACGTGCCGCTCGACCCCGCCTATCCGGCCGAGCGCCTCGCCCTGATCGCCGGGGACACCGGGCTGCGCCTCGTGGTGAGCCACGGCGGCCTGCCCGAACGGCTCGGGCTTCCCGGGGTCGCGTTCGTGCGCCTGGACGCGGACCGCGACGCCATCGACAGGGAAGAGGACGGTCGCCTCGGAGATCCGGCCGATCCGGAGACCGTCGCCTACGTGATTCATACCTCGGGCTCGACCGGCCGCCCCAAGGGCGTCGCCGTGCCGCACCGCGGCCTGGTCAGCTTCGCCCGCGAGCAGTCGCACTGGATGGGCCTGCGGCCCGGGAGCCGCCTGCTGCCGCTCGCCTCGCTGAGCTTCGACGGCTCGGTCGCGGAGATCGCGATCGCGCTGGCCTCGGGCTCGACCCTGGTCCTGGCGAGCCGCGAGGAGACCGTGCCCGGGCCGGACCTGATCGCCCTGCTGCGGGAGCGCCGGATCAACCATGTGAACCTGCCGCCCTCCGCGCTGGCCGTGCTGCCGGAGATCGACCTCCCCGATCTGCGCTGCATCCTGGTCGCGGGCGAGGCCTGCCCGCCCGACGTGGCCCGCCGCTGGGCGCGGGGGCGGCGCCTGCTCAACGGCTACGGCCCCACCTAGGCGACGATCTGCGTGTCGATCGGCGTCTACGACGGCGGCGAACGGCTGTCCATGGGGCGACCGATCCCTGGAGTGCGCGTCTACCTGATTGACCTCTGGGGCGCCCCGGCGGCGCTCGGCGCGGCTGGCGAGCTCTGGGTCGGCGGCGTCGGCCTGGCGCACGGCTATCTGGAAATGCCCCACCTCACCGCCGAGCGGTTCGTCCCCGATCCGTTCTCGGGCCTGCCCGGCGAGCGCCTCTACCGCACCGGCGACCTCGCGCGCTTCCGGTCGGACGGCGAGCTGGAGTTCCTCGGCCGCGCCGACAGCCAGGTCAAGCTGCGCGGCTTCCGCGTCGAGCCGGGCGAGGTCGAGGCCGCGCTCGCCGATCATCCGGGGGTGCGCGACGCCGCCGTGGTGGTCCAGGGATCGAGCCTGGTCGCCTTCGTCGTTCGGATGGGGGACGACGCCGACGCCGCCGGCCTGCGAGGCTTCCTCAAGAGCCGGCTGCCGGACTTCATGGTGCCCGGCCGCTTCGCCTTCCTGGATGCCCTGCCGCAGACGCCGGCCGGCAAGGTCGACCGCGCCGGCCTCGCGCGCCGCACGGTCCCGGACGAGGAGACGGCGGAGAGCGGGACGGCGGCCGCGATCGAGGCGTCGCCCGCCGGGGAGATCCTCGCCGGCATCTTCGCGGACGTGCTCGGCCGCTCGCGGGTCGGCGCGGACGACGACTTCTTCGCGCTCGGCGGCCACTCGCTGCTGGCCACGCAGGCGGCGTCGCGCATCCGCGAGGCCTTCGGCGTCGAGATGCCGCTGCGGGCGCTGTTCGAGAGCCCGACGCCCGCGGGGCTCGCCGGCCGCATGGAGGAGCTGCTCTCGGGCGGAAGCTCCGGGGCTGGCGCCCCGATCCTCCCGATGCCTCCGGAGCGTCGAGCCGCCGGGAACCTCCCCCTGTCCTTCGCGCAACAGCGGCTCTGGGTCTTCGAGCAGCTCCACCCGGGCACCGCGGCCTACAGCATCCCGATGGCGATCCGCCTGCTCGGCGGCCTCGACGCCGGAGCGCTGCGCGCCGCCTTCGAGGCCGTGGCCGCGCGCCATGAGGTGCTGCGCACCGGCTTCCGGGAGATCGACGGCAGCCCGGTCCAGGCGATCGAGCCGGCCGTGGAGATCGCTCTGCCGCGGATCGACCTGACCGCCGTGGCGCCGGACCGTAGGGAGACGGAGGTCCGGGCCGCCGTCCGCGCGCTCGGCGGCGTGCCGTTCGACCTCGGCCGCCCGCCGCTGATGCGGACGGCGCTGCTAGATCTGGCGCCGGGCGAGAGCGTGCTCGTCCTCGTCCTCCACCACATCGTGGCGGACGGCTGGTCCATGGGCATCCTGGTGCGCGAGCTGACCGCGCTCTACCGCGGTTTCCTCCGCGGTTTCCTCCGCGATGCGCCCGGGGAGCCCGCGCCGCTTCCGGATCTTCCGGTCCAGTACGCGGACTTCGCGGCCTGGCAGCAGGAGCGGCTGATCGGCGCCGAGCTGGACCGGTTGCTCGGCTGGTGGACCCTCCGGCTCTCGGGCGCGCCGCCGCGGCTGGAGCTGCCGTTCGCACGGCCGGCCGGGGCGCAGCGCTTCCGCGGCGCGGCCCGCTCGCGCGCGATCGGCCCGGAGCTGGCCGGCAACCACAAGGCGCTCGGCCGGGGCGAGTCCGCGACCCTCTTCATGGTGCTCCTCGCCGGCTTCCAGGCCCTGCTCTCGATCCGCGGCGGCGGCACCGACATCGTGGTCGGCACCGACGTGGCCAACCGCAACCGCGCCGAGACCGAGGGGCTGATCGGCTTCTTCATCAACCAGCTCGCGCTGCGCACCGATCTGTCCGGCAACCCGACGTTCCGCGAGCTGCTGGCGCGGGTGCGCGAAACGTCCCTCGGCGCGTTCGCCCACCAGGATCTGCCGTTCGACCGGCTGGTGGACGCCCTCGGCGTGCCCCGCGACCTGGGGAGCTTTCCGATCTTCCAGGCCAAGCTCAATCTCCAGAACGCGCAGACCGCGCTGGACACCCGGCCCGTCGAGCTGCCGGGGCTGCGCCTCCAGCCGCTGGCCGGCGAGACCGGCACGTCTCAGCTCGCGCTGAACCTGCGGGTCGCCGAGAGCCCGGCCGGCCTCGCCTGCACCTTGGAGCACGACACCGACCTCTTCGAGGCGGAGGCGATCGACCGGCTGCTCGGAGAGCTGGAGGCGCTGCTCGCCGCCGTGGCGGCGCGGCCGGAGACGCGGCTCGACGAGCTGGCGGCGGCCCTCGACCAGGCCGAGCGCGGGCGCCGCGCCGAGAAGGACCGGGAGATCGAGGGCGCCGACCGGGCGCAGCTGCGGGCGTTCCGCCGGCCGGCCGGCGGCCGGAGACCGGCATCATGACTTCGACAGGGAGCCGCAGCACGATGGACGCCGCCGACCTCGCTACCGCCGACCTGGACACTGCCGAGCTCCAGGGATTCCTCCTCTCGCCGCAGCAGCAGAGGCTCTGGCGGCTGCAGGGGGACGAGGGCGTCGGCGCCTTCCGCGGCCAGTGCGCTCTTCGCCTGACGGGCGAGGTCGACCGCGAGGCTCTGAGCCGCAGCCTGGACGAGGCCGCCGCCCGGCACGAGATCCTGCGCACCGCGTTCCGGTCCATGCCCGGGATGGAGCTGCCGCTCCAGGTGATCCTCGATCCCGCGCCGGTCCGCCTGGACGAGCTGGACCGGAGCGCCTTCGAGGAGGCCGATCCGGAGGCGTTCGACCGCGCCGCGCTGGCCCGCGGCGACGTCTTCCGCGCGCGCCTCGTCCACGTTGCGCCGGACGAGCATCTCCTGGTGCTCGACCTGCCCGCGCTCTGCGCCGACCTCGCCAGCCTGGAGGCGCTCGGCGCCGAGATCGCCGCGGCGTACGCCGGCAGCCCCGCGGCCCCGGACGCCGAGCCGCCCATGCAGTACGCGGACGTGGCCGACTGGCAGAATCAGCTCCTCGACGCCGAGGAGGGCGCCGAGCACCTCGACCGCTGGCGCGAGCACTGGAGGGAGCGCGAGATCCCGGCCCTGCTCGACCTGCGCCTGCCGCTCGAGGAGCCGATCGGAGAGGAAGGCGGGTCGTTCGCGCCGGCCGAGATCCCGGTCCCGCTGCCGGCCGGCCTCGCCGACGCCCTCGCCCGGCTGGCCGGCGAGTGGGAGGCGCCGCTGCCGCTGGTCCTGCTCGCCGCCTGGCAGATCCTCCTGCGCCGGAGCACCGGCCGGCCGGATGTGCTCGTCGGCGTCCTCCACGACGGCCGGCGCTACGAGGAGCTGCGCACCGCTGTCGGTCCGCTCGCCCGTTTCCTGCCTATCCACGTCCACCTGCCGGAGACGCTGACCGTGCACGAGGCCGTGGAGCTGGCGTGCGCCGCCGACGAGGAAGCCTCCCGCCGCCAGGAGCGCTTCAGCTGGGCCCATCTCCCGGGCCGCGACGGGGTTCCGGCCACGCGGTCGTTCTTCCCGGCCGGCTTCGAGGCCTGGGAGGCGCCGCCGGTACACGGCGCGAAGGTGTCGCTCGCCCGGCGGTCCGGCGTGCTCGACCGGTACAAGCTGGAGCTGGCGAGCGTTCTCCGAGGGGGCGAGCTGGAGATCGAGCTGCGCTACGACCCTGCCCGCTTCCGCCGCGAATCCGTGGAGATCCTGGCCGAGCGCTTCCGGACGCTGCTCGCGTCCGTGGCGGCATGCCCCGAGGCGCCGATCCAGGCGCTCGACGTGATCGGAGAGGGCGAGGTCCGGCGGCTGGAAGGGTTCGCAGTCTTCGCTGCCGTCGACGCACCGGCCGGTGATCGAAGCGGCACGATCCACGGGCTGTTCGAGCAGCAGGCGCGGCGCACGCCGGACCGGCCGGCCGTCTGGCACGACGGCTCCGCGCTCACCTATGTCGAGCTCGACGAGCGCGCCAACCGGCTGGCTCGTCGCCTGATCGGGCTGGGGGTCCGTCTGGAGACGCCGGTCGCGATCTGCTTCGAGCGCTCGGCCGTCATGGTCGTGGCGATCTTCGGCATCCTCAAGGCGGGCGGAACCTGGGTGCCGCTCGATCCGACCCACCCGCCCGAGCGCATGGCCTTCGTGCTCGACAGCGTGCGGGCGCCGCTGCTGCTCACCACCTCGTCGCTCCGGGCCACCGTGCCGGCCGGCGAGACTCAGGTCGTCTGCCTTGATGAGGAGACTCTCGACGACCAGCCTTCGACGAGCCCGGACATCGACGTTCCCGAGGGGGCCGCCGCCTACGCGATCTACACCTCGGGGTCGACCGGCCGTCCCAAGGGAGTGATGGTCGAGCACCGCGCGGCGGTCAACCTCCTGGTTGGTCTGGAGGCCTCAGTCCTGCCTGAAGGATCTCCGCTCAAGGCGAGCCTCAACGCGCCGCTCGCCTTCGACGCCTCGGTGCAGCAGCTCGTCCTGCTCCTCGCTGGCCACACGCTCTACGTCGTGCCCGAGGAGGTGCGGACGGACGGCGCGGCGCTGGTCGGCTTCCTCCAGGCTCAGGAGCTGGACCTCTTCGACTGTACGCCGTCGCAGCTCCGCATCCTGCTCGCGGGCGGGCTGCTGAGCGCGGCCGGTTCCGTTCCGAAAGCCGTGCTCGTGGCGGGCGAGCCGATCGACGAGCCCACCTGGGCGGCACTGGCCGGCTCGGAGCGGACGGCCTTCTACAATATCTATGGCCCCACCGAGTGTACGGTCGACGCGACCGCGCACCGCATCGGCACGCCGCCGGCCGGATCGATCGGCCGGCCGCTCGCCGGCTACGAAGTCCGGCTGCTGGACTCCGGGCTGCTCCCGGTGCCGATCGGCGCCCCCGGCGAGCTGGTGATCGGCGGCGCCGGCCTGGCGCGCGGCTATGCGGGCCGTCCGGATCTCACCGCGGAGCGCTTCGTTCCCGATCCCTCTCTATCTGGCAAGCCGGGCGCGCGCCTCTATCGCACGGGCGACCTGGCGCGCTTCGATCCGTCCGGCCATCTGGAGTTCCTGGGCCGGGTGGACAACCAGGTCAAGATCCGCGGCTACCGCATCGAGCCCGGAGAGATCGAGGCCGTGCTGCTCGGTCATCCCGGGGTCCGGGAGGCCGTGGTCGTGCCCCGTCCGGGCCCTGGGGAAGAGGGCGCGATCCTCGTCGCCTATCTAATACCGTCGAACGAGGCGACATCGGGCTTTGAGGACGGCGAGCTGCACGCCTTCCTGCGCCAGCGGCTGCCGGTCTACATGGTGCCGTCGCTGTTCATCCCGGTACCCGTCTTCCCGCTGACCGGCAGCGGCAAGGTGGACCGCCGGGCGCTCATCCGCCGGCCGCTGCCGGAGCGCAAGGGCCGGCGGGCGGGAGCGCCGAAGGTGGCGCCGGCCAACGAGGCCGAGCGCGCGCTGGTGGAGATCTGGCAGGACGTTCTCCGCGCCGAGGAGATCTCGACCGCGGACAACTTCTTCCAGCTCGGCGGCGACTCGATCCTGAGCATCCAGGTCATCTCGCGGGCGCGGCAGCGCGGGCTCCACCTGACGGCGCGGCAGATCTTCGAGCACCAGACCGTGGCCGAGCTGGCGCGGGTTGCGGCAGCGGGCGAGGTCGGGCCGCGGCAGGCTGGCGATGACGGTCCCGTGTCGGGACCCGTGCCGCTGACGCCGATCCAGCGCATCTACCTGGAGCAGGGGCTCGTCCATCCCGAGCACTACAACCAGACCCTGCTCCTCGAAGCCGCGCCCGGCGAGGAGCGGCTCGATTTCGGACGCCTGCGGCGCGCGCTGGCCGCGCTCCTGGAGCACCACGACGCGCTGCGCATGCGCTTCGAGGGGCACGGCGGGGAGACGGCTCAGCGCAACGAGCCTCCAGGAGGTGAGCCGCCGCTCGTCGAGGTCGACCTTTCGGCGTTGCCTTCGGGGTTTCGGACGGTTGCCCTGGAGACCGCCGCCGACCGGGTTCAGCGCAGCCTGGACCTCGCCGCCGGGCCTCTCCTTCGCGCGGTGATGTTTCACGTGGAGCCCGGCCTGCCGGACCGCTTCCTCATGGTCGTCCATCACCTGGTGGTGGACGGAGTCTCCTGGCGCATCCTCCTCGAAGACCTGGAAAACCTGTATCGGAAGGGGTGGAACGGGCGGAGCGGGACCGGCGCACTGCCGCTGAAAACGACCTCCTTCCGCCGCTGGGCCGAGCGGCTGGTCGAGCACGCCCGTTCGGAAGACGCCGAGGCGCAGGTCCGCTACTGGCTTGACCGGGCTGGGACCGCCGCGCCGCCGCTGCCCGCGGACCACGAGACCGGCGCCAACACGGTGTCTGCGGTCGGCGTGGTGCGCGTGGCCCTGGACGCGGACGAGACGCGCCGGCTTCTCCAGGAGGTGCCGCGCGCCTACCGCACCCAGATCAACGACGTGCTCGCCACCGCGCTCGTCGAGGCGTTCGGCGGCTGGACCGGCACGCGCCGGCTCTGGCTGGAGATGGAAGGCCACGGCCGCGAGGATGTCTTCTCCGACCTGGACGTGTCGCGGACCGTGGGCTGGTTCACGACCGTGTACCCCGTGCTGCTCGACCTGGATGGGATTGATCCCGAAACCGGCGGGCCGGGCGAGTCGCTCAAGGCAGTCAAGGAGCAGCTGCGCGCCGTGCCTGAGCGCGGCTTCGCGTTCAGCCTGATGCGCCATCTCGGCGAGGAGGGCCTGAAAAGCCGCCTGGCCGCGGTGCCGCAGCCCGAGGTCATCTTCAACTACCTGGGCCAGTTTGATCAGGCCGTCGCCGAAGGCCGGCTGTTCCGCGGCGCACGCGAGTCGTCCGGTCTGGCCCGCAGCGAGGCGCACACACGGGCCAGCCTGATCGAGGTCAACGGCAGCGTGGCGAACGGACGGCTGGCGATCGTCTGGGCCTACAGCGAGAACCGGCACCGCCGCGGGACGATCGAGGCGCTGGCCGGTCGGTTCCTCGACGCGCTGCGCTCCATCGTGGAGCACTGCACGGCGCCGGGCGTCGAAGGCTTCACGCCGTCCGACTTCCCGCTCGCGAGGATCGATCAGGCGGACCTCGAACGTCTTCTGGCCGGAGCCGGCCGGGTGGAGGACGTCTATCCGGCCACGCCGATGCAGGAGGGGCTGCTCTTCCACAGCCGGCTCGCCCCGAGGTCGGGCGCGCACATCGGCCAGCTCAACCTTCTCTTCCGCGGCGCCGTCGATCCCGTCGCCTTCGGGCGCGCCTGGGGCCGGGTTCTCGAACGGCACGCCGTCCTGCGCACGAGCTTCTTCGGGCTCGACAGCCTGCTTCAGGTGGTCCATCCCGAGGTTCCGGTGCCGCTGGAGGTGCTCGACTGGCGGGACGCGTCGTCTGGAGACCAGCGGGACGAGCGGGGCGTCCGGCTGGAGGCGTACCTGGATTCGAACCTGCGGCGGGGTTTCGACGCCGCGACGCCTCCGCTCATGCGCCTGACGCTGATCCGGATGGAGGAGGAAGCCTGGCGCTTCGTCTGGCTCCACCACCACGCCATTCTCGACGGCTGGTCGCTGCCGATCCTGCTGCGCGAGTTCCTGGCCTTCTACCAGGATGCCGAGGCCGTCCTGGAGCGGCCCCCCGCGTATCGCGACTACATCGCCTGGATGGTGCGGCAGGATCTCGCCGCCGCCGAGGCCTTCTGGCGGCGCGAGCTGGCCGGCTTCCAGGGCGCCGGCCCGCTGGGCGGGCAGATCGACGGCCAGCCGGACGACCCGATCTTCGGCTGGGTGCTCTCCTCGGTTCCCGCGGAGACGACGGACGCCCTGCGGGCGCTCGCCCGCAGCTTGAACCTTACGCTCAACACGGTGGTCCAGGGCGCCTGGGCGCTCCTGCTACGAGCGTTTGGATCGGGCGGCGACGTGGTCTTCGGCGTGGTCACCTCCGGGCGCTCGGCGCCGGTCGAAGGGCTCGACGCCATGGTCGGCCTGTTCGTGAACACGCTGCCGGCGCGGGTGCGGATGGGGGCCGGCGACGAGGTGGAGCCCTGGCTGCGCGGCATCCAGGAGAGCCAGGCCGAGCAGCGCCAGCTCGAATACAGCCCGCTCGTCCAGGTGCAGGCGTGGAGCGAGGTGCCGCGCGGGCTGCCGCTCTTCGAGAGCCTGCTCGCGTTCGAGAACTTTCCGGTGGACGACTCGGTGCGCGAGCGGGCCGGGCAGACCCTGGGGATCGGCGAGGCCGAGGCCTTCGAGCAGTCGAGCTATCCGCTCGCCCTGGCCGCGAGCCCCGGCGCCGCTCTGGTCGTGAAGATCACCTTCGATCCGCGCCGCTTCGAGCGCGCCGACGCCGAGCGCCGGCTCCGGGGGCTGGAGTCGCTGCTCGCCGGTCTCGCGGTCCACTCAGGAGCCCGGTTGTCGGACCTGTCCGTCTTCACCGGCGAGGAGCGGCGGCAGCTCCTTCTCGGGGGCGAGCGCGGCGAGGATCTGCCGCCCGAGGAGACACTAGCCGGCCGGATCGCTGCTCTGGCGCGCAGTCGTCCCGGGGCGACGGCGGCCGTGCTTGGCGATGCCGGACTGACCTATGTCGAGCTGGACCGCCGAGCCGGCGCGCTGGCCGGCCGTCTCCGGCGCCTGGGCGTCGAGACGGGCGACCGGGTGGGGCTGTCGGTCGGCCGCTCGTTCGAGCTGCTCGTCGGCCTCCTTGGTATCTGGAAGGCCGGTGCCGCCTACGTGCCGCTCGATCCCGCCTACCCGTCGGCGCGCCTCGACTGGATGAAGGAGGACGCGGGCCTGCGGCTCGTCCTGGATGCGGACCTGATCGCAGATCGCGAAGATGGGGCCGCCGAGCTGCCGGACCTCTCGCTCGAACTTCCGGCCTACGTCATCTATACGTCGGGATCGACCGGACGGCCGAAGGGCGTCGTGGTGACCCATCGGGGGCTGCCCGGCCTGGCCGAGTCGCAGTGTCGCCTGTTCGGGATCGGCCCCGAGAGCCGGGTTCTCCAGTTCGCCTCGCCGAGCTTCGACGCGTCGGTCTCCGAGATCGCGACGGCGCTCTGGGCCGGCGCCACGCTGGTGCTCGGCTCGGACGACGAGCGGATGCCGGGGCCGGGCCTGGTGGAGCTGCTGCGGAGCCGGCGGGTCACGGTCGCGACCCTGCCGCCGTCGGCGCTCGCCGCTCTGCCCGTCTCTGAGTTGCCCGATCTGGCCACCCTGGTCGTGGCGGGCGAGCCCTGCCCGGTCGACCTGGCGCGGATCTGGGCGGCGGGCCGGCGCTTCGTCAACGCCTACGGCCCGACCGAGACCACGGTCTGCGCCACGGCCGGCGTCTGGGACGGCGGCGGCTCTTTCCTCGCGCTGGGCCGGCCGATGGCCGGGTTGGAGGTTCTCCTGCTGGACGCCTGGGGCGATCCGGCGCCGGTCGGCGTGGCCGCCGAGCTGTGCGTTGCCGGTCCGGGCCTGGCGCAGGGCTATTTGAATCTCCCGGCCCAGACGGCCGAGCGCTTCGTGCCGCATCCGCTCTCGGAACGGCCGGGCGAGCGTCTGTACCGCACCGGCGACCTGGCGCGCCTGCGCTCAACCGGCGAGCTGGAATCGCTGGGCCGGCTCGATGAGCAGGTCAAGATCCGCGGCGTCCGAGTCGAGCCCGGCGAGGTCGAGGCCGTGCTGCGCGCCCACCCCGCGGTGGCGGATGCGGCCGTGATTCCTCGTTCCGACGCCGCCGGCACCGCCGGCACCGTCCTGGCCGCGTTCGTCGTCGCCTGCGAGCCGATCGTCTCCGGCGGGCTGCGAGTCTTCCTGCGCGAGCGCCTCCCCGAGGCCCTGGTGCCGTCGCACTACGCCGTGCTCGACCGGCTGCCTCTCTCGCCGAGCGGCAAGGTCGACCGCCGCGCGCTCGCCGGGCTCTCTCTGGAGACCGCGGCGTTCGGGGATGCCGGCGCGCCGCGGACGCCGGTCGAGGAGCTGCTGGCCGGCCTCTTCGCCGAGGTGCTCGGCCGCGAGCGGGTCGGCGCCGACGAGAGCTTCTTCGATCTCGGCGGGCATTCGCTGCTCGCCACGCGGCTGACCGCCCGGGCGCAATCGGCGTTTGGTGTCGATCTGCCTCTGCGCGCACTGTTCGAGAGCCCGTCCGTGCGCGCGCTGGCGGTCCGGATCGAGGATCTGGTCCGCAGTTTTGAGGGGGGTGAGGCGAGCGCCGCGCCGCCGCTGGTGCCGGTGCCGCGCGGTGTCCGGGGCGGTGAGCTGCCGCTCTCCTTCGCCCAGGAGCGCCTCTGGTTCCTCGACCAGCTCGCGCCCGGGCTGGCGACCTACAACATGCCGCTGGCACTCGCCCTGCGCGGCGATCTCTCCTGGCCGGCCCTGGCCGGGGCGCTCACCGGAGTCGTCCGTCGTCACGAGGTTCTGCGCACGACGTTTGCCGCCGTCGACGGCCGGCCGGTCCAGGTGGTGCGGCCTTCAGCGGTATCGGCGGGGGCGGGGATCGAGCCGCCGGTCGTGGATCTCGGCGGTCTGCCCGAGGCCCGGCGCTGGGAGACGGCGCGGGCGCTCGCGGCCGAGGACGCGGCCCGGCCGTTCGATCTCGCGCGCGGGCCGCTGTTGCGGGTCGCCCTCTACCGGCTGGAGCCGGCTCTGCACGTGGCCGCGGTCAACGTCCATCACATCGTCTACGACGGCTGGTCGGCCGGCGTGCTCGTGCGCGAGTTGGGCGCGCTGTACGCCGACCCGGCCGCACGGTTGGGATCGTTGCCCGTTCAGTACGGGGACTTCGCGGTCTGGCAGCGGAGCTGGCTCTCCGGGGCAACCCTCGACCGCCAGCTCGCCTGGTGGCGGGAGCATCTCGCCGGGGCGCCCGCCGTTCTCGATCTGCCGCTCGACCGACCCCGGCCGGCCATGCAGACCTTCCGCGGCGCCCACGTGACGGCGGCTCTGACCGAGGACGTGTCGCGCAATGTCGCCGGCATCGCCGGCATCGCCGGCATCGCCAGCGTGGCGTCGCTGGCCCGGTCGAGCGGCGCGACCCTCTTCATGGTTCTGCTGGCCGCCTTCCAGGCGCTGCTCTCCCGGATCTCGGGGCAGGACGACGTGGTCGTGGGCACGCCGGTCGCCAACCGCGGACGGGCGGAGACCGAGAACCTGATCGGCTTCTTCGTGAACACGCTCGCCCTCCGCGGCCGTCTTGTCGAGAACGGGGGCGCGCCGTCGTTCTCGCACTGGCTGGAGCAGGTCCGGGAGGTCGCGATCGGCGGGTACGCCCATCAGGACATCCCGTTCGAGAAGCTGGTGGACGGGATCGGGATCGAGCGCAGCCTGTCGTGGTCGCCACTGTTCCAGGCCATGCTCGTCGTCCAGAACGCGGCTTCTCAAAGTGAAGGACGCCTCGATCTTCCCGGGCTGACCCTGGAGGCCGTGCCTTCCGAGGGGCTGGCCGTCTCGAAGTTCGACCTGACGCTCGTCGCCGCCGAGACACCGCCCGGGATTGCCGGCTCGTGGGAGTACAACCCGGACCTCTTCGACCGCTCGACGATCGAGCGCCTGGCCGGCGCGTTCGCCTCGCTGCTCGCGGCGGCGGTGGCGCGGCCGGCGACCCGGCTGTCCGACCTGCCGCTGCTGTCGCCGGACGAGCGCATCCAGATCGTCGCAGCCGGTTTCGGCCCAGATCCCGATGCGGACGCCGGCCTTCTGCTTCACGAGCAGTTCGAGGCCTGGGCGGACCGCCAGCCCGAGGCTCCGGCGGTGATCGCGCCCGCGGGGACGCTGACCTATGCCGAGCTGGATCGCCGGGCGAACCACGTCGCCCGCCGCCTGCGCCGCCTCGGCGTGGGGCCGGACGTGCTCGTCGGAATCTGCGCGGAGCGGTCGCCGGAGATGGTGGCCGGCGTGCTCGGCATCCTGAAGGCCGGCGGCGCCTATGTGCCGCTCGATCCGGCCTATCCCTCCGAGCGCCTCGCCTTCCTCGTCGAGGACGCGCGAGCGTCCGTGATCGTCACCCAGGGGGCGCTGGCCGACCGACTGCCTGCGTCGTCCGCCGAGCTTCTGCTGTTGGATGAGGAGGAAAGCCGCTCCCGAGTCGTGGGCGACGCAGGTACGGTGGCGGACAACCTGGCCTATGTGATCCACACTTCGGGCTCGACCGGCCGGCCCAAGGGAGTGCTGGTACCGCACCGCGGATGGCGCAACCTGGCGGACGCCCAGAGGCGGCTCTTCGGCCTCGGGCCGGACGCCCGGGTGCTCCAGTTCGCCTCGCTCAGCTTCGACGCCTCGGCCTGGGAGATCGCGCTGGCGTTCGGCTCCGGCGGCGCGCTGGTGCTCGGTCCGCCCGAGCGGCTGCTCTCCGGCGACGAGCTGGCCGGGCTGCTGGCGCAGAGCACGGTCGCCACGCTGCCGCCGACCGCGCTCGCCGTGCTGCCGGCCGCGGAAACGCCGCAACTCACCACGCTGATCGTGGCCGGCGAGGCCTGTCCTCCCGAGTTGGCCCGTCGCTGGTCGTCATGGTCCGGGGGCCGGCGGTTCTTCAACGCCTACGGTCCCACCGAAAGCTCGGTCTGCGCCACCGCCGCGCTCTACGACGGCGGCGAGCGCCTGCCGATCGGCCGCCCGATCGCGGGGTTCCAGGTCTGCGTGCTCGACGCCTCGGGAGAGCTGCTGCCGCCGGGCGTGCCGGGCGAGCTCTGTCTTGGCGGCATGGGCGGCCCCGGCCTGGCGCGCGGCTATCTGCACCTGCCCGACCGCACCGCCGAGCGCTTCGTCCCCAATCCGTACGCCGGGACGCCGGGCGAGCGACTGTACCGGACCGGCGACCTGGCGCGAT
Organism: Holophagales bacterium; assembly: GCA_031390755.1. Classification (GTDB taxonomy): domain Bacteria; phylum Acidobacteriota; class Thermoanaerobaculia; order Multivoradales; family UBA5704; genus DATMER01. The sequence goes on from JANMTS010000105.1 coordinate 45,815, forward strand.
GGCTGCCGGACGGGAATCTTGAGTACCTCGGGCGCATCGACCAGCAGGTGAAGGTGCGCGGCTTCCGCATCGAGCCCGGCGAGATCGAGGCCGCGCTGGCCGCGCTGCCGGGCGTGCGCGAGGCCGTCGTCGTGGTCCGGGAGGACGCTCCCGGCGACCGGCGGCTGGTTGGTTACGTCGTTCCAGCCGGGCAAGGTCTCGATCCCGCCGCCCTGGGGAGACTGCGCGGCGAGCTCGAGCGCATTCTTCCGCGGCACGCCGTGCCGTCCGCGATCGTCGAGCTGCGCGCCCTGCCGCTCACGCCGAACGGCAAGGTCGACCGCCGCGCGCTGCCCGCGCTGGAGCGCGCTGCCGGAGCCCGGAGCCGCACGGCGCCCGGTACCGACATCGAACGGATCCTCGCCGCGGTCTGGGCCGAGGTGCTCCGGCAGCCCGAGGTCGGCGTCCACGACAACTTCTTCGAGCTGGGCGGCGACTCGATCCTGAGCATCCAGGTGGTCGCCCGCGCCGCGCGCCAGGGCGTGCGCATCACGCCGCGGCAGGTCTTCGAGCACCAGACGATCGCGGGGCTGGCGGTGCTGGCGGGGGTGGCGCAGACGGGCGGGGCCGGGCTGGCGGAGGAGGCGGGGCCGGTCTCCGGGCCGGTCGCGCTCACGCCGATCCAGCGCTGGTTCCTCGATCCCGACCCGGTCGATCCCGAGCATTTCGCGCAGTCCGTGCTGCTGGCGGTCCGGGGCGGGCTGGGTGCAGAAACGGCCGAGCGCGCGCTCTCCGTCCTCGTCGAACACCACGACGCGCTCCGGTTGCGCTTCATTCGAGAATCGGATGGCTGGCGGCAGTGGAACGCCTCGCCGGCCGAGGCGCCGCCGGCCTGGGAGCGGATCGACCTCTCCGGTCTGCCCAGGGAGGAAGCGGTCCGGGAGCTGACCGCCGCGGCGGCCCGCGCCCAGTCGAGCTTCGACCTCGCCACGGGACCGACCGTCCGCGGTCTCTGGCTCGATCTGCCGGACGGCGAGGCGCGCCTGTTCCTCGCCATTCACCACCTGTCGGTCGACGGTGTGTCCTGGCGCGTGCTGCTGGAGGATCTCGAAACCCTCTGCCGTGGCGGGGCGCTCCCGGCGTTACCGCCGAAGACCACCTCGTTCCAGCGCTGGGCGGAGCGGCTGGCCCTGCACGCACCCGAGGTGGAAGCAGAGCGCGCCTGGTGGCTCGCCGAGTCGCGGGGCGACTCGGTCCGGCTGCCGCTCGCCCGGAATGACCGCGAGGGTCGGAACCTGGAGGCTTCGGCCCGCTCTCTCGGCGCGGCGCTCTCCGCGGACGAGACCCGCGCGCTGCTCCAGGAGATGCCGGCGGCGTTCCGCACCCAGGTCAACGACGTGCTGCTGGCGGCTCTCGCCCTGGCTCTCGCCGGCCCGGGCCGGGCTCTGAGGGTGGCGCTCGAAGGGCACGGCCGCGAGGAGATCGACTCGGAGACCGGATCCGGCATCGATCTGTCGCGGACGGTCGGCTGGTTCACCACGGCCTTCCCGGTGCGCCTGGCCGTGCCGGCCAGCGGCGGCGCCGTCGACGCGCTGCTGTCGATCAAGGAGCATCTGCGGGCGATGCCCGGGCGCGGGCTCGGTTTTGGCCTGCTGGGTCTGGAGGTCGAGTGGCCCGAGGTCTCCTTCAACTACCTCGGGCAGTTTGATTCGGTGCTCGGAGGCGATCCGCTGTTCGTGCGGGCCGGCGAGCCTACAGGACCGCCGCGCAGCCCCCGCGCGCCGCGGGCGCACCGGCTCGACGTGACCAGCGTGGTCGCAGGCGGCCGGCTGCGGGTCGACTGGACGTTCGGCGATTCGCTCACGCCCGCCACGGTCGAGCGGCTGGCCGGGCGTTTCGCGGAGAGCCTGCGCGAGCTGATCGCCCTCGGCCGCGCCGCGGTGGCGGCCCGCTCGGCCGTCTACACGCCGTCCGACTTCCCGCTGGCGCGCCTCGACACCGCCGGCCTCTCGACCGTGCTCGGCGGCGAGTGGGGCGTCGAGGACATCTACCCGCTCTCGCCGCTTCAGGAGGGGATGCTCTTCCACACCCTCTACCACCCGGGCTCGGGCGTCTACGTGGCGCAGCTCGCCGCCGGCTTCGAGGGCGACCTCGACGCCGCGCTTCTCGAAGAGGCCTGCCGCCGGCTGGTCCGGCACCATCCGGTGCTCCGGACCTCGTTCCGCTGGGAGGGCCTGGTCCGTCCGCTCCAGGTGGTCCACGCGGGCGCCGAGGTGCGCATCGAGGTCGAGGACTGGCGCGCCCAGGAGATCGAGGACCGGCTGCGGACTCTCCTCCGGGCCGACCGCGAGCGCGGCTTCGATCTGTCGCGGGCGCCGATCATGCGCTGGACGCTGATCCGCACCGGCGACCGCTCGCACACGCTGCTCTGGTCCCACCATCACATCCTGCTCGACGGCTGGTCCTTCTCGGCGATCGCCGGGGAGTTCCTGGCCGCCTACGACGGCCTGAAGCGGGGTTCCGAAGCGATGCCCCCCAGGCTGCCGACGCACCGGCCCTACCGGGACTACATCGCCTGGCTCGACCGGCAGGATCCGGCGGCGCTCGAAGCGTACTGGCGGCGCACGCTCTCCGGCTGGACCGAGCCGACCCCCCTGCCGTTCGGCTCCGGCGAGGGCCAGGGCGCCGCGATGCGCGGGCTCCGGCTCGGCGCCGACTCGACCGCGACGCTCCAGGAGCAGGCGCGGCGCCACCAGCTCACGCTCAACACGCTCGTCCAGGCGGCCTGGGCGATCCTCCTCGGCCGTCACGCCGGGGTGGAGGATGTGGTCTTTGGCGCCACGGTCTCCGGCCGGCCGGCCGACCTGCCGGGCGTCGAGTCGATGGTGGGGCTGTTCATCAACACGCTGCCCGTCCGCTTCAGTGTCGCCGACGGTTCCGGCGGCTTGGCGCTCCTGCCCTGGCTGCGGGAGGCCCAGCGGCGCCAGTCCGAGCTGCTCCAGCACGAGCACACGCCGCTCGTGGACGTCCAGCGCTGGAGCGAGCTGCCGCGCGGCCGGGCGCTGTTCGAGAGCATCCTGGTGTTCGAGAGCTATCCGCGGGAAGAGGCGCTCGTCCAGGAGGGCGGTTCCGCGGACTCCGGCCGGCTGCGGGTGGCGGACGTCCGCGCCGTCGAGCAGACCAACTATCCGCTGACCGTGGTGGCCGCGCCGGGCGTTCAGCTGGCGCTGCGGATCGACTACGACCGGTCGCGGTACGACGGGGAGACGGTGGCCCGGCTGCTCGGCCAGCTCGGCGGGCTCCTCGATGCGATGGCCGCGGATCTGCGCGTCGGCGGCACGGCCCGCCTGTCGGAGCTGCCGCTGCTGTCGTCGGAAGACGAGCGACAGGTGTTGATCGGCCTCGACGCGCGTCGGAGCTTCGACGTCTTCTGTCTGCACGAGCGCTTCGCGGCTCGCGCCGCGGCGACGCCCGACCGGATCGCGGCGACGTTCGACGGAGAAAGCCTGACGTACGGGGAGCTCGACCGGCGCACGAACCGGGTCGCCCGACACCTGCAGGCGAGGGGAGCCCGGCCGGAGTCGCTCGTCGCCCTCCGGTTGGAACGCTCGCTGGAGATGGTGGTCGGCGTCCTCGGCATCCTCAAGTCCGGAGCCGCCTACCTGCCGCTCGACCCGGCCTATCCGGCCGAACGCATCGACTTCATCACCGCCGACTCCGGCGCCGGCCTGACCGTGACCGGCGAGACGATCGCCGAGGCGATGCGCGAAAGCGACGAGCCGATCCAGAGCGGAGCCGGTCCGGAGAGCCTGGCCTACGTCATCTACACCTCGGGCTCGACCGGCCGACCGAAGGGCTCGCTCATCACCCACGCGAATGCCTCACGGCTGTTCTCCTCGACCGAGGGGCTGTTCGGCTTCGGCGAGGACGATGTCTGGAGCCTGTTCCACTCGGTGGCGTTCGACTTCTCGGTCTGGGAGATCTGGGGGGCGCTGCTCTACGGCGGCCGGCTCGTGGTCGTCCCCTGGGAGACGAGCCGCTCGCCGGAGGCGTTCTGCGAGCTGGTGCTCGCGGAGGGCGTGACCGTGTTGAGCCAGACGCCGTCGGCGTTCCGGCAGCTGCTGCCCTGGCTGGAGAAGAGGGGAGACGGAGACCTGCGGTACGTGGTCTTCGGCGGCGAGGCGCTGGAGCCGGCGACGCTCGGAGCCTGGCTCGGCCGGGAGGACAGGACGGTGCTGCCGGTTAACATGTACGGCATCACGGAGACGACGGTCCACGTGACGTTTTGTCCTTTGGATGGGCAAGGGCTCCCCCTCTCCCGGGGGGGGGGGGGTGGGAGATGGGAGAGGGGGCCGGGGGGTGAGGATTCGAAGCCTCGCAGCCCCATCGGCGAACCCCTGCCCGACCTCTGGCTGGCGCTGCTCGACCGCCGGGGCAACCCGGTCCCGCTGGGCGCGCCGGGCGAGATCCACGTCGGCGGCGCCGGCCTGATGCGAGGGTATCTGAACCGGCCGGAGCTGACCGCCGAGCGGCTGATCCCTTCACCGATTGGGGCCGAGCCGGGAGCGCGTCTGTACCGCTCGGGCGATCTGGCACGGCGGCGACCGGACGGCGAGCTGGAGTTCCTCGGCCGCGCCGACCAGCAGGTGAAGATCCGCGGCTTCCGCATCGAGCCGGGTGAGATCGAGGCGGCGCTCGTGGCCTGCCCGGGCGTCGAGGACGCGGCCGTCTCGGTCCGCGACGACCTGCCCGGCGGCCGGGCTCTGGCCGCCTGCGTCGCCGGGAAAGGCTTGTCCGCGCCGGACCTGAGGGAGGCGCTGAAAGTCCGGCTGCCGGACTACATGGTGCCGGCCCACGTCCTGATCCTGGATGCCCTGCCGCTGACCGTCCACGGCAAGGTCGACCGGCAGGCATTGAGCTTGCTACCTATATATATAGAGGGCAAGAACCCGATCGAGCTGCGGAGCCCGGCCGAGGAGCTGCTGGCTGGGATCTTCGCCGAGGTGCTGGGCCGCGAGCAGGTCGGGGCCGAGGACGACTTCTTCGAGCTGGGCGGCCACTCGCTGCTCGCCACCCAGGTGACCTCGCGGGTGCGCTCGGTGTTCGGCGTGGAGCTGGCGCTGCGGGAGCTGTTCGAGAACCCGACCGTCCGCGGCCTCGCCGCCCACGTCCGGACGGGAACCGCCGTCGAAGCCCCGCCGCTGGTGCCGGTTCCCCGTGACCTGGATCTCCCGATGTCGTTCGCCCAGGAGCGGCTCTGGTTTCTGGACCAGCTCGCGCCGGGCTCGGCCGCCTACAACGTGCCGTTGGCTCTGGGCCTGCGCGGCGCGCTGTCGCTGCCGGCGCTCGGGGCGGCTCTGTCGGCGCTCGTCGATCGGCACGAGGCGCTGCGCACCACGTTCGCGGAGGGCCGGCAGATCGTCGGCGGGCCGGTCGCGGTGCCGGTTCCGGTCGTCGACCTGACCGGCGCTTCCGACGCCGAGGCCAGGCGCCTGACCGCGGCGGAGGCGGCCCGGCCGTTCGACCTCGCCGCCGGCCCGGTGTTCCGCGCCCTGGTGCTGCGCCTGGACGACGACCGTCACCTCCTTCTTCTAACGCTTCATCACATCGTGGCCGACGGCTGGTCGCTCGGCGTCCTGGTGGGCGAGGCCGGCGAGCTGTACGCTGCGGCTCTCGAAGTCCGGCCGGCGTCCCTGCCTGCCTTGCCGGTGCAGTACGCGGACTTCGCGGTGTGGCAGCGGTCGTGGCTCACCGGCGGCGTGCTGGCCGCGCAGATCGCCTGGTGGCACGGCCAGCTGGCCGGCGCACCGGTGCTGCTCGAGCTGCCGCTCGACCGGCCGCGGCCTCCCGCCCAGACCTACCGCGGCGCGCACGTGCCGGTCCGGTTCTCGCCGGAGCTGTCCCGGCAGCTCGCCGCCTGGAGCCGCGGTCAGGGCGCGACGCTCTTCATGACGCTCCTCGGAGCCTTCCAGGCGCTGCTCGCCCGGCTCTCCGGCCAGGACGACGTGGTCGTCGGCACGCCGGTCGCCAACCGCAACCGGGCCGAGACCGAGCGGCTGCTCGGCTTCTTCGTCAACACGCTCGCCCTGCGCGGCCGGCCGCGTCCTGACCTGGCATTCCCGGGCTGGATCGCGGAGGTCCGCGAGACGGCGCTCGGCGCCTACGCTCACCAGGATCTGCCGTTCGAGCGCCTGGTCGAGGAGCTGCAGCCGGAGCGCAGCCTCGCGCACTCGCCGGTCTTTCAGGTCATGCTCGTGCTGCAGAACGCCGTCGGCGAAGGGACTGGCCAGGCGGGTCTTCCGGGTCTGACTCCGGAGCCGACCGGCGGCGGCAGCCCCCCGGTCGCCAAGTTCGACCTCACGCTCTCCCTCGAAGAGACGACGGGCGGGCTCGCCGGCTCTCTGGAGCACCGCACCGACCTCTTCGACGCCGCGACCGCTCACCGCTTTGCCCGCCTGCTGGAGACGCTGATCGAGGCGGCAGTCAGCAGGCCGGAGACGCCGCTCGCCGACCTGCCGCTGCTGTCGGACCCGGAGCGCGGCGAGCTGCTCGCCGCCGGACGCGGCCCCGTGGATCCGGACCTCCGGCCGGCCGCCCTGCACGAGCTGTTCGCCACCCAGGCGGCGCGGACGCCGGACGCCGTGGCCGTGGTCTTCGGGGAAGCCCGCCTCACCTACCGCGAGCTCGACGAGGCCTCCAACCGGCTCGCCCGGCACCTGCGCAAGCGCGGGGTGGGGCCGGAGACCCTGGTGGCGCTCTCGGTGGACCGCTCGCTGCGGCTCGTCGTCGGCATCCTGGGTATCTCGAAGGCCGGCGGCGCGTTCGTGCCGCTCGACCCGGGGCTGCCTCCCGCTCGCCTGGAGATGATCCTGAACGAGACCTCTCCGATCGAGGTCACGGCGCGCGAGCCCGAGGTCGGAGAGGAGAGCGGGCCGCTCGACTGGCCCGACAGGCGCGACGGGGACACCGGTCCCGACCACCTGGCCTACGTCATCTTCACCTCCGGCTCGACCGGCCGGCCCAAGGGCGTGGCGGTCCCGCACCGCGGCCTCGCCTCGCTGGCCGCGGCGCAGGCCGCGCTCTTCGCGGTGGAGCCCGGCTCGCGCGTCCTCCAATTCGCCTCGGCCGGCTTCGACGCCTCGGTCTCGGAGATCGTGGTGACGCTGGCCGCGGGCGCCACCCTCCATCTCGCGGAGCGCGCCCGGATCCTCCCCGGCGCCGATCTCGCGAAGCTGCTCGTCGACGAGGCGATCTCGGTCGTCACCCTGCCGCCGTCCGCGCTCGCGGTGATGCGGCCGGAGTCGTTCCCCGCTTTGAAGACGCTCGTGGTGGCTGGCGAGCCCTGCCCGCCGGAGACCGCCCGGTCCTGGATGAAAAGCGGGCCCAGGAACCGGCGGTTCGTCAACGCCTACGGTCCGACCGAGGCGACCGTCTGCGCCACCGCCGAGATCGTGACCGACGCGGACCGCATCACCGTGGGCCGGCCGATCGACGGCGCCGAGGCCTTCGTGCTCGACCGCCGGATGGAGCCCGTGCCGCCCGGCGTGCCCGGAGATCTCTACCTCGCCGGGCCGGGCCTCGCGCGCGGTTATCTGCGGCGGCCCGACCTCACGGCCGAGGCGTTCCTGCCGCATCCCCTACCGCACCCAGGACTCGCGGGCGCGCGGCTCTACCGCAGCGGCGACCTCGCCCGCACCCGTCCGGACGGCCGCATCGAGCTGCTCGGCCGCGCCGACCGGCAGGTGAAGATCCGCGGCTTCCGCGTCGAGCTCGACGAGGTCGAGGCGGTTCTCGGAAGCTGCCCGGCGGTGATCCACGCCGTGGCGCTGGCGGTCGACGGCAACCTCGTCGCCTACGTCGTGCCGCGGCAGGGGCTCGAGGCTCCGGTCGCCGAGCTGCGCCTCTGGCTGGCCGAGAGGCTTCCCTCGTATATGGCTCCGTCCTCCTTCGTCGCGCTCGCCGGCCTGCCGATGCTGCCGAGCGGCAAGCCGGACCGCAAGGCGCTGGCGGCGATCACTGCCATCGCGCCGCAGGCCGACACCACGGTGGCGATCGTGGAGCCCCGCTCGCCCATCGAGACGACGCTCGCCGAGATTTTCGCCCAGGTGCTCCGCATCGAGCGGATCGGCATCACCGAGGACTTCTTCGCGCGCGGCGGCCACTCGCTCCTCGCGGTCAGCCTCGTGTCGAGGATCGAGGAGCGGCTCGGCCGGCGCCTGCCGCTCGCCGTCCTCTTCGAGGGCGCCACGGTCGAGAAGCTGGCGGCGCTGCTGTCGCGGCCGGCCACGATCTTCGAGCAGCGCGCGCTGGTCGCGTTGCAGCCGCTCGGCTTCCGGCCGCCGTTCTTCTGCGTCCACCCGATCGGCGGCGGCGTCACGGGCTACTATGCCAACCTCGTGCAGAGCCTCGGCAAGGACCAGCCGTTCTACGGCCTCCAGGCCGTGGAGCTGGACAGCCGCGACGGCGCGGTCGACGCCTCGATCGAGGCCATCGCCGCGCGCTACCTCGTGGAGGTCCGCGCCGCACGGCCTTCCGGGCCGTACCGGCTGGGCGGCGCCTCCTACGGCGGCCTGGTCGCCTTCGAGATGGCGCGGCAGCTGCTCGAAGCCGGCGAGGAGGTGGCGTTCCTGGGGCTGATCGACACGCTCGCGCCGCGGTCCATCGAGGACGTCGACGCCGAGGAGCCGGTCCTGATCGACGATGCCGAGCAGAGCGTCGGCATGGCGCAGGCGCTCGCCCGGATGTACGGCAAGGAGCTGGACCTGAAGCTGGACGACCTGCGCGATCTTCCTCTGGAGGAGATGCTCGGCCGCGTGCTGGCCGCGGTGCAGGCGGTCGGCCTCGCCGGCCCGGAGATCGACGTGCCCTGGCTCCTGCGCTACCGGGAGACGTTCAACGCCCGCATCCTGGGCACCGTGCGCTACCGGGCGCGGCCGTATCCCGGGAAGCTCGTCCTCTTCCGCTCGTCCGACCTGGGCGACCCGTCGCCGGAGGCACTGGAGAGGATCGCCCGCGCCTACGACTGGCAGCGCCTGGCCGCGAGCGTCGACGTGCGCTGGATCCCCGGCGACCACGAGACCATGCTGATCGAGCCCAACGTGCGCGAGCTGGCGCTCTCGTTGACCGACGCTCTGAACGACTCCACCGAAGCAACCGAAGCAGAGACAGAGGCAGGGAAACCATGACCGACCGCAACCCGTCCGCCGCGAACCCTGCCGCAACCCTGAGCGGGGTGTGGGCGGACGCCTGGCGAGACCTGGGCCTCGCCGTCCGCACGGCCCGGCGCCAACCGGCCTTCACGCTGTTCATCGTGCTCACCCTGGGCCTCGGCATCGGCGCGAACTCGGCCATGTTCGGCATCCTCGACCGGCTGCTCCTCTCGTCGCCGCCTCACATCGTCGATCCTGACGGGGTGGCCCGCGTCTTCATCGAGAAGAGCCCGAAAGGCCGCGAGCGGTTCTCGATGGCGACCGTCTCCTATCCCAGCTTCCGCGATCTCGCCGAGTCCAGGTCCATGGCGCGGGTCGCCGCGGTCGCGACCGGGCAGATGATCCTGGGATCCGGCGCCGACGCGCGCGCGATCACCGCCTCCAAGGTCTCGGGCGGCTACTTCGAGCTCCTGGGAACCCGGCCGGCGCTCGGCCGGTTCTTCGGCGAGGAGGAAGACCAGCCCCCGTCCGGCACGGCCGTGGCCGTGGTCGGGCACACCTTCTGGACCAGGGATCTCGGCGGCAGTGCCGCGGCGGTCGGCAGCGCCATCCACCTGGACGGCACCGTTTACACCGTGATCGGCATCGCCCCAGAAGGCTTCACCGGCGACGGCCTCTTCGCCATCGACGTCTGGGTTCCGTTGCAGGCCGGCCGGGCCAGCCAGCCGGCCGGCTGGCGCGACGACCGCGGCCTGCGGCTGGTCTCGCTGCTCGGCCGTCTCCGCCCGGGCGTCGGCCGCGGGCCGGCGTCCGAGGAGGCGACCCGGCTCTACCGCCGCGGCATGGAAGGGCAGTTCTTCGCCGATCCCGACGACCGCGTGGCGCTCACCGCCATGATTCCGGGCGTCGGCCCGGGCGGCATCTCCGAGCAGGGCCGCATCGCCCTGTGGCTGAGCGGCGTCGCCCTGATCGTCTTCCTCATCGCCATCGCCAACGTGACCAACCTGCTGCTGCAAAGGGCGTCGCAGCGCCGCCAGGAAATCGCGGTCCGGCTGGCGCTCGGCATGGGCCGCCTGCGGCTGGCGCGGCAGTGGGTCATCGAGAGCCTGCTGCTGGCCGTCCTGGGCGGCGGCGTGGGCCTGCTCGTCGCCCGCTGGGGCGGCGATCTCATCCGCATCACCCTGCTTCCCTACATGGCGCGGCCCGAGGGGATCGACTGGCGGCTGCTGGGCGTCACCGGCGCCACCGTGCTCGCCGCCGGCCTGCTCGCGGGGCTGCTTCCGGCCTTCCAGGCGGGCTCGTCGTCGCTGCTCGCCGCGCTCCAGAGCGGGCGCCAGGCGCGGACGTTCCGGCGCTCCCGCCTGCGCACCGGCCTCCTGCTCGTCCAGACCGCGCTCTCGGTCATCCTCCTCGTGGGCTCCGGGCTCTTCGTGCGCAGCTTCCACAACGTGCGGACCCAGGACTTCGGGTTCTCGACCGCCAGCACGCTGCTCGCCACGCTCCAGTTCGCGCCGGGCACGCCGATGTCCCGCCAGGACGACGTCTACCGCGAGGCCCTGGGCCGGCTGCGCACCGTGCCGGGCATCGTCACTGTCATCCCGACGGACTCCCTGCCGTTCGGTCCCACCAGCGCGCCGAGCCTCGACGTGCCCGGCGTGGACTTGAGCGTCTTTCCCCAGTCTCCCTTCCTGAATGCGGCCGTGCCCGAGTACTTCGACGTCATGGGCATGCGCATCCTGCGCGGCCGCGCCTTCACCGCGGCCGACGACGCCGGCGGCACCCCGGTGGCGATCGTCAGCGAGACCATGGCGAAGACGCTGTGGCCCGGCCAGTCCGCGCTCGGCCGGTGCGTGCGCGCCGGTTTCGTGTTCGATCCCGCCGAGGTCAAGCAGATGCCCTGCCGGGAGGTTGTCGGCGTCGTCAACGACGCGCGGCCGCGATCCATCACTCCCGAGCCGCAGCCGGTGATGCAGTTCTACGTCCCGTACGAGCAGGTGCCGCCGGCTCCCGTCCCGGACCAGCCGGCGATCTCCGGTCTCCTGATCCGGACCGCCGGAGACCCGAAGCTGCAGGTCCATCCGGTGCAGCGGGCTCTCCAGTCCTACGCTTCGGACCTTCTCTATGCCAACGTGCGCCCCTATCAGGAGATCATCGATCCGAAGATGCGCGTCTGGCAGCTCGGCGCGACCCTGTTCACGGCGTTCGGCGGCCTCGCCCTCGCCATGGCCGCGATCGGTCTCTATGGCGTGCTGTCCTACATGGTGGCCCACCGCGCCAAGGAGATGGGCATCCGGATCGCCATGGGCGCCCGGTCCGCCGACCTGATCCGGCTGGTGGTGGGGGAGGGGCTCTTCTTCGCGGCGATCGGCATCGTCGCCGGGGGCGTGGCCGCTCTCCTGGCGGGCCGCTGGATCGAGCCCATGCTGTTCGGAACCAGCCCCTGGGACCCGGCCGTCCTGGCCGGCGTGGCCGCGACGCTCACCCTGGTCGCCCTGGCCGCGAGCCTGCTGCCCGCCCTGCGCGCGACGCGCACGGATCCCAACCTTGCCCTGCGGGCCGATTGATCTACCCGGCTGCCGCCACCCGCGGCAGCCGACTTCCTGTAGACTAGGCGCAGCCGCAAATTCGTAAAATCCCCGAACCCGGGGTGTCGTAAAATGGAGAAGCCATGAGGCGTGCCAGGGTACGGCCGTGTCGGTGGGCTCTCTTTCTGCTCTTTGTCTGCAGAGGGGTGTCCTGGAGCCTTGAGGTTCCCTCCGGCAGCCAGGATCTCACCGAGCTGAGTCTTGAGGAGCTCATGGGGCTCCGTGTGACGTCCGTCTCACGGCGCGAGGAACGGCTCATCGACGCGGCCGGCGCCGTCTTCGTCCTCACCCAGGACGACCTGCGCCGCTCCGGAGCCCGCAATCTTCCGGAGGCGCTGCGCGGCGTTCCCGGCCTGCACATGGCCCAGATCAACGCCAGCCTGTGGGCGGTTTCCATCCGCGGCTTCACCGACCGGTTCGCCAACAAGCTCCTCGTCCTGGTCGACGGCCGCAACGTCGCCAGCCACCTGTTCTCCGGCGTTTTTTTCGAAGGCCTGGACATTCCCCTGTCCGAGATCGACCGCATCGAGATCGTGCGCGGCCCCGGCGGCGCCCTGTGGGGCACGAACGCGGTCAACGGCGTGATCAACATCGTGACCCGTTCCGGACGGGAGACGCGCGGCGGCTCGGTCGAGGTCAACCTTGAGACCGGGGAGCGTTCGATCGTCGGCTCGGGCGAGGGGCCCCTGGGAACCGGCAGCACCTACCGGATCTGGGGCGCCGGGAGCGAGGTCGACGACCTGACGCAGCCCGGCGGCGGCTCGGCGCGCGACGGCCGGACCTCCGTGAGGGGCGGCGCGCGGCTCGACGGCGGGCTCGGGAACGGGGAGTACAACCTCAGCGCCGGGCTTTACGAGATGGAGTCGGACCGGCTCAACAACACCCCGCAGCTCGACGCTCCCTACGCCCGGCTCCTCCCCGACCCTCTCTCTCTGACGGGTGGCTACACGTCGGCGCGCTGGTCCAGGGATCGTCCCGCCAGCCGGTCCACCGACACCCTCCAGGTCTATGTGGATCTCATCCGCCGCTCGGAGCGGACCGGGACCATCAAGGTGAGGACCATCGACATCGACTTCCAGAGCAATGTGCCGATCGGCGAGAGCCACGATCTGCTCTGGGGGAGCGAGGTGCGCCAGATCGCGGACGAGCTCCGGACGGACGCGTTCCATTTCTCCCTGTCTCCGTCGCAGCGGACCTCCCTGCTCTGGAGCGTCTTCGTGCAGGACCAGATCTCGCTGGCAGAGCGGCGGGTCCACCTGAGCCTCGGCTCCAAGCTCGAATACAGTGAGGTCACGGGCGAGTGGAACGCGCTGCCCTCGGTCCGGGCGCGTTGGAACCTTCGCCCGAATCAGGTCGTCTGGGCTTCGGCGTCGAGCAGCGCCCGGACGCGCGGGCGTTCCGAGGCCGATCTTGAGGGATTCTGGCTGGCCACCGTGCCTACCGAGTCGGGGCTCCCGGTCCGCATCGTCTTCACCCGCGGGGAGGGCCTCGGCTCCGAGGAGATGGTGGCGTGGGAGCTGGGCTACCGCTCTCAGCCGAGCGCGGCGCTCGCGTTCGACGTCGCCGCCTTCCACAACGACTACGAGCACGTGCTCGCCTCCTGCGTCGGACGGCTGGAGCCCGCGGCGGTGCCGGTGCCTCACCTGATCCAGTACATGGAGGGCTGCGAGGCCGGAACCGCCACGGCCGAAGGCCTGGAGCTGGCGCTGACGTGGACGCTCTCGCCGCGCTGGAGCTGGAGCCTCAGCGCGTCCCGGCTCAACTTCTCGACCCGGTTGGGGGACGCGTCCGCGCAGTGGGACGGGACGAGCCCGCGCCACATGGCGCAGCTTCGGCTCCAGGGCGATCCGGCGCCGGGCTGGAAATCCGATCTCGCGGCCTACTATTCCGACTCCCTGCCGGGAGCAGGGTCGCCGGCCTTCGTGCGCTTGGACCTGCGCCTCGAACGGGAGCTGCGGCCGGAGCTCAGCCTGGAGCTCATCGGACGCAACCTGCTGGACGGGGAACATTCCGAGTCCGGCGATCCCTTCACGGGAGGCGTGGCGGCGGAGATCCGGCGCAGCTTCGGCGCCTCTCTCCGATGGCGGCTCTGAGATGATGGCGTGCCGCGTGCTCGCGCTGGCCCTCGTGACCCTGCTGTCGGTGAGCCAGCAGTCCGCGCCCCAGGCCGCGGCGTTCGCCGACGAGTACCGGATCAAGGCCGCGTTCCTGTTCAACTTCGCCAAGTTCGTGCAATGGCCGCCCCAGGCCTACCAGAACGATCCCGAGCACCAGGTGTTCTGCGTCTTCGGCGCCGATCCGTTCGGCCCGGTTCTCGACCACACCCTGGCGGGGAAGCAGGTCGAAGGCCGGTCGGTCGTGGTCCGCCGGGTTCAGGACCGGGAGGAGCTGCGGCGCTGCCAGCTCGTCTTCGTCGCCGCCGCCGAGGGCGAGCTGCTGCCGGAGATCCTCACCAGTCTCGGCAACTCTCCGGTCCTCCTCGTCGGGGACGATCCGGACTTCGTGCGGGACGGCGGGGCCATCAGCTTCGTTCTCCGCAAGGGCCACGTGCGCTTCGCGATCAATCCCAAGGCGGCCCAGCAGGCGCGTCTGAAGATCGACGCCCAGCTGCTCGACCTCGCCGAGATCGTCAAGGGGAAGCCGTGAGCGAACGGCCGGAGAGGGGGGGCTGGCGCGACCTCTCGATCCGCCACAAGCTCGTCTTCCTCCTCATGGCGACCAGCCTGGCGGCCGCGCTCGTCGCCTGCGGAGCGCTGCTGGTCTACGACATCCTGGCGGCGCGCCGCGCCCTGGCGGGAGAGCTGCGGTCGCTCGCCACCGTCCTGGGCGGCAACAGCCGCGCGGCCATCTCGTTCGGAGACCGCGAGGCGGCCGAGGAGGTGCTGGGGGCCGTCGAGGCCCAGCCGCAGATCCACCGCGCCGCGCTCTACCTCTCCGAGGGCAGCGTCTTCGCGGCATGGTCCCGGGACGGATCCCCGCCTCCGAGGCTCGGCAGCCGGCGCGGCACCTGGTTCGAATCGTCCTCTCTTTTCTGCGCCATTCCGGTCGTGCTGGACGACGAGCCGATCGGCACGATCGTCCTGGAGAGCGATCTCCTGCGCCTGCACGAACGGGTGCTCCAGTACGCCCTCGTCGTGCTCGGCGTCCTGCTTGCCGCATCCGGTGTCGCTCTCGGCCTCTCCGCCTGGCTGCAGCGGATCGTCTCCCGGCCTCTCCTGCAACTGGTCGAGATGGCCGACGAGGTCTCCGGGGGAGGCAACTACTCGCTGCGCGCACCCGCCGCGGGCCGCGACGAGATCGGCAAGCTCGTGGAGAGCTTCAACCAGATGCTCGAACAGATCGAGCACCAGAACCTGAACCTGCGGAGCCACAGCGACGACCTCGAGACCCAGGTGCAGGTCCGGACCTCCGAGCTCACGGCGGCCAAGGACGCGGCCGAGCAGGCGGCCCGCGCCAAGTCGCAGTTCCTGGCCAACATGAGCCATGAGATCCGCACGCCGATGAACGCCGTCATCGGCATGACCAGCGTGCTGCTCGGCACCAACCTCCAGCCCGGCCAGCGCGACTACGTCGAGACGATCCGCCGCAGCGGCGAGGCCTTGCTGTCGATCCTCAACGACATCCTCGATCTGTCCAAGGCCGAAGCCGAAGGCGTCGAGATCGAGACCGCTCCCTTCTCGGTGCGCGGCTGCCTGAACGAGGCCATCGAGCTCGTGGCGCCGGCCGCGGCCGACCGGGGCCTGGAGATCGCCGGAACCTTCGAGCCCGGAGTGCCCGGCATCGCCGTCGGCGACGCCACGCGCACGCGGCAGATCCTCGTCAACCTCCTGAGCAACGCGGTCAAGTTCACCTACCAGGGCAGCGTCTCGGTGACGGTGCGGGTGGAGACGGAGGAGGGCCGGCCCGCCACCGCTGGAGACGCCGGAGACGCCGGAGACGCCGCCGGAGACGCCGGAGACGCCGGAGACGCCGGAGACGCCGGAGACGCCGGAGACGCCATGGTGCTCCGATTCTCCGTGCAGGACACGGGCATCGGCATCCCCAGCGACCGCCTCTCCCGCCTGTTCAAGCCCTTCAGCCAGGCGGACTCCTCCACGTCCCGGCTCTACGGCGGCACCGGCCTCGGCCTGGCCATCTCCATGCGCCTCACCGAGCGGATGGGCGGGCGGATCTGGGTCGAAAGCGAGGCCGGGCGCGGCTCGACCTTCCACTTCACCCTGCCTTGCCGCCGCGCCTCCATGCCGGCCCCGGCAGCTCCGGCCGGCCCGGATGGCCTGGGAGATCATCCTGACGCGCAGGTGCCCGGGCGCCTGCAGCCCGCACCCGGCTTCCAGATCGCCGACCAGCTCCCCCTGCGCATCCTTCTCGCGGAGGACAACTCCGTCAACCAGAAGGTGGCCCTGCTCTACCTCGAGCGCATGGGCTACCAGGCCGACGTCGCCGCCAACGGCTTCGAGGTTCTGGCCGCGGTCCGGCGCCAGCGATACGACCTCATCCTGATGGACGTCCACATGCCGGGCATGGACGGCCTGGAAGCCACCCGGCAGCTGCGCTTGAGCGTCGCCGAGCCCGATCAGCCGCGCATCGTGGCCGTGACCGCCAATGCCCTGCGCGGCGACCGGGAGGTCTGCCTGGCCTCGGGCATGGACGACTACCTGAGCAAGCCCGTTCTCTTCGAAGACCTGCAGGCGGTCATCCTGCGCGTGGAGCGCCCCCCCGCTCCGGAAGACGGCGTGCTCGAAGAGAGCCAGCTCTCCTCCCTGGAGTCTCTGCTCGGCAAGGCGCAGTTGCGGGAGGTCATCGACGCCTTCCTGAAGGAGCTGCCCAGGCAGCTGGACGCCCTGCGCGACTCCGCCGACCGTCAGGACGGCTCGGCCCTGGCGTTCACCGCCCACAACCTCAAGGGGTGCAGCGCGCAGTTCGGGGCCATGCGCGTTTCGGCCCTGAGCCTGGAGATCGAGAAGGATGGGAAGGAGAAGTCCTTCACCTCGGTGGAGGCGCACCTCGACGAGCTGGTCCGCGAGCTGGCCCGGCTGGAAACCGAGCTGCGGCGCCGGGTCTCCCCGGGTTCCGCCTGAAACTGTCTAGCCCGTATAGACGTCGTCCTGCTCGATCTTCGACAGCACCCAGTCGAAGTCGCCGCGGGTGAGCTTGGCGCCGCAGTGCTGGCATTCGCCGGCCATGTTCACCTGGTCCGTCGGGGCGCCGCAGTTCGGGCAGCTCCGGTCGGCGCGCGGCGCGCCGTGGACGCCCGCGGCGCGGATCAGCGTCCAGTATTCGGTATAGCGCCGTTCCTGCCGCGGGTTGCCCGAGACGAGCGCGCCGTCCTGCTGGCGGACCGTGGAGTCCCTGCCGCTGCCCCAGACGCGGCAGGTGACCGAGTCGTAGCGGGCGTCGCGGACCACCTTGGCGATGGTCCACTCGGTGATCCGCATGCCTTCGAGGACGTTGCGCAGCCCCTGGGTCCGATAGGCCGCGATCCAGTACTGGAGGTAGTCGAAGAGGCCGTCCGACACGTAGGCCCGGGCGGGGGTAAGATCGAGCGCGGTCCAGGAGCCGTTGAGCTGGTTGTAGATCAGCGCCAGGCGGGCGCCGAGCGCCTCGTCGGTGGTGGCCGGATCGTCCCGCAGCAGCTCGGCGCGCCGTTCGCGGACCTGCGGGTGATAGACGGTGGGCCAGTCGGTGCCCACCTCGGCGACCGAGCTGACCAGGGCCGGCGGCCGGGCCTCGACCTTGAGCAGCTCGATGCTCTGGACGGTCCAGTCGAAGCGGCCGCCCGAGACGACCTCGCCGCAGTACGAGCAGCGGTCGCCTGCAGCAATCCCCGCGGTATCGGCGGCATTGGCGGCATTGGCGGCGGCGGCGAAGGGCGCGCCGCAGTTCGGGCACTTGAAGCTCGCGACCTGATCCCGGGGTTTGGTGCGGGCCGTCGAGCTGCGGACGAGATGCCAGCGCTCGCGGACGTACTGAGCGCGGTTGCCTGCCGTTGGATTGGCGAGGGTCAGGTTCGCCTCAAAATCGAGGACCACCTGGACCCAGCCCGG
Organism: Holophagales bacterium; assembly: GCA_031390755.1. Lineage (GTDB taxonomy): Bacteria > Acidobacteriota > Thermoanaerobaculia > Multivoradales > UBA5704 > DATMER01. The sequence continues at coordinate 63,572 of JANMTS010000105.1, forward strand.
AGCCTGCGGAGAGGCGTCCACCGCTGCGATCCCCGCGATCCCCGAGATCCCCGCGCCGGGGGGCGGCGGGATGCGGACGGGCAGCGACAGACTGGCGATGCGCATCACGCCCACCACCACGCTCGTCACCGGGGTTCCCACCGGGGAGCGCTGCTGGAGCTGATCGCGCGCCGGCGCGCTCAGGTAGGGAGCGAGGCCGTCCAGCTGATGCCGGTCGGCGCGCGCCTGGTGGGCGCGGGCGTAGAGCGCGTAGGCGAAGTCCTCGAACAGCACGACGGAGAACTCCGGATCGACGGTCCGGATCCCGTCGAGATCGGCCGAGCGGGACCGTTGCGGCACTGCCGGAGTCACCGTCGCGAGATCCCAGTTCTGAGACGTCTTGTTCCGCGCCTTCTTCCAGGCCATGAAGCCGAGGATGCCGGCGATCGTCAGGGGGATGCCGACCACCGGGTAGCGGATGACGAGCTCGATCCAGAGGCGGATCAGCAGGAAGATGAAGCCGGAGTCTCCACCGCCGCCGCCGCTCCCTCCGCTTCCGCCGGAGAACCCCTCTCCGCCGCCGGGCCGGGCGATGGCCAGAACCGGAATCAGCAGGAGGATCAGGGTTCCGAGGCCGAGGAGAACCTGGCGCCGGAGACGCCGGAGGTGCCGCCGATTCCGGCTCACCCGCAAACCTCGTTCGCCAGCTCGTCGACGTCGTCGTGGGCGCAGGGCAGAGCGGGACCGAGGATGGCCGCGAGGCCGCGCACCCGTTGCGCCACCTGAAGGCCGTCCCCTCCTGCGCGGACCACTCTTTCGAGGCCGCCCACGATCTCCTTCCAGGCCTCGCCGGCGGCCAGCGTTTCCAATCCCACGTCGGCGACGACGGCCGCTTCCCGTTCCAGGACGGAGACGTAGAGGAGGATGCCCGTGCGGCCCGACGTGCCGTGGATCCGCTTCTCCACGAACAGGGCGCGGGCCGCGGTTTCCACCTGTCTGCGGCGATCGGCCGGACCGGTGAGCGCCCGCCGGACGCCAGGAAGCCGGGAGCTGCTCCACCCTGTCAGAAGACCTGCCAGGAGAGGGTCGAGGACGAACCAGACGAGACCGAACTCCCAGTGGGAGAAGAGAAGGACGGAGAGCACGGCGATCCCCGCCAGGACTCCCGCGGTCAGGTCGGCGTGCAGATAGGAGCCCGACCGGGCGCGGACCGCCACGACCAGCTCGGCGCTCGTGACGGCCTCCACGTCGCGGACGGCGTCGATGAGGGCCCTCTTGGCCTGGTCGGTGAGAAACGGCTTCGCCATGGGTCCGGTTCGAGTCTATCGTAGAAGGGATGACCGAGGCGCTTTCGATCCCCTGCCCCCGCTGGAGCGTTCCCCGCCGGGCCGCCGGCTGGCGAAGCTGGGACGGCGTGCCGGCCCGATCCCTCGTCCTGTCCGACGGCAGCGGCCCACCGGAGCAGGCGACCTCGGTCGGGCTCTGCTGGGACGAGGAAGCCCTTCACGTCCGCTTCGACTGCGAGGACCGGCACGCCTGGGGAACCTTCACGAAGCGGGACGAGCCGCTCTGGCAGGAGGAGGTCGTCGAGGTCTTCCTGGCGCCGGGGGAGGCCGACCCGGTCCGCTACGCCGAATTCGAGGTCAGCCCGGCGGGCGTCGTCTTCGACGCCCGCATCCACAATCCGACCGGGCTGCGGCAGGACATGACGGCGGACGTGGCGTGGAGCTGTCCGGGGCTTCGCTGGGCCGCCGGCAGGGGAGACGCCCGGCAGGACTGGTGGGCCGAGATTTCGATCCCCTGGGCCGGCCTGGATCTCGACGGAAGGAACAACCTGCCGAAGCTCTGGCGGGCCAACTTCTACCGCGTGGAGCGGCCGGATAGGGGAGAGCCCGCCGGCGCCGAATACAGCGCCTGGTCTCCCACTCTCGTCCGGCCCGCCGACTTCCACAAGCCGGCGCGGTTCGGTCTGCTGGAGCTGACCGGTATCTAGAAGGCGTCAGAAGGGCGTCTTGCCGAACAGCAGCTCGACGCCCAGGCCGACGAGCGCCGAGCCTTCGCGCGGCTCGTCCCGGTACTCACGGGGCCAGGAGTAGCCGCCGATGAGCTCGCCATAGAGCCATTGCCGGTTGAGGGGCCGCCGGTAGACGGTGCGGGCGCCGTACTCCCTCAGGCCCACCTCCGCGTCGGTCGAGCCGCGGACGAACAGCTCCCAGGCGATCGCCGACCTCGATCCGAGGTTCTGGTAGAGCACCGTCGCCGTCCGCCAGTCGAGGCCGTCGGTGGATTCGGAGAACGTGCCCACGGTTCCCCAGTGGAAGAGGAGCGTCTTCCGCAGCACATGGTCGAAGTCGGCGCTGGTCGTCGACCCGAAACCGTCCCGGTTCTCATAGAAGACCGTCTCCCGCAGGCGCCAGACCGACCGCTCGCCGACGAAGACGTTGCGCCGCAAGCGGCCCTGGACGAAGACCTCGGGCGCCGTGCTCAGGCGGCCGCCGACCCGGAAGTCGACGCGCTCCGACCACTTGCCGGGAGGCGAATACCCGAGACCCGCGAGCCAACGCTCCTCGGTCTCCACCCCGAACACCGACGAGCGGATGGCGAAGCCCTCCTCGCGGTCGCGCACGACGTCGTCGCGGTCGTCCCGGCCGACAAAGACGTTGAAGCGCCGCTTGAGGTTCGGCAGCTCGTAGTTGAGGCGCAGCCGGCTCTTGAGCTTCGTTCCATCCGCCTCGGTGTAGAGCGTGGACAGCTCGACGCGTCCGGACACGGCGCGGGCGTTCTCGATGTCGGGCTTGCCGCCAAAAAGTCCGTCGAACCAGAGCGTGGCGCCGCAGAAGGTCTCGGTGAGATAGCGGCGGCTCTCGTCGATCAGAGCCTCGTCCGAGGTCGTTCCCGCCCGGCACAGATCGCGAAGCGACGGCTGCTCCACGGTGGCAGCCGGATTCGTCCCTTGAGGAGCCGTCTCCTGGGGAGCGGTTTCCTGGGGAATCTCTTGGGGAATCTCCTGGGGAACAGGCGCTTCGGGAGCGGTCTCCTGGGGAACGGTCTCCGGCCTGGCTCGGCCGGCACAGCCGACCAGGGCGGCCGCGAGCCCCGAGGCAAGGAGCAGGAGTGGCAGGCGAGGACGGCGGCGGTAAGTAGCCATGATGGGCGATGTTAGCTCATCCGGAGACGCGCCGCCCTTTCGGGCGAGAGGGAGGATGGGGGCGCCCTCTCCCTCACGCGTGAGGGAGAGGGATGGGGAGAGGGAGGATGGGATCAACCCCGGGATCAAATCTTTCCCACGATCCCCAGCGAGAAGCTTCGTCCCCGCGCCAGAGTCGCGGTCACATCGCCGGCCTCGAAGTAGGTCCGGTCGGTCAGGTTGCGCCCGGCGAGCCGCAGCTCCAGCGGGTCGGAGATGTGCCAGCCCGTGCCGATCTCCCAGGTCGTGTAGCCCGGCCGCTCCGCCTCGTTCGGACCGGGGCGGTCGTCGCGCAGGACGACGGCGTTGCGCAGGTAGGCGAAGAAGCGGGCGTCCGCCCAGCGCAGCGTGGTGAAGGCGCCGTTGGCCGGGATGTCGTCGATGGGCACGCCTCCGGACTCGCCGCGGATCGACGTGACCGCCAGCTCCAGGCTGATACCGGCCACGAGCGGCATCTGGGCCTCCAGCTCGAAGCCCTTGATCTCCGCCTCGCCGCGGTTGCGGAAGAAGAAGTCGTTGCCGTCGCCGAAGCGCTCGATCAGGTCGTCGATCTCGTAGAGGTAGCCGAACGCCGCGATCGAGCCCCGGCCCACGGTCCAGCGGACCGAGGCGTCGTACTGCAGGCTCGTCTCCGGCTCGAGGTCCGGGTTGCCGGTCACGAAACCGCGGCCGCTCGGACCGCGGAAGAAGCGGTCGGAGAGCGTGGGATCGCGGAAGCCGCGCGCCACCTGGAGAGTGGTCGTGAGGTTGGCCACCGGGCTCGCGGTCAGGGAGACGTACCCCGACATTGAGGAGCTCTCGTTCGAGCGGTCGCCGTAGAAGCCGCCCGTGTTCTCGCTCTTCACCTGGTCGCCGCGCACGCCCACCGCGAACAGGGCGCGGGCTCCGAGCGCATGGTCCCACGAGGCGAAGAGGCCGGTGTCGGTGCGGGAGGCGTCGTCGATCGAGGCGGGATTCGACACGCCGGTCGAGTTGCCGTTGGCGTCGAACGTCTCGCGCGAGGTCAGCGACTCCAGGTTGAAGCGCGACAGCACCTCGGCGCCGATCTGCAGCCGGCCGCCCGCCGCCTGGCGAGTGGCCACGGCGCGCAGCGAGCCGTCGTCTGAAACCGTCTCGGCGCGGTCGATCCGGCGGGTCACGGTCGGCGCGGGCACCCGGTCGCGGGTCAGGTTCAGCCGGTAGGTGCCGTAGAACAGCGCCAGCTCGATGCTCTCCCAGCCGCCCACCGGACCGCTGTCGAGGGCGACGTTGAAGCGCCGTGAGCTCTCCTTCGGGTAGTAGCTGCGCATCACGTTCGAGTCGATCGTCGGGTTGTCGACATCCGTGGCGTCCACCAGGGAGAACGCCACTCGCAGCCGGCCGGCCGGCGTGTCCACGGCATAGCGCAGGGCGCCGCCGCGGTCCTCATAGGAGGAGTTGGGGATCGGATCGCCGCCTCCGGACTCGCCGTCGCCGGACTCGCGCTGGTGGTACTGGGCGAGCAGGGCTCCGCCGAGCACGTCCGTCGAAGCCTCCAGGCCGAACGAGTCCTCGTCGTCCGCGCCGAAACCGGTGTTGAAGCTGTAGCGCAGCGAGGCGCCGTTGCCCGGCTCGGGATAGACCGGACGGGCGTTGATCACGCCGCCGAAGGCGTCCGAGCCGTAGGCCACGGATCCCGGGCCGCGGGCGATCTCCACGGACGCCAGTGTGAAGGGATCGAGGTAGGCGGCCGACGATCCGGCCCGGCGCTCGGTGGTCACCCGGGAGCCGTCGAGCAGCACGACGGTGCGCCCGCGGGCGAGACCGCGGATGGCCGGCACGCCGGTCGGCCCTTCCTCGGACCGCGAGACGCCCGCGATGCCCTGGACCACGTCCACGAGCCGGTGCGGCCGGCGCTGCTCCAGATCCTCCTCGCCGATCAGCGTGGTCGCGGCGGCGGGCGGCGTCTCCAGGCCCGGGGCGACGCCCGAGGTGACGGTGACGCTGTCCTGGAACGAGGTGGGGATGGCCGCCTGGAGGGTCTCTCCAGAGAGCGATTCGAAAACCATGGGGGCCGACACCTGGCCGCCGGGGCTGGTGGCCACAAGGCGGAACGGGACCGGCGGATCGGGGACGATGCGGAACCGGCCCTCGGCGTCGGTGGTCACGGAGCCGGCCAGGCCGACCACGGACACCTGGTGGCCGGCGGCGGGCGTGCCGTCGGGATGGACCAGCACGCCCTCGACCGCCCCGGCGAGGGCGGGGACGAGCAGCAGGGAAAGCAGGAAACACGAAATCTTGCGCATGAACGGACCTCTAGCTCGAAGCATGAACGGACACACCGCGCCCCGGATGGGCGGGCATGGGCGAATGCGCGGACCAGGGTCTCGGTCTATTCGTTGATGCGGCGGATCCGCAGGCGGAGCGGCACCTTGGCCGGCCGGGGCAGGGTCTGCACGGGAACGGGATGCGTTGGCGGCGAATCGAGAGCCTCGTCCTGCCGCGGAGGAGGAATGGCCGGCCGGGCCGGACCCGGCGCGAGCAGCAGCAGGCCGAAGCGCCCCGCGGGCCGGGCTTCCTGGACGTTGGACGACGGGGCCCAGGTGAACACCTCCCGCAGCCCGTCGCCCTCGCGGGAGCCTTCGACCCAGATGACCGTTCCCGGATCGTTCGAGCGCGCCTTCTCGCCGCGCGCGCGAGCCAGAAGAGGCAGCGTTGGGCCATCATCCCTGCTCATGTCCCCGACGATGCTCATGCCGGCCGGCCCCTCGACCTCGACCTCCTCCATGGTGATGCGCTCGTCGCCGAAGCGGAGTAGCATCCGCACGTTCTTCGAGGGAAAGGCGGGGACGCGGAAGTCGAAGACCCGGATCGAGCTGTCGAGGTGGGGCGTGACGCGAAGCGGCCACGTGCGTCCGCCGTCGAGGGAAAGGAAGGCCTCCCACTCCACGACTTCAGCAGGGAGGCTGAGGGGCTCCCATTCGATCGTCACCCGGGAGCCGGCGGCCAGCTCCGCGCCAGGGGCTGGAGACAATACTCGCGCGAGCTCTTCCCCGCGGGCAATGGAGGGAAGAGCGGCGAGCAGAAGGATCAGCCAGCCGAGGGAAGGACGCACGGCGTTAGTGTAGCAGGGCGGAAAAATCGGCGGCCCAAGCGTGTTGCAACTCCGCTCTTCTGCTACAAACAAGGTTATGTTGCAACAAATAAGGATTCCCGTTCAACGGGAAAGCTTATCTGTTGCAAGTTAACCTTCTCTGTTGCAGCATAACCTTATCCCGCGGCCGAGAAGGTTATCCTGCAACAAAGAAGGTTTCCCGATCCTGGGATAAGCTTCTTTGTTGCAACTTGGGTTTATTTGTTGCAGCTTAACCTTCTCCCGAAGCCGCGTAACCTTCTTTGTTGCAACTTAACCTTATCTGCCGCGGGATAAGGTCTCCCGAAGACGGGGAAACTTTGTTTGTTGCAGATGGAACCCAGGGGAATGCAAAAATTTCCACCTACCGGCGGGCGCGGACGATGAAGCGTTGGGGGGCGGAGCCGACGTAGTGGAACGGATAGCAGGTGACGAGCGTCAAGGCGGGCTCGTCGGTCGGGGCGAGCACCGAAACCTCGGAGGGATCGACGATCTTCGTCCACTCCACCTTGTAGTTGTAGGTGCCGTCGAGCATGGTCAGCTCGATCGTGTCGCCCTCGCGGACGTCCCTGAGACCCCGGAAGAAGCTGTCGCGGTGGGCGGCGAGGCCGACGTTGCCGGACGGCTCGGACGGCAGGGCGGTGTCCGGCACGTGACCCGCGGCGCGGCGGAGGGTCTGCTTGCCCACGCCCTCCAGGATCACGGCGGAAACGTCGAGCCGGGGGATCTCGATCCGCCCGAGCAGCTCCCCTTCCTGCAAAGGCTTCGGATCGGGATCGGTCTTCTGGGTCTTGAACGAGGAGAGGGAGTCCGTCTCCGAGGCGCCCCCGGTGGCAGCCCTGGCGGCGAGGGTCTCTTCGAGCCGCCGGGTCTCCCGGGCTTCGACGAAGCGGGTGTCGAGCCAGGCCCAGGTCCAGTAGCCGAGGCAGAGAATGCCGACCACGAACAGGGCGCGCTCCACCCAGAGCCAGGTCGAAGTCCTCGTCATTCGTCTCCCCAAAAGCGTCTCCCCTAAAAGAAAATCACCTGGCACCTTTCGGCGCCAGGTGACTGAGTCGATCTCTCTTCACGTCGTGAGGAGACCGTGTGGTTCAGACCTTGCGGGCCAGGCGGGCCGTGAAGGCCGAGGCCAGGGCCAGGAGGCCGGCGATGCCGAGCAGCGGAAGCTCGCTGGCGGTCGAGGGCAGAGCCGTCGTGTTCGCCGCGGAGCCGTCGTCAGCCTGGGTGGCCGGGCCGGTGCCGGTCTCGTCGATGCCGGTCGCGTTCGTGTCGGCGTCGCCACGGGTCATGGTCGCGTCCACGTCGACGGCGCCGTTCGCACGGGCACCGGTGTCAACGTCGACGTCCATGCCGCCGGTCGGCTCCTGAGTGGTCGTCGTGGTCGCGTTGGTGCGCGGACGGGTGAGATCGGTCTGCGGGTTGCCCGGATTGGGCAGGTTATTGCTGTTCATGCCCGGGTCGCGCTGAATCGTGGGGCCCGGGGCGGACGTGTTGGCCGACTGCGCCATGACGGCGCCCGTTGTCAGAAGGAAGATGGCCAGGACCGTAAGCAGTGACTTTTTCATGATGAAGCTCCTCTCCAGTTCCAGTTGATGAATCTTTTTCGAAGGCGGCGGTCAGGAGGTCATTCCCGGGGGGTTCACCATGTCCTGCCGCCATCTCTTCCCGGCCTGGATGTAGAGCAAGCCCCGTGCCAAGAAGCACGCAACAGGGCTCAGTGCTGGAGCTTCTTGTACTTGATCCGGTGCGGCTGGTCGGCGTCGGAGCCGAGCCGCCGGCGGCGGTCCTCTTCATACGCCTGGTAGTTGCCCTCGAACCACACGACCTCCGAGTCGCCCTCGAACGCCAGGATGTGGGTCGCGATCCGGTCCAGGAACCAGCGGTCGTGGCTGATCACTACCGCGCAGCCGGCGAAGGCGAGGAGCGCCTCTTCCAGCGCGCGCAGGGTGTCGACGTCCAGGTCGTTGGTCGGCTCGTCGAGGAGAAGAACGTTGCCGCCCGCCTTGAGGGTGCGTGCCAGATGGAGACGGTTGCGCTCTCCTCCCGAGAGATCCTTGACCCGCTTCTGCTGGTCCGCGCCCTTGAAGTTGAAGGACGAGGCGTAGGAGCGGGCGGGAACCTCGCGGTTGCCGAGCACCACCACGTCCCGCCCGTCCGAGATCGCCTCCCAGACCAGCTGCTCGCCGTCGAGCGAGTCGCGGCTCTGGTCCACGTAGGCGACCTTGACCGTCTCGCCCATCCGCAGCGAGCCGGAATCCGGCTGCTCCTGGCCGACCATCATCCGGAAGAGCGTGGTCTTGCCGGCGCCGTTCGGGCCGATGACGCCGACGATGCCGCCCGGCGGCAGGGCGAAGGAGAGATCCTCGATGAGGAGGTTCTCGCCGTACCCCTTGCTGAGGTTCTTCGTCTCGACCACCAGGTCGCCCAGGCGGGGACCGGGGGGGATGTGGATCTCGTTCGGATCGGCGCGCTTCTCGTACTCGCGCTCCTCGGAGAGCAGGCGCTCATACTGGTTGAGGCGGGCCTTGCCCTTGGCCTGGCGGGCGCGCGGCGCCATGCGCACCCATTCGAGCTCGCGCTCCAGGGTCCGGCGGCGGTTGGATTCGGACTTCTCCTCCTGCTCCAGGCGCGTGCTCTTCTGCTCCAGCCAGGAGGTGTAGTTGCCCTCCCAGGGGATGCCGTTGCCGCGGTCGAGCTCCAGGATCCAGCCGGCGACGTTGTCGAGGAAGTAGCGGTCGTGGGTGACGGCGACCACGGTGCCGGTGTACTCGGCGAGGTGGCGCTCCAGCCAGGCCACGGACTCGGCATCGAGGTGGTTGGTGGGCTCGTCCAGGAGAAGAAGATCGGGCTTCTGGAGCAGCAGCCGGCAGAGCGCCACGCGGCGGCGCTCGCCGCCGGAGAGCTTCTCGACGTCGGCGTCCGCCGGGGGCAGGCGCAGGGCGTCCATGGCGATCTCCAGCGTGCGGTCGATCTCCCAGGCGTTGACCGCGTCGATCTGGTCCTGCACCCGGCCCTGCTCGGCCATCAGCTTGTCCATCTCGTCGTCCGTCATCGGCTCGCCGAAGCGGGCGTTGATCTCGTCGTAGCGGTCGAGCAGCGCGCGGGTCTCGGCGACGCCCTCCTCCACGTTGCCCTTGACGTCCTTCGCCGGATCGAGCTGCGGCTCCTGGGAGAGGTAGCCGACGCGCGTCCCCTTCGCCGGCCAGGCCTCGCCGCCGAACTCCTTGACCTCGCCGGCCATGATCTTCAGCAGCGTGCTCTTGCCGGAGCCGTTCAGGCCGAGAACGCCGATCTTGGCCCCCGGAAAAAAAGACAACCAGATGCCCTTGAGCACCTCCCGGTTGGGTGGGTAGATCTTGCGGAGATCCTTCATTACGTAGATATACTGCTCGGCCATGGGGCTGCTCCTGGAATTGTTCGAGGGTTTGGAACCGGCGGCGCGGCTTCACGCAATTGAATCTGCGGAGGCCGGCCGGCCGCGAATTCTACCCCAGGTCGCACCCCAGGTCGAAGGCCCCGCGCGACGCCGGACTGCGGGATCGGAAGGGCACCCTTTCCCCGCCGAGACGCACACTAGAGATTGAGAGCCACGCGAGGGCACGCGCCCTCGATTGGCAGGAACGTCTTTCTGAACAGGAGGAAGTACTCATGAAGCGAGCCGCAAGAGCCCTGCTCTGCGCCACCCTCGCCCTGGCCGCCGCCCCGGCGCTGTGGGCGACCACCATCCTCAAGCAGACGGACGGCGACATGATTCGCCAGTCCGGAACGATTGTCACGGGCCGCTGCACCAACCTGGAGACCGCCTGGGTGGGGCGCACGCTCGTGACCAAGGCCACCATCGCCGTCGACGAGACCCTCAAGGGCGCCTCCCGCAGCGAGCTGACCGTCGTGCTGCCGGGCGGCGTGGACATGAACCGGAAGTTCCCGATCATGGTCACCTATCCGGGCGCGCCGGAGATCATGGTCCGCGAGCAGGTGCTGCTGTTCCTGTCGCCGGACAGCCTGGTCAAGGACGGCTACTCCATCGTCGGCTACTCGCAGGGCAAGTTCACCTTGACGGAGACCGCGGAAGCGGGCCTCGTGGGGACCCAGAACCTGAGCGGTGTTCAGGTGCAGACTCAGCTCCAGACCGGCCGCCAGGCGGCCCGGGGCGGCGCAGCCTCGATCAACCTGCAGCAGCTTCGGGAGCAGATCCGGGAGATGGAGGTCCAGTGATGAGAATCCTCATGTCAATCAAGCCGTCCAAGCCTGCCAAGCCCGTCAATACCGCCCTGGCCGCTCTCCTCTCGGCCATGACCCTTTGCGCTCCGGCCTTCGCCGGCGGCGCCCTCGAATCCCTCGACATCACCGGCAACGTCCCGTCCCCGGTCCCCGGCCATATCGTGGCGCGGCTCGTCCCGATCAAGTGGGACTCCCGCTGCATCCCGGTCGGCTACAGGATGAACAACACCATCGACCCGATCCCCAATCCGCTCGGGGCTCCCGTCCTGACGCTCGCCGCGGCCACCACGGCGCTCCAGCAGTCGTTCGATCCGTGGAACAACATCAAGACGTCCTACATCAACATGAAGATCACGGGCACGGTCGCCAATCCCGGGCTGGCCGGCTTCGACATGGTCAACGAGCTGAGCTTCCGGACCGACGCGGCCTTCGCGGCGATCGCGGTCTCCCCCTCGGTCACGCTGATCCAGGACACCACCCTGGTCAACGGCGACGACATCGACGGCGACGGCGACTCGGACGTCTCGTCCGCGATCTCCGTGTGCGGCGACGCGGACGGCGACGGCGACTTCGAGCTCCCCGCGGGCTTCTACAAGGCCGGCACGATCCTGGACAACGACGTCCAGTTCAACGTCAAGGTCTCCAACGGCTTCAAGTTCACGGTCAACGACGCCGACGCCGACGCGGTGACGCGCGCGGTGGACATCAAGGGCGTGGCCACGCACGAATTCGGCCACTCCCACGGCCTGTCGCACGTCCTGAACAATGTGATCGGCAGGACGGACGGCACGGGCGCCACGATGTTCCCCTTCATCGACACCGGCGATCCGGTGGCCGAGCTCTCCCAGCGCTCGCTGGACAACGACGACATCGCCTGGAGCTCGTACTTCTATCCCGAGGGCACCGCGGCCTCCGGTCCGGCCGCCCTCCAGGCCGGCGACCAGTCTTTCAGCTCCCGCTTCGGCCTGATCAAGGGCTCGGTGACGCACGGCGTGTTCGACGAGCCCGTCGCGGGCGCGAGCGTCTCGGCGACCGGCTTCCTGGACGGCGAGCTGTTCACGACCGGCTTCAGCGGCACCTCGCAGCTGTCGCTCGACCCGGCGACCGGCGACCTCTTCCTGGTCGACCCGTCGTTCAACATCCTGAACGGAAACTACGTCCTGCCGGTGCGCACCGGCCTGTTCAACGTCGGCATCGAGGCGGTGGACGGCCAGCCGGTCACGGCCGGCGCGATCAGCTTCAACGCGCTGATCGGCGACATCTTCGGCCAGCTGAACTTCGAGGAGGAGTACTGGACCCCGGGCGACTCGGCCAGCGAGGTCCGTCCGGGCCTGGCGGTTCCGGTCCCGGCCCTGGCCGGGCTCAACTTCAACAACGTCAACTTCATCACCAACGAGCAGCTCGCGATCGCCAACTTCGGCGCCCGCGACTTCATCGGCTTCACGGCGGCTCCGGCCGGCCGCTACTACGCGGTGCGGATCCCGGCGGCCGACGTCACGTCGCTCGATCCGGGCAACGACCTGGTGATGCAGGCGGCCACCTTCAACACGATCCTGGCGGACGCGTCGGTGGCGCCGATCTACGCCGAGGCGATGCTGACCACCGGCACGGTGAGCGGCGCCACGGCGACGATCAACCTCGCCCATCCGCTGGTGCGCGAGACCAGGTTCTTCGCCCAGGACAACGACAACTCGCCCCTCTACTTCCCGCTCCCCGAGGTGGTCAACGCGGCCGCGCGCTTCGGCATCCAGCACGGCAGCATCCAGAACCTGTTCCTGGTGCTGCGAGTGCCCACGACCGCGCCCTTCCCCGGCCCGTCGGCGGCGCCGCCGCTGATCGGTCTGGACGGCGGCGTCCCTGCCAACGACGCGCCGATCTTCGGCTACTCGTACGTCTCGGACGACGGCGGCGCGACGTTCACCCAGAACACGCAGTTCAACTTCATGTTCTCGCTGCTGTTCTCCGCCAAGCCCTGATCTCTTCCTTCTGAAAGCCACTGGATAGAACGAGGGGGGCGGCTCCGGCCGCTCCCCATTCGCTTCCGGCGGATCGTCCCGGGTCAGCCGCCTCCGGAGAGGATCCGGTAGGGCACGGTCCGCAGGATCTCCTCCAGGGACGTGATCCCGGTGCGCGCCTTCCGCAGGGCGTCGTCGAGCAGGGTCTTCATCCCCTTGCCGACGGCGGCGGCGCGGATCTGGTGGATCGGCGCCCGCTCGGCCACGAGGTCGGCCAGCTCGGAATCCAGCACGAACAGCTCGTAGAGGCCGAGGCGTCCCTTGTATCCGAGGCCGCCGCAGGTGAGGCAGCCGGGGTCGGGCCGCGCGGTGAAGAAAGGGCCGTCGTTCGCCGACAGCCCGAGTCGGCGGACCTCGCGCGAGCCGGGCTCGGCCTCCACCCGGCACTGCGGGCAGAGCTTGCGGACCAGGCGCTGGGACAGCGCTCCGAGCAGGCAGCCCGCGATGAGGCCGGGATCGGCGCCGAGGGTCAGGAGGCGGGAGACGGTGCGCACGGCGTCCGTGGTGTGAAGCGTCGAGAGCACGAGGTGCCCGGTCTGGGCCGCGCGGATGGCGGCGCTGGCGGTGTCCTCGTCGCGCACCTCGCCGATGAGGATGATGTCCGGGTTCTGGCGCATGAAGGCGCGGGCGTAGTCGGCGAATCCCATGTTCGAGCTGATCTGCTTCTGGTTGGTCTTCTCGAAGTGGTACTCGATGGGATCCTCGACGGTGAGGATCTTGTTCTCCGGCGTGTTGACCCGGTCGAGCGCGGCGTAGAGAGTGGTCGTCTTGCCGCTGCCGGTGGGGCCGGTGACCAGGATGAGCCCCTCGGGGTTGTCGACGAGCCGCTGGAAGGTCGCGAGCTCCTCGTCGCCGAGGCCGAGCTGCTCCAAGGGGACGGGCGAAGCGCTGTCGAGGATGCGCATCACGGCGTCCTCGCCGAACGGTCCGGGCACGACGGACAGCCGGAAGTCCACGTCGCGGCGCCTGTCCCGCTGGTCGCCAGCCCGCGGAGTCTCGAACGTCGCCTGGATGCGGCCGTCCTGGGCCCTGCGCCGCTCGGCCACGTCGAGTCCGGAGAGCACCTTGAGCCGGTTCAAAACGGCCTGGATGTTCTCGCGGGAAAGCGACGTCCCGACCTGGCGAAGGATGCCGTCGACCCGGAAGCGCACGTCCACGTCATTCTCATAGCACTCGATGTGGACGTCGCTGGCCTTGAGGTCCACGGCCTTGCCGAGGATCTCGTCGAGCAGCTCCGGCACCTCGCCTTCGCGCTCGAAGGAGATCTCGCGCACCGGCCGGAGCACGATCCGGCTGCGGCTCTCTTCCAGAAGGCCATACCCTTCGTCGAGAGCGCGGCGGATCTCCCAGGAGTTGAGCCGCACCGCCTGAACCGGCCGTCCGAGGATCTTCGACACCGCATGCACGAGCGGCCGGCGCGACGGATCGAGCATCCCCACCGCGATCGGATCCCGGCTCTCCCGGTCCACGACCCCGAGGATCACCACGTCATGCTTCAAGCAGTAATCGCGGTCGAGCATCCGGACCGACCGGGGGTCGGTCTCGAACTGGGACAGCTCGGTGAAGCCTGGGGCGGGGGGCGGAGTGTCTTCCATGATGATCCTTCGATTCAAAGAAACGGGTTGATCACGGTCGTCTCACCGTAGCGGCGTCCATGCTGGAGGTCTTCCGTGTAGAGCACGGAGCAGCCGGAACGGATCGCGGTCCGCACCAGCAGCGCATCCCAGAAGGAGGTCTGATGCTCGGCATGGAGGTCGATCGCGCCGAGGATGTCGTCGCGTCCGACGACAACCAGCTCCATGCGCGAGAAAAGCTCGATCTTGCGGCGGGCGACCTCGACCGGAACGCCCAGCTTCCGGGTGGCGGTGACGAAATACTCCTGGAGGATCTGGGTCGAGAGAACCCCCGAGCCCTCCCTGCGGAGGCGCTCCAGCAATTCGAGAGCGCGCTGTTGCTTTTCGGGTTCCCGGCGGTCGTCCGTGTAAGCGAGGACGTTGGTGTCCAGGAAGCTAGTGCCGCTCATGCAGCTCGTCCCGGTTGAACCTCCATCCTCCGGAATCGCCCTGCCCGGAGAGGCGCCGAAGCTCGGCCATCTCCGCGTCGATCTGCTGGGACGTCAGCCGGTGCAGGTAGTCCTGAATGAGCTGATCGACGCTCGTTCCGAGGCTCATGGCCACCTTGCGCGCCTCTTCGGCGAGATGGTCATCAATGGAGAGATGCAGGGTCATGGCTATCTCCTCTCAGCTTCAATTCTACCTTTGCCTTATCCAGGGTGCGAGACTGCCCATGTTACCCTGCCCTCATGAAGCCCGACGAGACCACCGGCCTGTTCCTTTCCCTGACTCCCGAAACGGTGCTTGCCGCGGTCGAGGCGGGGGGGCTCCAGTGCAATCCGGTCTGCTATCCCCTGAACTCGTTCGAGAACCGGGTCTACGAGGTCGAGCTGGCGGACCGGACGCGGGTGGTCGCCAAGTTCTACCGGCCGGGGCGCTGGAGCGAGGAGCAGCTGCTCGAAGAGCATCAGTTCCTCGAGGATCTGGCGGCCGACGAGCTGGAGGTCTGCACGATGCGGCCGTTTCCGGGCGGCGGCACGCTACGCCGGATCGAGGGCATCTGGTATGCGCTCTCCGACCGCCGGGGCGGCCGGGCGCCCGACGAGCTGGCCGACGCGGCGGCCCGGCGGCTCGGCATGCTGGTGGGCCGGATGCACAACGTCGCCGCGCGTCGGATGACTGAGCACCGGGTCCGCATGAACGCGGACACCTACATCCGCGACAACGTGGACTGGCTGGCCGAGCACGACTCCGTGCCGCAGCACGTCCGGGACCGCTACTTCGACGCGGCCTTCGACATCGCGGACATCGCCGAGCGCCGGCTGGCGGACGTGCCCGTCCATCGCCTGCACGGCGATCTCCACCTCGGCAACATCCTGATCCGCGAAGGTCTCCTGCGCGTCCTGGACCTCGACGACATGGTGATCGGCCCCGCGGTGCAGGATCTCTGGCTGGCCCTCCCCGGCCGCGACGCCTGGAGCCTGCGGCAGCGCGAGGTCTTCCTCGAAGGCTACGAGCAGTTCCGGGAGTTCGACCGCTCGACGCTCGGCCTGATCGAGATCCTGCGCGGCATGCGGGTCATCCACTACGCCACCTGGCTCGCGAAGCGCTGGCACGATCCGGCCTTCCCAGCGGCCTGGCCCCAGTTCGGGACCACCGACTACTGGACGCGCGAGACCGAGGATCTGGTCGAGCAGCTCGCGGTGATCCGCGGCGAGCTGACTCCCGAGCAAGGGGGCTTCTCGCCCGAAGAGTCATTGAAGGATGAGGAGCCCGTCCTCACCAACAAGGACTACTTCTGGGACTGGGACGAGGGCGACAAGCCCTCCTGAAACCCGGGCGGCCACAAGGGCCGCCCCTACAGGCTCTGGTAGGACAGCAGATTGTCGACGACCGTCTGGACGTTGCGGTCGTGGACCAGGTGGTCGAGCTGGATGCAGAGATCGTCGGCGCCCAGCGCCTTCTCGACCGCCGTCTTCCTGGCGCGTTTCTCCTCCGGGCTCAGGTCGTCCCCCTGCGGAAAGGCCGGCGCGATCCCCACCGCGCCCCAGCGATCGGTCCATGCGCTCCGTCCTCTCGTATAGAGGACGACATCGCTGGCGCTGAAGAGGGGAATCTTGGCGAGCTTGTCCGCGGCCTCGGCTCCCAGGACGTGGACGAGCACCGCCCGATCCACGGCGCGCACCAGCACCCCCGGATTCATCCCGAGATCGACGAGGAGCTGGTCGAGGCTCGCCTTGGCGAGATCGTTGAAATCGTTGATCCCCAGCTCCTGAAGCGTGGTCTCCTTCCAGAAGTCGATCTCGGGGATGGTCTTGAAGGCCGAGGACCCCTCGTTCGACAGCCGGTCGACCGTGGTCTGGGTCAGCTTGGCAATGGCCTGGAAACCGGCCTGGGGGAAGATGCCGACCGCGAAGACCAGCGCCCGCGACAGGCCGCTCTCCTCGCCGATCGACGCCAGCACCCAGCCCAGCAGGGCGACCGAGATCCCCCGCAGGAACAGCGGCACGAAGATCCGGTCGTTCAGGTCGTGGGTGGTGTAGCGGCGGATGAAGAGAGTCAGCGAGTAGAGGTAGAAGCCGGCGAAGCCCACGGAGAACACCGGCGCGTTCTGGAACGCGATGAGAATGAAGGGATAGGTCGGCTCGCCGGGGATGGCATTGCGGACCAGGTACTCGCCGATCGCCATGGCCTTCACGCCCACCGGCGCGACCAGGTACATCGTGCCGTAGCCCAGAAGAAGCGCGAAGCCGAGGCGCCGCCAGAAGAACCGGTGCTTCTGCTCGGTCAGGAGCTGGAGGTAGCGGCGGTACCAGACGTGGCCGGCGAAGGTCGTGGGCCGGCCCGCGGTCGCCACCTGCTCGATGCCCTCCGCGGCCCGGAGGAAGCTCGACAGGCAGAGGGCCGGGAAGAAGATGACGAGCAGGGCCTGGGCTCCGGCAGGGAAGGCGGCGTGCCCCATCAGCAGCAATCGGGTCTCGCGCTCGAAACGGTCGAGCCGCGAGGCGTTGTCCTTCCCGGGGATGCGATCCAGCTCCTTGGCGACGACGCGGACCAGCGACTCGTAACGGAGCGCCGCCGCCTCGTCGTGGGAGTCGCCATAGACCTCGACGGCCAGGCGGTGGGCCAGCTGGCTGACGGGCTCGACCGGGCCGTCCGCGGGAGTCAGGGTCTTGACGGCCAGGTCCCGGAGATCGCGGCCGGCGTCGTAAGCGCCGAAGAGCAGATGACCGAGCCCGATCAGCACGGCGAGCAGGAACGGCACCAGCACCCGCCAGGCCGCCCGCCGTGCCTGCTTCCGCGCCCAGAGAACCTCCTCCCGGCGAGCCTTCTCCGCCTCCGCCTGGGGAGGCAGGGCCAGCACCGGCAGCTCCGACGTTTCCCGCTCGACCTTGGTGCGCATTCGTTCCTCCCTCCCAGGAGGCGCACGCCGCCGTCCCGTCGTTACCGGACTTTGGCAGATTCTACAGATTCCGGCCACGCCGAGGGAGACGGCCGAGGGAGACGGGTGTGTTACCATCCCGGCCGCATTTAATCCCGCCCGAGATGGGTCTCCCACCATGATGAAGACGACCGCGCGCCCGACCTTCCTCAGAGGAATTCTCCCGCTGGCCTTCGGCCTCCTCGCGGCGGCAGGGCTCCATGCTCAGGTTCCGGCCGTCGAGACGCCCCCGGCCGCCGCCCGCCCAACCACCCGGGCAACCGCGATGATGGAGGAGCTCCGCGTCCAGGTCGGCAGCCCCGGTCTCTCCGCGGCCGTCGCCGTCGGCGGCGAGTTGGTCTGGGCCGAAGGCTTCGGCCTCGCCGACGAAGAGGGCAAGGTTCCGGTCCGGCCCGCGACCCGGTTCCGCGTCGGCAGCCTGTCCAAGCTCATCACGGTCGCGGCCGTAGTGCGCCTCGTCGAGGAGGGCAAGCTCGACCTTGATGCGCCGGTCCAGCGCTATGTTCCCGGATTTCCCGGATTTCCCAGCTTTCCCGAGCAGGGCCCGGAGAAAGCCCAGCCGATCACGCCGCGCCTGCTCGCCGGCCACCTGTCGGGCATCCGGCATTACGCTCTGCCGGATCTCGCCCTGCCGGTCCGGCACTACGACCGCCTCGCCGACGGGCTCGAGATCTTCCAGAAGGATCCGCTCGTTCATCCGCCGGGCACGGCGTATCTCTATTCGAGCTACGGCTTCAATCTCCTCGGCGTCGTGGTCGAAGCGGTCCAGGGCAAGGACTTCCCGGCCGCGGTCGAAGAGCTGGTGCTCGGCCCGCTGAAGCTGAACGCCACCGAGGTCGACGAGCCGTCCTGGGTGATGGTGGGACGCGCCCGCTTCTACCGGCGCGCCGCCGACGGCCGGCTGTTCAACGAGAAGGCGATCGACAGCAGCTACAAGTGGCCCTCGGGCGGCTTCCTCTCGAGCGGTCCCGATCTCGTGCGGTTCGGCTCGGCCCACCTTCGGGACGGCTTCCTGAAGCCGGAGACCCGGACGCTGCTCTTCACCTCGCAGCACACGGCGGACGGCACGACGGAAGGCAAACCGACCGGGGTCGGGATCGGCTGGCGCATCGGCACAGACAAGGCGGGGCGTCGGATCTACCACCATGGCGGCGCCATCGAAGGCGGCCGGGCCTTCCTCCTGCTCTATCCGGACGAAGGGATCGCCGTGGCGATCCTCGCGAACCTCTCCGGGGCGCGCTTTGCCGAGGACGAGGCACAGAAGCTGGCAGAGCTGTTCATGAAGTGAATCGAATCGAGAGGGAAGCCTGTCCCTCCTGGAGATCCCATGGAAATGTACAACGACATTCTCGAGACCCTGGGGAACACCCCGCTCGTCAAGCTTGGCCGGTTCCACACCGGCCCGTCCACGCTCGCCGCCAAGGTGGAGTATTTCAATCCCGGCGGCAGCGTGAAGGACCGCATCGGCATCGCGATGATCGAGGCGGGCGAGAAGTCCGGCCAGCTCAAGCCGGGCGGCACGATCGTCGAGCCCACCTCGGGCAACACCGGCGCGGGCCTGGCGCTCGCCGCCAACCTGCGCGGCTACAAGCTCATCTGCACCGCGGCCGAGAAGATCCCCAAGGAGAAAGTCGCGCTGCTGGAGGCGTTCGGCGCCACGGTGATCTCCTGCCCCACGAACGTGGAGGCGAGCGATCCGCGCTCCTACTACAAGGTCGCCGAGCGGCTGCGGGACGAGGAGGGCGCCTACCTCCCCTATCAGTATTACAACCAGGCGAATCCCGAGGCCCACTACCGCTCCACGGGTCCGGAGATCTGGCGCCAGACCGACGGCAAGGTCACCCACTGGGTGGCCGGCGTCGGCACCGGCGGCACGATCAGCGGCACGGCGAAGTACCTCAAGGAGCAGAACCCGAACGTCCAGGTGTTCGGCATCGACACGGTGGGCAGCGTCTACGCCTACTACTTCAAGCACCGCGAGCTGCCGCCGGAAGACCAGATCCACCAGTACCTGATCGACGGCATCGGCGAGGACTTCATGCCCACGGCCGTCTGGTGGGACTACATCGACGGCATCATCACGGTCGACGACAAGACGGCCTACCAGGCGACGATCGAGATGGCCAGGAAGGAGTCGATCTTCACCGGCTCCTCCGGCGGCGCCGCCGTGGCCGGAGCGCGCCAGCTGGCGCAGAGCCTCGGCGAGGACGCCCTCGTCGTGACGCTGCTGCCGGACTCGGGTGAGCGCTACCTCTCCAAGTTCAACAAGGAATGGCTGACCGCGAAAGGACTGCTGGACTGATGTACATCGCAATGAATCGTTTTCAGGTGAACGCCGGTTTCGAGGACGGCTTCGAGCAGATGTGGCGGAGCCGCGACAGCTATCTGAACGAGGTCGCCGGCTTCAAGGACTTCCACCTCCTCCGCGGCGCCACCGCGGATGGCACTACGACCTTGGTCACCACCTTCGTCTCGCACTCCACCTGGGAGTCGCGCGACGCCTTCGTCGCCTGGACGGAGTCGGAGGCCTTCCGCAAGGCCCACGGCGACGCCCGCTCGCCGCAGGGGACGCTCGCCGGGCACCCGGTGTTCGAGGGGTACGAGGTGATTCTCTAGTCGATTCGGGAATCGCGGGCGGCCGCGGCCGAGTGTACCTACCGGGCCGCCTTCACCTTGAACGACCACGTGAACGTAAAGCGGGCGACGACCTGGCCGTCCGGAGCCGTGCCGACGGTCGCCGCCTCGACGGTCACGGGCTCGCCGGTCGCGACCGTGTGAGCCACCGCGGCGGACATCGCCGCTCCGTCCGCGCAGGTGAAGGCCGTGACCCCGGTGGCTTTCTTGCCGAACTCCGCATTCATCCCCGTGATGAGCATCGAAACCGGCTTCGGAGCCAGCTCGACCGCCGCCAGCGCCAGCGTGCCGGTCGACAGCTCGGCCGCCATGCTCAGCGCCGCGAAGTAGGTCGAGCGGAATGGATTCGTGGTGCGCCAGCCATAGGGAACGGTGGCCACACAGTGGTCCGCGTCCAACTCGCGCACTCGCAGCCCCGCCATCAGAGCCAGGGGCAGCTTCGTCAGGAAGAAGCCGCGCATCATCCAGGGGCTGAGCATCCTGCGGCGGAGCTTCGTGGCGGCGCCGGACCGGGCTTCGGGGACGGCTGTCGCCACTTTCGTAATCGGTGCGTTCATGAGGCACCTCCCTCCAAATCTAGTGGCTCGGCTTGCGGCTGTACTTACCGATGTCGTCGTGCTTGACGACATCGACAAAAAAGATCGTCCCGCTCTCGATACGGAAGACGATCCGATCTCCGCCATTGATCCGGGCCTCGGAGTAATGCTTGCCCGGCTGGATGGGCTTGATGCGGAGGCCTGACGAAGCCTCTTGCTTCACCAAGGCCATTACAGCCTTGTCGCAGGAGACCTGCCGATCGGTGCTCAGGCGGGCATAGGCAGCCTTCCAGTCCTCCGACCACTCTGCCGCGAGAAAGGTCTGCTTGCGGGCCATGAACGAGGCTACCGCTTCAGGCTGTCGAGAAAGGCCTGGGCCTCGTCAGGCGTTTCCGTTCGCGTCGCCCTTCCCTCCGCGAAGTCCTTCTCGGCTCGCGCGACTCGCGCCCGCATCTCCGGGTGGTGGAACCAGAGTTGATCGTTCGGGATCAGGGTCGCCGGAACCAACTCGTAGGTGCCACGATCGGTCCGTTCCAGAAGGATCAGATCGCCTGCCTCGACCTTGAGCGCCGACCGTACCTCTTCAGGAAGGGTGGTGCGCCCTTTCTTGTCCAGGGTGAGAAAGACAGTCGCAGGTGCCATAGTGGGATAATACCACTTTCCCTCCGCCGGGGAAGGGGGGGAATGGGATCAAACCGTGAGATGCCCCGCGTTCGAATCCCCCATCTCCACCTTCCCTCCAGGGAAGTACTCCTTCCATCTCCGCGTCACCGTCGCCTCGGTCTCCTGGTCGCAGAACAGCTCGTCCGGGAAGCCGGGCTTGAGGCGGGCGTCGATCAGGATCGGCGGCTTGTAGGAGAGGTGGTTTCGCACCACGTCCCGGGATGCGGCGTGGAGGTCCGCGGCGGGCTCGAAGCGGGTGAAGGTGGTCCAGAGGAAGTTCATGGCGCTCGCGGCGGCCCGGCGCGGCTCGTCGGTGAGGACCAGCAGCGGCCAGTACGCGAAGGCGGGATGCGCGACGAAGCGGGCGGCGGCTTCGGGGTCGTCCTTGAACGCGGGGCCTCCCACCACCAGGCAGCCGGGACAGAAGACCCGGACGTCGGTCACTCCCATCGGCACCTCGGCGGCGGAAAACTCGCCCGGCAGGTCGCGGACCGGATCTCCGAGCCCGAGCCAGACTCCCTTCGAGCCCTCGTTCACCTTCGGCCCGGTGTAGTCGAGCGTGTCCATCGAGAGGTTCGAGAGGACGTAGAGGTCGGTCTCGGGCCGCGTCCGCTCCAGGATGTGGATGAGCGTGGCCCGGAAATCCTTGAGATCGACCGGGCGGTCGGTGACCAGCAGGAACTTGGTCAGCGACAGCTGGCCTTCGCCCAGGATGCGGAAGGCCGAGGCCATGGCCTCGCGCTTGTAGCGCTCCCGGACCACCGCGCCGGCCAGCGAGTGATAGCCGGTCTCGCCGTAGGACCACAGCGCCTGCACTCCGGGCATGACCAGCGGGAACAGCGGCGACAGCAGCTCCTGGAGAAGGTCGCCGATGAAAAAGTCTTCCTGCCGGGGCTTGCCCACCACCGTGGCCGGGAAGATCGCGTCCTTGCGCCGGGCCAGCGCGTCCACGTGGAAGACCGGGTAGTCGTGGCGGAGCGAGTAGTAGCCGTAGTGGTCGCCGAACGGACCCTCCGGCCGGCGCTCCCGGGGCGCGACCCGGCCGATCAGCGCGATCTCGGCGTTGGCGATGAGCGGATGCAGGCCGGCCGGCGGCGGCGAGACCCGCGGCAGGCGTTCGCCCGCGATCAGCGAGGCCAGCATCAGCTCCGGAACGTTCTCGGGCAGCGGCGCGATGGCGGCCAGGATCAGCGCCGGCGGCCCGCCGAGGAAGACCGTCACCGGCAGATCCTCGCCGCGCGCCTCGGCCACGCCGTAGTGGAAGCCGCCGCCCTTGCCGATCTGCCAGTGCATGCCGGTCGTCCGCGGATCGTGGACGTGCAGCCGGTACATGCCGAGGTTGTGACCCTTGCCGTCCGGGTGCTCGGTGTAGACCAGCGGCAGGGTGACGAACGGGCCGCCGTCCTCCGGCCAGGTGGTGAGGACGGGCAACTTGTCCAGCCGGACGTCGTTCGTGACGATCTCCGTCACCGGCCCAGCCCGGCGAGTGGAGAGTCCGATCTTCAGCGCCTCGCCGGCCAGGTCGCGGGCGCCCCAGAGCTTGCCGAGGGTCGGCGGCATCAGCGTCTCGGCCAGGTGGACCAGCCGCTCGATCAGCCGCTGGGGCCGCGTGCCGAACGCCAGCCCGGCCCGGCGCGCGGTGCCGAAGAGGTTCGTGGCCAGCGGGATCTCCGCGCCGCGGACGTTCGTGAACAGCAGGGCCGGACCGCCGGCCGCGATCACGCGGCGGTGGATCTCGGCGGCTTCGAACCGGGCATCGACCGGCGCGTCGACGACGGCGAGGTCGCCGTCCTTGCCGAGGCGGTCGAGAAAGGCGCGGAGGTCGGGGAACATCGTGTCAGCCATGGCGGGCCGAGTCTAAACTATGCTGGCGTTCCCACACGAAGCAGGAGAACAGGAGCCGACCGATGGCCGAAGCTCTTTCGACCCCGCCGCCGCTAACATCCCCGAATGCCGTCCGCAGGCCCCGGCGCGGTCTGCGCTGGCTGGGTCTGATCCTTCTCCTGATCGTCGTCCTTCTCCTCGTCGTCCTCGTCGGGGCGCTCTGGATGCGCGGCGAGCTTCGGGCGAGCCTGCCGCAGATGGACGGCGAGCGGCCGGTCGCCGGGCTGACCGCGCCGGTCACGGTCGAGCGCGACGGCCTCGGCGTGCCCACGATTCGCGCCGCCTCCCGGGTGGACGCCATCCGCGCCCTCGGCTTCCTCCATGCCCAGGACCGCTTCTTCCAGATGGATCTGCTGCGGCGGCAGGCTGCGGGCGAGCTGTCCGAGCTGGTCGGGAAGGCCGCCGTGGAGACCGACAAGGGGCACCGGGTCCACCGGCTGCGCGATGTGGCCCAGCGTAGCGTCGCGGCCGCGTCGCCTGCGGACCGCGAGCTTCTCGAGGCCTACACTGCCGGAGTGAACGCCGGCCTCGCGGCCCTCGGAGCGCCGCCGTTCGAGTACCTTCTCCTCCGGCTCGATCCCGCTCCCTGGAAGCCGGAGGACACCTTCCTCGTCGTGCTCGCCATGTTCATCGAGCTGAACGACCCGGACGGCACGCACGAGCTTTCTCTGGGCGTGATGCGCGACACCCTCCCCGGCCCGATGTTCGACTTCCTCTCCCAGAGCGGCGGCGAGTGGGACGCGCCGCTGGTCGGCCAGCCCATGGCCACGCCGCCGATCCCCGGCCCCGAGGTGTTCGACCTGCGCAAGGAGACCGTCCGCGCCCGGCCGCTCCCGTGGAACACCGTCGGCGAGCGCCGCCAGCCCCGGGGCAGCAACAACTGGGCGGTCGCCGGCACCCACACCGCGGATGGCCGGGCCTGGATCGCGAACGACATGCACCTCGGCATCCAGGTCCCGAACATCTGGTACCGCGCCTCAATGGCCGTCGGCGACCGCCGCTCCACCGGCGTCACCCTCCCCGGCGTCCCCGCCTTCGCCGTCGGCAGCACCGGCCGCATCGCCTGGGGGTTCACCAACAGCTACGTCGACTGGCACGACCTCGTGATCGTCGAGACCGATCCGAAGAACCCGGAGACCTACCGGACCGCCCAGGGTCCGCGCCGGTTCGAGCACAGGAAAGAGGTCATCCGGGTGAAGGGCGGAGAGGACGTGACGCTGGACGTTCGCGAGACGATCTGGGGACCGGTGGTTCTGGACGAGGGACTGGAAGGACGCCCGGACCGGCCGCTCGTCCTCGCCTGGACCGCCCATCATCCCGATGCAATCAACCTGGAGTTCTTCCGCCTGGAAGAAGCCCGCACGGTCGACGACGCGATCGAGATCGCCCACCGTTCCGGCATCCCGCCGCAGAACTTCGTGGTCGCCGACGCCGGCGGCCGGATCGCCTGGACCATCATCGGAAAGATCCCCAAGCGGACCGGTTTCGACGGCAAGGCCCCCACGTCGTGGGCCGACGGAACCCACAACTGGAACGGCTGGCTCGCGACGGACGAGGTGCCGAAGATCGTCGATCCCCCGTCGGGCCGGATCTGGACCGCCAACACCCGCGTCGTGGAAGGTGAGGAGCTGGCCCGGGTCGGCGACGCCGGCTACTGGCTCGGAGCCCGCGCCCGCCAGATCCGCGACGGTCTTCTCGCGCTGGACAAGGCAACGCCCCGGGATCTCCTCGCCATCCAGCTCGACGACCGCGCGCTGTTCCTGGAGCGCTGGCACAAGCTCTTCCTCGACACCCTCACGCCCCAGGCTCTGGAGGGGCATCCGCGCCGTGCCGAGCTGCGCAAACAGCTGGAGACGGGCTGGACCGGCCACGCCTCGGTCGATTCGACGGCCTACCGCTTCGTCAAGGAGATGCGGGTCGACTTCCGCAACCGGACCTTCGAGTCGATCTTCGCCCGCTGCGCCGCAGCCGACGAGCGCTTCGATCCGGGCGACCTGCGGCAGATCGAGGGGCCGCTCTGGAAGCTCGTCGCCGAGCGCCCGGCCCACCTGCTCGATCCGCAGCACAAGACCTGGGACGAGCAGCTCCTGGCCTCGGTCGACGCCGTGCTCGCGAGCTATGAAGGCCAGGATCTCGCCGGTCGCACCTGGGGAGAGAGGAACACCTCTCGCATCCGCCATCCGCTCTCCGCGGCCCTCCCCGGCTTCGCCGCGCGCTGGCTGAACGTCGATCCGCGACCGCTCCCCGGGGATGCGGACATGCCGCGCTTCGTGACCCCCGCCTTCGGAGCCTCGGAGCGGATCGTGGTCTCGCCGGGTGGAGAAGACGCCGGCTTCTTCCACATGCCCGTGGGTCAGAGCGGCCATCCGCTCTCGCCGCACTACCGGGACGGCCAGAAGGCCTGGGAGGAAGGGCTGCCGACGCCGTTCCTGCCGGGCACGGCGGTGACGACGCTCAGGCTGATTCCCGGCTGATTTTCAGCGGCGTTAACCAGCCGCGCCGCTCCGGCGTCTCAGGAGCACGACCCCGGATCGACGACCGGTCCGGCAGGTCGCTCTGAACAAGGGAGGGCTCCGATGGAACGCTGGCTCGTCATCTTGATCCTGGGACAATTCGCCTTCACGGCCTTCATCATCTGGCTGATCGCCCGCTATCGGGAGGGGCGGCTGCGGCAGCGGTCCGAGGAGCGGTCGCGGCTGATGGAGCGCTTCTCCTCCGGCCAGGAGCTGACCGACTTCCTCAACAGCCCGGCCGGCGCGCGCTACCTCGAGCTGATGGGCAGCCAGCCATCGCATCCCGCGAGGTCGCTCTCGGGAGCCGTGACCGCGGGGATCATCTCGATCTCCGCGGGCTGCGCCTTCATGGTGCTCCCCAACCTCATGCCTCAGGGCGAGCTCTTCGGCCTGCGGATTCCCGGCGTCCTGGGAATCATGGTCGGAGTCGGAATCCTGATCTCGGCGGCGGTCTCCTCCTGGTTCTATCGCCGTGCCGGTCTGCTGACGAGATCGCGGCGCGAGGGACTCGGCGAAGAGCTGTGAACGGAAGTCCGATGGACCAAGGCGCCTTCGAGCGCTTCCATGCCGAGACCGCGGAGGCTCTGTGGGCGTATCTGCGGAGGCTCGCCGGGGATTCGGCGCTCGCCGACGACGTGCTCCAGGAGAGCTATCTGAAGTTTCTGCGCCGTCCGCCCGCCGCGGACCGCGATCCGCGGGAGCATCGCGGGTATCTCTTTCAGATCGCCACCAACCTGGTCCACGACCGTTGGCGCAGCCGGAAGCGGGAAGCCTCGATGCTGGAGCGCGTGCTCACCCTGTGGCCGGCCCGGCCCGGGCGGAGCCCCGGCCTGGGGCTGGACATGGGAAGCGCCCTGCAACGCCTGCCGCCGCGGGAGCGCGCCCTGCTCTGGCTGGCCTATGTAGATGGCTACAATCACCGGGAGATCGCCCGGATTCTGAACCTGAAGGAAGGAAGCGTCCGGGTGCTGCTCTTCCGGGCGCGCAAGAAGCTGGAGAAGGAGCTCGCATGAAGGAAGAGAAGTCCCCCCAAGCCCTCCCGCCCGACGAGCTTGCGATCCAGGAGGGACTGCGGCAACTCGCCCTGGAATCCCGGATCGACCGTCCCGACCGCCCCGAACGTCCCCTGCCGGCAGCTTCGGATTTGTGGTGGCGCGCTGAGATCCTGTCCCGCTGGAACGCCCGGGACGACGCGGCCCGGGAGGCCGAGCGCCCGATCGTCTGGGGCCGAGCCGCGGCCGGCGTCGCGGCCCTCCTCATTCCGCTGTGCTTCTTTGAGTCGGCGCCGTGGCTCATGGCGGGCCTCGCGGCGCTCGGAATGCCTCTGATCG
Source organism: Holophagales bacterium (assembly GCA_031390755.1). Taxonomy (GTDB): domain Bacteria; phylum Acidobacteriota; class Thermoanaerobaculia; order Multivoradales; family UBA5704; genus DATMER01. Next base: position 90,621 of record JANMTS010000105.1, read on the forward strand.
TGCTTGTGGCCTGGCTCTTCCTGCAACGCGAGACTTGACGGTTCCGGCAGCTCGAGGCTGGCGGGAGCCGAGGGCCGCCTGCGTACCTCCGTGTGAAGGCGTTCAAAACACCAATCCACGGAGAAAAACCGATATGTCTCTTCAAACTCTCGCGGCTCCGCAACTCGTCATCAACAGCCGCATGATCTATTCGAGCTGGATTCCGGCCGACCCCAAGGCGGCCGCGGCCCTGCTGCCGTCCCGTCTCCGCCCGGCCGACAACCAGGCGATCTACATGAATCAGTACGTCGTGGACTCGGAGGAGCAGACCTCCGGGTTCGGCGCCTACTCGCTGACCTACCTCGGACTCGACCTGGGAAATCTGACCGCCCCGGACGGCGTCACGCCCGCTCGATTCTTCACCAACTATCTCAATTCGTCCGCCATCATGCGCGAGTACGTGGCGGAGCGCGGCGTCCCTGCCTCGCCGGGCACGACCACGGTCGAAGTCCACGGCCATGATCTGGAAGCCACGACGTTCGTGGACGGAGTGGCGATCATCCGCACCCGCGCCAAGGTAGGCAAGAAGATCGGCGTCGTGGCGCGCGGCCATCTGACCTATCTGACGCAGCTCGACGGCAAGATCCTGGCGGGCAACTACGCCTACATCGGCGAGCTGGTCGATCCCTTCGAGCTGAAGTCGGTCGAGTTCCTGGCCAAGGACCACCCGCTCTGGGCGATCCGTCCCGCCGACCCCTTCCAGCCCGTGGCCGCGTCCTCCTGGTTCGCCCCGCGCGACTCGTTCGTCTACCCGGGCGGCGAGTACGAAGTCTGAAGTGGTTGGTCGGTCCCGCCCGGGAGGGAAGCCTCCGTCGGGATGACGGATGCTTCCGGCACGGCGCCGGACCGAGAAGTCGGCCGCCGGAAGCATCCGCCGTGAACACGGACGTTTCCGGCGTACGACTGAAGCTTCCGGCGCGACGCCGGACCGGTAAGTCAGTCGACGGGAGCTTCCACCGTGAACACGGACGCATCCGGCGTGACGACTGAAGCTTCCGGCGCGGCGCGGAACCGGGAAGTCGGTCGCCGGAAGCATCCGCCTTGAACACGGACGCTTCCGGCGTACGACTGAAGCTTCTGGCGCGACGCCGGACCTGTAAGTCAGCCGACGGAAGCTTCCGGCGTGAACACGGACGCATACGGCATGGCGACCGAAGCTTCCGGCGCGGCGTCGGATCGGGAAGTCGGCTGGCGGACGAGTCCGGCACGACTACGGAAGCTGCCGCCATGACGGCGGACGCATCGGGCAAGACGACGGAAGCTTCCGGAGTGAGGACGGACGCGTCCGGCACGGCGCCGGATCGGGGGAAAGTGCCTTTCCCCGGAGCCGCGGGGCGGAAGGAAGAGCGCTACAATTGTGCCTCTTCCACCGTCCCTGCGAACGGAGCCCCATGCCTCGAGCCAAGAAGACTTCCGTTCAGTACCTCATCCTCAGCCTGATCGCGTTGCCGGTCGTGATGTTCATCGCGTTCATCGCGTACTACCTTCTCAAGGGTCTTTGAGCCGCGATGAACGTACGCCGAGCTTCCGCCACCGCCACTATCGCCGGCATCACCGTCGTCGCCCTGCTCGCCTTCGCCGGCTTCGGTCAGGCTCAGCCGACCCTCTCGGAGCGCCAGCTCGACAACCTCGTCGCCTACACGCGGCTGCTCTCGCTCGTCCGTTTCTTCCATCCGTCGGACGCGGTGGCAGCGGCGGACTGGAGCAAGGTGGCGGTGGCGGGGGTTTCGCGGGTCCGGGATGCGGCGGACCCGGCGGAGCTTGCCTCGCGTCTGGAAGAGGTCTTCAGGCCTCTCGCTCCGACGTTGCGGGTCCGGCCTCGGGGGGAACGGCCGGAGACGCCTCCAGAGCTTCGGCCTCCCGCTTCTGATTCGCGCATCGTGGCCTGGCGGCACTTCGGCGGCGACTTCGGGGCTGATCGCAAGGTCTTCACCAGCGAGCGGATCGACGACCAGACTCCGCCCGGCTTTGGCACGATGGCCCAGGCCGTGCTGCCCGGGCCGCTCAAGGGCAAGAGGATCCGGCTCCGCGCCTGGGTCAAGGCGGAAATGATGGGCGACGGTCGCGTTCAGCTCGGCCTGCGGGTCGATCGGGCCGGCGGCCAGGTCGGATTCTTCGACAACATGGCGGACCGTCCGCTGCGCACCACTCCCTGGAAGCTGGTCGAGATCGAAGGCGACGTGGCTCCGGACGCCGAGAGGATCCTCGTCATGGTGGTGGTGACGGGCGGCGGCATGGTAAGGCTCGACGAGGTCTCCCTCGCGGCGACCGACGGCAGGGGGCGGCAGGTTCTCCTCAATCCCGGCTTCGACGACGGCCAGCCCGGGGCTCCGCCGCCCGGCTGGCTCTTTCCCTACGAGTCGATCCGCGCCGGGTACGCGCTGACCCTTCGACGGGTGGACCAGTGCCGGGCCGGTGCCTGCCACGGAGCGTCCGCAGACTACATCGCCATGAGCGCTCCGCTGGTGTCGGTCTGCCGGACGGGCAGTTGCGCCGAGATCAGCAGCACCTCGATCGCCACTCCCACCTTCGTCAGGCCTGACCAGGTCAGGCAGGAGGATCTGGGCGGCGGCGTGACGGCCTGGCTGCCAGTCGCTCTCTACGCCGACCGCCAGGGGACGCTGCCTCGGTCTCCGTCCCCGGCGTTTCCGGGAATCGACGTGGCCGTCGACACCGCGGACACGCGCATGGCGGCGGCGGCGCTTGCCTGGGGCATCCTTCAGAATCTGCATCCCGAGCTGAAGAGGGAGGATCCGGCCTGGCTCCAGGCCTTGCGGTCCGTGCTGACCGCGGCGGCGGTCTCGGACCCGGAGGAGTTTTCCCGCATCGCCCGCACGCTGCTGGTGCCGCTCCACGACTCCCGGGCGTCCTTCTTCCGTCGAGACAATTCCGCGCGGCCCCTGGCGCTTCCTCTGACCTGGGAGTGGCTCGAAGGGCAGCTCGTCGTCACCGGTGTCGCGCAGGACGTGGCGGGGGGCGTGAAAGACATCCGGGTCGGGGACGTCGTCGAAGCGCTGGACGGCAAGTCCGCCGAGGAGGCCCTCGCGGCGGTGGAGGCTCGGACGTCCGCGGGCACGCCGGAGGGGCGGCGGTGGATGGCCCTGCAGGAGACGCTTTGGGGTCCGGCGGACTCGCGGGTGGCTCTTCGCCTCAAGACCGGAGCGGAGGTCGTCCTCGCGCGGACCGTGGCTCCGGGCGCGCGGCCCGCGGGCACGCCGCTGCCGAAGGTCTCGGAGCCCCGACCGGGCGTCGTCTATGTGGATCTCTCCCGGGTCGGCGACGAGGAGTTGGAGTCCCTGTCGCCGCGGCTGACGGCAGCCAAGGGGCTGATCTTCGACCTGAGAGGCGGAACCGAAGTCTCGACCGTGCTGCTGTCTCACCTGATCGATCACACGGCGGCCAGCTCAAACTGGCAGGTGCCGGTGGTGATGGAACCGGATTTTCGCGAGGTCAAGTGGCTGACCACGGTCTGGACCATCGAGCCGAAGGCGCCGCGCTACAAGGGAAAGGTCGCATTCCTGACGGACGGCCGCGCTGACGGATACGCCGAGACCCTGCTCGGTATGATCGAGGCCTACCGGCTGGGCGAGCGGGTGGGTGCCCGTTCGGGAGGCAGCAACGGCAGCTTCAACTGGAGCGACCTGCCTGGAGGCTGGAGGCTGATGTGGAGCGGCCAGCGCGTGCTCAAGCACGACGAATCGCCGCTGCAAGGCGTGGGCGTGGCGCCCACCCATCCGGCGGCCCGCACCCTTCACGGCGTGGCGGCGGGCCGGGACGAGATCGTGGAGCGCGCGGTGGCGGTCGTGGGCGGCTGAGGCTCCGCAGTCTCAAGTCCGCGCCGCGGCCCGCCGCCCATCGATCCACTCGCGGGCCGCGCGCTCGTGGTCGAAGAACTCGGTATCGAACCGCACATCCTTGCGGAACAGCTTCATGCCGGTGAACACGAGCTTGGCCATGACCTTGGAAGAGAGCCGCGCGCGGCAGACGGCGACGCCCCGGACGGGCATCCGGGTCAGCGTCTCCGACGTGACCTTGCGGCCGGCCGGCGTGCCGCTCCCGAACCCGGTCATGTCGACGAGCATGTAGATGACGTCCCGGCCGCGGGCCATCTCGGCATGAACCATCGCGAGCGCCTCACTCTCCTCCAGGGACACATCCCCCTTCAGGCGCAGTCCGATCAGGTCGGGCTCTTCAAACCAGGTGGCATGGGAACCGACCGGCTGAATCTCGGGCATCCCCTCCTCCTTCAGGCGACGTTGATCGCAGGATGCCACTACGATAGGGATAGCCGGACCGGTTTTCAACCCCGCCGTTGACAGTGCTCAACCCCGCCGTTGACGGCTCGCCGGGGCGCGGCTACGCTCCTCCTCCCATGGATCTCCTTGCGCTGACGCGCGCGCTGATCGACATCGAGTCGGTGACGGGCAACGAGCGGGCCGTCGGAGAGTTTCTCTTCGACTACCTCTCCGCCCTGGCGTCCCGGACCGGGGGCCGGGTGGAGCGCATGACGGTGGACCGGGAGCGGTTCAACCTCTTCGCCTTCTGGGGCTCTCCCGAGGTCGTGCTTTCGACCCACATGGACACCGTGCCGCCGTTCTTCCCCTCGTCGGAGGATGAGGAGCACGTCCATGGCCGCGGGGCCTGCGACGCGAAGGGGATTCTCGCGGCGATGATCAAGGCCGTCGAGGCGCTGCTCGACGAGGGGCGGCACGGATTCGGGCTGCTGATCGTGGTCGGCGAGGAGACCGACAGCCTCGGCGCCCAGGTGGCGAACCGGCAGCCGCGGGGGGCGCGCTTCCTGATCAACGGCGAGCCCACCGAGAACCGGCTGGCTCTCGGCTCCAAGGGCGCCCTCTATCTGAAGATCGAGGCGCGGGGCCGAATGGCTCACTCCGCCTATCCGGAGCTGGGGGAGTCCGCCACCGACCGGCTGCTCGAGGCGCTCGCCCGGCTCCGGACCGTGCCGCTTCCCACCGATCCGGTTCTCGGGGAGACGACGATCAACGTGGGCACGCTCTCCGGCGGCCGGGCCGCCAACGTGGTGGCGGACGAGGCGCGGGCCGAGGTCATGATCCGAACGGTCGGCGAGACGGCCGAGCTTCGGGAGCGGCTGCACGCGGCGGTGACCTCGGTTGCCGGCGTTTCCGTGGCCGAGGAGCGCGAGAGCCGCGCCGTCCATCTTGGCTCGCTGCCCGGGTTCGACACCACGGTGGTCAAGTACACCACCGACATTCCGCGCCTCGGCGCCTGGGGCGAGCCGTTCCTGCTCGGCCCGGGAAGCATTCATGTGGCCCACACCTCCACCGAGCGGGTGCCCCGGAAAGAGCTCGAACAAGCGGTCCAGCTGTACGTAGAGATGGTGAAGGCGCTTACAAACCTAGAGATTCGACGGCAGGAAGGCAGCCATGAAGAAGATTGAAGTCGGCATCCTGGGCGCCACCGGCACGGTGGGGCAGCGGTTCATCCAGATCCTGGAGAACCATCCCTGGTTCGAGGTGACCTGGCTCTCGGCCAGCGACCGCAGCGCCGGCAAGCGCTATGGCGACGCCACGTCGTGGCAGCTCGAAGGGGCGCCGCCGTCCCGCATTGCCGGCCTGACGGTCGAGGAGACGGTGCCCGGGCGCGGGCCGAAGCTGGTGTTCTCGTCCATGGCCTCGAGCCAGGCCGCGGAGATCGAGCGCGCCTTTGCGGCCGAGGGGCACATCGTGGTCTCCAACTCCAGCCACTACCGGATGGCGGAGGACGTCCCGCTGCTCATCCCCGAGGTCAATCCCGGCCATCTGGGGCTCCTCGCGGGCCAGCGGCGCGAGCGCGGCTGGAGCGGCGCCATCATCACGAATCCGAACTGCGCGGCGGTCGGACTGACCATGGCGCTCGCCCCGCTCAAGCCGTTCGGGCTCATGCACGCGATGGTGACGACCTTCCAGGCGGTCTCCGGCGCCGGCTATCCGGGCGTGCCGTCCCTGGACGCGCTCGGCAACGTCATTCCTTATATAGGGGGCGAGGAGGAGAAGGTCGAGTCCGAGCCGCAGAAGATGCTCGGCGACCTGGCCGGGGATCGCATCGAGCCGATCCCGCTGGTGATCAGCGCGAGCTGCAACCGGGTGCCGGCGATCGACGGCCACATGGTCGCCATGAGCCTGGAGTTCGAGCGCCGGCCGGAGCGCGAGGAGCTGATCGAGGCCCTCACCGGTTTCCGCGGCCTGCCCCAGGAGCGCGAGCTGCCGACCGCGCCGCGCCGGCCGATCCACGTGATGGAGGCGCCGGACCGGCCGCAGACGCGCAAGGACGTGAACCTCGAAGGCGGCATGGCCACGGCCGTGGGGCGCATCCGCGAGTGCTCGGTCTTCCACTGGAAGCTCGTGGCGCTCTGCCACAACGTGATGCGCGGTGCGGCCGGCGCGGCCGTGCTCAATGCGGAATTGATGAAGAGCGAGGGACTGCTCGACTCATGAGAGGAAGATCCGTCTTTCTCCCTCTCCCCCGGCACGGGGGAGAGGGCCGGGGAGAGGGGGGATGGGATCAATGGTGGTCATGAAGTTTGGCGGCAGCTCGGTCGGCTCTGCCGAGTCGATCGCTCGCGTTGCGGGCATCGTCCTCAGCCAGCGGCACCGCGACCCGGTGATCGTAGTCTCCGCCATGGGGAAGACGACCAGCAAGCTGCTCGCGGCGGCCGATGCCGCGGCGGCTGGTCTGCCGAGCGCCTGGAAGCTGGTCCAGGATCTCCAGACCTACCATCGGGATGAGGCCAACGGCTGTATTCCGGACGACGCCCTCCCGTGTATCGACTCCACCCTGGACAGCTACTTCGGCATGCTGCGGATCATCCTCAAACGGATCGCTTCCGAGGGAACGGTCACTCCCCGCGACGCCGACCTCGTCGCCAGCTTCGGCGAGCTGCTCGCCAGCGCCATCGTCTCCCAGGCTCTGGATGAGACCGAGGGCCTCGACTCCGCCTGGGTCGACTGCCGCGAGGTCATGATCACGGACGATCAGTTCACCCGCGCCCGGCCGATCTACGAGCTGACCGAGCCGCGGCTGCGCGAGACGCTGATCCCGATCCTCCAGCAAGGCTGCGTGCCCGTGCTCGGCGGCTACGTGGGCTCGACGGCCGACGGCGTCACCACCACGCTCGGCTTCGAAGGCTCGGACTTTTCCGCCGCCATTGTCGGGGCCGCGCTCGGCGCCGAGGAGGTCCAGATCTGGACCGACGTGGACGGCATGCTGACCGCCGACCCGCGGATCGTGGCGGACGCGCGGCCCATCCGCTCGCTCTCCTTCGCGGAGGCCCTGGAGCTGTCCAGCTCGGGCCTCAAGAAACCGCACTGGGGGACGCTCGGACCGGCGAGCCGCGCGGACGTGCCCATCCGCATCCTCAACTCCTGGCACCAGGGCATCCGGGGGACGGTCATCGGTCGGAGGGATGGCGAGACGGGCATCAAGTCCATCGCCTGGAAGCCCGGCGCCCACCGGCTCACGGTGCGCGGGAGCGGCATCCTGCGCGCGGTGTTCGACGCGGTCGACCGCTTCCGCCCGGAGCTGACCGTTCTGCTCGTCGAGGACGCCGCGGTCGAGCTGTCTCTCGACCACGCGGACCGGCTGGAAGAGGTTCGCGCTGCGCTCGCGGACGCCGGAGAGGTCGAGGTTCAGGAGGGACGCGCCGTCGTGACGCTGGTCTCCGACGACCTCGCCGTCAGCTCCGAGCTGGTGGGGACGGTGTTCGCGGCCGCCCGCGACTGGGAGCCGCGGCTGCTCGTCGAGGGCGTGGCCGCGCCGTGCATCCGCTGCCTGGTCGAGGAAACGACGGCGGAGCAGGTCGTGGCCGAGCTGCACAGGAGGTTGTTCGCATGAACGGACTGGCGTTGATCGGCACCGGCCGCATGGGCAAGCTCGTGGAAGAGCTGGCGCCCGCGCACGGCTTCGAGGTCGTCCTTCGCCTGGACAGCACGCACCAGGAGATCGACAACGATGTCGTCGAGGCGGTGGACGTGGCCATCGACTTCACCAACGCGGCGGCCGTGCCGGCCACGGTCGAGAAGCTCGCCGCGCTCGGCGTCCCGCTCGTCGTGGGGACGACCGGCTGGCAGGACGACCTGGACCGGGTGCGGCAGTCCATCGAGCGCCATCACGCCGAAGGCGCGGGCCTGATCTACGGCGCCAACTTCTCGATCGGCGTGCAGGTTTTCTACAAGCTGGCCGGAGCCGCCGCCGCGCTCCTCGCGGACGAGACGGCGTACGAGGCCTGGGTCTACGAGATCCACCACAGCAAGAAGAAGGACGCGCCGTCCGGCACCGCGCTCCAGATCCGCTCCGTGCTGGAGCGGGGCGGCTGGGACCGGCCGGTCGACATGGCCAGCAACCGGGCCGGCTCCATCCCCGGCACCCATCAGGTCGGGTTCGATTCGGACGCTGATACCATCACCCTTCAGCACACCGCCCGCAGCCGGGCCGGATTCGCGCACGGGGCCCTGAGAGCCGCGCGCTGGATGATCGGCCGGCAGGGCTTCTACGAGTTCAGCCATGTCTGGGAGGAGATCGTCGGCTCCTCCCGTCCCTGAAAGGCCTTCTCATGTCTTCCCAGATCCTTCGAGGCTGCGGCACCGCGCTCATCACCCCGTTCAAGCCTGATCTCTCGCTCGACGAGGAGGCCCTGCGCCGTCTCGTCCGCCGGCAGATCGAGTCGGGCATCCACTTTCTCGTCCCCTGCGGCACCACCGGCGAGAACCCCACGCTCACCCGCGCGGAGCACCTGCGGGTCGTCGAGATCACGATCGAGGAGGCCCGGGCCTCCTCGCGGCACGTGCCGGTCGTGGGCGGCGCCGGCGGCAACGACACGCGCGAGGTCGTGAAGCTCGCCCGCGAGGTCGAAGCGCTCGGAGCGGACGGCCTGCTGGTCGTCACCCCGTTCTACAACAAGCCCACGCCCGAGGGCCTCTTCGCGCACTACCGCGAGGTCTCGAACGCCACGAAGCTGCCGATCGTGGTCTACAACGTGCCGGGCCGTACCGGCCTGAACGTCGAGCCCGCCACGCTCGGCCGGCTGGCGACGATCGACCGGGTCGTGGCGGTCAAGGAGGCGTCCGGCAACATCTCCCAGATGTCGCAGATCTTCCAGGCCGTGCCGGAGGGCTTCGCGGTCCTCTCGGGCGACGATGCCATCACCCTGCCGCTCATCGCGCTCGGCGGCGTCGGCCTGATCTCGGTCGCGTCGAACGAGGTGCCCTACGCCATGTCGCGCCTGACCTCGCTCTGCCTGAAGGGGGACTTCCCCGCGGCGCGCGAGCTGCACCGCCGGCTGCACGCGCTCATGGACATCAACTTCATCGAGTCCAACCCCGGCCCGGTCAAGGCCGCGATGGGGATGATGGGCCTGATCGAGCCGATCTACCGCCTGCCCGCGGTGGCGCCGCGGCCGGAGAGCGCGAAGAAGATCGAGACCGTGCTTGCCGACCTCGGCCTGATCCCCGGCGGCTCCGTCACGAGCATCGAGACCCCCGTCGAGGAACCCGTGAATGACTGAGCTCCGGGAGCGGATCGAAGCCCTTTTTGCCAATCCCCCCGCGGCTCCCGGCCAGGAGCACCTCGACCTTTTCCAGCGGTTCAAGGACGCCCTGAACCGGGGAGACATCCGCGCCGCCGAGCCCGATCCGGACTCGGCCGTGGGCTGGAAGGTGAACCCCTGGGTCAAGCAGGGCATCCTCCTCGGCTTCCGCCTGGGCAAGATCGTGGATCTCTCGGTGGGAACGCTCCCGTTCTTCGACAAGGACACCTACCCGCTCCGTCCCCTGACGCCGGACGCGGGAGTCCGCATCGTGCCCGGAGGCTCGTCCATCCGCGACGGCGTCTACCTGGGCAAGGGCGTGACCTGCATGCCGCCGATGTACATCAACGCCGGAGCCTGGGTGGACGACGGCACCCTGGTCGACTCCCACGCCCTGGTGGGAAGCTGCGCCCAGGTCGGCAAGCGAGTCCACCTCTCCGCCGCCGCCCAGCTCGGCGGCGTGCTGGAGCCGGTCGGAGCCCTCCCGGTCATCGTGGAGGACGACGTGCTGATCGGCGGCAACTGCGGCGTCTACGAAGGCACCATCGTGAAGCGCCGAGCCGTCCTCGGCTCCGGAGTCATCCTCACCCGCTCGACCCCCGTCTACGACCTCGTGAAAGAGACCATCCACCGCGCCGAGGAAGGCCAGCCGCTGGTGATCCCCGAGGAAGCCGTCGTGGTCCCCGGCAGCCGGAACGTCACCCGCGGCAAGGGCAAGGAGTGGGGCGTCTCGCTCTACACGCCGGTCATCGTGAAGTACCGGGATGAGTCCACGGACGAGCGGGCGATGCTGGAGGACTGGCTGCGGTAGGAAGGCTCGCCAGTCGGGGGCTGACCTGTCCAGGGTGGGCGCGCTTCCTATACACGTCACTCCCTTGTACGCGAACAAGAACAGGCCGCTTGTTGCATTCCTCGCTGCTGGAAGCTACATTACCGTAGAAATACGGAAAGGGGGCGTGCATCGACATGCGTGCCTCCAAGCGAGGTTCTTGATGGCCACTGCTCAGAAGCGAAAGCCCGAGCCGCAAGGGCTGCGCGACTTCCTTGACCGACAGGAGAAGGAGCGCCTTGTCGACATCCTGTTCAACCATGCCCAGGTGGACGACCGCCTCCTCCGGAAGTTGACCCTCGAGCAGGGGAAGAGGGGAGGCCGGCAATCCGAGCTTGCCGCGGTGCGCCGCAACCTCGACGCCGCTTTCGACCCGGGGGATGTCTACTCCTACCGCGAGGTCAGTGGCTTCGCCGACAGGCTCGATGAGGCCGTGAACGACCTGGACGACCTGCTGAAGCAGGGAAAGGCCGAGGAGGTCATCGATCTGACAGAGCACGCCATCGGCTTGGCGGAGGAGGCCCTGGGGCAGGTGGACGACTCGGACGGAGAGGTGTACGGGGTGTTGGAGCGCCTCGGGGAGCTTCACCTCAAGGCGTGCAGGAAGGCGAAGCCCGACCCCGAGGATCTGGCGCGCCGACTCTTTGCCTTCGAGCTTCGGACAGATTGGGATTCGTTCAATGGAGCCGTGGACACCTACGCCGGCATCCTTGGAAAGAAGGGCTTGGTGGTCTACCGCGAGCTCGCTGAGGCCGAGTGGAAGAGGGTTCCGGCCCGCAAAGCAGGCGACTCTCCGGACTTCGGCGGCCCGCAGTGGCGTCTCGGTCAGATCCTGGAGCGGTTGGCCAGGTCTGCCGGCGACGTGGAAGCTCTGGTAGCGGTCAAGTCGCACGATCTCTCGCAGCCCTGGTTCTATCTCCAGATCGCCGAGATCTACAAGGACGCTGGAAAGAGAGACCTGGCCATCGAGTGGGCGGAGAAGGGCATCGGCGCATTTCCCAAGCGGACCGACCCCCGTCTGCGAAGCTTTCTTGCCGGCGAGTACGCGGCACACCGCAGTCACGGAAAGGCGGTCGACCTCCTGTGGGCGAACTTCACCGATGCGCCCGGAATCGAGGCCTACAAGGAGCTCAAGAAACTGGCGGAGCGAGCCAGGGCATGGCCGGAATGGCGGGAGAAAGCCCTCGCCCTCCTCCGAGAGCGCGCGAAGAACGGGACATCCAGACCATCGGCTCCCCGATGGCCGCCGCTCAACCTTGGCCGGGGCCCGGCTTCACAGTTGGTCGAGATCCTCCTCTGGGAGAAAAAGGTGGAGGATGCCTGGACATCGGCCCGGCAACTCGGTTGCTCGGAAGAGCTCTGGCTGCAGATGGCCAGGCTCCGGGAGCTGTCGCACCCGGAGGACTCTCTCGCCGTCTACCAGCGTCAAGCCGAGTCGGCCCTCCAGCAGCCGAGCCCGCGCGGATATGAGGCGGCGGCGGCTCGCCTGAAGCAGGTCCGGGACGTGATGACGCGTCTGGGGAAGACCCGCGAGCTCGCCGCCTATCTTGCCTCCGTGCGCCTCGCCAACAAGCGGAAGCGCAATTTCCTGAAGCTTCTGGATGCTGCCAGGCTGGGGTGAGGCCCGAGGGTCCGGTCAACCTTTCTCCCTCGAAGCCGTAGTCAGTCCAGGAGGTGTTGACCGATGTGGACCTTTCTGGCCTGGCTCGCGCTCTTCCTTCTCTGTTGGCCACTCGCGCTGCCGGCGCTGGTTCTCTACCCCTTCGTGTGGCTTCTCTCCCTCCCGTTCCGGCTGGTGGGCATCACGCTGGACGCGGTCTTCGAGCTGCTCAAGGCGGTTCTCTTCCTGCCGTCCCGGCTTCTCGGGGCTCGGAGAGCATCATGAAGAAGAGCGCATCCCAGGAAGGAAAGTCTCCGTCGCAGTTGATCGACGGGCGGATCGAGGAGCTTGGCGACTGGCGGGGCGAAATGCTCTCCCGGCTCCGCGCCTTGATCCATCAGGCCGCCCCCGAGGTGGTCGAGGAGTGGAAGTGGGGCGGTCCGGTTTGGTCTCACGACGGATTGATCTGCACCGGCGAGACGTACAAGAAGGCCGTGAAGCTGACCTTTGCCAAGGGAGCCTCGGTCGAGGATCCCTCAGGACTCTTCAACTCCAGCCTCGAAGGCAACACCCGGCGCGCCATCGACTTCCCCGAGGGCGCGGCGATCGACGAGAAGGCCTTCAAGGAGCTAATTCGCGCGGCTGTGAAGCTGAACAATCCCGCGGCTGAACTCGGAGGAGAGGAATCGTCTCCCTGTTTCTCTAAGCGAACCCTCTAACGCTCGCGTCCGGCAAATCGTTGGCCGAACCAAGTCCCACCTGATCTCTCTACGTGGCGACGACTTCCCCGTGGCGGGAATACCCGCAGTGGCACGATCTCATGGTCATCTGGCATTCAGCGCTTTGCGTTGGCCGCTTGCTCTCTGAAACGGCCATCGCGGACGCCTTCTGGGATACGTGTATCTGCCCGGATCGAGTCTGCCCCGACCTCACGCCACCCGATTAAGCCTAGAATGGGGTCTTTTACGGCAGAGCGAAGTTACTCGGTTGCTACGGGTCTGTTTCCCCAATGGAGGATCCATGCTGGAGCCGGGCTTTACGTTTGTCCCCAAGGCAGTGGGAGAGTTGAGGAGTCCTAGAAAGGAAAGGATCGTCCGGGCTACTTTCTCGCCGGGAGGTCGCCTCTTGGCCGCGACCACGGATGCGGGCCAGATTCTGGTTTGGCGATGGGATGGTGAGGGTTATTCCCTCTCCGCCGAGAGTAAGACCATCGACGGTGGTAGCGTCAAGCCCTTATGCCTGGGTTGGTCGTCCAGGGCAAGCCTCCTCATCACTGGCTGGAGCGATGGTCTCCTGCGCGTCTACGACAGCAAGACCCTGGCGCTCGTCCGCCAATCTGAGGACGGCTCCGGCGGCGCCGTGCTCTGCTTGGCGGTTCATCCTCATAGCGCAGTCTTCGTTTCGGCCGCCGAGGGCGAGGGTGGACTCCGCGTTTGGAACGCAGCCAGGAAGAGGCTCCAGCCCATCCAAGAGGTCTCCGGCCCCGAGCAACAGACTTGGGGACTCTCCTGGCATCTCAGGGGAGGGCTCCTGGCTTCCTGCGGAGCCGACGAGAGGGTCCGGATCTGGCAGTATGAGGATAGATCGGACAAGCTTACTGAGAGCCAGCACATCGTCTCTCAGGCAAGGCAGGTCGTCTGGTCTCCCGATGCCGACCCTCTCCTCGCACACATCGAGCCCGCGGGGTGTCTCAAGCTGTGGCGGACCCGGCAGCGGGGGGCGGTCACCCTTCCTCACTCCGGAGAGGTCACTTCTGTCGTCTTCTCTCCCGACGGGTCGGTTTGCATTTCGAAGTCTTCCACGGGCCAGCTCCTCCTCTGGAGGTCGCCCTCCGGCGAGTTCCTTGAGTATATCGAGGAGAGAAAGATCACCTCCATAGAGCCAGGCGGGCCACCTTTTCCAGCTGAGTTGGCGGTCCGCTCGGTCCAGGCACGGCCAGATTGGAACACTGAGGAACGCTCTGTCGCGCCTTCCGTCACCCTTGCCTTCGATCTAGTCAACGCCGACCCGAGCGACCTCTGCCTCCGCATTTGGCGGCTTCGTCGAGAGGAGCGGGAGAGCCAGCCGCCGCCGCCACGAGTTCGGGACTACGTTGTCACCTACCCTCAGCCGGGGACGCAGACAGTGGTCCAGGAGTCGATCCGTTTCTCGGGCCTCCAAGACCAAAAGGCCAGGGAGGATCAACTCGGATTCAAACCCTATGTCGAGGCCGTTGCCGACTTCCTCACCGACGCCGGAACGCGCCCGCCGCTCACCTTTTCGATCGAAGGGGAGTGGGGAGCTGGAAAGTCCTCCTTCATGGAGCAGGTTAGACAGCGAATCGAAGATAGGGAAGCCGGCAACCGGAAGGGGCCTCGGAGCCGGTTCCAGCGCCTCTGGCGAGGAAACCAGAGTCACATCCTCTCCTTCAATCTCTGGAGGCACGACAAAGAGGAATCTGTCTGGGCAGCCTTCGTCCTGGAACTCCTGCAGCAGCTCCGCCGGCAGTGCGGCCTCCCTCGCCGCCTTCTCGGCTGGGCCAATCTTTTCGTCTGGCGCCTTCAATGGACGAATGCTCTCTTCGGTTTTCTCCGGCTCGCTGCCTGGTTGATCATCATCGTGCTAGGCGCGATTGTCGTCTCGAACCTCCCGACTCAAACGCTGAGGCCCACCCAGACGCCGACTGCCGTGGACGATTCCACCAAAATACAGGAAGTCATCGATTCAATCGGGGATGCCCTCGACTCGCCCGAGAGCCTAGCGGTGCTCGTCCTCGTGGTTACGCTCCTGCTGAACGCCAAGCAACTCCTCGGGAACCCTTTGGATCTAGAGATCGGAAAGTACCTACGGTCCTCGGACTGGGAGAACCGAACCGCTTTTGTTGAACGCTTTCACAAGGATTTCGACCAGATCGTCCAGGCCTATGCTGGAAAAAAGAGGGTCTACGTCTTCGTCGACGACCTCGACCGGTGCGATGTCCCGCGAGCGGCCGACCTCATGCAGGCGATCAACCTACTGATCTCCGAGAACCCGAACCTCCTCTTTATCTTAGGAATGGACCGGCAGAAGGTGGCGGCGGGCCTCGCGGTGAAATTCGCGAAGATCCTTCCCTATCTGCGGACGGAGGCGGTCCCCCAGGGCTACGGCCCGGCTGAGGGCCTGGTCTACGGATACGAGTTCATCGAGAAGTTCATTCAAATTCCCTTCCAGCTCCCCCGCCCCTCCCGCGCGGACCTCACGAGATTCCTTCGTTCCCTCAGTCCTTCTGCAGACACCGGTGCCCCGACGGACCTGATCGATCCCGGCCAAGAAGAACCGGAGTGGTCCGAAGATCTCGACCAGCCGACGCTTCCTCCTATGCCCCACCCTGCTCAGGATCCAACCGGACCTGGTTCCTCCATGCACTCCCTTCCGGCCGACAGGACCGTCCCGGCCCAACTGCCGACTCGGGAGGAATTGAGTCTCGCCATCGGCTTCGACTCAGGAATCGTTAGGGAGACCGTCCTTCTCGTGGCCCCGGCTCTCGGTAACAACCCACGCCGGATCAAGCAATTCATCAATTCATTCCGGCTTCGTGCCTTCCTCGCCTATCATACGGGCCTGCTTGCCGGGCGGGAGAGCCATCCAGACAAGGTCACCTTCTACCAGCTTGGCAAGCTGGTAGTGTTGAGCCTGCGCTGGCCCCTCCTCCTAGCCGAGTTGCACGAGCGCCCCAACCTCCTTCGCAAGCTGGAAGCGGCTGCCACCGATCCGACCTATCTCCCTGGTGATTCGGAAAAGCGTTGGACGAATCAACCGCGACTCATGGCCCTGCTCCGCTCCCGGAGCTCCTCGCCCCACAAGAACCTGGCCTCATTGGACGTCAAACTCTTGCTGCGGATCTCTTGATCGGCCTGATGTCGTCCCCAGGAGAAGAACGTGGAATTGAGACGACTTGACTATCGCGGCATCGACTCGCTCGGCGTCTACAGGCCGCCGCATTCCGCTGCCCGCTCGAAGCTGACCAGTCTCCGCACGAGAGCGTTGTATCGGGAATGAGCCGAGTCTGTTCCCGAGCTGGCGAGGAGCTCGTAGAGGCGGTGCTCCGCAGTCGGGATGACCTGGTCGGGCACGGGGAGGCCGATCCGTCGGAGTCGGGGAGCCCCGATCGACACCAGCAGGGCGGGGATCGACTCGATGCCACGAACGAGATCGGCGAGCCCTTCCTCCACCAGATCCCCTCCCGGCAATGCGTGCAGATTCAGAGCCATTCCGAGAGTATAGGGTCCGCGAACTGCCCAGGGGCCGACCACGTCCAGCGGGAGTCTGTCCGCGACGTGCAACCGAGGGAAAGGCGCTTTCCCCGCATCCGGCGCCGCGCCGGACGCATCCGCCGTGATGCCGGAAGCTTCCGCCGTCATGACGGACGCGTACGGGACCACGACGGAAGCGTCAGCCGTCATGCCGGACGCGTACGGGACCGCGCCGGAAGCTTCAGCCGTCACGACGGACGCGTACGGGACCGCGACGGTAGCTTCCGCCGTCATGACGGACGCGTACGGGACCGCGCCGGAAGCTTCAGCCGTCAAGCCGGACGCGTACGGGACCACGACGGAAGCTTCCGCCGTCACGACGGATGCAACGGGGCCGCGACGGAAGCTTCAGCCGTCACGACGGACGCGTACGGGACCACGACGGAAGCTTCAGCCGTCACGACGGATGCAACGGGACCGCGACGGGAGCTTCCGCCGTCATGCCGGACGCGTACGGGACCACGCCGGAAGCTTCCGTCGTCATGCCGGATGCGTACGGGACCACGGCGGAAGCGACCGGCGCCGTGCCGGAGATCGCTGGAAAGGTGTGCGGCTGGGATGGGCCGACCTCTTCCGGGGTCGCTCGTCGCCCGAGATGTCCTCCGGGGAGGCCAGAGTTGCGGGGCCTGATATCCTTCGGGGCCATGCGCAACATGACGCGGTTTCTTCTTTCGCTCCTCCTCGTTCCTGCCTTCGCGCAGGCCGAGGTTCTCCCCTGCATGCCCTGCGCGGGCGTCCGGTTCGAGCCCGTTCAGTCCCTTCCCGTAGCGGCAGCCGAGACGTTTCGGCCCGGGCCGATCGCGGAAGCTCAGCCGTCCTCCGCTCCGATGACGATGTCGAACCCGGCCGAGCTTCCGGGTCTGCTGGCTCAGGCGAAGCTGGAGAAGGGGAGTCCCCTCTTCGTGGCCTGGGATGTCCAGCTCGACGGGACGGCGGGTCCGGATGCCAATCCAGGGGACACGGCGGCCCGCATCGTCGAGGCCGGCGGCACGCCCTGGATCTCCCTGGTGTTTCACACTCCGGCTCCGGTCGCCCAGAACGCCGAGCGGCTCCAGGCCGAGCTGCGCGCCGCGGTCGCGGTGGCCGCAGCGGCTCCTCCCCAGGCTTGGTTCCAGATCGTCTGGCGGCCCGACGGCCTGGAGGGGCAGCCGGAGGGGCAGATCGCGGCGGCCGACTATGCGTTCCTCCTGAAGCGCGCGGCCGTGGCGATCACCGGCGCCCGCTCCGAAGTTCGCGTGGCGACCGGTCCCCTGCCCGCCGATCCGGCGTTCCTGGAGGCGTTCTACGGTGAGGAGGTCACGGCCTACCTGGATGCGGTCGCCCTTCAGCCCGCGGCGGCCGAGGCTCTGACCAGGGCTTCGGAGGCTGTCGAGCGGCTCGATCCGGGCCGGCCGGTGGTGCTTGATGCCGTGCCCATGCCGGCCGCCGCGGGCGAGATCCTGTCGGACTCCGCGCGCAACGCGGTGCGCGGCATCGGATTGACGCTGTTCCGGACCACCCTGGTCAACGGCCAGACGCTCTCGCCGCTCGCGCTGCTGGCCCGGGAATTCGCCGGCGACGTCTCCTACGGCGCTGGCGACGTGCCCACCGGCGCCCAGGAGGCGTGGACGTTCGTGCGCGGCAAGGATTACTCGTTGCGCGTCATCGCCCTGGCTCCCCCGGGTGCGAGCGAGCTGGCGCTGCGGTTCTCCGATCCCTATCTGCGGCGGCCGACCCGGTTCCCGTACACGTTCGACAAGGTCGGGGCTCCGCAGGGAGACGCCCAGGAGAAGGGGCTCGTGGTGCGGCTCGACAACCCCGGCCGCGTGGCGGTGATCGGGCTTGAACGAGCCACCGCCGCCGAGCGCGAGGGGGTCGAGGAGAAGGTCGACGTGGCCACGGCGCGCGAGATGCCGGTCGAGGAGATCCTCCGCCGGCTCCAGGCGTTCGAGGACGCGCAGGACCGCAAGCTCGATCACTACCAGGCGATCAACACCACCCACCTGCGGTTCCAGCCGGCGGCAGGCACGCAGACCTTCGAGGCCACGCTCCAGGGACCGTTCTTCGTGGGTGACACGACGGGCTCGGACTGGGCCTGGCAGACGCTCTACGTCAACGGCGTGAAGTGGCGCAGCAAGTCGATCCCCGAGATCCCGCTCGTGCAGCCGGAGAAAGCTGCGGCCCTGCCGCTCCAGATCCTGTTCACCAAGCAGTACCGCTACCGGCTGCGCGGCACCGACACGGTCGACGGCCGCGACGCCTGGGTGATCGACTTCGCTCCGGCCGGACCGGGCGAGCCGGGCAAGCTCTACCAGGGCAGCGTCTGGGTCGACCGGCAGATCTACGCCCGGCTGCGCACCCGCGCCGTCCAAGTCGGCCTGGAAGGCGAGGTCATCTCGAACGAGGAGACGATGACCTACTCCCCGATCGACGCCCAGGGCCAGCCCGCGCCTTGGTCAGGCGAGAGCTACGTGCTGCCGCTGCACATCGTGGCCCAGCAGATCCTCTCGGTTGTGAATGCCACGACGGTCGTGGAGCGCGAGACCGTGCTCTCGGAGGTGAAGGTCAACGCCGCGGACTTCGACGAGAAGCGCGCCGCGATCGCCGACACCGACGTGACCATGGTGCGCGACACGGACAAGGGGCTGCGGTATCTGGTGAAGGAGGAGGGCTCCGAGGAGCGCGTGGTCAAGGAAGGGTTCGACAAGAGCAAGCTCTTCCTGGCTGGCGGCGCGTTCTACGACGACGCGCTCGACTACCCGCTGCCGCTGGCGGGCGTGAACTACTTCAACTTCGACTTCCGCGGCACGGGCAAGCAGCTGAACGTTTTCTTCGCCGGCGCGCTGCTCACCGCCAACGTGGCCGAGCCGCGGCTCTTCGGCAGCAAGTTCGACCTCGGCGCGCAGGCGTTCGCCGTGGCGGTTCCGTTCAGCGACAGTCTTTACCGGGACGGCGAGGAGATCACCGGCGAAGAGGTGGACGTGCGCACCGCGAAGCTCGGCGTGAAGCTCGGCCGGCCGCTCGGGAGCTTCGTGAAGATCGGGCTCGACTACGACGTCCTCTTCCTCACCTACGGCGACACGGACAACACGGCCGACGGCTACGTGCCGCCGACCGACAACCAGACCCACTCCCTGGAAGGCACGTTCAGCTTCTCGCGCGGCGGCTACGGCTTCCGCGCCAATGCGGGTTTGAGCCGGCGCTCGGAGTGGGAGCCCTGGGGCTTCGCGGGGAACCCGGACTACAGCGCGGACAAGGACGAGTTCATGCGCTGGGGCGCCCGGCTGAGCAAGAACTGGTATCTGCCGAAGTTCCAGAAGATCGGCGCCGAGGTCGACTATGTCTCGGGCTCGGACCTGGACCGGTTCAACAAGTACCAGTTCGGGTTCTTCGGCAGCACGCGCGTCCACGGCTATCAGTCGAACCGGGTGCGGGCGGAAGAAGCGCTGGCCGTTCACGGAACCTACGGCTTCGAGATCGGCCAGGCGCTGCGGCTCGACGCGGTGGGCGACGTGGCCTGGGCCACGGACGAGGCGACGGGGCTCGACAACGAGATGCTGGCGGGCGTGGGCATCGCCGGGACGTTCATCGGCCCGTGGCAGACGGTGGTGAACCTGGACGTGGGCGTGCCGGTGGCGGGGCCGGACGACGGGTTTGTGTTCTACGTGGTGTTCTTGAAGTTATTCAAGTAGAAGGGGTTGATCCCATCCCCCCTCTCCCCGACCCTCTCCCCCGTGCCGGGGGAGAGGGAGCCCCCACCCCCTCTTCGAGAGGCTCTTCCTTCCTTCAGGCCCGGCGCAGGAGCAAGGGCAGCTCCTGGGTGAGGTTCAGACTGCTCTCGTCTTCCTCTTCTTCCGCGGTCTCTTCGATCCCGGCCATGAAGTCCATCCGCTTGAGAACGGTCGGCGTGCAGGGGCGGCAGAGCAGATAGCCCTGGAGGAGGGTGATTCCGGCGGCCTTGACCGTCTCCAGGTCGCGCTCGTCCTCGATCCCCTCGGCCACGGCCCGGGCTCCGAGACGGCCGGCGAGATCGGCGATCGATTCGAGGACCGCGCGGCGGGACGGGTCGGCGTGGGAGCCGTCCACGAAATGGCGGTCGATCTTGAGCAGGTCGGGCCGGCAGTCGACGATCATCCGGAAGTTCGACTGGCCGAGGCCCACGTCGTCGAGGGCGATGCGCACGCCGAGGCCGCGCAGGCGCTCCAGGGCTTCGAGGAAGTGCGGACCGCTCCAGGGCGGAGCGTGCTCGACGATCTCGATCACGATCCGTTCGAGGGCGATGCCGTACTCGGCCGCCAGCTCGGCGAGCCAGAGCGGGAGCCGCCGCTCGCGCTCCAGGGTGACGGCGTGGACGTTGAGGCAGAGACCCGGCACGCGGGGCAGGCCGCGCGCCTGGCGCAGCGCCGACGCGATGGCCAGCAGGTCGACCTGGGGCTCGCCGCGCTTCCGGCGGACGTACTCGAAGAGCACGTCCGAGCGTTCGATGTTGGTGTGCCGGGGGCCGCGGGTGAGCGCCTCCAGGGAGTGCAGCTGCAGGCCTGTCGGGCCGGCCTCGAAGATCGGCTGGAACAGGGTGCTGAGACCCTGGGGTTCGAGGATCAGATCCCAAAGGCGGCTGGTTTGCATAACGCCCAGGCTCTCTCCCGTCAAAGACGGCCGGCCGGCTCCTGGATCAGGAGGCCTGCTGTCCCGTCAGATTCGCGGCGATCGCAGCCAGCTCCGCGAGCGGCTGCGGCTTCTGCAGAAAGGCATCCACCCCTCGCCCGATGGCCTCCATCTCGATCTCGGTCGATCCGTAGCCGGTCAGGACGATGATCCGCGTCCAGGGCGACCGCTCGCGGATGAACCGGATCAGCTCCAGTCCTTCATTGCCATGCACTCCGGTGAGCCGCACGTCGGCGATGACGAGCGCGTAGCGGATGTGGACGAGGAGGGCCTCGGCCTCTTCGAGCTCGCGCGCGCAGTCCACGTCGTACCCCAGAGGCAGGAAGTACTCGCGGATGGCGGAGAGGATGGATTCCTCGTCGTCGACGACCAGAAGACGCGGCTTCATCGGGGACGCTTCGGGAGACGAACGGGGGCTCGCCTCCGCACTCCTTTCGACTGCATTGACTTTGGACTTCAGTATACGACAGTCCGGGGAGCGGAGGGCCTCCCTGATACGGCGGCCGACGGCCAGGGTTTCACGGGCTCAACCGGCGCGGGCGCAGCGGCAGGAAGACCTTCATCCAGGCGCCGCCCCCGGGCCGGTTCGCCGCCGCCACCTCGCCGCCGTGCTGCTCCACGATCCGCTGCACGATGGACAGGCCCAGGCCCGTGCCGCCGCGCCGCCGGGTGAAGAACGGCTCGAAGACGTGGTGCAGGTCGCCGGGCAGGAACCCCGGACCGGAGTCCTCGACCACGAACCGCACGCCGTCGCGCTCGCCGGCCGCCGGCTCCGCCCGCAGCACCACCGAGGAGTCGCGGGGGGAGTGCTGTATAGCATTCTCCAACAAATTCTGGAAGACCTGGGCGATCCGGCCGCGGTCGACGTGCAGCATCGGCAGGTCGGCCCGCAGGTCTGTCCGCAGGTCTGTGGATACCTCGGGCCGCACGGTGACGCCGGCCTCGCCGGCCAGATGGCCGCACGCGGCGCACGCCGCCGCGATGATGTCGTCCGGCGCCAGGGCGGCGAGGTCCAGGCGCGCCGGCTTGCCGTACTCCAGGAGCTGCCTCATGAGCTCGCTCAGCCGGCGCACCTCCACCTGGAGGACGTCGAAGTAGCGGCGGAAGGCCTTGCGGCTCCCGACGCTCGACTCGAACGCGTCGAGGGTGGCGGAGATTCCAAAGAGAGGATTACGCACTTCGTGGGCGACTCCCGCCACCAGCGCTCCCATGGCCGACATGGTCTCGCTGCGGCGCAGCGACTCCTGGAGGCGGACGAGGTCGGTGATGTCGCGCGCCACGACCACGACGCCGTCCTGGCCGTCGGGGCTGGTGACCGGGCTCATGGAGATGTCCCAGAAGCGGTTCTGGTCGTCCCTCGCCTGGACCGATCCCGCGGCGCCGGTGTCCTCGATCTCCGAGAGAAGATCGTGGATGGCCAGCCAGGGCTGGGTGTCGCCGAGGATCGCGAGCGGGTGATAGACGGCCTCCTCGAAGCCGATGCCGGCGAGGTCGCGTGCCGCCCGGTTCATCCGGATGATGCGGCCGTCGATCTCGATGAGCAGGAGCGGGTGGGTGAGCGCGTCGAAGGTGAGGCGCCACTCCTGGGCCGAGATGCGCAGGGCGCGCTGGAGCTTCTCCTGGCGCAGCCCGGCGCGGCGGCGGGCCTGCTGCTCGCGCTCGCGCTCCACCGCCACGGCCAGGAGGGTCGCCACGGAGCGCAGGAAGCTCTCCTCTTCCAGGCCGAACGTCTGACCGGGCTGGGTGCGCGCCAGGAGAACGCCCCAGGGCCGGCCGCGCCCGGGGATCGGCACGACGCTCGTGGCCAGCTCGATCTCCGGGTCGGTCTGGTCACCCTTGTGGTCCTTGCGCTCAACGATGACACAGCCGGCCAGGTCCAGCGCCTGCCGCGTGCGCCGCGCGGCCTCGTCGAGCAGCGCGGGGATGGGGGTGCCTTCGAGCGCGTGGCGACCCAGATCCGCGACCACGGACTGCTGGTCGGCGCGCCGCCGCAGCTCGATCTCGGAGGCCTTGAGGTGGGTGATGTCGGTGAAGGAGACCGCCACCGCATAGGGATCGGGATCGTCGGCGCGGCGCAGCGGCCGGGAGTTGAGCGAGATCCACGAGCGCGTGCCATCGTTCCGCTCGATGCCCATGATGACCCGCGAGCAGGGCTGCCCGGTGAGCAGCGTGATGGTCGCCGGATGGCTCTCGGGCTCGAACCGGCTGCCGTCCTCCCGGATCGCCCGCCAGCCCGGATTGCGGGCGGTGCGGCCGAGGATCTGCCCTTCGGGCAGGCCGAGGATGCGGCAGGCGGACGCGTTGCAGCTGGAGATGGAGCCGTCCGCCTCGTGCAGGACGATCCCCTCCTCCAGGGCGGCGACCACCGCGCGAAAGCGCTCCTCGCTCTCCCGCAGCGCGCTCTCGGCGGCTTCTCGGCTCTTCGGCATGATGGGCTGACTATTATAGGGCGGTTGCTCTCAGCCGGTTATGAAGTAAGCTGCCCCGCGTGGGATTCCCGTCCGGGACTCTGGAGAGGTGGCTGCGGCGCGGGCGTCGGCGGCTCTTCCGCCCGCGCGTGGACTTCGTCTACAGCCGGCGCTATCAGATCGAGCTGCCCGGCGCCGCCTACGACAACCGCCGCGGCGAGCGGATCCTGACCTTCCTGGACTCCAGCGGTCTGCTCGACGCAAAGTCGGTCCACCGCCCCGAGCCGGCCACGTTCCGCCACCTGCGCCGGGTCCACTCCGACGACTACCTCGACTCCCTGAACCAGCCGGGCTCCCTGACCTCGGTGATCGGCTTCGCGATCGCCGAGCACGCGGCGGACCGCATCCTCGACGCCCAGCGGGCCATGGCGGGCGGCACGCTGATGGCCGCCCGCCTCGCGCTCGGTGCCGACCGCGAGGATGGAGGGATCGCCATCAACCTCGGCGGCGGCCTGCACCACGCGTTCGCCGACAAGGGGGAGCGCTTCTGCGTCTTCAACGACGTGGCCGTGGCGGTGGCCGACCTCCGCCACGCGGGTTACGGCGGCCGCATCCTGGTCGTCGACCTCGATCTTCACGACGGGGACGGCACGCGGGCGCTGTTCGCCGCCGATCCCACGGTCCACACGTTCTCGATCCACAACCAGACGAACGGCACCGAGGACGCCATCGCGGCCACGATCGTGGAGCTGCCTGGCGAGGTCGAGGACGGCGACTACCTGGAGGCCCTGAGGAGCCGTCTTCCCGGCCTGCTCAAGAGCTTCGACCCCGGCCTCGTGATCTATCTCGCGGGGTGCGACCCGGCGGCCGACGACCAGATCGGCAACTGGAAGATCTCGGCGGAGGGCATGCTGGAGCGCGATCTCTATGTGGCCGCCAAGGTGCGCGAGCGCCGGCTGCCGCTGGTGGTCGTGCTCGCGGGAGGGTACGGCTTCGAGGCCTGGCGCTACAGCGCGCGGTTCCTCTCGACCCTGCTCAACCGGGGGCGGCCGGTGGAGCCGCCGAGCACCGAGGAGATCACCCTGGTCCGCTACCGCCAGCTCGCCCGGGAGCTGGCGCCGCACGAGCTGACGGGCGAGGGCGGCGGGGACGGCGAAAGACCCGGGGACGACGACTGGGGCCTCACCGCCGAGGACATCCTGCCCGGACTGGCCGCGCCGCACCGGTCGCGCCGGCTGCTGGGCTACTACTCCCTCCAGGGGCTGGAGCTGGCGCTCGAACGGGCGGGCATCCTCGATCGTCTCCGGAGCCTCGGCTTCTCCCAGCCGACGCTGGAGATCGACCTCGACAATCCTTCGGGCGACACGGTCCGGCTGTACGGCGACGAGACGCGGTCCGAGCTGCTGCTCGAAAGTCGGGTGCGCATCGACCGCGCCACCGTGCCGCACTCCGCCCTGCTGCGCATCGAGTGGCTGCTGATGCAGAACCCGCGCGCCAGCTTCACCCCCCAGCGGCCGCGGCTGCCCGGCCAGAAGCATCCCGGACTGGGCATCCTGCCGGACATCATGGCCCTGCTGGTCCTCGCCTGCGAGCGCCTGCAGCTCGAAGGCCTGCTCTTCGTGCCGGCCCACTTCAACACGGCCACCCAGGGCCGGCGGTATCTGCGCGTGCTGGCGCCGGAGGACGAGGCCTTCCTGCGCGCTCTGGAAAAGGCGCTGGCCGGGATGTCGCTGTCGGAGGCCTCCCACTCGGTGGACGAGCGGCGGGTCCTGAACCGCCGGACCGGCCTCGCCGAGCCGTGGCGGAGCATGCCGATGGTCTACCCGCTCTCCGAGCGCCTGCGCGGCCTTGTCGCGGGCGACGACTACGAACGCAAGGTGGCCGAGGCCGCCGCGGGCTTCGACCTGAAGCTGACATGAAATTGATCCCATTCCCCCTCTCCCCAGCCCTCTCCCCAGTCCTCTCCTCAGTATTGGGGGAGAGGGGGCTTCCCAGAGCGCGGCCATGGTGACGATCCCCCTCTGGCTCTTCCTTCTCCTGCTCGCGCTCGCGATCTGGGCGGCGCTCGACCGGATGCTCGTGCCGGGGGTCCGCTGGTATCTGCGCCAGCGGGCGAACCGGGTGATCGACGAGCTCAACACCCGGCTCAAGGTGGAGATCCGGTCCTTCCAGCGCACCCGGCGGAAGGTGCTGATCGACCGGCTGCTCTACGATCCCAAGGTGCTGGAGGCGGTGGATGCCCACAGCCGGGAGAAGGGCGAGCCGCGGGAGGTGGTGTTCGCCCGGGTGCGGCGCTACGCCCGCGAGATCGTGCCGGCGTTCAACGCCTACTTCTACTTCCGGATCGGCACCTGGATCTCCCGGCGCGTGGCGCAGTTTCTCTACCGGGTGCGCCTGGGCAGCTCGGACGAGGCCGGCCTGGCCACGGTGCCGCCGCAGTCGACGGTGGTCTTCCTCATGAACCACCGCTCGAACATGGACTACATCCTGGTCGCCTACCTGGCCGCGGACCGCACCTCGCTCTCCTACGCCGTGGGAGAGTGGGCGCGCATCTGGCCGCTCCAGACGCTCATCCGGGCGACCGGCGCCTACTTCGTCCGCCGCAGCTCGGGCGATCCGCTCTACCGCCGGGTGCTGGAGCGCTACATCCACATGGCGACGTCGTCCGGAGTGACTCAGGCGGTCTACCCGGAGGGCGGGCTCTCCCGCGACGGCCGTCTGCGCAAGCCGAAGCTCGGCCTGCTCGACTACATGCTGCGCGGCTTCGACCCCCAGGGCGACCGCGACCTCGTGTTCATCCCGGTCGGGATCAACTACGACCGCGTGCTCGAAGACCGGACGCTGCTCCTCGACGCGGAGCCTGCCAGCCCTCGGGTTCCGCGAAAGGGGAGCCTGGGCGCGGCGGCCACCACCCTCCGCTTCACCGTCCACAACCTCTGGCTCATGATCCGCAGCCGCTGGCACCGCTTCGGCTACGCCTGCGTGAACTTCGGCACGCCGGTCTCGATGCGGCAGTATCTGAAGGATCTGGGAGTGGATCTCCGGACGCTCGACCGGGAGGCGCGGACGGCCCACCTGGAGCGGCTCGGAGAGACCCTGATGAAGGGCATCGGCGCGATCGTGCCGGTCCTGCCCGTGCCGCTGGTGGCCACGGTGTTTCTGGGAGCGACGGAGCCCATGTCCGAATTGGAGGTCAAGGTGCGGACGTTCCGCCTGATGACTGCGCTCCAGGAAGCGGGAGCCCAGGTCTACATCCCGCGCCGGGACCAGGACTACGCCATCCTGGCCGGTCTGCGGATGCTCCTCCAGCGCCGCCTGATCCAGGAGAAGGACGGCCTCTATACGATCCGGCAGGAGGAACGGCCGGCGCTCGGGTACTACGCCAACTCGATCGAGCATCTGCTGCCCGGTTACCCGAGAGGATACTCGGCAGGATAAACTCGCGGAGAGTCCCGCCGTATTGAGTCCGTGATGAGCAAGAAGGTCCGCGCCCCCAAACCTAGTACCGTCAACCGCCTGGAGCGGTTCGTCCACGAGTACACGGCCGGTTTCGAGGGCCGCGACCTGCGGCGTCTCTTCGACCGGGATGCGACCCGCGCCTACAAGGTGCTGGTCCGCGGGCACGAGGACACGTCCGAGCCCAAAGGCCACCTCGGCCGCTTCTTCTATCGCATCAAGCTCGCCTTCCTCGGACTCTCCTACAAGCTCACCCCGGCGCGGCGCATCGTCTTCGCGGCGTCGCTCCTCGCCTTCCTCCTGGGGTTCGTGGACGATCCGCAGGTCGTGATGTCGCGGGGCAAGACCGAGTGGAGCCTGGATTTCTCGCCGCTCTGGTTCGGGTTGAGCCTCGCGATGATGATCTATCTGCTCGCCCTGGAGCTGGTGGACCGCATCCGGGTGCGCGACGAATTGGAGGTTGCGCGCGAGCTCCAGGTGGAGCTGCTGCCGCACGACGTGCCGCCGATCCCCGGCTACGACTTCGCCCACTCGTACCGCACGGCGAACGAGGTAGGCGGCGACTATTACGATCTCACTCCGCTGCCGGACGGCCGGGTCGCCCTGCTGGTCGGGGACGCGAGCGGCCACGGCATGGCCGCGGGGCTGGTGATGGCGATCGCCAACGCCACCCTGAAAACGGCGCTGGACATCGACCCCAGGCCGGAGCGGGTTCTGGAGCTGCTCAACCGCACGCTCTGCCGGACCGGCACGAGCCGGACCTTCATGAGCGTCTTCTATGCGCTGCTGGACCCGGCGACCGGGACGCTGGAGCACGTCTGCGCCGGCCATCCGTTTCCGGTGCTGCGGCGGGCGGACGGCACGCTGCTGGAGCTGGGGTGCGGCGGGTTTCCGCTGGGGATGAAGGAGCCGCTGGAGCTGCGGCCGGCGACGGTCACCCTGGAGCCGGGCGACTCGCTCGTCCTCTACACGGATGGTCTGGCCGAGGCTCTCGATCCGCAGGGCCGGCAGGCGTTCGGCTACGACCGGATCTCCGACCTCACCCGCGAGGGCGGCTCGCCGCGGATTCTCCACGAGAGAATTCTCCGGGCCTTCGACAGCCACGTGGGCGGCGAGCCGCTGTTGGACGACCTGACTCTACTCGTCGCAGCCCGCCTCCCCCCGCTGCCGGTTTGAACGCTGTAGGGGCAACCCTTGTGGTTGCCCTTCCTGCGGTTCCTTGGGGCGTTGATCTCGGACCCAAGAGGGCAGGCACAAGGCCTGCCCCTACAGTCATCAACGTGGCGTCCGGCGTCCGGCGCTCCTGCCGCGCAGGCGCCTGGCCCCCCTCTACTCCCTCTCGACCACCATCGCGAAGCCCACGCCGCCGGCCGCGCAGACCGTGGCCAAGCCCAGGTTCTGGCCGCGGCGGCGCAGCTCGTAGAGAAGCTGCATGGCGACCCGGGCTCCCGTGGCGCCGAAGGGGTGGCCGATGGAGATCGAGCCGCCGGTGACGTTGAAGCGGTCGAAGTCGACCACGCCGAGCGGCTCGCTCCGGCCCAGCTCCTCCTGCGCGAACTTCTTCGAGGCGAAGGCCTTCATGTTGGAGAGGATCTGCGCGGCGAACGCCTCGTGCATCTCGATCAGGTCCATGTCCCGGAGCTTCAGCCCGGCCGCGTCGAGAGCCGCGGGCGCGGCGTAGGCCGGGCCCTGGAGGAGCTGGTCCCCGGGGTTGAGCGCCGTGAACGCGTACGAGCGGATGTAGCCGAGTGGGGTCAAGCCCAGCGCCTTGGCCTTCTCCTCGCTCATCAGCAGCACGGCCGAGCCGCCGTCGGTCAGCGGGCTGGAGTTGCCGGCGGTGAGCGTGCCGTAGCGGCGGTCGAACACCGGCTTGAGCTTCTCCAGGGCTTCGAGGGTCGAGTCGCCGCGGATGCCGTTGTCCGCCGTGACCGCCTTGTCGTAGCGCGGCGGCGGGAAGGCTGCGGCGATCTGCTTGCCGAGCCGGCCGTCGGCCGTGGCCGCGGCGGCCCGCTGGTGGGAGAGGAGCGCGATCTCGTCCTGGGCGCGGCGGGAGATGTCGTTCTCCTTGGCCATCTTCTCCGCGGACTCGCCCATGCTCATCCCGGTCGTGTACTCGGCGATCGCCGGGGCCACGGGAGCCAGATCCGCCGGCCGCAGCTTGCCCAGCGCGCCCATCTTCGCGGGCAGGGTCTTGGCCTTGTTCAGCTCCATGAAGGAGCGCGCCGCCTTGCGCGAGAACTGGATCGGGACGTTCGAGAGCGACTCGGCGCCGCCCGCGAGCACCACGTCGGCCTCGCCGGAGAGGATGGCGCCGGCCGCGAAGGTCATCGCCCGCGTCGACGACGCGCAGGCCAGGTTCACGGTCACGCCGGGGATGCTGAACGGCAGCGAGGTGCGGAAGACGACCTCGCGCCCCAGGTTCGGAGCATGCAGGGCCGGCACCACCACGCCGAAGACCGAGAGGTCGATCTCCTCGGGGTCGATCCCGGACCGCGCCACCAGCTCGGCGGCGGCGGCGCTCGCCAAGTCGATCACGTCCATGTTCATGAAGTCGGTGCCCGACTTGATGAAGGGCGTGCGGCAGCCGTCCACGATCGCCACCCGGCCGCGGGGGCCCTTGAGATCCTGGCGGCCGGAGACGCGGGTCTTCACCGGCTTGCCGCTGCCGCGGGTCCAGACGGTGTCGGCGCGCTCCGCGACCTCCTCCAGTGCGGAGGCGTTGTTGGGACGGCGCAAGGGCGCGGGGGGCTGCGCTTGAACCTGTTGGACCTGATTGCTCTCGGCCATGACGATCTCCTCTCAACCGCCTTCTATACCATCTACGTCACACTGCGGCAAGAACCCCGGTCCGCACCCCCCTCGATTCCCAGAACCCGCGGTCAGCTTCGGAGGGCGGTCCGCCGCTCCACAGCACGGTTCTGAGCCGTCCGAACGGCAGGCGGCCCTTCCGCCGGCTCCAGAACGGCGGCCGCTCTTCTTCCGCAGCGCGGCGGAAGGCGGCGACCTCCCGGGCGTTGCCGCAGAAGAGGGTCGGCCGCGCCCAGACCGCGGAGCCGACCAGGCTCTCCGGAGTCGGAGAGAGCAGGAGCGCCGCACCGTAGACCGTCGACCACGAGAGCAGGGCCCGGGCCGCGCCCAGCTCCGGGGACCGGCCGAGCACGGCGATCTCCCGCTCCCCATCCCCGGGAGCGAGAGAATTCTGTAGGCTGGAGGCCGCGGCGAGCAGTCGCTCCTGGGTAACGTCCCTTTCGATCCCTTCCGAGAGCAGGACGCGACCGCCTGGACGCTCGGGCAACGCGTCACGGCCGTCGGAATCCCAGGCGGGAAGCTGGACGGTCCGGCCGGAGCCGGCCAGGGGTGCCGAGACCAGGCCTGCCGCCTGGATCGCCAGGTCGAGCACGACGGCCTCGGGACGGGGGCTCCAGCCGAAATCGATGCGAGAGGCTTCAGGGGACCGGCTGGCGAGGGCGTCGGCCCAGAGCGTCAGATTGCGGGCGGCCCGGCCCCACGAGCACCACGGCCAGTGCCACCCTTCGGAGCGGAACAGCCAGGGGTCCTCGGGGTGGCGGGTGGCGTGATCGAACAGGGCGGAGGGGAGGGTGGTCAGGCCGCGGCCTTCTTCATGACGGCGGTGATCTTCTTCTCGATCACCGGGCGCATGAGACTGGCGGGCGGACCGAGCTGGGCGCGGCCGACCAATTGACCGGACTCCAGCGCGATCGTCGCCTTGGCTCCGGGACCGGACAGGTGCATCACGTCCCCCTCCCAGCGCCACTTGAGCATTCCACCCGGGAACTCTTCCTTGAGACAGGCGTCGAGCCGCGTCCTCAGCTCCTCGATGGACGTCGCCGCAGCCGGCACCTCGATGGTCAGGTCGCTCATGCGGCGAACGCTACCACAGACCGGCCCCGCCTCCGCCCATTGCTGGTACCCTACAGGAGTGGATGCCGGGGAGGGCGCTCAGCCTCCCCGGGAGTAGTCCCGGGAGTATTGATGGACGGTGCGGTGTTGCCACCCTTGGCAAGCATCACGCCCCGGAGAGCCAACGATGAAACAGTCGATCCGTCGTCCCGCCGCCGCGGCCCTGGCCGCCCTGATCGCCCTTCCCTTCCTGCCCGCTCCTGCCGCCGCCCAGACGGTGGCCAACGCCGACCTCTTCCTCAAGAGCCTCCAGGTCGCCCGGCAGGTGTCCGAGCAGTACGGCGATTACGACGACCCCTCCGAGCAGGCGCGGGTCAACCGGATCGGCTACGAGCTGGCCCAGCAGAGCGACTACCTCAAGGTGCCGTTCACGTTCAGCCTGGTCGACATGCCGGTGCCGAACGCCTTCGCGCTCCCGGGCGGCCAGATCTTCGTCACCCGCGGCATGCTCGACCTCGGCCTGGACGACGACATGCTGGCCGCCGTGCTCGGCCACGAGATCGGCCACGTCACCCTCGACCACTTCCGCCGCATGCAGCGCAAGCAGACCCTGCTCACCGTCCTGGGCAACCTGCTCGTCGTGGGCATGGTCGTCCAGGAGTCGAACCGGGACCACTCCGGCTACGAGGCGCCCTACGATCCTCGGGTCGGCTACGACCAGGGCGGCGACCGCATCCAGGGTGCGGCGGCCGCGAGCGCGGTGATCGGCGAGCTGCTCCTGCGCAGCTACAGCCGCGACCACGAGGACGAGGCGGACGAGGAGGGTCAGCGCCTCTCCGCGCTGGCCGGCTACGATCCGGACGGCGCCCGCCGGGTGTGGGAAAAGATGAACGCCATGGCGCCGCAACTCAAGGAGTACGGCTACATGCAGACCCATCCGTTCGCCGACGAGCGCATGCGGGCGGCCGAGGCGCGGAGCGCGACCTGGAAGATCGAGTCGCGCAAGAACGCGGACGACTTCCGCCTGCGCACCCAGGGCACGCTGATGACCTGGATGAAGCAGGCCAAGCCGGCTCCAGAGGAGGCGTCGTTCGTCAAGAGCGTCTCCCTCGCCGCCTGGCCGGCGGGCGGGGTGGCCGTGGGGCTGCGGTTGGAAAAGCTTCACTCCGAGCGCGACGAGGAGCTGTCCAAGCCGCTCCTCTCCCGGGACTACGGCTCCGTCCTGCGCACCTATCGCGAGCAGCTGGCGACCGTCCGGTCTCTCGACTCGAAGAGCGAAGCCATCCCCGGCCTGGAGACGGAGGTCCGGGATCTGGAGATGAAGAGCCGGGAGCTGTATCCCAAGGCTCTCGACGTCCTCGACCGCGGCGTGTACGAAACGTCCTTCCTGATCGCCTTCGTGAGCAATTTCCCCGACTCGCCGCGCGTGCCCGAAGTGGCGCTCGCCCTGGGCGACGCCTACAGCCGCCTGGGCAACCCCACGGAAGCGGTGAGCCGATATCTGGAATCCTGGGACGCGGCCCCGGAGAGCCCGGAAGGGAAGCGGGCCAGCGCAGGCCTGCGGATGCTGGCCAACAGCATGGACCAGCTCGCCGCCTTGCAGCAGCTCGTCGCCCAGGATCGGGACCCCGAATTGAAGAAGATGGCCGGCGACCGGCTCAACGTGGCCGCGAAGAGCTACGCCGATCTCTCGAACGGCGCCGAGTATCTGCGCCGGTTCCCCGAAGGGGATCACGTGGTGGATGTGCTGAGCCGGCTCAACGTCCTGGCCGACAATCTCTATACGGAGATGGTGCTCTACCGGGGCATGGGAGATTCGGTGAAGGCCATGGAGCGGATCAACAAGATCCTGACCCACGCGCCTCTCTCGCCCGCGGCGGAGCGTTTGCGCGACCAGGTGGTGTTCAGCGAAGCCAAGGCAGGGTAGGTACTCGGCGAAATCGAGAAGCCTCGCGTCAGCCGCCCATCAGCCGGCGCGCCTCCCGGGCCTCCGGAGACCCCGGCGCCCGGCTCAGGATCTGCTCGAAGTAGCGCCGCGCCCCCTCCCGGTCCCCTTTCTTCTGGAGCACGCGGCCGGCGGCCAGGAGCGGCGGTAGCTCGCCGGGGCCGATCCTGCCGGCTTCGAGGTAGCGCTCCAGGGCGAGGTCGAGCCTGCCCTGATTTTCTAACTGCTGCCCCCAGACGAGCCAGGCGGGCAGCCACGCCGGAGTCAGCTCCACCGCCTGCCGGAAGTGCCGGTCGGAGGCCTCGGCGTCTCCAGCCTTCGCGTCGGCCTCGCCCAATCTAACCAGGATCGAAGCGCTCTCGGTGCCGGCCTGGACCGCCTGGTTGAGAATCCTGCGCACCTCGGCGGGGCGGCCGGCCTTCTGCTCGAGATCGGCCAGCCCCCACCAGGCGGCGGCGAAGCGCGGGTTCAGATCGAGGGTCAGCCCGTACTCCTTGCGGGCTTCGCTCAGGCGGCCCAGCTGGACGTAGGCTCCGGCGAGGTTCTCGTGCAGAAAATCGAGCTTGGGGTTCTCTCCCGCGGCCTTGCGATAGGTGGCGATCGCGGCCTCGCCGTCGCCGGACGCGATCTGCGCCGTGGCGAGCGCCGTGAGGAACGGGATGTTGCCCGGGCTGCGGCGCACCAGCTCGGTCAGCCGGGTCACGGCGGTCCGGGCCTCGCCCCGCTGGGTGAGGAGCTTGGCGTCCATGAATTCGGCGAGCAGGGGCACGCCGTCCTTGGGATCGAGCGTCCCCTTGCCGCTCGTGCCGGAGCCCGATGCATAGCCGAGGCTCTGGAGCGACCGCGCCAGCTCGGGATCGGCGGCCTCGGCCTTGCGCGGCTTGAACGAGCCCTGGACCGTCTGGAGGGCCCCCTTGAGACGCCGGGCCTCGTCGCGGCGGTCGTTCACGAGGTTGCGCGTCTCCCCGGGGTCCGCTCCCAGGTCGTAGAGCTCGGGCCGCGGCGCGACGATGAGCTTCCAGCGGCCGTCGAAAGCCGATTCCAGGGGGCTCCAGCCGTAGGCGGTCAGGGGGAAACGGGACTCCAGGTAGATCGTGCCCGCGGGCTTTCCGCCAATCCCGGGAAGCGGTTCGCCGAACGGGTTGGCCGGTCCGCCGCCGGCCAGGCGCAAGAGCGTCGAGGCCAGGCGGATGGACGGCGCCGGCTCCGCGGCAACTTTTCCTTTCGGAACGCCGGGGCCGGCGACGATCAGCGGGACGTGCATCGTGGAGTGGTAGACGAACACCCCGTGGGTCCGCTCGCCGTGCTCGCCGAGCGACTCGCCATGGTCGCCGACGGCCGCGATCAGATGGCGCTCGGCACCGCCGGGCAGCCCGGCCAGCAGGCGGCCGATCTCGCGGTCCATGAAGGTGACCTCGCCGGCATAGAGCTGCGCGGCCGAGGAGCGGGGGTCGACGTCCGGCGGCGAGTAGGGCGCGTGGGGATCGTAGTAATGGACCCACAGGAAGAACGGCTTGCCCGCGGGCCGCTTCGCCAGCCAGGCCAGCGCCGCGTCGGTCATCTGCCGGGCGTTGCGCTCGGGGTAGCCATACTCGCCGATCTGCTCGGCCGGAGCCTTGTCGTCGTAGACCTGAAACCCGCGGTCCAGGCCGAAGCGCCGGTCGAGCACCCGAGACGCCACGAACGCCGCCGTCGAATACCCGCGGGCCGCGAACGCCGCCGGCAACGTCGGCACGTCCTTCGGCAGCACGGCCGTGCCGTTGTCGTGGATGCCATGCTCGGGAGGCACCAGGCCGGTGAGCAGGGAGACGTGGGCCGGCAGGGTCAGCGGCACCGGGCTGATCGCGCCCGTCCACCGGGTTCCCCGAGCCGCGAGCGCGTCGAGGCTCGGCGTGCGCACCCCCTTGGCGCCGTAGGAACCGAGAGCG
Source organism: Holophagales bacterium (assembly GCA_031390755.1). GTDB lineage: Bacteria > Acidobacteriota > Thermoanaerobaculia > Multivoradales > UBA5704 > DATMER01. The sequence goes on from JANMTS010000105.1 coordinate 125,143, forward strand.
TCGGCCCGCGTCGTGTCGAGCGTGAGCAGCACGACGCTCGGCGACCCGGCCGGAGCCGCCGCCGTCGCGGCCACCGGTTTCGGAGCCGGCCGGACGAGCGCTACGGCGAAGACCGCCGCGACCAGAAGGGCAGCCAGGGCCAGCAGACGGCGGGAGGTGGTCCGAGTCATAAGGGAAGCATAGCCCAGGTTCTTGCCGGCACCCGGGAGTGAGTGATACCCTCTTACTCACCCAAAAGATCTCCCAATGTCGCGTTTTCAAGCCCAGACCGACAGCGTCCTCGATCGCGAGCTGACCGCGCTTCGCGAGCGGCTCAGCTTGCGCGAGAACCAGAAGGTCGCCGCGGTCGAACGGTTGACCCGGAGACAGGAGGCCGGAGTCTTGAGCCGGATCGATCTGGAGCCCGCCGAGGTCGAGCGGCTCTTCGAGATCCTCGACCGGGAGTTCTCGCCGACTCCGGCCCTGCGCCGCGCCCTGGCGAGCCTGGCCGACCCGAAGCGCAAGCCTCCCCGGTTGTCCTGGAAAGAGACCGCGGCCTGATCCCGCTACGGCACACCGAGAAGGATCTGAAGCCGCTGGTCGGCAACTGAGAGGGTGTTTGGAAAGTCCCTTTCCTCAGGCTCCCCCAGTCTGCAGGCCTCGGAACCAGCCTTTCCAAACAGCCTCTGAGGTCCGGCTCCTCCGACACCCCTTCGCCTTTCCCGGGTCGCCGCGGCACGCGTTCCGGGAACATTCATCCTTCGATCCTTGACTATCGGTGCTACCATTCCAGGAACGTTGTTGGAGATCCTTTCTCATGCTTTGGAGGTTGCCGGCCCCGCCGGATCTGCCGCTTTCGGACGGCCAGAGGGCTCTGTGGTTTCTTCAAAGCCTCAGGCCTGACGCCGCCGCGTGGAACATCGCCGCCGCCGCACTCGTCCGGGAGCCGCGCGAGGGTCTGGATGCCGTGCGTCTCTGCCGCGCGTTCGAGGCGCTGGCCGTCCGGCATGACGCTCTTCGGCTGAGCTTCCACGAGACTCCGGACGGGCCGGTCGGACGCCTCCGCGCCGAGCCGGCGATCGACTTCGCAGCTCCCCTGGACACGTTCCGGGATTGGGAACGGGTACGGGACTATCTCCATCAGGAGGCGGACCGGCCGTTCGATCTCGCCAGCGATCCCCTGGTCCGCGTCCGGCTGCTCAAGACCGGCGAAGGCGACATCCTCCTCCTCGTCATCCATCACCTGATCGCTGATCTCGGATCGCTGGCCTTGGTGGTCCGCGATCTGGGTCCGCTCTACGAAGGGGCTACGGTCCCAGAGCCGTCCTCCGTTTCGAAAACCCCGGGCGGGTCGAATCGCCATGAGGCCTACTGGATGGAACGGCTGGCCGGCGAGCTGCCCGTCCTGGAGCTGCCCACCGACCGTGTACGACCTGCCGAGCGGACGTTCCGGGGCGGCTCGCGGACCCGGACGCTCGGGCCGGAGCTGACCGAGCGCCTTCGCGCTCTCGGCAAGGACCACCAGGCCACTCTGTTCAGCGTCCTTCTCGCCGGTCTCGATGTCCTTCTCCATAGGGGTTCCGGGCAGACCGATCTCCTGATCGGGTCGCCCACCTCGGGACGGCTCGATCCGGCGCTGGCGGAGGCGGTCGGATATCTGGTGAACCCGGTCGTGCTGCGGTCCGACCTCTCGGGCTCGCCGACGTTCGGGCAGCTTCTCGGCCAGGTCCGGCGGACGGTGATGGGCGCGCTGCGGCACCAGGGCGTGCCGTTCCCTCGGCTGGTCGAGCGGCTTCAGCCCGACCGCGATCCATCCCGGCCGCCGATCTTCCAGGTGATGCTCGCGTATCAGAAGGCGCATCTGGAAGGCACGGGAGACCTGGCCGCGTTCGCCCTCGGAACCCCCGGCGCGCAGATCCGCACCGGATCTCTCGACCTTGAATCGCTGCCCCTCGAACGCCGCTTCTCCCAGCTCGACCTGGAGCTGATGGCGGCCGAGACCTCGCGCGGAGTCGAGCTGGCGCTGACGTTCAACGCCGATCTCTTCGAGCCGGCCACGGCCGAGCGGCTGCTGGGGCATCTGGAGACGCTGCTCGCGGGCGCGGTCGAGAACCCGGACCGTAGCATCGGCGAGCTGCCGATCCTCACCTCCGCCGAGCGGGTTCAGCTCCTTGCCTTGAACCGGACCGGGACGCCGCTTCCGGATCGCCGAGTCCACGAGCTGTTCGCGGATCAGGCGGCCCGGACTCCGGACGCAATTGCCGTGTCGGGGCCGGACTGCGAGCTGACCTATCGGGAGCTGAGCGAGAGGTCCGACCGGGCGGCGGCGTCTTTCTCTCCAGGTCCAGTGCCCGTGCGGGCCGAGCGCGGCGTCTCCCTGGTGGCGACTCTGCTGGGAATCCTGAAGGCCGGCGGTATCTACATGCCGATCCATCCGGACCAGCCCGAGGCCCGGACGCAGGCGATGATCGAGCGGAGCCGGAGCCTCGGCTCGTCCCCTCCGTTCGACCTGGCCTATCTCCTGTTCACCTCGGGCTCGACGGGCGAGCCCAAGGGCGTGATGGTCCCTCACCGGGGGCTGCTCAACCATCTGCTCGCGAAGGTTCGCGACCTCGGGCTGACTCCGGATGACCGGGTCGCCCAGACGGCGGCGGCGAGCTTCGACATCTCCCTCTGGCAGATGCTGGCGCCGCTCCTCGCGGGTGCCCGGGTGGAGATCCTGTCGGACGAGGCCGTTCTGGACCCGGCGTGCCTTCTCGCCGAGGTGGAGCACCGCGGGATCACCGTGCTGGAGCTGGTGCCGTCGCTGATCGGTCCTCTGCTGGAGGCGATGGCCGGGCCGCCCCGCGGACTGCGGTTGATGATCTCCACGGGCGAGGCGCTGCCGCCCGAGCTGGCGCGGCGGTGGCTGGTGAAGACGGGGATTCCGCTGGTCAACGGCTACGGGCCGACGGAGGCCTCGGACCGGGTGAGCCATGCCGTCCTGAAAGAGGCCGGCGAGATTCCGGACGGCTCGGCGTACAGCTCGGTCGGCCGGCCGATCGCGAACCTGCGGCTTCACGTGCTCACGCCGGAGATGGAAGAGCAGCCTGCCGGCTTCCCGGGCGAGGTGTGCATCGCGGGGTTCGGGGTGAGCCGTGGATACCTGGACGATCCCGGCCGCACCGCGGAGGTGTTCGTCCCCGATCCGTTCGGAGGCGAGGCGGGAGCCCGGCTGTACCGCACCGGCGACCTGGGACGCCGCCGCGTCGACGGCGAGGTCGAGATCCTGGGCCGGTTGGATCGGCAGATCAAGATTCGCGGCGTGCGCATCGAGCCGGGAGAGATCGAGGCCGCGCTGCGCAGCCATCCGGGAGTCCGGGATGCCGTCGTCGCCCGGCGGGGCGACCGTCTCGCCGCCTGGTGGACCGGCGATCCCTCGGCGCGCCTGCGAGCCCACCTGCGGGAGCGGCTTCCCGAGCCGATGATCCCTTCGCTGTTCCGGCATCTGGAGGTGTTGCCTCTCAGCGCCAACGGCAAGGTGGACCGCCGTGCGCTGCCCGATCCCGAGCCGGCGGCGGGCACGTTCGGCCCCCACGGAGACGACCTGGAGGCTTTCCTGTCCGAGGTGATGGGCAGCGTTCTCGGCCGTGGGCCGGTCGGTCCGCGGGAGGATTTCTTCGATCTCGGGGGCCATTCGCTCCTGACCGTGCAGGTGGCGATGCGGCTCCGGGAAGCGCTCGGAATCGAGCTGCCGGCCGGGCTGCTGTTCCAGGAGCCGACCGTCGCCGGGCTGGCTGGGCGTGTGCGCGAGCTTCAGCGGGAGGCGGCCGGGCTGCCGGTGGCTCCGCCCATCCTTCCAATCGCCCGGACCGGCCGCCTTCCTCTTTCCTATGCGCAGGAGCGGCTCTGGTTTCTGCACCGGCTCGATCCGGACAGTCCCGCCTACAACATGCCCGGGCTGGTGAGGGTCACGGCCGATCCGCGGCGGTTGGCGGCGGCCTTGTCGGAGATCGTGGCCCGGCATGAGGCGCTGCGGACCACGTTTTCGGATGCGGATGGCGAGCCTTATCTAAGGACAGGGCCGGCGGCGGCTGTTTCTCTGCCGATGGTGGATCTGTCGGGCCTGGACGATCCGGACGCGGAGATGCGCCGCCTGGTCTCCGGAGAAGCTCGGAGGCCGTTCGATCTGGAGACGGGGCCGCTGCTTCGGCTGCTGCTTTTCCCTGGGACCGCCGGCGTCCCGCCGGCGGGGGTGGGAGCTGGTGTGCTCGCCGGCGAGGCGCCGGCGGTCCCAGGGGTGCTCTTCGCGAATCTGCATCACAGCGTGGCGGATGGTTGGTCCCAGAATGTTCTGCTCGGCGAGCTGGCGGCGCTGCTACGGGGGGAGACGCTGCCTCTTTTGCCGGTCCAGTACGCCGACTTTGCGGTCTGGGAGCGCGGGCGGCCGGAGATCCTGGCGGCTCAGCTCGACTGGTGGCGGCGCGAGCTTTCCGGGTTGCTTCCTCCCCTGGAGCTGCCTCTGGATCGGCCGCGGCCTTCCCGGCAGCGGCATCGGGGAGCCATACTGCCGATCCGCATCCCGGCCGCCCAGGCTCGGAGGTCCAGAGCGACGCCGTTCATGGTTCTGATGGCCGCGTTCCAGACCCTTCTTCACCGGCTGACCGGCCAGGACGACATCCGCGTGGGCGTGCCCGTGGCGAACCGGCAGCGGATGGAGATTGCGGGGCTGATCGGCCTCTTTGCCAACACCGTCGTGCTCAGAACCCGGTTCGACGGCGCTCCGACCCTGGCCGGCGTGATCGAGCAGGTGAAGGAGCGCACGCTGGCCGCGTTCCCCCACCACGATCTCCCGTTCGGCCGGCTCGTCGAAGCCTTGCAGCCGGTCCGCGACCCGAGCCGGACGCCGCTCTTCCAGGCCCTGCTTGCTCTCCAGCCTGCGGCGGAGACTTCTTTCCCCATCGAAGAGGTCGGCACCGGCACGGCCAAGCTGGAGCTGACTCTTTCGCTCCGCCAGGAAGAGGATCGGTTTGTGGGTTGGATCGAGCACGACACCGATCTCTTCGACAGGACCACGGTGGCCCGCTGGGCGGCCTCTCTCCTGGTTCTGCTGGAGGCGGACCCGGAAACTCCCGTGGCGGACCTTCCTCTTCTCGGACCCGGCGAGCGGGCTCAGCTCCTGGCGGAGTGGAACGACACCCGGAAGGCCCTCCCGGATATTGGCGTCAATATGGGCGTCCACCAGCTCTTCGAGGCGCAGGTCCGGAGAGCGCCCGACGCCATCGCGCTCTCGGTCGGAGACCGGCACCTCACCTACCGCGAGCTGAACGACCTCGCCGACGCTCTGGCCCGCGATCTCGGCGACTGCCCGGAGATCGCCATCGCCCTCGAAGCGGACCGGTCCGTCGACATGATGGTCGGCCTCCTGGGCATCCTCAAGGCCGGCGCCTTCTACGTTCCCCTCGACCCCGACTATCCCGAGGAGCGCCTCCGCTGGATGATCGAAGACTCCGGCGCCAGGACGCTTTCGGGCGTGAGGGGGCGCCCCTCTCCCGGGGAGTGGGGTCGGGGAGGCGGGAGAGGGGTCGGGGGTGAGGGCCTCGCCTATACCCTCTTCACCTCCGGCTCGACCGGCCGACCCAAGGGCGTCCAGGTCCCGCATCGCGCCCTCGTCAACTTCCTGCTGTCGATGGCGGAACGCCCCGGCCTGAGCCCCGGCGACACCCTGCTCGCCGTGACCACGTTGTCGTTCGACATCGCGGCGCTGGAGCTGTTCCTTCCTCTCATCACGGGCGCGCGGGTTGTGGTGGCGGACCGCGAGACCGCCGCAGACGGCGTCCGGCTCGCCGCGGAGATCGACCGCGTGGGCGCCACCGTGCTCCAGGCGACGCCGGCCACGTGGCGGATGCTGATCGACTCGGGCTGGACCGGCTCGCCGCGCCTCACCGCGCTCTGCGGAGGCGAGGCGCTGCCGCTGGAGCTGGCCCGCGCCCTGCTGGGACGGACCGCCGCGGTGTGGAACCTCTACGGTCCGACCGAGACCACGGTGTGGTCCGCCGCCCACAAGGTCGAGGAGATCGGACGGACGGACCGGACGATCCCGATCGGCCGGCCGATCGCCAACACCTCGATCCACCTGGTGGACCGGAATCTGAAACCGGTGCCACCGGGCGTCCACGGCGAGCTGCTCATCGGCGGCGTCGGAGTGGCCCGCGGCTATGCGGGACGGCCGGATCTGACGGCGGAGCGATTCGTTCCTGATCCGTTCGGCCAGCCAGGCCAGCGCCTCTATCGCACCGGCGACCTCGCCCGGCGCCGTCCGGACGGCTCCCTGGAGGTTCTCGGCCGGCTCGACCAGCAGGTCAAGGTTCGCGGCTTCCGGATCGAGCTGGAAGAGGTCGAGGCCGCCCTCGAAGCCTGCCCGGGCGTGACCCGGGCGGTGGCCGCAATACGGGAGGTCGGTGGCGATTCCCGGCTTGTCGCCTGGGTGGTCGGACGGGAGGATCTACACATCGATCTGACCCGCCGCCTTCCCGGGTTCATGATCCCGTCGCGCATCGTTGTGGTAGACGCCCTGCCGCTCACCCCGAACGGCAAGGTGGACCGCCGGGCGCTCCCCGAGCCGGCCGGGATCGAGAATCTCGGCGGCCTTCCGATCGGGCCGATCGGGCCGATCGAGGAGGACGTTGCGGCGATCTGGGGCCGCGTTCTCGGCGTGGAGCGGATCGGCCGCGACCGGAGCTTCTTCGAGCTGGGCGGGCACTCCCTCTTGGCCGCTCGGGTCGTGGCCCGGATCGAGGAGGCGTTCGGCGTCCGGCTCCCTCTGAGCGCCCTGTTCGAGACGCCGACCGTGGCCGGCCTGGCCTCAAGACTCGAGAGCGAGCGCCGGGAGCAGCAGGAGCCCGCCATCCCGCGCCTCGAACGGGGACGACCGCTCGCGCCGTCCTTCGCCCAGGAGCGCCTCTGGGTGATGGACCGGCTGTCGCCCGGCAACCCGGTCTACAACCTCTCCCAGGCGCTGGATCTCCACGGACCGCTGGACGAGGCCGCCCTCGCGCTGGCCCTGGCGGGGACGGTCCGCCGCCACGAGCCGCTCCGGACCCGGCTCGACACCGTCCAGGGCCGGCCGGTCCAGGTGATCGATCCCGTCGGCTCCTCCCAACTTCCGGTGATCGACCTTCGGAATCTGCCCGCGGATCGGCGGACGATCGAGGCCGACCGGCTCTCCCGGGAGGACGCCCGCCGGCCGTTCGACCTGCGGCGGGGGCCGCTGCTGCGCGCCGCGCTCCTCCGGCTGAACGGCGGCTCCCGGCGGCTCCTGCTGGCGCTGCACCACGCGATCTGCGACGACGGATCGCTAGGCATCCTGGTCCGGGATGTTGAAGCGCTCTATCTAAGGAAGGAACTGCCCGACCTGCCCATCCAGTACGCCGACTGGGCGGCCTGGCAGCGCTCCCGTCTCCAGACCGAAGCCGAGACGGCTTTCTGGAAATCGAAGCTCGGCGGCGGGTTGCCGGTGCTGAGCCTGCCCGTGGACCGGCCGCGACCGGCGGTCCAGACCTTCCGCGGCGCCACGCTCCCGATCGGCGTGCCGGCATCGCTGACGGCGGCGCTCCGGGAGCTCGGCCTGCGCCAGGGAACGACCCTGTTCATGACCCTGCTCGCCGCCTTCGCCGCGACGCTCCACCGCGCCGCGAGCCAGGACGACCTCGTCGTCGGAACGCCGGTCGCCGGCCGCGACCGCACCGAGGTCGAAGGGCTGATCGGCCTCTTCGTGAACATCCTTCCCCTGCGGATCGACCTCTCGGGCTCTCCCGCCTGGACCGACCTGCTGGCGCGCGTCCGGTCCGTGGCCCTGGAGGCCTACGCGCACCAGGGGCTGCCGTTCGAGAAGCTGGTGGAGGCGGTCCAGCCGGACCGGGACCTCGGCCGCGCGGCCGTGCGGCAGGTCGGCTTCTCGTTCCAGGACGCACGGCGGACCGTCGGCCTTCCGGGGCTCGCGGTGCGTCCGGTTCCCGTGGACCCGGGCGTGTCGCGGCTCGACCTGACGCTGTTTCTCGGACCGGACGAGACTGGGCCGGACGGCCTCGCCGGCTTCCTCGAATTCAGCACCGATCTCTTCGATGCCGCCACGGCCCGCCGGTTTCGGGACGCCTTCCTCCAATCCCTCGAATCCCTGGCCGTCGAGCCGTCCGGCCCGCTGCCGGCGCTCTTCGCCGAGTCCCGCGTCCGGACTCCCCGCCCTGTAGAAACCAACCTCACGGAGGGCCAGCTCCTCTTCTGGTTCGCCGACCGGCTGCATCCGGACGTGCAACTCTACTTCGACCGGGCCACCGTGACCTTTACCGTGGATTGCCCGGTAGATACTGACCTCGATCCGGCCGCCTTCGCCCGCGCCTTCGACCGGCTGCTCGAAGGATGCGACATCCTCCGCAGCCGGGTGCGGGAGGAGGGCGGCGTGCCCTGGCGCACGGTCTCCGAGCCCGGACCACTTCCTCTGGAGACCCTGGAGATCCCGGACATCGACGATCTTCCCGCATGGCTCGCCGAGCGTTCCGCCCGCCCTATGGATCTGGGAGACCGGCTCTTCGACTCCGCGTTGCTCCGTGTGGGCTCATCGCGCGGGGTGCGCTGGATCTGGTTCCTGAGCGTCCATCACCTTGCCGCGGACGCCTGGACGCTGGAGCTGCTGGCGCGCCGGCTCTCCGACCTCTACCTCCACGGAGAGGCGCCCCGGTTTCCCCCCTACGAGGAGTACGTGGCCGCCGAGCGGGCCGAACGCCTCTCGGACAAGGGCCGCCGCGCCAGCGAGTACTGGGAGCGCAAGCTCGCCCGGCCCGCCGCAGCCAATCTCTTCTATGGCCGCCTCGGTCGATCTGAAGACGGCGCGACCACGGAGACGGTCCGCCTTTCCGCGAGCCTCGGTCCCGAGGCCCGGGCCACGGCCGCAAGTCTGGGCCTGTTCTCGCCGTCGGTCGTCTTCGCCTCGGCCCTTGTGACCCTCCTGCATCGCCTGAGCGGCGAGAGCCGGCTGCGGCTCGGCACCCCGTTCGCCAATCGCCCGGCCCGCTTCCGGGGGACGCCGGGGCTGATGATGAATGCCGTTCCCCTCGAAGTGGAGGTCGGCCCGGACGAGACCTTCGCCAGCCTCGCCCGCAAGATGCAGAGGGAGACGGTGGAGGCCGCCCGCTGGCAGGGCCACCCGGTGCGCAACCCGGAGGGCGCGCGGGTCTACGACGTCTACTTCAACTACCAGAGCGTGGCTTTCAAGGAGCTGTGCGGCCTGCCCGTGCGGTTCGAGCTGCTCCACTCCGGCCACTCGTTCGACCGGCTGGACCTCCTGGTGAGCGACTTCGGCGGCGAGGGGAGCTTCCGGCTCGACCTCGACTTCAACGCCGCCGCGTTCAGCCCCGACGAGCGCGAGCGGACGCTCCGCCACCTGCTCAATCTACTGGGCGCGTTGACTGCCGATCCGGAGCTTCCCCTGACCGACGCTCCCATGCTGACCCCGGGCGAGCGCGCCTGGCTCGCGGAGCGGAACGACACCGCCATGGCCTATCCGCGCGGGACCGCCCTCCACGACCTCTTTCATGGCGCTTTTCATGGAGACGCGGACGCCGTGGCCGTCTCCTCCGAGGCCGGCGTCCTCACCTGGCGGGAGCTGGGAGAGCGCTCGGACCGGCTGGCGTCCTGGCTCCGCTCGCGGGATGCGAAGCGGGTCGGCATCCGCCTGGAGCGCTCGCTGGAGCTGATGGTCGCGCTGGTCGGAACGCTCAAGGCCGGCGCCGCGTACGTCCCGCTCGACCCCGGCTACCCGGCCGATCGCCTGGCGTTGATGACCGAGGATTCGGGAGCGACAGTGATCCTCGACGATGCCTTCGCCTCCGAATTTTCCGCCGTTCCGCTCCCCGTCGATCCTGCCGAGCCCGTCGACGAGGCGGAGCTGGCCTACGTCATCTACACCTCGGGCTCCACGGGCCGGCCAAAGGGGGTGATGATCCCGCACGCCGGCATCGTCAACCGCCTGCTCTGGATGCAGGAGGCCTACAAGCTCACGCCGGCCGACCGCGTCCTCCAGAAGACCCCGATCAGCTTCGACGTCTCGGTCTGGGAGCTGTTCTGGCCGCTGATCGCCGGGGCGCGCCTGGTCATGGCCCGGCCCGGCGGCCACCAGGATCCGGCCTACCTCGCCGGAGCGATCGCCCGCGAAGGCATCACCACCCTGCATTTCGTTCCGTCCATGCTTCAGGTCTTCCTGGAATCCCTGGAGCGGACGGGCGTGGAGCGCTGCCGCTCGCTCGTGCGGGTGATCTGCAGCGGCGAGGCCCTGCCCGAAGCCCTGCGGCGCCGGTTCCACGAGCGGCTCCCCGGAGTGGAGCTGCACAATCTCTACGGCCCGACCGAGGCGTCCGTCGACGTGACCTTCTGGGCGTCCGATCCCGCGGCGCGGCTCGACTCCGTGCCGATCGGCCGGCCGATCGCGAACACGCAGGCCCACGTCGTCGGCCGGGGCTTCGAGCCGGTGCCGCCGGGCATCCCCGGCGAGCTGCTCCTCGGTGGAATCGGCCTGGCCCGCGGCTACCACCGGCGCCCGGACCTCACCGCCGAGCGATTCATCCCGGCCGCGGGCGGCGAACGGCTCTACCGGACGGGCGACCTCGCCCGCTGGCTGCCGAATGGAAATCTGGAGGGTTGCCTGGAGTATTTGGGCCGGATCGACCACCAGGTCAAGGTCCGCGGAGTCCGGATCGAGCTGGGAGAGATCGAGGCCGTGATCGGCGCGTTCCCCGGCGTGCGGGAAGCCGTCGTGGTCGTCCCGGCCAACCGGACCGACCGGCTCGCCGCGTACTACGTGCCGGAGCCGGGCTGGGGTCCATCCCCGGATCAGCTGCGCGGCTGGCTGCGGACGAAGCTGCCGGAGGTCATGGTCCCGGCCTTCTTCATCCCCCTGGAGTCCATGCCCCTCACCCCGAGCGGCAAGGCCGACCGCCGCGCCCTCCCCGAGCCGCTCGAGCAGGCCACGCCCGGTAACACGGCCACGCCCTCCGAGCCTGCCGCCCCGCGCACGCCGCTCCAGGTTCTCGTGGCCGGCATCTGCGCCGAGGTTCTGGGCGTCGACGACGTGCCCGTCGACGTGAGCTTCTTCGACCTGGGCGGCAACTCTCTCCTGGCCACACAGGTCGTGACCCTCATCCAGGAAGTCCTCCCCGTCGAGCTGGACCTCCGCAAGGTCTTCGAGGGCCCGACCGTCATCCGTCTCACCGCCGTGATCGAGGAAGAGCGGCAGAGGCTCGCCGGGCCGACGCGCCACGCCATGGAGGAGATCCTCGCGGAGCTGGAGCGGAGCGTGGCCGAGGCGCAGCCGGCAGGCCCGGCGCTTTAGTCCGCCCGCAGGGTGACGATCGGGTCGAGCCTCGCGGCGCGGCGCGCGGGGAGCCAACTTGCGAGCAGCGCGACCAGGATCAGGCCCACCGCGATGGCCGCGAACACGATCGGGTCGGTCGGTCGGACGCCGTAGAGCTGGCTCTCCATGACCCGGGTGAAGAGCAGCGAGGCGGCCAGGCCGATCAGGAGGCCGGCCATGGCGAGCCCCATCCCCCGCTTCAGGATGAGCCGGACCACGTCGCCGGTCTGGGCGCCGAGGGCCATTCGCACTCCGATCTCGTGGCGGCGCTGGCTCACCGAGTAGGAGAGGACGGCGTAGATGCCCAGCACCGCGAGCGCCATGCCCAGCGCCGCGAACAGGGTGAGCATGAAGGTGTCGAACCGGCGCCGGGCGAGCGAGCCCGAGATGTGGTCTTCGAGCGTCTGGATCTCGTCGACCGGCTGGTTCCGGTCGAGCGCCAGGACGGCGCTCCGCACCGGGGAGGCCAGGCTCAGCGGGTCCACCGAGGGCTGCGTCCGCGCCACCAGGACCATCGTCGGCCGGGAGCCCTGGGCGATGGGGACGTAGAACGTCGCTCCGTTCTTGGCTCCGAGCGCCGAGTCCTGGATGTCGCCGACGACTCCCACCACGGTCAGCCAGCGGTTCTGCGCGGCCTCGCTGGTGCGCAGCAGCCGCTTGCCGATCGGGCTCTGCCCGTCCCAGTACTGGCGGGCCATGGACTCGCTCACCACCGCGACCGGCGCGGCCGAGGCGTCGTCGCCGGCCGTGAGCTCGCGGCCTCCGACGAGCGGGATCTTCATCGTCTTGAAGTAGTCCGGGCTGACCCGGCGGAAGTTGGCCATCTGGGTCTCGGCCGGACCGTCGTTCGCGACCCCTTCCAGGGTGAACGTGGTGGTCACCGCGAACTCGTCCACCGGCAGCGCCGTGGTGGCTCCGGCGGAGACGACCCCCGGCAGCGAGGAGACCCGGCCGAGCAGATCCCGCCAGAACGCGGCGGAGCGCGCGGCGTCGTACTCGGCGTCGGAGAGCGAGACCTGGGCGGTCAGCACGTTGTCCCGGTCGAATCCGAGCGGCACGTTGTTGATCAGCGCGAAGCTCTTGATCATCAGGCCGGCGCAGACCAGCAGCAGCAGCGCCACGGCCACCTCGAACACCACGAGGCTGCCCTGGATGTTGCGCCCCCGCACCCCCTCCGTGGAGCGCCGGCCGCCGCCCGCCGTGAGCCGGCGGTAGAGGTTCGGCGTCGAGGTCTTGAGCGCCGGCAGCAGGCCCGGCAGGAGGCCCGTGACCATGGAGATCAGGAAGGTGAAGGCGAGCACGCGGAAGTCGAGACGCACGTCCTGAAGCAGCGAGGCGTACTCCGGCGCGATCCGCGGCAGGATCCAGAGCGCGGCTTCGGCGACCGGAATCCCGGCGATGCCGCCGGCCAGGGCCAGCACGACGCTCTCCGTCAGGGTCTGGCGCACGAGCCGGCCGCGGCTCGCACCGAAGGCGGCCCGGATGGCGATCTCGTTGCGCTGCTCCGAGGCCCGGACCAGCAGCAGGTTGCCGACGTTCGCGCAGGCGATCAGCAGCAGCAGGCCGACCGCGCCGAGCAGGAGAAGGAGCCCGCGTCGGCGGTCCTTGACGAGGTTGTCGCGCAGCGGCTCGACCTTGACGCCGTAGCCCGCATTCGTGTCCGGGTTGTCGCGGGCGAGGCGCGTCGCCACGGTGTCCAGCTCGGACTGCGCCTCGTCGGCGTCCACGTTCTTGCCGAGGCGGCCGGCCACCACGAGCTGATGCTGCGGCGGCGGCGCCGCGGGATCGAGCGCCAGGGGCACCCACAGGTCCGCATCCTGAAGGAAGTGGAAGCCGGGCTTCAGCACGCCGACCACCGTGAAGATCTGGCCGTCCAGGGTGACGCCCTTGCCCAGGATGGCGGGATCGGAGCCGAAGCGCGTCTCCCAGAGCTCGTGCGACAGGACCGCGGTGCGGTTGCCGCCGGGCCGGTCTTCGTCCGGAAGAAAGCCGCGGCCGAGCTCCGTCTGGGCGCCGACGAGGCCGAGAAGCCCGGACGTCACGGCCGCGCCGTCGATCCGCACGGGCTCGCGGTCGCTGGTCAGGTTGAACGGCTTGGGGAGCATGGCCTCCAGGGCCTCGAACGACCGGCTCTGCGCGCGCCAGGCCAGGAAGTTCGCGCCCGACACGTTGAACTCCTCGGTCCCGCTGCCCGCGCTTTCATGGACGTCGAGCAGCACCATCAGCCGGTCGGCATCCGGGAAGGGCAGCGGACGCAGCAGCACCGCGTCCACCACGCTGAAGATGGCACTGTTCGCGCCGATCCCCAGCGCGAGGCAGAGCACGATCAGGACGGCGAACCCGCGATGCTTGCGCATGAACCGCAGGGCGTAGATGAAATCCTGGCGCAGGCTTTCCATGACTCCGACTCCCTCAACTCCATCGAGACAGATAAATTAGCAGCGATTCTAAAGGAAAAGCGGGCAAGCTTCCACTCATCAGTCAATACGGTGTCCGGTGATCCCGCAGGCGAGTCAGGGGTCTTGCGGAGGGAGCCCGGCCAACAGCTCCCGGATGAGCCGGTGGCTCTCCACGGGCTTGATGAGCAGAGAGATGTTGTGCCGCCGGCCCATGGAGTGGACCGCGGCGCCGGAGAAGATCTCCCGCATCCTGGGCAGCTGGCGGGCGAACACGTTGCCCTCGGAACCCAGAATCAGGACGCGGCCTTGGAGATGGCTGACCTCGGCGCTCGTGAGCGGCGGGGAGTCGTGCAGGTTCGCCATCAGGCCGTAGCGGGCCAGGACCATCGGCTTTGTCAGGCGCTCGGCGAAGCGCTGCCGGAAGTGCTCCGCGACGATCTTCTCCTGGGCCGCGTCGACGTCTCCGACATCGCCGGACCCTTCCAGGCCGGCGATCATCTTGCTCAGGGCGTTGTGGAGATACCAGCGGATCGCCGGCCAGGGCAGCAGCCGGGCGACGCGCAGATCCCGGCGGATTCGCTTCCCCAGGCTCGGGTCGGGCAGACCGGAGTGGACCAGGACGAGGGCCTCGACCCGGTCCGGCCAGGCCCGGGCGAAAGCCTGGGCCAGATAGCCGCCGAGCGTCTGGCCGATCAGCACGGCGCGGCGCGCTCCCCGCTCGTCGAGCGTCCGGGCCAGGGCGTCGAGCTGCGGCTGGAGGCCCGGCGTGTCGAGGTAGTCGACCGCGATGACTTGATGATCCCGGCCGAGATCCTCCACCTGCTGCCAGAGGGAGCCGGCGTCCCCCAGGAGGCCGGGCAGGAGGAGGAGCGTTCGGCTCACGGCCGGGCGCGGCCGACGGCGCGGCCGGGGAAGTGGAGGATGTCCGCGCCGGAGCGCGCCCGCAGCAGGTTCGCCTCGTCGAGCAGCTCGGCGAGGAAGGCCCGGATCTCGCCCTCCTGGCCGTTGCGGCAGAGCACGGCCAGGCGCTTGAGGCCGTCGGCGATCTTGTCCGCGGGAAAGGCGGCGAGCCGGCCGATGAAGATCTTCGGGTGCCGGGTCTTGGAGATGCTCTCGCCCGAGACCGACAGCTCCTCGAACAGCTTCTCACCCGGGCGCAGGCCGGTGAAGGAGATGTCGATATCCTCGAACGGCCGGAAGCCCGAGAGGGTGATCAGGTCGCGGGCGAGGTCGAGGATGCGCACGGGCTCGCCCATGTCGAGGACGTAGATCTCGCCGCGGTCGCCCATGGCGCCGGCTTCCAGAACGAGCTGCGCGGCCTCGGGGATCGTCATGAAGTAGCGCATCATGTCCGGATGGGTCACGGTGACCGGACCGCCGCGGGCGATCTGCTCGCGGAAGATGGGGATCACCGAGCCCGCCGAGCCCATGACGTTGCCGAACCGGACCGCCACGTAGCGGGTTTCGAAGCGGCTGTCGAGATCCTGGATCACCAGCTCCGCAATGCGCTTCGAGGCGCCCATGATCGAGCTGGGCCGCACGGCCTTGTCGGTGGAGATCAGCACGAAGGATTCCACGTTCAGCTCGCCGGCCAGCTCGCCCAGGATGCGGGTGCCGAAGACGTTGTTCTTGATCGCCTCGGAGGCGTTCGACTCCATGAGCGGCACGTGCTTGTGAGCCGCGGCGTGGAGGATCACCTCGGGCCGGTAGCGGGTCAGCAGCGTGCGGATGCGCGGCGAGTCGACCACGTCGGCGATCAGCGTCAGGATCTCCAGGTCGGGCCGGAGCTGGCGCAGCTCGCGGTCGGCCTCGAAGAGCGCCCCTTCCGCGCGGTCGACCAGAAGGAGAAGCTCCGGGTTGAAGCGGGCCACCTGGCGGGCCAGCTCGGAGCCGATCGAGCCGCCGGCTCCGGTGACCAGGACGCGCCGGCCGCCGAGGAAGCGGTCCAGCTCGCGTTGATCGAGATGGACGGGCTCGCGGCCGAGCAGAGTCTCCAGGGCCACGTCGCGCATGCGGCTGATCTCGACCTTGCCCTGGAGGATCTCGTAGAAGCCCGGGATCGCGCGCATGCGGACGCCGCTCTTCTGGCAGGTCTCGGCGATGCGCTGCAGGAGCTGGCGCCGGGTCTCGGCGATGGTGATGACGACGTGGTCGATCTCCAGATCCTTCACCAGGCGCGGCAGGTCGCGGATGGTGCCGAGCACCTTCACGCCGTGGATCACCGTCCCCTTCTTCATCGGATCGTCGTCGACGAAGCCCACCACCTCGATGTCCATGTCACCGCGGCTCGCGATCTCGCGCACGGCGAGGACGCCGCCGCGGCCGGCGCCGACCAGCAGCACGGGCTTCTTGTGCCGCAGCGATCCCAGCGCCTTGGAGGCGGTCCGGTCCATCCGGTCGTGCTCGTAGCTCTCGTAGAGCACGCGCCGCAACACACGCAGGCCGAGCACGCCGCCGAAGGCGAGCGGCGCGTCCATCAGGATCACCGAGAGGGGCACGCGCCAGAGGTGGTAGATGTCCGGCAGGCCGAAGCGCAGCAGCAGCAGCACGATCAGGGGGAAGGCCGCCGCCTTGAGGAAGGCCGGCATCTCGCGCAGGCCGACGTAGCGCCAGATGAAGCTGTAGATGCCGGCCAGCGCCAGGGCCGAGAACTGGAGCAGCAGGACCAGCGGGATCTGGACCAGCATGCGGTGGGCTTCGTCCTCCGGAATCTGGAAGTCGAAGCGCAGCTGATAGGTGAAGACGAACGCCCCCACGAGCACGGCCAGATCCAGGAGGAGCTGGACCTGCCGGTAGAGGAACCTGGTCCAGATCGGCGGCCTGGGGATCGGCTGGGTGTCGTGGATCACGGCTCGCCGTCCTTCTGCGTGATCTCCGACAGGCTCGGAGGCTCGGGCCGGTGCAGCCGCAGCACGGCGAGGAGAGTGGCCGCGAGCACGCCCAGATCGGAAGCCCAGGTGCGGCGGGCCAGATAGTCGCGGTAGCCGCGGAGCTTCCAGGGCAGGAGGCTGTCGCGGTAGAAGCGCTCCACCTCTCCCTCTTCGAGGCCAGCCGCGGCGAGCAGGGCCTCCTCGTCGCGCAGGCGCAGGGTCACCGGGTCGGTGAGGCCGGGCCGGGCCGCGAGCACGGCCCGCCACAGCGGGTCGGCGGCGTCGACGTAGCGCGGGACTTCAGGGCGCGGGCCGACGAGCGACATGTCGCCGCGGACCACGCTCCAGAGCTGCGGCAGCTCGTCGAGCTTGAGCCGGCGCAGCCAGCGGCCCACGCCGGTGACGCGCAAATCTCCGGACGCCGTGAGCTGGGAGCCCTCGGGCGCGACGCGCATGGTCCGCAGCTTGGCCAGGGTGAAGGGGCGGCCGTTGCGGCCCACCCGCTGCTGGCGGAAGAGGACCGGCCCGGGCGAGGTGGCCGCGACGAGAAGACTGGCGGCGAGAAGGATCGGCGAGGCGGCGGCGAGCCCGGCGAGGGCGAAGGCGACCTCCACGCCTCGGGACAGTCCCAGGCCGGGCAGCCCGGGCTCAGCCGGAGCCCGCATCGCTGGGGCCACCCGCCCCAGGAGGAGAGGCGTGGCGCTCACAGATTCCCTTGACGACGGCGACGACATATTCGAGCTCCGCATCCGTCATCGCGGGGAAGAGAGGCAAGGAGATCAGCCGCTCCCAGACCGCCGTGGCGGCCGGCAGATCCTCCGGCCTCCACCCGAACGTTTCCGCGTAATAGGGATGGAGATGCAGAGGACGCCAATGGACCGAGCAGCCAACACCCGATTCCTTCAGCTCCGCGATGAAACCGTTGCGATCAATCGTTAGCTTTGCAAGTCTCAGTTTAACAGGAAACAGGTGCCAGGAGTGAATCCGGTCGTCCGGAACCGGCGGCAGCTCAAGAGCTTCCACGTCTTGGAAAGATTTCAGATAACGGAAGACAATCGCCTCGCGCGCCAGCCTCATCTCTTCGGCCCGCGCCAGTTGATGAATGCCGAGCGCCGCGGCCATGTCGGTGAGGTTGTACTTGAAGCCGGGCGCGAGGATCCGGTAGTCCCAGTTTCCGCCCTTCGAGAAGCGTCCCCAGGCGTCGTGGGAGAGCCCGTGGAGCGACATCATCCGCATGCGCTCGCCCAGGCCGGGGTCGCGCGTGGTGGCCATGCCGCCCTCGCCGGTGGTGACGGTCTTGTTGGCGTAGAACGAGAAGCAGGTGACGTCCGCGACCCCTTCGCCGCACCGCTGCCAGGGATGATCCGGCCCGGGGCGCCACGCCGCGGGCAGCGCGTGGGCGGCGTCCTCGACCACCCAGAGGCCGTGCCGCCGCGCGAAGGCGGCGATGGCGTCCATGTCCATCATGTGCCCGCCCACGTGGACGGGGATGATGCCCACCACCTCGGCCCCCTCCGGGGCGGCTTCGAGCCGACCGTCCTTGAGCGCCGCGATCTTCCGCCCGGCGTCCTCCAGGTCCATGTTGAGCGTGACCGGGTCGCAGTCCACGAGGATCGGGATGGCGCCGGCGTAGCGGACGACCTCGGCCGACGCCGCGAACGTCATGGTCGGGACGAGCACCGCGTCCCCCCTGCCCAGCCCCAGCGCCTCGACGGCGAGATGCAGCGCGGCGGTGCAGGAGTTGAGCGCGATGGCGTGCGGCGCGCCCACGGCCTCGCCGAAGGCCTCCTCGAACCGCTTGACCTTGGGGCCGGTGGTGAGCCAGCCCGAGCGCAGCGTGTCGACGACCTCGGCGATCTCGGTCTCGTTGAGATCGGGGCGGAAGAAGGGCACGTTCATGAGGGTCTCCAGGATCTCCACGAGTCGGGCATTCTAACGGATGGATCTCAGCACATGCGCGAGGCGGCGGCGCGGCCAGCTCGATCCCGACGGCGTCTCCATCTCCACGATGCCGGGGTGCGCCCAGATCCGCCGCGGAAGCGACCGCCAGCCGGCGCGGCTCGGCCGGAACGAGAGCAGGCGCGCGAGGACGATCGCGGACAACGGTGTGTCCTCGATCCGGCCCTCCAGTGCGCGGCGGGCGGTGAGGTTTTCCGCGGGACGGAGCCGGTCCAGGAGAAGATCGGCGATGCGCCGGTTGGGCGGCGAATTCCAGAGGCCGGCGGCGTAGGCGGCGGCCAGGGCGGCGGGAAGCTCGAGGCTCCAAGTCAGGGCCAGATCGACAACGGCATCCGCCAGGCTCGGATCTGCCACTGCGGCGATCCGCTCCAGATCCCAGACCGCGAGCAGGGGCCGAGGCGGCGGGTTGAGCCAGATATGGACCGCCGCGAGCAGCCAGGCGTGCGCCAGGGGAAGCCGCCGCGCGGTCGGGCCGAGGGCCGGGTCCGGGGTCGCCGCGTCCAGGAACGACCCCGCCATCCCCGCCGGGACCATCCCCCAGAGCCGGTGATGGACCTCCAGGAGGAGGTTGCTCGCGTCCGCGGCCTGCCAGGCGTAACCCTCTTCCAGGAGGTAGCTGTCCATCCGGAGTCCCGGGGTGAGGGATCTCCAGCCGGCGGCTTCCAGGGTCTTCCGCGCCCGCGGGTAGTCCGCCTCGGCGATCAGAAGATCCACGTCCGCGACCGGCCGCTCCTCCGGCCGCTCGTAGACCCGGGTTCCACGCGCGCCACGCGCTCCAAGATCGCAGCCCTTGATCGGCAGCCAGGGGATCCCAGCCTCGCCCAGGGTCACGCCCAGGGCGGCGAGGCGGTCTTCGATGAGAAGGCGGTTGGCCGTGACCCCTAGAAGAGACCGGCGCCAGGACCGCGTGGCCGGCCCCTCGATCCCCAGCCGCTGGGCGCGCAGGGAAAGCGCCGGACCGATGCGGTGCAGCGCCGCCAGCTCCGCGCCGTCAGGGCTCGCGGCAAGCAGGGCGAGGGCGTCGCGAGCATCGCGGCCGTCGGCCAGCGCCGTAGCCGCCGAGCCTCCCCCTCTCCCGGGGCGGGTGGACTCGGGCGGACCGGGAGAGGGGGCCGGGGGGTGAGGGCCTCTCAAGCTCCCGCCAGGAACGACGCCACTTCCTTCGCCACCCGTCGGCCCGCGCGGCCGTCCCAGAGGCGCGGGCAGTGGCCTTTCTTGTAGCGCCCTTCGAGGACGTCCTCCACGAGGCGGTCGAAGAGCGACCCGTTGCTCCCCACCAGGGTGCTCGTGCCTTCGGACACCGTGATCGGCCGCTCCGTGGTCGAGCGCAGGGTCAGGCAGGGGATGCCGAGCGCCGTCGACTCCTCCTGCAGGCCGCCCGAGTCGGTCACGATGAGCCGCGCCTGCGACGACAGGCCCAGGAACTCCAGGTAGCCGAGCGGCTCGGTCAGGATCACCCGGGGATCGCCCGCCAGCATCGGCTCCAGGCCGGCCGCCCGCAGCCGGGCCTCGGTCCGCGGGTGGACCGGAAAGACCACAGGCAGCTTCAGCGCGGTGCGTTGCAGCGACGCGATCACGCGGGTCAGGGCGACGGGGTCGTCGACGTTGGACGGCCGATGAAGGGTCCAGACCGCATAGCCGCCGGGTTGAAGGTCGAGCTTCTCCGGCTGGCGCAGATCCCGCGCGGCCTGGAGCTGGAGGGTGAGGGCGTCGATCATGACGTTCCCCACCAGCTTGATCGAGCCTTCCGGCCGGCCCTCGGCGAGCAGGTTCGACACGCCGCTCGGCTCCGAGACGAGCAGCAGGTCCGAGATCGCGTCGGTCAGGACGCGGTTGATCTCCTCCGGCATGGTGCGGTCGAAGCTGCGCAGGCCGGCCTCGACGTGGATCACCGGCACGCCCAGCTTGACCGAGGCCAGCGCGCAGGCCACGGTCGAGTTCACGTCCCCCACCACGAGCGTCGCGGCCGGCTTCGGATCGGCGGCGAGCAGCCAGGACTCGTAGCGTTCCAGGACGCGCGCGGTCTGCTGGCCGTGCGGACCGGAGCCCACCTCCAGATGCACGTCCGGCTCGGGAATCCCGAGCTGCTCGAAGAACCGGTCGCTCATGGCCGCGTCGTAGTGCTGGCCGGTGTGGACGAGCACCGGCCGCACGCCCGGCGCCATCTCCCGCAGACCGGCGAGCACCGGCGCGATCTTCACGAAGTTGGGGCGCGCCCCCACGATACAAGCCAGGGTCTTGGCGGGGGTGACCGGGGTCATGCACGCCTCCGGATCGCGGCCAGATGGTGAGTATTGAGCAGCCGCAGCGATTCGAGCACCGTCCCGAGCGTCCAGGAGACCGGGACGATCCGACGCGCGGCCGGCGGCGCCAGGGTTACGCGCCGCATCCGGGCCTCGCATCCGGG
Source organism: Holophagales bacterium (assembly GCA_031390755.1). Lineage (GTDB taxonomy): Bacteria > Acidobacteriota > Thermoanaerobaculia > Multivoradales > UBA5704 > DATMER01. The sequence goes on from JANMTS010000105.1 coordinate 146,140, forward strand.
GAAGAGGGATTCGATCTCGCGCCGGCCCACGCCGCGGACGTTCGGGTTGGCCGGGTTGTCGACGAAGAAGTCATACCAGAGGATAACCCCGCCCGGCGCCAGGACGCGCAGCATCTCGGCGGCCACGGCCTTGCGCATCGCGGGATCGAGGATCGACGAGAAGACCGTGCTCTGGAGGACGATCCCGAAGCTCGCGTCCGCCCAGGGCAGCCGGGAGGCGTCGCCGGCCCGGATGTCCGCGCCGGGGAACCGGGCGGCGCAACGCTCGGCTCTTCCGGCATCGAGGTCGATCCCCGCCAGCGCCCCGCGGGAGGCGCCGAAGCGCTCCAGCGTCTCCAGCCAGTTGCCGGAGCCGCAGCCCACGTCGGCGATCTTCCGATTCATGAGAGGGAAGAGGCCGGCCGTCTCCAGGGCGTCGCGCAGCGCCCGCTCCTGGCCGTGGCGCAGGAAGAGGTTGGCCGCGCGGTCGAGGTCGTAGAACCCGGCCGGGATCTCCGCGGCGCGGCGGCGGTTCTCTTCGAGGATGCGGTCGGCTTCCGTCATGGGCCTTCACCCCCCGGCGCCCTCACCCCCCGGCCCCCTCTCCCCCTTCTCCCCGGGACGGGAGAGAGGGGGAGACCTGAAGGCAGCTCTTCAGGAATCCATCCAGCCTTTCGGCGATCCGCGCCCGGTCGTAGGTGGTCTCCGCGGCTCGGCGGCCGGCGGCGCCGAGGCGGGCTCGCAGGTCCGCGTCGGTCGCGAGGCGGATCCAGGCGTTTCGTGCGCCGTCCAGGTCGCCGGGCAGGACGGAGATCCCGCAGCCGGCCCGCTCCACCCGGTCGACGGCCTCGCCCTTGGCGATCAGGAAGATCGGCCGGGCCGAAGCCATGGCCTCATAGATCTTGCTCGGCACCGCGCCCTGGAGATGCAGCCCCAGCGTGGCGACCGCCACGTCCGACGCCGCGAGCAGGGCCGGGATGCGGTCCCGCGGCTGAGGAGGCAGCAGGCGGACGCGGGTGATCTTCTCGCGGTCGATCCGCGCCTGGAGCGCCTCGCGCACCGGCCCGTCCCCCACCAGCACGCAGCGGCCCGGCACCTCCGGCGGCAGCGAGGCGGCCACGTCCAGGATCTGGTCGAGCCCCTGGGCCAAGCCGAGCAGGCCGGCGTAGAGAAAGACCGGCCCCGGCTCCGGGCCGACCTGGTCGAGCGCGGCCGAGTCCGCCATGGCCGGTCCGAAGCGCGCGGGGTCGACGCCGTTGGTGACGACCTCGACCGGCGTCCCCGGCGCGCGGCGGCTCACGAAGCGGACGATCTCCTCGGACTGGCCGGTCACGCCCGCGGCCTTCTCATAGAGGGCCAGCTCCAGGCGCTCGGCCAGGCGGGTGGCGAGCCCGGGCTTCACGACCCCCATCTCGATCGCCGACTGCGGCCAGAGGTCGCTCACGTTGAGCACGTACGGGCACTGCCACCGCCGGGCGAGCCGCCAGGCCGCGAACCCCAGGAAGAGCGGCGGCGACTCCACGAGCAGCACGTCCGGCCGGGCCGCGAGCCGCGGTCCGTGCCACGCCGCCGACGCCACGAACGAGAAGTAGCAGGCGAGCCGCTTCAGGAACCCCTTCTGGGACGGGATCAACGGCACGCGGACCGTGCGGATGCGGCCGACGGTCTCGACGGCGGGCCGCAGCCGCGGATAGCCCGGGAAGATCCGGCCCGCCGGATAGTTCGGCAGCGCCGTCAACGCCTCGACCTCCCAGCCGAGATCGATCAGGCGCTCCCCGAGCTCGGACAGGCGCACCTGCGGCGCGCCCATCTCCGGCGGGAAGTACTGCGTGAGGATGCAGAGGCGCGGCAGAGCTTACGGCGCCTTCACGTCGAGGAAGACGTTGTAGGGGCTCCAGGCCGTGTCGTTGCCCGGGTATTCGTCGCCGGCCGCCCGCAGGCGGAACGCCAGGAAGTACACGCCGGGCGGCAGGGTCTTCGGAGCCGTGAGGCTGCCCACCGTGACGTTGCGCACGCCGCGCGACGCGAGACTGCCGCCGACCTTGAGGCTCTTCAGCAGCACGGCTCCGTCCAGACTGAAGCGCTCCGGCACGAGGTAGATGTCGATCTTAGGGTTCGCGATCGTCTCGGTGCCCACGTTCTCGATCTTGATCGGATTGACCACCTTGAACCGCGCGCCGGCCTTCACCGAGCCGGGGGTCAGGCGGATCGCCACGTGCCGCGGCCGGAGCGGCGCCGGCAGGATGCTGTAGCCGCTGATCAGGCCGTCCCGGATCTGGGTTCCTCCGAAGGCCGCGCGCAGCGCCGCCGCGTCGTCCGAGAACAGCGTGGCGGCATGGTCCCGGTTCGCAGAGGCCGTCACCGCCGACTCCCGGTCGCTGAGGCTGAACGATCTCCGCAATCCCCAGGCGATCCCGAGATTGCCGAGCAGCGCCTTGCGGAAGGAGAGCGGACCGTCCGGACGCGTGGCCGCGGCCTCGTCGAGCGTCCAGCGCACGGCCGGGTTGAGCGCGATGTCCGTCTCCACCAGGCGGCCGTCCACTATCCGCGAAAGGGTGAACGAGACCGTGGTGCCCATCCACGGCTGTCCGGCTTCGGCCTGCATCTTCGCATCGCTTGGGAAGCCGGCGACTTCGGACACGCCGTTGCCGAAATGCCAGTCGTTCGCGGGGGAGCCGACCCGGAACAGGTCCGGCTGATAGACGTTCCAGTAGTCCATCTGCTCCTGGTCGTACGGCGAGAACTCCGACGATCCCGGCAGCGGCGACATGACCACCGGCGGCACCGCGAGGGTGCCGAGCGTGAACTCGTCCTGGGTCTGCCGGATCCCCTCCTGCTCGGCGGCGACCAGGGCCTCCAGATCTCCGGATCCGTCCCCCTCCAGGAAGCCGCGGACCGACCGCACGGCTGCCGCGAACCCGGCGCCGTCGCGGACCGCGCCCAGCGGCCCGCCGACGAGCGGCGAGAGACCCGGCCGGTCACCCCTGCCAAGATCGCCCAGGAACAGTAGATACCGTTCGCCCACCGCGAGCGGCAGCGCGAGGCAGGTCTCGTGGGTCTCGTTGCCGATCGTGCCGCCCGGCAGAGTAATCGCGATTCCTTCCTGCGTTTCGCCCCGGAGTTGCTCCTCGATCCTCAGCCCATAGTCGGTGACGATCAGCCGGCCGCTCCAGCGCGCGCTCGCGCTCTCGACCACCGCCACGACGACGTGGTCCGAGGCCTCGACCTGCTGCCGGGCGGTGAGCGGGAGGACGTGCGCGGCAACGCTGGCCGGGATCAAGCCTGCCAGGGCTGCCAGGGCCGTGAGAATCCGTCGTGTCGCCATGGATCGTCTCCTTGTGGGCTCCTCTCAGTTTCGCACAGACGGCGAGATCCGGCTCACCACGAACCGCCGTTTCCCCGAGGGCGCCACCGGAATCGCGTCCACGGGCTCGATCTCGATCTCCAGGTCGGCCCCCTTGGCCCTGAGCGCGGCCACGATAGCCGGCGGCGTCTCCTTGGAGAAGCCCGCCGTGGGGACGACGCGGACCACGATCTCGCCCGGCGTCTCCTGCACCACCTGGAAGCTCTCCACCTCCGGGAAGTGATTGAGGATGCCGGTGAAGAAGTGGACGATCAGCCGGTTGCCCGAGGGCGTCACCACCACGTCCGTGTCCCGGCCCTGGACCGACGCCATCGTGGCGAAGCCCCGGCCGCACGGACACGGCGTCGACGACAGGATGCCCAGGTCGCCGACCCGGTAGCGGATCAGCGGCATCGGGCCGGGGTGGAGCCGGGTCAGCAGCAGGTGGCCGGTCTCGCCCGCCGGCACGGGCCGGCCGTCGTCGTCGACGCACTCCACGATCACGTCGAGATCATGGACATGGTAGAGGCCGTGCTGCTCGCACTGCGCGGCGACCTGCATGCCCTCGCCGATGCCGTAGGTGTCGAGCACCCGGACGCCGAACGCGCGCTCGATCGTCTCGCGGTAGTGCGCATGGAGATTGTCGCCCCAGGTGACGATGCCGCGCAGCGGCCGGCTCCACCCGCGCTCCAGGGCGCGCCGGGCCAGGAAGTAGAGGCTTCCCGGATAGCCGCGAAGATGCTCCAGCCGCCGCCGCTCCAGGATCTCCAGCCCGCGGTCGAGAGCCTCGTCCGAGAGGTCGAACGCCGAGACGTAGGCGCAGCGGAGAAGCCGGTCCTTCATCCCCTTCACGAGCCCGCGCCGCAGCGTCATGCCCGTCTGGAGATGCGGATCGCCGATCCGCCAGCCCGACCACTCCAGCGCCAGGAGGAACGACGCCCGGTGCCAGCCCGTCGTCTCCGGGTCCTCGCGGACGCAGAAGTTGGCCCCGGTGGAGCCGGACGAGCAGCTCTCATGGAACCGCTGGCCCGTGTCGCGCGTGGTCCGGTCCGGATACCCGGCGCGCAGATCGGTCTTGGTCGCCGGAGGAAGGCGCGCGAGATCGTCCGGCCCCCCCGGCCCGATATCGGCGATACCGGCTTCGTCCCAAAGCGAGCGATAGAACGGCACCTCCCGGTACGCCACCGCCAGCAGCTCGCGCAGCAGCCGCCCGCGCTCGGCCGCGATCCGCGCCGGGTCCCACCACTGCGCCTCCCGAAGCATTCCCAGCCGCCGCATCATCCGCTGGCCGACCAGCCGGTCGCCCACGGGGAGGACGGCGCGCTCCAGGAGAGCCGTGTAGAGCGGAGAGGATGCGGGAGGAGGGCTGGTGGGCATCGGATTCATTCTATCGCTTGCCGGATATTCCGTCAGCCGTTATAATGGACTCCGTGATACGGACCTTCGCCGACAAGGGTACCGAAGACATCTTTGACGGCGAGACCAGCAAGGCCGCCCGCTCCTGCCTGCCGCTGGAGCTTTGGGCGGCCGCGCAGAGAAAACTGGACCAGCTCAACCGGGCGCGTCTGCTCGTCGAGCTGATGTCTCCGCCGGGGAATCGGCTCGAACGCCTGAAAGGCGACCGCGTCGATCAGTACAGCATCCGGATCAACGGTCAGTACCGGGTCTGTTTCCGCTGGGAGGAAGGCTATGTCTACGAAGTCGAAATCACCGATTACCATTGAGACGGAGAGCTACTCGCTGGAGCGCGACACCCTCGTCGAGCGCCGGCTGCCCCGCTTCCGGGCTCCCACCCACCCCGGCGAGATGCTGCTGGAGGAGTACCTCAAGCCGCTCGGCGTGAGCCAGGCGTCATTCGCGATCCGCCTGGGGGTCTCCTTCCCGCGACTCAACGAGATCATCCGCGGCAAGCGGGCCGTCACGCCCAGCACGGCGCTCCGGCTCGGGCGCGTCCTGGGTGTGTCCGCGGGATTCTGGCTCGGGCTCCAGCAGGACTGGGATCTCTGGCACGCGATGCACGGCCAGGAGGCGGACGAGATCGCGCAGCTCGAGCCCCTCCTGATGCTTGCCTAGAAAACCCTGAATTCTGATGTGACTCCCGGGTTTTCTGCTGCGACAACCGGGTTTGTCGCATCCGCAATCCCGTTTGTCGCATCCGCAATCGAGTTTGTCGCTGCAGAAACCTCGTTTGTCGCATCCGATTCACATCATTCTGCTGCGACTCGGGGGAATTCTGACGCGAGTTGGATGTGAGTTGCTGCGACTCGCGGGGTTGCGGATGCGACAAACAGGAATTCTGATGTGACTCACGGGAGCTTGACACGAAACGACGGGGTTTCTGCTGCGAGTTGCGGGAGAGTTACAACAGAATTCACGACCCCGCGGAGGCGTGGACGGACGCCAGCAGCTCACTCCACAGCGGCAGCACCTGCGGCCACGCGCTGCGCTCCGCCACACTCCGCCCCGCCGTCGACAGCCGGCCGGCCAGCCCGGGCTCGTCCAGCAGCCGCCGCACCGAGGCCGTCAGCGCGGCGGCGTCCCCCGGCGGGACGAGCAGCGCCTCCTCGCCGTTGCGGAGGAGATGCGGGATGCCGCCCACGTCCGTGCTCACCACGGGCAGGCCGAACGCCGCGGCTTCGAGGACGCTCACCGGCGCGTTGTCCACCTGGTTGGTGTTCAGGAAGATGTCGGACGCCGCGAACTCCCGCCGCTTGCCCTCGGCGTCGAGGAGCCCGGCGAAGCGGACTGCTGAAGCGAGCCCCAGGAGTCCCAGCTCGGTGGCCAGACGGCGGGTCTCCGCGAGGAGCCCCTTGTCCTGACCGGCCATGGTGAGCGTGGCCTGCGGGTGGGTCTCGCGCAGCAGGGCCAGCGTGCGCAGCGCCAGGTCCGGCCGGTAGAGCTCGTGGAAGGTGCGCATCCAGAGCAGGCGCGGGGCGGCCCGGGGCCGGTGGCGGTAGGGGTACTCCGCCAGGTCGATCACGTTGGGGATGACGCGGACGTCGAAGCCGCGGTCGCGCAGCGGCTCGGCCAGGAAGCCCGAGGGCGCGACCCAGGCGCTGCCGCGGTTGAGCACCCGGTCCACCCGGGAGGCGTGGCGGTGGGTGAAGTCCACGAGGCCGCCGCCGTGCAGCCAGAAGACCTGGGGGAGACCGGCCAGCGCGGCCATGGAGCTGGCCGCCTCGACCAGGCGGAAGGCGTCGCCGCTGAACACCAGGACGATCAGGACGTCCACCCGGCGGCGCCAGAGCAGGGGCCGCGCGGTCATGTCGGCCAGGCGGAGCCAGCGGTTGACCCGGTGGGAGGCGGTGCGGACGGAGAAGCCCTCCCGGGCGAGAAGCCCCGCCACGATCTCGCCCTGACCCGGCGGCCAGCCGGGGTTCGAGCCGAGCAGCGGGCCGAGCACGCCGAGCCGCGGCAACTTCCGGGACCCCGGGGAGTCCTGGGACCGAACCGTGCTCAGGAGTCGCGCCTCCCCCAGCGGATCACGGCCAGGCCGAAGAGCAGCGAGATCGCCGCGATGCGCATGGCCGAGTGGCTCATCTCGATGAACGCCCACCCCGACAGCGCCGACACCCAGGCCTTCTCCAGCACCGTCGGCGCCTGGAGGTAGGCGTTGCCGGCGATCCCCAGCAGCACCAGCAGGGCGAGCAGGCCGAGCGAGCCGTGCTCCGCCAGCAGCCGCGTGAACTCGGTGTGCGACGCCACCTCGTAGCCGGTCATCCCGGAGCGGAAGTACTTGGACATGCCCGGCCCGACGCCCATCACCGGGTACTCCTCCCAGATCTCCACCTCCTCTTCCACGATCGTCGCGCGCATTCCGCCGGTCGTGCTGGCGTAGCGCTCCTGGAGGGCGCCGCCGGTCCATTCGTTCAGCCGCGGGAAGATGATCGTCGCGCCCACGAAGATGAACACCACCAGGATCCCCAGCACCGTGGCGCGGATCTTCGGCTGCCGCACCATGTGGACGCAGAGCGTGGCGATGCAGATCACCGCGTTGAGCACGCCGCCGCGCGAGAAGGTCAGGACGCCCTGGACCAGGAACGCGGCGGCCAGGCCGAAGAACGTCCAGCGCATCCAGGGCCTGGCGCGCTGGAACGCCAGCAGCAGCGAGAGCAGGGCGCCGAGGCCGAGGACCGCCGACACCTGGTTGGGTCCGAAGCCGCCGCTGGTGACGTAGTTGGACTCCGAGTAGAAGTAGATCGAGCTGGCCGTCACCGTGCTGAAGGCGCAGATCGCGAGCACGCCGACGGTCGGCGCCAGGAGCGCGAACACGGTGGTCTCCAGGTCGATGGAGTCAGCGCGGATGCTGGAGAAGAAGAGGACGGTCACGGCCAGGCAGAAGGGGCCGGACAGGTTGAAGCTGATGGCGTCGCGGGCGAGCTCCACGCCGAGGGCCTGGACGGTCAGGGCCGCCGACGGCGCCAGCAGGCCCAGATAGAGCAGGCCCGTCCAGTTGGTGGTGCGGCGGTTGGGCAGGCGGGCGAAGAGCAGCAGGAGGATGAAGGCGACGCCGTACTTGCCGAGCTCCCAGAACAGGCCGGTGCCGGTCATCCGCCAGACCACCTCGGAGCCGGCCATGTAGGCCGCGGCGCTGACCGCGAGCGAGGGCCGGTAGCGGACGGTGCACCACAGGATGCCCAGGCCGGTCGCGATCAGGGCGTGGACGGTCGGCAGGAACGAGATCGACCGCATGTAGACGCACATCGGAGCGTGGATCAGCACGAACAGCAGCAGGTAGCGGTCGCGCTTCGGCACGTCGGACCAGCGGATGCCCGGCCGGGCCGCGGGCGCCCGCCGCGCGATCAGGGGGGGCAGGGGGTTGGCGGTCGAACGAAGCTCCATCGGGTTTCCTGGCTACGGGGCGAGAACCCTATGGTACACGGCCTCGAGCCGCGCCATCACCGCGGCCGGCGAGTAGCGCTCCCGGACGCGCCGCCGGAGCCGCCCGCCGAGGTCCGTCCGGAGCGCCGGATCGCGCAGCAGCTCCAGGATCGCCGCGGCGAGCGCTTCGGGATCGCCGGGAGGGACGAGCCGGCCCGACCGGCCGTCTTCGAGCACCTCCGCGCACTGCCCGACCCGGGTCGCCACCGCCGCCAGGCCGGCCCGGCCGTACTCCAGGAGGCTCAGCGGGAAGCCTTCGGAGGCCGAGGCGAGCACGCCGACATCGCAGGCCTGGAGCAGCGCCGGCACATCGGACCTCGAGCCCAGGAAGTGAACGCGGTCTCCAAGCGGTCCGGCCTGTTCCCGGACGGCGGCGGCATAGCCGGGCTCCACGTCCGAGCCCGCCAGGAGCAGGCGGGCGTCCGGCATGGCGTTCAGGACCAGGGCGAAGGCGCAGAGGAGGTTCGGGTGATCCTTCTGGGCGCGCAGGTTGGCCACGCAGATGACCCGCCGGCCGGACTCGCCAGGCAGATCGGGAATCGGAGCCGGAGGCTGCGAATCAGAGACGAAGTTTGGAAGATAGACCGCCGGGACGCCCAGCCGCTCGCGCGACCAGCGGGCCAGATCCTCGTTGACCGCCAGCACCGCTCCGGTCGCAGCCGCGCGGCGGGCAAGCGGTCCCCAGAGCCACTCCGGGCGCGCTTCCTCCAGATACCGGCCGAAGTGGTCGTGCCAGACGACCCTGAGCCCCGGCACCAGCGCCGAGACCATCTCGGCGAAGATCAGGGCCGACGCGTGGGCGTGGACGATCCGGATGTCGTTCTCCCGGATGAACGCCGCCAGCCGGACGAGCGCCCGGAGATCCAGCGTGCGGCGCCGGTTCAGGGCGATGCGGCCGACGTCGGGAAGAATCTCGGCGGCCAGCGCGCCCTCCCGGCGGGTGGTCCCAAGGAACGGCCGGAAGCGCTCGCGGGACAACTCGCGGGACAAGTGGTTGGCCAGCGTCACCGCCACCCGCTCGGCGCCGCCGGGGTCGAGGGTGTCGACGAGGTGGAGGACTCCGGGGATCAACTCCACCGCTCCGTCATCACGGCCCGCAGCGCCTCGCGCAGATCCTCCAGCGAATACCGCTGGCCGAACACGGCGGCGCGGCGGCCCATCGGACCGGCTTCGGCAGGATCGGAAGCACGGCGGAGCGCGGCGGCGAGGGCGTCCACGTCGCGCGGCGGCACGACGAAACCCCTCTCGTCGCCACCGTCCCCAAGAATCTGCGGGATCAACCCGCGCTCGGAGCCGATGCAGACGAGGCCGAACGCCATCGCCTCGACGATCGCCTTCGGCCAGCCTTCGGTCTCCGAGGCGAGCACGAGCACGTCGTGAGTCTCGTAGGCGTCGAGCACGCGGTCGAAGTCCACGGCGCCGGCGAACGTCGTCGGGACGCGGAGCCGCGCCGCCTGGGCCTCCAGCGCTGCGCGCTCGGGGCCGTCGCCGACCACGGTGAAGGCGAGGTCGATCCCTTCCTTCTGAAGCCGGCCGAGCGCGTCGAGGATCGCGTCCACGTTCTTGGCGCGGGAGAGGCGGCCGACGAAGAGGACGCGGGGACGGTGGACGGCGACACGGGCGTCGGCAGCGCGGCGGGCGCGCTCCACCTGCCCGCGGTCGAGCACCGAGGTGAAGAACGGCACGATCCAGGGCGGCTGGCCCGGCCAGCTGCCGTAGACCGTCACCGGGCCGCGCCACCAGCGCGAGCCGAGGATGCGGCGCTGAAGGCCCACGGTCCAGGCCTCGCCGGGGAAGCCGGTCCACTGGCCGGCGTACTTGGCGATGATCCGGCGAGAGAGAAGCGGCGCCAGGACCACCCCGAGAATCCCCAGATTTCCGGGGCAGCGGACGTGGACGGCGTCGGAGCGGCGGATGGCGGCGGCCAGCGTCCAGATCATCCAGGGGAGCATGGCGAGCTGGCGGAGCTTGGCGCCCACGGAGTCACCGCCGGCCCGGGGCTGGGGATCCATCCGGACGTTGGGCCGGTCGATCTTCGCCGCGTCGCCCGGCGGCGGTCCATCCTCGCACGGCGCGGCGATCGCCACCTCGGGAAACAGGTCGGCCCAGATCTCGATCTCCCGGGCGTACGGAGCATAGGCGTGGATCACGCCGCCGTGCCGGTAGTGCAGCACGTGGCTGACGATGCAGAGGCGGCGGACGCCGGGAACCCGGGATATCTCTTCCATTCGTTGCGGCTGGCTCACGGTCCCCGCCCGTAGCGCTCCGTCAGCTCCGCCAGGATGGCGGCGGCGCTGGCTTCCGTCTCCGTCTTCCGGCCCACGTAGGTGACGCCGGCCGGGCTCACGAGCCAGCGCACGTGCGTGGAGGCGAGGCGGTCCAGCACCTTGAAGCCGCCGAACAGGAAGCGGGAGAGGACGACCAGGGCTCGCCGCAGCGTCCGGTTCGCGGCGAGGTTCACGAGGGCCGAATCGAGCTGGTAGGCGAGCGCGCCGAACGGCCCCATGCAGCGGCCGAGGTGGACGAGCCGGGTGGAGCGGAACAGCGAGCGGACGCCGGACGGGGTAACGCGGAAGAAGTCGAACGGGATGCCGTGCCACGGGAAGCAGAACGGCACCTTGACGAGGATCAGCCCGCCCGGCCGGCAGACCCGCTGGATCTCGGCGGCGCCGCGCATCGGGTCCATCAGGTGTTCCAGAACCATCTCCGCCACCACGAGGTCGACCGAGGCGTCGGCCACCGGCAGCCAGAGGGCGTCCGCGACCAGGTGCGGCCGGTAGGCGCCGTCCACGTCCGTGGTCAGCCACTCGACACCCGGGAAGCGGGTCTCGATGTCGCGCGGCCGCTCGCCCGCGCCGACCACCAGACCCTTGAGTCCGGTCTGCCCGGAAAGCTCCCGGCGGACCAGCTCGTCCGTGGAATGCGCGTCGTAGTCCACGGCCAGGGCCGGCAGGCTCCGGCGAAGGCGCCGCTTGGCCGGGTTCTCGGAGACCTTGGGCGCGAAGTAGGTCGCTTCCAACGAAGCGGACGACTCGGATGAGCCGGCGAAGACCGACTCGGGATGGAGAAGGACGGGGACGCCGTCGACCACCGGGCCGGAGAAGCCGCAGCCCTCGCAGGTCATCCGGCTCTCCGTCGCCTGGAGCCGGCCGTGGCAGACCGGGCAGGCCAGAGCTCCTCCATGAAGCGCGCCGGCGGCGGGCATCATGGCTCGCGCTCCTCTTCGGGACCGTGGAGATCACCCAGCCGGTCCGCCCACCAGACCGAGCGCTCCCACTGCTTCGCCGTGTCGCGCAGCTCCCGCAGCCACGCGTAGAACGGCGCGCGGCTCAGCCGCTTGAGCGAGTAGTAGAGACGGTAGCCGTTCTGCATGGATTTCGTGTGGTGCTTGCGCCGCGAGTAGAGGACCGGCGGCGCCGGCCGCGGCGGCACCGGCTCGCCCGACCAGGGGAGGCTCGAGGTCCGCTCGCGGAAGCCGCCCGCCGGAGCCTTGAGGTGCAGCACCGGCTCGCCCGGAGCGTACAGCACCTCCGTGCCGGTGAGGCGCAGGCGGAGACCGAATTCGTAGTCCTCGCCGTAGCCGCCTTCGAGGTTCTCGTCGAAGCCGCCGGCCTTCTCCATGGCCCGCGCCGAGACCAGCGACGCGCCGCTGGCGAAGACCGGCCAGACCCGAGGCAGGCCGCCGGCGGGCGACTCCCCAGGAAGATGCACCGCGGAGCTGACCGCCTCGACGCCGTAGGCCCGCGCCGTCCGCACCAGGTAGGAGATCAGGCCGGGGCGCAGCCGGACGTCGTCGTCCAGCAGCAGCACCCACTCGGAGCGAACCTCTAAGAGACCCGCGTTGCGCGCCCGGCAGGCTCCGGGCTCGGCCTGGGTGAGGAAGACCAGCTCGAACGGCCACTCGCCGGAAGGCTCGGCCGTTCCGCCCTGATCGATCACGATCACCCGCCGCGGCACCAGAGTCTCGCCCGCGAGGTCGTCGAGCACGTCCCGCAGCGGACCCGGCCGGCCGAGCGTGGGGATGAGGACGTCGACCGTCGCATCCCCTCTCTCTTCCTCTGGAACCGGATGCAGCGCAGCCAGCGCGGGGGCGTCCACGGTGCCCGGAGCGGACGCCATCCAGCCCCGGAACATCGCGAGGATCGGAATCCGGTCGTCGCACAGCAGCCGGGCCATGGCGTGAAAACCCACCCAGAGCCGGCCGTACCGGCGGCGGACGATCCTCGCGAGATCGGCCTCCGCGAGCGCCGGCTTCATCGACTCCCAGACCTCGGCCGGAACCGGCTCGCGGAGCAATGCCGGCTCCGAAGAGGGATCGAGACCGTGCTGGATGCCTCTCAGCCCTACATCGATAAGGAAGGCTTGGAGGTTCTTCGATTTCGGGTCCGGAGCCAGCGCGCGCAGGGCGGCCGCGTGGATCAGGCCCGCGGCCGGAGAGATCAGCGGCGTGCCGAAGCGGCGGTTGGCCGGACCGGGAAGGAGCCCGGGTGCGTCGAAGTCCACGAAGCCGAGCGACCGGGCCGGGACGTCGGTGCCCTGGAGACGGCCGACGTGGAGGATCTCCAGACGGTGCTTGGCGAGACCGGGCCAGGACTCCGGATCGGCCAGGAACGGCTCCAGCCGGCGGTCGTACCAGGCGATCCACGAGTCCGGATGCGCCTCGGCGGCCCGGACGAGGCCGGCGGGCGTCGGGTCCACGACCCGGACGATCTGGTCGGTGCTCATCGAGACTCCTCGGGGCGGTCCCACAGCAGGGTGACGGCGCCCCAGAGCCGGCCGAGCGCCTCGGTCACGGCGGCGATCCTGGCGGTCCGCCCGGGTCCGCGGACTGTGTCGATCAGCCGGCAGCCGGCGAGCAGCAGGGTCGTCGCCCACCACCGTCCGCGGTCGGGCCAGGACGGCGACGGCCAGCGCAGGCGCCAGACCTTCCAGCCGTTGCGCACCGTCATCTCTCCGTAGCGGAAGCGGTTCGGCCGGCCCGCGGCCTCGTGGAGGTGGGCCAGCCGGGCGCGAGTGCAGAGCCAGAGCTCGCCCAAACGGCCCCCATCCCGAGAGACTCGCAGGCAGAAATCCAGATCCTCATAGAGGCCGTAGCCCGCAAACCAGGGCGAGAACCGCACCTTCTCCAGGAGATCGCGGCGCCACGTCGCGGCCCCGCCCATGAACAGCTCGACCGGATGGTCTTCGCCGTCCGGCGGGAAGAAGCCGACCGAGCGGACGTGGCCCATGGCCGGCATGCGGCCGGGTCCGGCGGGGCTGTCGAGGCCGAGCATCCGGCGCAGGCGCCAGCGGAAGTCCTCGCGCCGCTCCCACTCGCCGTGACGGAAGACGGAGAGTGAAGCGGGGCCGCCGGCCGCCCGTGGTGTCCTCGTCCAGGCCACTTCATTCGAGATGTAGCCGCCGACGCCGACCGCTCCGGGGTGGCGCTCGAAGCAGGCCAGCACCTCCGCGAAGTATCCGGGCTCGGGCACGGTGTCGTCGTCCAGGAAGGCCACATGCTCGCCGCGGGTCCGGGCGATCCCCCAGTTGCGCTGGCGGGTGAGGCCCCGCTCCTCCGGCGGCACGCGGCTGTAGTCGACGCCGGGAAAGCCGCGGACCACAGCCTCGGTCTCGCCATCCGCAGAGGCATCCACGATCAGCACCTCGTCCGGCCGGCGGGTCTGGGCCGCCACCGCCGCGAGCAGCCGCCGCACCGACTCGGGCCGGCGCAGCGTGCAGACGATCAGCGAGAGCGTCACCGTTCTCTCTCCGGCAGTCTCTCCAGAAACCGGCGCGCAAGGGACATGGGAGAGTCTCTTCAGGCCGGCCCGGAGGGTGAGTAAACCACCTCGGGTTCCAGAGCCTGCCAAGACCGCCACTGGTCCGGCGAGAGGGCTCGGCGCTCCCGGTGGAGGAGAAGAGCATGACGGGCCAGCTCCTTCGCGACCCAGGCCAGATCCGCCAGCCTGCGGTCGCTCCCGCGGAGGCGCCTCATCTGGTCCCGGAAGGCGTAGGCCAGATGGCGCGCGAGCACCTGCCGGGGGTGGAACAGGCAGACGAGGAAAAGTCCGGCGCGGAGCTGGCGCCGATAGCGCCAGGCGCGCTCGCCTGCCGGACGGCCAGCAAGCTCCACCCGATGATGCACCAGGACCGATGGAAGAAAGTCAACCTCCCAACCGCGCCGTAGCAGCTCGAAGGAGGCGAAGCCTTCCTCGCCGTACATCTCGAACCAGGCCGGGTAGGGCGGCAGGGAGCGCCACGCCTCCAGGCGCCACACGTGGCCGCAACCCACGAAGGATCGCACCTGCCGCGGCTCCCCGGGTACGTCCGGAGCGTCGCTGATCGACTGGCCCCAGACGATGCGCAGCGCCGCCACGCCGCACCGCGGGTGGGACTCGAAGTGCTCCGCGATGCGCTCCAGAAAGCCGGGCGTCACGATCTCCGCATCGTCGTCCAGACTGATGGCCAGCTCCCCGCGGGCGGCGGCCAGGAGCTCATTGCGCGCCGGGATGTAGCCTGTCCGGGTGGCATGCCGCAGCAGGCGTACCGAGGGAAAGGCCGCGGCGACGGCCTCGGCCGAGCCGTCCTCCGAGGCATCGTCCAGAACCAGCACCTCGTTGCCTGGCAGGATCGCCGACGCCATGACCGCCAGCGTCCGCAGCAGCTCCGCCCGGCGGTTGCGCGTGGTCAGGAGAAGGGAGAAGCGCGGTGCCACCGCTCTCAGCTCCTGCGGCCCAGGCGCCGGGCCAGGGCATGGACGGCAACACGCGGCATCTGGGAGAGAAGTGTCCGCAGGGACATGCGCTCCGGTTCCGACCGGTCGCGGAGCGCCTCCACCTTGATCAGGTAGTGGCGCGGGTGAACCAGGCGGGGAAGCATCGGCGGGGTCGACAGGGCGGCCTCCCGGAGGCGCGGCAGCTCGGACAGCCGCTTGTCCTGCACGAAGATCATCGTGTTCTGGGCGTACCACCAGACCACCTCCGGATCGTCCCAGAGCTCGCGCCGCAGGATGTCCACCGGCCGGAAGCCGAAGCGGGTGAACCGCTCCGCCCAGTAGTCCGGCCACTGTTCGTTGATGTGCCCCACACCACCCTGACCGGGTATGGCGGCGGAGAAGAGAACCACCGGCGCCAGCCGGGTCAGAGTCTCGACGAGACCCTCTGCCCGTTCGGCAGGCAGGTGCTCGGCGACCTCCAGGCAGACGGCGAGGTCGAACGTCCCATCGAGCTCCAAGGGCTGCCGCAGGTCGCAAAAGCGAAACCGCTCCCGCGGGATGTGGAGACCGGCAGGGTCGACCCAATCGCCGTCCACACCCAGCACCTCGGCGACCCCGTGCTCCAGGAAAATGCTCAGCCAGCTCCCTCGGCCGCAACCCACGTCCACGACCCGCCCGGGTTGCACAAGCTCGAGCACGCGCGGCACTACGTGCCTTGCGGAGCGGAGCGACGTGGTGTCGAGAGCCCGGTAGTAGTCCCGGTCGTAGCCTGCGGTCGCCTTCATCGCGGCCGGATCCCCCGAAGCTCCTTGTAGGCCCGCCGCACGGTGCGATGGAGCCAGACGTACGGACGGCGGTGCATCGGAGGCCTCGCCGGCTCGATGTCGAACGCCTGCGGCGGCGTAGACGGGCAGGAATCAAAGTAGAGCTGGAGGTCGCGCTCGACGGCCTCGAACCGGCGGGCGAACAGCTCCTCCCCGTAATAGTGCCGAAGCCGCTCCTCATCCGGGTTGCCGCCGCCGTGCTCCCGCGCCGAGCGCTCGATCTGCAGCAGGTCGTACTCCAGGGAGTGGACGCCGATCTTGCGGCAGTTGTAGGGCGCTTCCAGGTAGTCGGAGAGCCCGCCGTAGGCGTTGGCGACAGGAGTGGCACCGCAGACGATAGCCTCCAGCGGCTGCATGCCGAACCCCTCGTGGATCCACAGGCTCTGGATCTGCCGGTGAACCCAGTAGATGTACGTGCGGCTCCGGTTGAGCAGCGCCAGGAACTCTTCCTGCGGCACCCAGTCCCGGAGCACCCTCGTAGCCAGGCGCCGCTCCAGGGCAGGGATCAGCTCGTTGCGGACGTAGGGCGTGGTCTTGCGCACATGGATCAGCACGTCGAGATCGCGCGGACCGTGGTGGTTGACCGCAGCCGGGTGCAACGCAGGCGGGAGGTAGTGGATGAGTCGCCAGGGATCCTTGAGCGCATAGTGCGCGGCGATGAAGCGGCTGAGCGCTACGATGGGCCAGCGCGGCGGTGTGATCTGACCGAAATGCCTGCCATAGTCCTCGTTCATGGCGTAGAGCACGACGCGGGGGCAGGCCGCCAGCCGCTCGGCCAGCTCGCGCACGTGGGACGACCAGTAGACCCAGACGATCCCTGCCGCCAACTCGGACCTCGGCACGTCGTCCAGGAAGCGGTGACCGGCCTCCCGGTGCCGGTAGGTCAACAGCTCCACCTCCCGCGTCCCTCCGGCGAGATCGCACGCACGGTTGAAGATCTGCCAGCCGCCACAGATGTAGAAGCGGTCTTCCATGGACGGCTGCAGAAACCAGTGCTTCATCTAGCTCCCTCTCGGCGAGCCGCAGAGGCCGCGCCAGGATCCCATGATAGCAAGGCGGCGCCCGGGGCCAGGGCCGGCACGATCTCCAGGAAGAGGACGTTCACGTCGCTGCCGGTGCCGCCGCGGTGGCTGGAGTCGATGAACAGCACGGCGTCCGCCGCGGCGTCGGTGAATCCGAAGAACGGATTTCTGGGGTCGTAGCCTGGGATCGCCGCGACGGAGCGGCCGTGATCTCGGAGCGGACCCGCGAGGATGCGGTCCACCTCCGCCGCGTTCCAGTCCAGGCCCGGACAGTCCGACCGGGCGGGTCCAGGCACCGGCCGCGGCATCACGACGGTGTCGGAGATCCGGCTGACCTGGAGACCCAGGCCGGCCAGGGCGCGCTTCGCGAGGCGCCTCACCCCCGCGCTCCCAGGCTCCGGTACCAGTCCAGCGAACGCTCCGCGGAGAGTCCGGCGTCGAACTCGGCCTCGACCCGCGCCCGCGCCGAAGCGCCGAGAACCGCGGCCCGCTCCGGATCGGCGAGCAGCCCGAGGACCGCGTCGGCGAGCGCCGCGGTGTCGCCCGGCGGCACCAGGATGCCGTCGACTCCCGAGCGCACCACCTCGCGCGCCCATCCCAGGTCATAACCGACCAGCGGCCTGGCGCAGGCCATGGCCTCCAACCAGGCGAGAGGCTGGGCTTCGGCGTAGGACGGGAACACGCACACCGCGGCACGGCGAATGCGCTCCTGGACCTCTTCATAGGGCACCAGCCCGAGAAGATCGGTCCGCGCCCGGGCCGCGGTGGAGAGCGAAGCCTCCAGCAGGCTCCAGGTGGAGGCCGAGCCGGTGCGGCGGTCGGCACTGTCGCGTCCGGCCAGAGCCAAGCGGGCGCGGGGCTCGCGGCGGACGACCCGGGAGAACGCCGGTCCCAGGTCGAGCACGCCCTTCTTGCGGACGAGCGTCCCCAGATAGAGCACCGTGCCGGGCTCCAGCTCCTCGGAAAGGCCGGGGCGGAAGCGGGAGAGATCGACGCCGTTCGGGATCACCCGGAAGCGGTCCGTGAGGCCGAACAGCTCGCGGGTGAGGCCGGCCGTGAAGCGGCTCACCGAGGCCAGCCCGGTCGCCCCTTCCAGCGCCATGCGCTCGGCCAGCATCACGCTGGAGCGAACCTGCTCACCCAGGATTTCGGCGAAATATGTCGCGCTGCCGTGGCAGCGGACGCCGATCGGGCACGGCAGGCGGAGCCCGGCGGACGGCCCGCACCAGTCCGGAGCTTCGACCACGTCGAGCCCCTCCGCCTCGATCAGCCGCATCAGCTCACGCCGGGCCGAGCCGCGGTTGAGGAGCCACCCCAGACTCGGCAGCCGCGTCGCGCCCAGGAAGCGAACCCGCACCCCGCCATCCTCGAACCGGGCCTCGGGCCCCCACCCCACCACCGTCACCCGGTGCCCCCGCCCCACCAGGGCCCGGGCCAGGTTGCGCACACTCGTCCCGATGCCCCCGGACGGAAGCGGCGGGTACTCGTTGGAGAGGAAGCCGATATTCACGTGCTCGCATGATAGCAAGGCGGGGGGTTGGGGGACTGGAGGGGAGGACGATGCCGAATCAGCCGTCGATGCGAAGGATTCTCAGCTGCGGAGTCCGTGAGTACTGGATCGTCGATCCGACCGACGTCCTCACGACCCCGCTGCTGCCGGGGCTCGAGATTTCGCTCGCCGACCTGTTCCGGACCCCTCTGAGCCGGTAGACCCGGGCCTCCCCGGCGGTGTGGACCAGGTCCACCCGTCTCCCGAGAAACTCCCGCTCCCAGGGCCGGAGCTTGCCGCCTTTTCCCTGAACGGCCTTGGTATGGACCACCAGGTGGGTGATCCGGAGGTCTTCCAGGAGGTCGAGGCCGGCTGCGTCAGGCAGGAAGCGCATGGCCTCCGTGATCCGCTGATGGCTGGCGGGACGGTAGCCGCTGTAGCCGTTGGCGATCGGCTTCCAGTGGAGGGTGGAGTAGTACATGTAGTTGATTTCAGTGTTGTTGGGCCGGATGGGCAGCTCGATCAGGGCCTTCACGTCGGGCTGCGCCTTGAGCCAGCCGTAGACGGGCGGAAAGTTTTCCTCCCGTTCCAGCAGCGCCCAGCGCACGGGGCGGGGCGCCAGCTCCGCGGCGAGGAGCAGACTTGCGAAGGCCGCCAGGGCGGCTCGGGCGGCGGGTCCGCGCACGCGCTTGAGCAGCAGGTCGAGCCCCCGCGCGGCGAACAGGACGGCGGCCAGCGCGACGAAGACGTAGAAGCGGGCCGGGACCCGCATGCCGTCCAGGCCTGGGAGGATGCGCATGGCCGGCACGTAGACGATCGGGTGGGCCAGGACGAAGCAGGCGAGGGCCGAGAGCGTGAGCCCGCGCAGCCAGGGGTCCATCTCACTCCATTGCAGCACGGGACCGCGGCCCCAGCGCCTCCGCAGCCAGGCCCAGACGCCGAGCGCGGCGGCTCCCAGTCCGAAGAGGCCGGCCCAGGCGGGGATCGCCCAGTCCGGAACCTTCTCCTTGCCCTCTCCGAACAGGGTCACGGCGTCTCCGGCGATCCAGGCCGCGGCCGCCGCGGCGAGCAGCAGGAGAAGCACGGCTCGCCGGCCCGGGCTCAAGGGAGGAGCGCCCGGCGGCCGGTGTTTCCGCCAGGCCGCCCAGAGCCCTGCCGCGGCAAGGACGGTGGGAAGGATGCCGATCGACAACGCGTTTTCCGAGCGAAAGAACGGCTTGGCGGATGGGCCGAGCTCGCGCTTCACGAACGACTTCGCGACCGGTCCGAACCAGAGAGCGTTCCGGGCCGGGCTCAGCCAGCTCAGCGTAGTCGCTCCATACAGGCCGACCTCGTCCGCGGATCGGGCGAGATGCAGCTCCCGGCCGATCCGGACGTAGGGAAGGAAGACCACGGCGAGCGCCATCGCGGCGATCAGGCCCGTGGGGATCAGCACCCGGAGCGAGCGGGCGTTTACCAGGGACAGGCGCAGGGACCGGCCGTGGATCACCGCCCGGTTGATCAGCATCACCAGCATGGGGATGTGGATCATGTAGGCGAGATACGAGCCGCCGCTCACGTTGAGCAGATAGAACACCAGGAAGAGCGCCGCCCGCCGCCAGGTGCGCTCGGCCAGCAGCCGATCCCAGAACCAGAGGGTCAAAGGGATCCACTGCGCGAGCAGGAGCTGAAGGTGGTTGAGCTGGCCGATCCGGAAGGGCGAGAAGGCGTACATGGCGCCGGCAAGCACCGCCGCGGTCCAGGAGGCGCCGCTCCTGCGGACCACCCAGCAGATCGCCAGCCCGGTGAGTACGAACGAGGTGAAGAAGAGCGCGTTGTAGCCGGCGATCGCGTTCGGCACGTGGGGGACAACCGTTTCGAAAAGCACGAGCTGCAGGGCCGGCCCGAGGAGATGATCCGAGAGCGCGAGCGTACCCGGAGTGGGCCAGTAGATGTTCGCGTTCCAGAGATTGGCGAGGCCGGGGAGGCCGAGCCGGATCTGGTGGGCGCTCCACTTGAGCACCCAGAGGTTGAACAGCGAGTCGCCGGTACCGGGAGCGATGCGGTCCTGCCAGACCTGGAGGATCGGATGGAGATAGACCAGGCCGAGGACCGTGTAGAAGACGGCCGCCAACGCCAGCGGGAACCGGCGGTCCGGGGGCACCTCTTGGCTCGCCATGAAGGCGCAGAGTATCCTTCCGGGCACGCTTCGGCTACTCCTCCCGCCATGACGCTCCGACATCTAGACGACCGCGACGCCTCCCGCCTCATCTGGATCTTCTTTGCCGTCGGACTGGCGATCTCGATCGCCATGGTGGTCCGCAGCCAGGTCGGCGGCGACCAGCTCAACCTGCTGGCCCGGGGCTGGCTGCTGGCCGACGAGGGGCGGTGGATCTCCTACGGCAACCCGATGTCGACCGGCGGCAAGGCGCCCGGCGGCATCACGAGCGTGCTGGTCGGACTCCCGCTGATGATCTGGCGGGATCACCGCGCGCCCACCCTGGTCGTGCTGCTCTGCCACATCCTGGCGTTCTGGCTGCTGGACCGGACCCTGCGGCGGATCGTGAGCCCGGCCGAGCGCGTGGTGTTCGCCCTGCTCTACTGGCTCAACCCGTGGCGGATGTACTTCTCGGCCTTCCTCTGGAATCCGAACTATCTGTTCCTGGCCGGCGCTCTCCACCTGTGGGCGTGCCTGGAGCAGCGGGAGCGCGCGCGCTTCGTCCCCTCCCTCCTTCTGGGAGCGGGGCTCATGCTGGCGCTCCAGGTCCATGCCTCGTTCCTGCTGCTGGCCGTGTCCTCGCTGCTGCTCTGGCTGCGCGGCTGGTTCCGGCCGCACTGGACGGCGGGCATCCTCGGCGCCGCGGTCGCCGCGATCCCGCTGGTCCCCTACGTGCGCGACCTGCTGGCCGAGCCTGCGATTCTGACGGATGCGGACAAGGGCTTCCTCGGGCGCGGCCTTCTCTACGTCTTTCCGTTGGTGCGCGGCCTGGTCTACTGGCTGCGCTACTCGTCGCTGTACCTCTCGGAGAAGGCGCTGCGGTTCGACTTCGGGGACTTCCTGGCCGCGGACGCGGGCGCCCGGGTGGGGCGCTGGGTCTCCGTGGCGACCAGTGCCCTCCTGCCCCTGACCGCCGTGCTTCCCTTCCTGGCGAACCTGCGGCTCTGGAGAAGGTACGGCCGCCGGCGCGCGTTCAAGCTGAGACGGCGGCTCCCGTCCGGCGCCTCGGACCGGGACTGGCTCAAGGGGTATGCGCTGTGGACCTTCCTGGCGGCGGCCGCGGTCTTCGCGGCGTCCCCCACGACCATCATGATGTGGCAGGCGCTGATCGTCCTCCACGCCGCCGTGCTGCCGCTGATGCTCTGGGTCGGGGGATCGCTGAGATTGCTGCGAAGCCGGTGGTCCGGCCGGGTGGAGCGGGGAGTCTGGATCTACGCCGCGGCGTCGCTCGCCGTCCTCGTATTGATCCCGCTCGGCAGCACTCACTATCGCTGCGCCGGGCACGACGGATCGGACAGCTACGGCCTGGCGCTCCGGCACGACCACAGGATGCTGCACGAGCTGCACATCCATGCCACCTGCCCGCTGCCGGTGAACGACCCGAAGGGCTGGTGGCCGGACGTGCTGCCCGAGCGGTGACCCGGGCAGGCCTGCGAATCTCTCAGGCGGTCAGGTCAGTCAGGTCAGCATCGCCTTCAGCTCGGCCAGATCCGCCGCGAGCTGCGCGACCACGGACTCCAGGCGCTCGACCCGGGCGGAGAGGGCGCCTGCGCCGCCTGCGGAAACCCGGTCCGGCACCGCGGGCTCGGCGAGGGGAGCCGCCTCGGCCGGTTCGGCGATCTCGCCCACCAGGTGGATCCAGCGGTTCTCCTTCTGACCGGGGCGGCGGGGCAGCTCGCGGACCAGCGGCTCGTCGATGCCGGCCATGCTCTGGAGGGAGGCTTCGACCTCCTGGACCGAGGAGAAGGGGTGCATCCGGTCGCTGCGGGTGCGCAGCTCGCCCGGCGTCTGGGCGCCGCGCAGCAGGAGCAGCGTCATCAGGGCCTTGCCGGCCCGGTCCAGGCCCCAGCGGCGGACCACGCTCTGCTGCCACTTCTCGCTGCGCGCCCCTTCCGTGCGCCAGACCAGCACCTCCTGGCGCAGCCGCTCCAGCGCCTCGACGACCTGGCCCTCGGTGAGATCCGTCACCGGCTCGCGGTTCGTCTTCTGGTTGCAGCCGGAGAGAACGGAGCTCACGGTGAGCGGACAGGCCTCCGGAGTCGTCTGCTCCTTCTCCATGAGGACGCCGAGAACCCGGATCTCCGCCGGGTCGAGCTGCCGTGGAATGCGTGTCGAAGCCAAAGTGGTATCTCCTCCAAAAGCGTCCTTCAAAAGGGCATCTTACCGTCCGGCCCGGTCTTCAGCGTCTCACCCCTTGCTTTTTCCTTCGGCCGATGCCACCATGCTCCCAACGAATGGTTTCCAAGCTGTGCAGTGTTCGAGGACAGAGCGTCCGCCTGATCTTTCCGCTATCGTAGCAAATCGTCCACAGCTCAAATCCCCGTATTTCAGACACTGGCAGTTTCATGCGTGGGAGCAAGAGACCAGACAGCGAGACCTGGGCGGAAGAGTCTGCGCACCCGGCACCGGAGGTTCGGCTCCTTCCGTAAGGGGCCATGGAGTCTTGTTTTTTTCTGAGTCCCTCTTGGAAGGGGCGGAGGTTGCCGCGGCGACGCGGCGCAACGGAAACACATGTTTCAAGGAGCAGAGTATGGCTGAAGAAGGTGTCGTCAAGTGGTTCAATGATGCGAAGGGCTATGGGTTCATCGTGCGGCAGCAGGGACCGGACGTTTTCGTCCACCATGCGTCGATCATCGCCGAGGGCTTCCGCACCCTCAGCGAAGGGGACAAGGTGACCTTCGAGGTAATCGAAGGGCCGAAGGGTCTCCAGGCGAAGAACGTCATGAAGGTCGCCTGAGCCACGTCCTTTTTCGCGGTTAACATCGCCCCGGTGGGATCTCTTCCCCCCGGGGCGATGTCATTTGAGGGGATCGGCTATTTGAGGGGATCGGCTATTTCAGGAGCCTGGCGAGGCGTTACTTGGGCAGCTCGACGATGACGTCGCCCGGCCGGACCATGCCGAGATCCTCGCGGGCCCGCCGTTCCAGGGTGCCAGGGTCGCTGCGGAGGCGCTCGATGCGGCCGTGCAGCTCCTCGATCCGTCCCTGGGTCTTCCCGATGCGGGTCTCGAGAAGCAGCTGCCGCTCCCGGGCGGAGGAGAGGTCGTGGTAGCTGCGCCAGGCCGCGATCCCCAGGATGGCGACGAACAGGATGACGCTGACGCCCAGCACCGGGCGGAACGAATCGGGCCGGCTGGGCGTGATCTGAATCACGGGGTCCAGCGAGGAAACGCCGCGGCTCCTGGGAAGAAGGCCACGTTGTCCAGCTCCTCTTCGATGCGCAGCAGACGGTTGTACTTGGCGACCCGGTCGCTGCGGCAGGGGGCGCCCGTCTTGATCTGCCCGCTGCGCGTGGCGACGGCCAGGTCGGCGATGGTGGTGTCCTCGGTCTCGCCGGAACGGTGGCTGAGGATGTTCGCGTAGGCGTGGGTCTTGGCCATCTCGACCGCTTCCAGCGTCTCCGTCAGCGTGCCGATCTGGTTGACCTTCACGAGCAGCGCGTTGGCGAGACCGTCGCGGATGCCCTTGGCCAGGATCTCCGGATTGGTGACGAAGAGGTCGTCGCCCACGAGCTGCGTGCGGGCGCCGAGCTCCTGGGTCAGCTCCTTCCAGCCGGCGTGGTCGTTCTCCGCCAGACCGTCCTCGATCGAGATCAGCGGGTAGGCGTCGATCCAATCCCGGTAGAGCCCGATCAGGTCGGCGCTGGACAGGCCGGTCCGGCCCTCGCCCGCCAGGGCGTAGGTGATCCGGTCGCCCTTCTTCGATTCGACCATCTCGCTCGCGGCCACGTCGAGAGCCAATGCAATGTCACGGCCAGGCTTGTAGCCGGCCGCCTCGATGGCCTTCATCAGGAGGTCGAGGGCGTCGCGGTTGCTCTTGAGGTTCGGCGCGAAGCCGCCCTCGTCGCCCACCGCGGTGACCATCTTCTCCTTCTTCAGGATCTGCTTGAGCGTGTGGTAGACCTCGACGCCGGCCCGCAGCGCTTCCGAGAACCGGTCGAAGCCGATCGGGACGAGCATGAACTCCTGCACGTCGATCGAGTTGTCCGCATGGGCGCCGCCGTTGAGCACGTTGAGCAGCGGCACGGGCAGGACGGTCGCCGCCGGGCCGCCCAGGTAGGCGTAGAGCGGCAGGCCGCTCGCCTCGGCCGCTGCGCGGGCGAGGGCCAGGGACACGCCGAGCGTCGCGTTGGCGCCGAGCCGGCTCTTGTCGGGAGTGCCGTCCAGGTCGATCAGGAGCTTGTCGATGCGCGCCTGGTCGCGGGCGTCGAGACCGTGCAGCACGGGCGCGATCTCCGACGTGACGTTTTCGACCGCCTTGGCGACACCCTTGCCGAGATACCGCTTGCCGCCGTCGCGCAGCTCCAGGGCCTCGCGCTCGCCGGTCGACGCGCCGGACGGCACGGACGCCCGTCCCCCGACGCCGCCGTCGAGGATGCAATCCACCTCAAGGGTCGGGTTTCCTCTGGAATCGAGGATCTCCCGAGCCACGATCTCTTCGATGACGAACATTTTCCCACTCCTCCCGGAAGCGCGGCTTCGAGCAAGCCCAAGCCATGGAAGATTATCCGCAAAAGCCCCATGGGCTCAAGCACTTTCATCGAATAAGGCGCCTGCGAAGGCCGAAATGTTAGACTCCCGCGTCCGACGATGCGCGAGGATCCCCGTATGTCCGCTGAAACGTCCGCCGATTCCACCCCATCGCCCGCCCCTCTCCGGCTTCACGTCGGCAGCGGCTCGGCGCGCCTCGAAGGGTGGGTCAACATGGATTATCAGGATCTGCCGGGCGTCGATGTGGTCTGCGACGTGACCCGGGGCCTGGGCTTCTCGGACGCCGAGGCGGTCTTCGCCGAGCACTTCCTGGAGCACCTGGCCCTGGCCGACGCCGTGAATTTCCTGGAGGAGTGCCACCGCGTCCTGGCCCCGGGCGGCTGGGTGCGGCTGTCCACGCCGAACCTGGAGTGGGTCTGGCACACGCACTACCGGCTGGACATGACGGTCGACGAGAAGCGCCGCGCCGCCCTGCGGCTCAACCGGGCCTTCCACGGCTGGCGCCACCAGTTCCTCTGGAACCAGGACTTCCTGACAGAGGCTCTCACCGCGGCCGGGTTCGACCTGGTGCGCTGGTGCCGCTACGGCGAGAGCGAGCTGCCGGTCTTCCAGGGGATCGAGCGCCACGAGATCTACTCGGACAGCTCGGACCTCCCCCACGTCCTCATCGTGGAGGCGCGCAAGGGCGAGCCCCGCGCCGACCTCCTCGTCCGTCTCCGCGACCGGATCGACGGCGACTACGTGATTCACTTGACGGACTGAGAAACGATGACCCGGCGAAGCCTCTTCATCCTCGTCCCCGCCGCGCTCCTGCTCGGAACGCTTGGCGCGCTCGGCGCCTGTTCGAAGACCGACTCGGCCGGGGCGGGCGCGCCGCGCAACGTGATCGTCGTCCTGGTCGACACGCTGCGCGCCGATCACCTGGGCATCTACGGCTACAGCCGCCCGACCAGCCCGAACGTCGACGCCTTCGCGCGCGAGTCGCTCCTGTTCCAGAACGCCCGCAGCCAGGCGTCGTGCACGTTCCCGTCGGCGAATTCGATTCTGACCTCGCGCTATCCGTCGGCCTTCCTCGGTCAGCCGTCCGAGCGTGCCCTGGGCATTCCGGCCGACATCCCGTCGATCGCCGAGATCCTGAGCGAGCGCGGCTACCGGACGGCCGCGGTCTCGTCGAGCCCGGTGGTGCGCAACACGCCCGGCCGCTTCAATCCCGGCGCTGGCTTCGGCCGCGGCTTCGAGAGCTTCCACGAGGACTGCGTCTGGAAGTCCGCCGCCTGCGTGAACCGCGCGGCCCTGCCGCTGATCCAGTCCAAGGACGAGCGGCCGTTCTTCCTCTATCTTCATTACCTGGACCCGCACGGTCCCTATGCGCCGCCGAAGAACCAGGCGCGGCGGTGGGCGCTGGGCAAGCCGGACAAGAAGTTCGTGCGCGACGGCAACCCCAATCCGATCGGCGACATGCTCTACAAAGGCGCGGCCGACCCCGGGGCCACGAAGGCGGACCTCCAGTACCTGATGGATCTGTACGACGAGGAGATCGCCTTCTTCGACAGCCAGTTCGCCCTGCTCCTGGCGGAGCTGAAGACGTCCGGGCGGCTGGACGACACGATGATCGTGTTCATCTCCGATCACGGCGAGGAGTTTCTGGAGCACGGCCACATCAAGCACTGCCGGACGCTCTTCGACACCTCGATCAAGACGCCGATGATCGTCCACATCCCCGGCGTCGGTCCGAAGACGCTCGCGCAGCCGGTCCAGAACCTGGACGTGGTGCCGACCCTTCTCGACTATCTGGGGATCGACGAGCAGCTGTCGTTCGAAGGGAAGAGCCTGCGGCCGGTGATCGAGGGGACGGGCGAGGTCGACCCGCACCAATACGGGATGCAGGGCACGCTGCGCAGCGCGTCGGACGGCAAGCACAAGCTCATCCACGACCTGGGGAAGGGGAGCTACGAGCTGTACGACCTGAAGGCCGACTCGGGAGAGTCCCGCGACACGCTGCGGAACGCGCGCCGGATCTTCCACGGTCTGCGGCAGTCGTTGACCGCCTGGCTTGGCAAGACCGAGGGCACGGGCAAGGCCGAGGAGAGCCTGGAGGCCGAGCGCAAGCTGCGGTCGCTGGGATATCTGGAATAGACGGAACGATTTCGTCGTTGACAGACCCGGGGAGTTATGCGAGTATCTCCCTCCGCCCTGAGAAGGGCGGGCAGCAAACGGTGACGCGGGGTGGAGCAGTCTGGTAGCTCGTTGGGCTCATAACCCAAAGGTCGCAGGTTCAAATCCTGTCCCCGCAACCAATCTTCCCGAACCATCCGCCGCAAGGCGTTCGAATCTGAAAAGGCAGGCTGAAGAGCCTGCCTTTTCCTTTTCCCGGCCCCTTTCCCGCTTCCCCTACTGGAGCCGCAGCGAGAACAGCTTCGGCTGATAGGCCGTCGTGGCCCGATAGAGCTGCGCCACGATGTAGTACTCGTAGCGGGTGAAGTCGATCCCCTGGGTGAACGTGCAACTGTTGCAGGTGTTGACCGCGGAGTCGATGCTGGCGACGAAGCACAGCTGGAGGGTCGTGCCGTCGCACTTGTCGAGGCGGTAGAGCGTGGCCGAGACCTGGCTGGGCGTGGCGTTGTCGAAGTAGCTGAGCGTCAGCGTGTTCCAGCCCGGGAAAGCGGTGGCCGAGGTGTCGGTCACATTGAAATAGGCTGTGAACACGCCCACGCCGGTGCCGTTGAACCCGAGATACGGCGGCGTCAGGGCGTACTGGGTGGTGCCCGACTCGTCGATCACGGCGGTGGTGCCGGCCGCGGTCCAGGGGATGGTCGCGGAGAAGGCGGGTGCTGAGAAGGTGAGAACGGCGAGCAGCATGGCGCACAACACAAACAGACTCTTTCGGATCACGGAAGATCTCCTTTTCCAGACGACAAGCATGAAGGTGTGATCAGTCACACAATCTCGAAGGTGCTTGTCGGCAGGAAAGGTGGGCGCTCCAGCCCGGCCGGATGTTTCACTCCGGGGCTGGAGGAACCTGGACCCGAGCCTGCCCCGCCGGCATCTCGTTGTGCATCTTCAGGGTGAGGAAGCTCACGCTGAGCATCAGCGCCGCGGCGATCCAATAGGGGTAGGGCCTGCCGAAGTGCTGGTAGACGAAGCCGGCCCAGAGGGGGCCGAGCATTCTGGCGACTCCTCCGAACGACTGCTGCACGCCCAGGATCTGCCCGGTCTCGGCCCGCGCCGTACGCCGGGAGACGAGGGAGGTCGTGGCCGGGAACAGCAGCGCGGTCCCGACCGGCACGAACAGGACCACGAGGGCGAGCCCCAGGATCCGGTTCGGAATCGGAATCCCGATCAGGCCGATGGCCAGGGACAGGGCGCCCAGCCGTGTCACTCCCACCTCGCCGAAGCGCCGGACCGCCGGCCCGAGGATCAGAGCCCGCATGACCACCGAGATCGCGCCGACATAGAGGTAGAAGTGGCCGACGTTCGTCTCGTCGACCCCGAAGGCGTCCTTGAGGTAGAGCCCCAGCGTTCCATTCATGGCCATGAAGGCCATCATGCCGATGGTGTAGACCCAGATGAGGGAGCTCACCGGAGAGGTCGGATGGGCCAGAACCTCCAGGAACGACCGCCGCAACGATCGCCGCGGAGCGGGAGGCGGGCCTGACTGGGCCGCGTGCTCCGCGGTCGTGCTGTACCGCTCCGGCTCGGGCAGCCACTTCCAGGCGAAGAGGACGTTGAGCACGCAGAGCCCGGCGGCCAGGAAGCCCGGCCCCGACGGGCCGAGATACTTGAAGGCCAGCGAGCCCGCCTCCGGTCCGATCATGACTCCGGCGCTCGTGGCCGCCGTCAGCCAGCCCAGCGCCCGGGTCCGCTCCTCGGGGCCGACCGCGTCCGCAACATAGGCCTGCACCACGGCCGTGATTCCGCCGCCGGCCCCCTGAACGAGGCGGAAGGCGAGCAGCAGCCAGAGGCTGGTCGCCATGCCGAAGAGCACGTACGCCACCGCGGCGCCCAGGAGACCCGCCAGGATCAGCGGCCGGCGGCCGAGGCGGTCGGACAGCCGGCCCCAGAGCGGCGACACCGCGAGCTGGGCGAACGGATGGGCGGCCATAAGGATACCCACCATGGACGCGTCCGCCCCCAGCCTCGTGGCGTAGAACGGCAGCAGCGGCAGGACGATCGTAAAGCCGATCATGTCCACGAAGACCGTGGCCATGAGCACGCTGATCTGTTTGAGGGAGCGGGACTCCATGGCCAGACCTCAGCGCGCCTCGCCCCGGCCCCACAGCAGGAACGCCGTGGCACTCGCGGTCATCAGAAGGACGCCATAGACCGCCGCCATCCCCAGATCCTGCAGCCTCAGGCTGGAGAGGATCTCGATCGAGATGGGGCGCGTGTCGAAGGTGTAGAGGACGATGGAGACCACGAAGTCTCCAAGCGCGGTGATGAAGGCGAGGCCGGCCCCGGCCGCGAGCGCCGGACGCAGCAGAGGGAAGACCACCCGGCGCAGCCGGCGCCAGCGGTCCGCCCCGAGCGAGGAGGCCGCCTCTTCGAGCGCCGGATCCAGGCTGCGCAGCCCGGCGATCGCCCCCCGTCCGGTCAACGGCAGGCTCCGGACCAGGTAGGCGAGGGGAAGAATCCAGGGCGTGCCGATCAGCACGAAGCGGCCGATCCACGGCTGACTGACTCCGAAGGTCGTGGCGAGCGCGATCGCGAAGACCGTGCCCGGCACCGCCCAGGGGACCGCGATCAGCCATTCGAGGACGCCGGACAGCCACGGCCAGCGCGGGCTCCTGCCGTCCACCGGCCGGGCCACGGCCACGCGCGCCGCGGCCAGCCCGAGCGCCACCGCCGCGATCGTCGAAACCACCGCCATCCAGAGCGAGTTGACCACGGGCCGCAGCTTCTCTGGCTGGGAGACCAGACCGAGCCAGTTGCGCAGCTCGAGGACCGGCGGGAACGCCTCGTTCGTCCAGGTGAACGGCGGCACGAAGGAGACCAGGAGAAGGACGGCGTGCGGCAGCAGAAGGAATGCCGCCAGCAGCCAGCCGGCGATGCCCGCAATCGTCCGGGCGAAATGGCCCTCCAGCCGGCGTCGGGCTGGTGCGACGCCGCGGACTCCGGTCGCGGCGAGTCCCTTGCGGTCGATCCAGCGCATCCCGACCAGACCGAGCAGTGCGAGCCCGGCCAGCATCACGGTCTCGACCTGGGACAGGCCCGTCTCGCCGTTGAGCTTCGAGGCGACGATCTGGGTCGTCATCACCCGGAAGCTCCCGCCGAAGAGGTAGGGCGCCGAGAACGAGGCCAGCGAGGTCATGAAGGTCAGCAGCGCGGCGCCCGCGAGCGAGGGCCGGAGCAGCGGCAGCGTCACCCGGAACAGCGTCCGGATGCGCCCGGCTCCGAGGGAGGCCGAGGCCTCCAGGAGCGCCGCGTCGAGGCGGGCCAGGCCGGCCCGGGTGAAGAGGTAGAAGTAGACGTACATCGAGTAGGCGTGGACGAGCAGGATCGCGCCCGGCCCGGCCAGTCTCCAGGGCGGCTCTTCCAGGCCGAGCGTCCCCTGGACCGCCCGCGACACGAAGCCGCTCTCTCCATAGAGGAAGAGGAAGGCGATCACGCCGACCAGCGGCGGCAGGGCGACCGGCAGGGCCACCACCGCGGCCAGGAACCGGCGGCCGGGGAAGTCCGCGCGCTCGAACAGGAAGGCGAGCGGCACGCCCACCGCTGCGGCCAGGACGACCGAGGCGAGCGAGATCCACAGGCTCCGCCAGAGGGCGATCCACTCGTCCGGCCGCGAGGCGAACTGCTGGAAGTTGGAAGAGGTCCATCCGGCCGGCCCGCGCAGGGCGTCGACCAGGGTCATGAGGAGCGGATAGCCCACCAGCCAGGCGAGGAGCAGCGCGAGGATCAGGGCGGCGGTGGGGATCTGGCGGGTGCCACGGTTCATCCGGAAGAGGCTCCGCGGAAGATACGCGGACGCGGTCCGGAAGCTCCGGGAGCCACGGCCACCGTATCGCCCTCGGCTGCGGCGCCGGACGGCGCCATGACCTCGACCTCCAGGCCCCCCCCAAGGGCATCGAGCGTCACCAGGAAGTAGGAGACCGGCCCGGCATACCGCCGCTCGGTCACCCTGCCGGCCAGCGCTTGGGGAGAGCCCGGCGGGACGAGCGCCAGCGACTCGGGACGCGCCACCAGCTCGGCCGCCTCGCCCGGCTTGAGATCGCCCTCCGGATGCCCAAGCCAGACCGGGCCGGCCGCGAGCCGGAGCCCGCCGCCGTCATCCGGAACGACCGTCCCGGGAAACCCGCTCGCCCGGCCGACGAAGCTGGCCACGAAGCGCGTCGCGGGCCGCTCGTAGAGATCCTCGGGCGAGCCGACCTGGTGCAGCACGCCGCCCTGGAGCACCGCGACCCGGTCTCCCAGGTGGAAGGCTTCCTCCTGCTCGTGGGTGACGAGGACCGTGGTGATGCCGACCCGGCGGATCGTGCGCCGCAGCTCCCGGCGGGTGCGTTCGCGCAGCGTGGGATCGAGGTTCGAGAGCGGCTCGTCGAGGAGCAGAACGCGCGGCTCCGGGGCGAGAGCCCGGGCGAGGGCGACGCGCTGCTGCTGGCCGCCGGAGATCTCGCCGACCCGCCGGTCCGCGTAGCCCGGCAGGTCGACCTGGGCCAGGGCGTCGGCGACGCGGCGGCGGATCTCGTCTTTCCCGAGCTTGACGGCCTTTTCCTTCCCCCCTGTTTCCAACCCGAACGCCACGTTCTCGCCGACGGTCAGGTGGGGGAACAGCGCGTAGTGCTGGAAGACCATGCCGAAGTGGCGGCGGGACGGCGGGAGCCCGGTCACGTCCTCGCCGCCGACCCGGATGCGTCCGGCGTCCGGCGACTCGAAGCCGGCGATGAGGCGCAGGGCCGTGGTCTTGCCGCTGCCGCTGGGGCCGAGCAGGGCGATCACCTCGCCCTGCCCCACCTCCAGGGAAAGGTTCTTCAGGACATGGTTGCCGGCGAAGCTCTTGTCGAGCCGGTCCAGGACGAGGAACGACATGGCGGTCCGGCCTACGGGGTCTCCGCGGCGCCCTTGCCGCGGACGGTCCGGTCCCAGGTGGCCATCCACTCCTGCCCGTTCCTGTCGATGAGCGCCCAGTCGACCTTCGCCGGCTTCCAGTCGCGCAGCACCTCCTGCGCCCACTCCGGGAGCTGGTCGGAGGGCATGTCGGTCCGCGCCGGGAGTCGGAACGCCTCGCGCGCGGCGAGCGCCTGGCCTTCACGGCTGCCGACGTACTCGATGAACGCCTTGGCCTCCTCGGCGTGGACGGCGCCCTTGACGAGGCCGAGCGAGTCGTCGATCACCGGCGTGCCGCTGGCCGGGAAGTGGAAGGCGAGCGGCGAGCCGCGCTTGCGCTGCCAGAGGAGGTCGGTCAGCTCCCAGATCGTGACGAGCCCCTCCTGGCGGTTCAGCTTCTCGATCATGAGCGCCGGCTGCTGGAGGTACTCCTTGGTCTGGGCGTCGAGGCGCCGCAGCCAGTCGAAGCCGCGGTCGGGGCTGCCGGTCTCCTGGACGGAGCGCGACAGAACCATCCCGAAGAACGTGCGCAGGGTGCCGCTCGCGAGCGGATCGCGCATCAGGATCTTGCCCTTCCACCTCGGATCGAGCAGGTCGTCCCAGTCGTGCGGCGCGTCCTGCGCGGACACCGCCTTGGAGTTGTAGACCAGGACCGGCGCCGTCCGGTACGACGCGAAGAAGAGGTCGTCCGCGCCGCGGCTCTCGGGAGGGATGGCCTCGGCCCAGTCCGGGCGGTACGGAGCGAGCAGCCCCTCGCGCGCCGCCCGGCCGAGGATCGCCTGCGGTCCGCCGAACCAGACATCGGCCTGCGGGTTCACGGCCTCGGACTTGATCCGGTCGTAGACATCCTGCGAGCCCATGTCGAGCCAGCGCACGTCGATCCCGGGGTGGGAGGCTTCGAAGCTCTTCTCCATGAGGGAGAGCAGGTCTCCGCCATGGGGCGAGTAGACGACGAGAGGGGTACGGCCGTCGCCGCATCCCGGGAGAGCGAGCGCCGCGAGGACGCAGAGGAGTCGGATGGTTCTCATGGCTGGCATGGCTGGGATGTGTCCTGGGCGGGGCCGATGCCCCGAAGCTGCGCGGGATCTTATCTCACTGGGGATTGACGCAACTCCCCAGCGGCCCCACTGCGAGAGGGCGGGGCCGGAAGGGCGGAGGAGAGGATTTCCTCCGCCTTCTCCGCCACCCGCTCCGGCGTGATGGCCAGCAGACAGGCCTTGGCCTCGTCGAACCGGCGGTAGCAGAAGCTGCAAGGTAGTGTCTTCCAGAGAGCCCGCTCCGGCGCGCCATACGGACCGTGGCGCTCCGGGTCGGTCGGTCCCATCAACATCAGAACCGGCCTGCCGAAGGCGTGGGCGAGGTGGGTGGGACCGGTGTCTCCCCCCAGAACCAGTCTCGCCCGCCGCAGCAGCGCCGCGAGCGTCGGAAGGTCCCCGGCCGGCACCGTTCGCGCCGCGCCGCCGCTCGCCGCCTCGACTCCGGCCGCCAGCGATTCCTCCCCGTGGGCGAGGGGGACGAGAGACGGCAGGCCGGTGCGCTCGCGCAGCAGCCGCGCCGCCTTGCCCCACATCTCCGGCGGATAGCGCTTGCTTCCCCAGCCGGCGCCGGTCTGGATCAGCGCGAACGGCTCCGGGCCGACATCGGCGTTCAACGTCTCCCGAAAGATCTTCTCGCCGCCGAAGTCCGCCGGCTCTTCGGGCAATCCGAGGGCGTCGAGAAGGGAGAGAGCCCGGTCCACCGCGTGAATCCCCCGCGGGGCCACGGGCTCGCTGATCCAGAACGAGCTGGACGGCTCCCGGCGCCAGGGCCGGCCCAGACCGATGCGCCGATCGCACTGCGTGAGCGCCGAGAGAAATCCCGCCTTGTGGTTGCCCATGAGGTCGAGCGCCACATCCGGCGCGAACCGGTCGAGCGCGCGGAGGAAGCCGGCGATGCCTTCGCGGGTCGCCGAAGAGAACGGCTTCTTGCGCCAGGGGCGCAGCCGAACCGGGATCACCTCGTCGAGGTCCGGGTGGCCTTCGAGGACGGGCGCCATGGCCCCCTCGACCAGCCAGCCGATTCGTGCCTTCGGGAGATGCCGGCGCAGCGCGGTAAGCACCGGCAGGCAATGCACCACGTCGCCCAGGGCGCTGGTGCGGATGAGGAGAATGTTCAACCCTTCTCCGGCAGGGCCTTGACCTTCGAGATCAGGTCGCTCGTCGCGTGGTCCTTGGGATCGCCGACCAGCGCGGTGCGCCCTCCGTAGGCGCGGACCACCTCGTGCTCCGGCACCCGTTCGGGCGAGCCGTAGTCCGTTCCCTTGCAATGGACATCCGGCTGAAGCTCGGCCAGAAGCGGAGCGGGCGAGTCGCCCTGAAAGACCACGACGAAGTCCACCGGCTCCAGCGCCGCCAGCAGCTCGGCGCGCTCGGCCGCGGTCACGACCGGCCGACCGGGACCCTTGAGGCGGGCGACGGAATCGTCGTCGTTGATCGCCACGACCAGGGCGTCCCCCTCGGCGCGGGCGGAGCGCAGGTAGCGCAGATGGCCGACGTGAAGCAGGTCGAAATGACCGTTGGCAAACGCGATCGTCTTGCCGTGGGACTTGAGCGCCCGCAGGCGCTGGCGGAGCGCGTCGAGCGTCAGGATTTCGCCCATGTGATCTCCTCGCGGGGCCGGGGGTCGCTCTCCACGGCGTGACGCAGCTCCTCGCGGGTGAGCGTGGCCGTCCCCATCTTCATGACCACGATTCCGCCTGCATAGTTGGCGAGCAGAGTGGCTTCCAGGGGTGTGGCTCCGGCGGCGATCGCCAGGGCGAAGGTGCCGATGACCGTGTCGCCGGCTCCGGTGACGTCGGCCACCTGATCCGTCCCGTGGACCGGCATATGAAGAGCTTGACGCTCGGAGGAGCCTTCGAACAGGCTCATGCCGCGGCTGCCGCGGGTGATGAGAAGGAATCGCGCCCCGAGGCGTTCGCGCAGGAGGCGCCCTCCCGAGTCGAGGCCCTCCGCCTCGTCGAGCGTGGAGCCCAGAAGCGCCTCGGCCTCTTCCTGATTCGGAGTGGCGCCGTCGAGCCCCTCGAACTCGCCGAGCCGGTAGCGGCTGTCGCAGAGCAGCGTGGCGTCCGCTCCCAGCGCCGTCCGGAGGAGGGGGAGCATCGCCGGAGTCACCGAGCCGTAGCCGTAGTCGGAGAGGATCGCAACCCGGGGCCGCGCCTGGTCCCACTCCGCGAGCCATTCCGCAAGCACCGTTGCGAAGCGGACCGTCTCGTCGGCCGTCAGCTCCAGCGATTCCTCGATGTCATAGCGCACGATCTGCTGCTTGATGGCGTGCCGTCCGCCGCCGAGGATCCGGACCTTCGTCGGGGTTCGATACCCGGGCCGGACGAGCACGCCGACGGTCTCGATCCCGCGCTCCTGGAGTGCTTCGAGGAGCCCGCGGCCGTGGGCGTCATCGCCGACGACACCGAGCGGAAGAGCCCGGCCGCCGAGCGCCGCGACGTTCGCCACGGCGTTGGCGCCGCCCCCCGGGATCAACCGCTCGCCCTCGTAGGAGAGGATGAGCACGGGAGCCTCTCGGCTGATCCGCTTCGGCGTGCCGGTGATGAACAGGTCGGCCACGAGGTCGGCCAGCATGACGACCGGCTGACCGGCCATGGCGTCGACGAGGCCGAGCAGGCGCTCGTGTGTCGGTGGTACGGGAGCGGTCATCGGCGGGAGTTTACCGCACCAGATGAAACCGCTCCTGCCGCCGGAACGTCCAGTGCCGGTTCCCCTGGTCGTCCAGATAGGCCTCTTCTTCCTGCCGGCACGAGAGGCGCTGGTTGTTCCACTCGGGGATCGTCGAGGCCGACTGAAGCTCGATGGAGAACCAGGTGGCCGGGCGCAGCTTCAGGTCTCCGCGCACGGGGACGCCCTGCTGGCGGTCCCACAGGCCGATCAGCGGACCGGCGGAGTGGCCGCGGTCGCCGACGGGGTGGGAGTAGATCGTGCCGTCGATCCCCGCCGCGGTCATGGCGGCGCGGGCGGCCTCGAGGGCTTCGTTCCCCGTCCGGCCCGGGGTCATCTCCTTGAGGAGAATGTCCTGCAGCCGGTTGGTCGTGGCCAGGCATTTCTGGAGGCCCGCGGGCGCATCCGTCTCTCCGTCGCGAAGGACGTACCCGACGTGCTGGGTGTCCGTGTGGAGACCGAGGGCGATGACTCCGAAGTCGACCCAGAGCGCGTCTCCCCGTTTGATGACTCCCGGCCCCCAGTCCTCGCCGGCGCCGGCCCGCTCCACGTGCGGCTGGAACCAGACGGTCATGCCGAGATCCTGGACGCGCTGGCGGAACCACCACTCCACGTCCTCGGCGGTGGTCTTTCCGGGCTCGATGACCGCATTGGAGAACGCGGTGGCGATGAGCGCGTGGACCGTCTCCTCGACCTTCCGGTAGCGCGGCATCATCTCGGGCAGCCGGGTCTCCATGTACTCGATGGCGAGGCGCGGCTCGCGCACGATCCGCCTGGACAGCTCCGGTCCGAGAGCCGCTTCGAGCGCCTCGCGCTCGCCCGCGCCAAGGCCGTCCGAGAAGGCGTGGACGGGATCGATGTTGAGCGCGACGGTCTTCGGGTCCGCCTTCTCCACGAGCTGGCGGAGCAGGCGCCACTGATCGTCGCCGACGAGCTCGGCGCCTCTCACCGGCGGGTTCGGATCCCGGTAGACGGTGAAGAGGCCGCCCTGATCGCCGCCGCCCAGCGCCAGCCGGGTCACGCCCTTCTCCGGCCCCTGGTCGTGGAAGACGTAGATCGACCGCCGCCGGGCCGCGAACGTGGTGGGCGAGACCATCGAGTCGAAGACCGGGTCCTCGGCGTACTCCCGCATGGACAGGATCCAAATGTCGATCCCGTACCGCCGCATCGCCTCGGGAAGCACCTCGGTCAGCCGTTTCGCCGTCCAGGCCTGCTGCTCAACGGCCTGCTCCCGCAACGTGGGGAGGGGATGGATCTGGGGGACCACGCTGTGGGGAACGGAAACCGGCTCCCATCCCGTTGCGCCCAAAGCGGCTGCCGGAAGAAGAACGAGAAGAAGGACGAAGGTGCGGATCGGCATGGCGGACTCCTGCATTCAGCCGCCGAGCTGCTCGTCGGAGACCGGCTCCAGCCAATCCGTCTCCACGGCCACGTTGACCGCGAGGTGGACCATCGGGGCGTCCGGCGTGGCGCCGTGCCAGTGCTTCTCGCCCGGCGCGATGTGAATCAGCTCGCCGACCCCCGCCTCCCCGACCGGACCGCCGTCGTGCTGGAAGCGGCAGCGGCCTTCGACCACGATCAGCACCTGCACGCCGGTGTGCGTGTGCCAGTTCGTCCGGGCACCGGCCGGAAACTCGACGCGCAGAATTTTCACGTCTGGCACGTCCGGCACGTCCGGAGTGTCTGGAGCGGGGCCCGTGTCCACCATGCGGCGGAGGATAACCTCCCCCGAGAAGTACGCGGCCTCTGCCGGCTTGGCAGGCAGCTCGGATGGATTGACGATCTTCATGAGGATCTCCTCTCCTGGAACAGGCGATCGGCCTCGCGGCGGGCGAGGTCGGGAAAATCGGTGAACAGGCCGTCGACGCCGAGCCCGAGAAACTGCCGAACCTCGCGGCCGGGATCTCCCTCGTAGTCCGGCGCGAGAAACCGCTCCTCGCTGCGGAGCGTCCAGGGATGGACGAGCAGGCCGGCGCGATGGGCGTCCTCGACCAGCGAGGTGGCTGGAAGAAGCCGGCCGGCCGGCTCCGCGGGCACGATCATCCGCTTGTCGGGGCCGATGCCGTCCGCGTACGAGGCGATTTCGGTCAACCCCGTGGGCGTGGCGAGATCGCGATAGGAACGGTCGACGTCCCAGGGCCGCCCCTCCGCCTCCAGGAGCTGGATGAGAGGAAGATCGGTCATCCCGCGCAAGCGTTTCAGATTTCCAATCTCGAAGGACTGGAGATAGACGGCCGCGGTCCGGCCGCGGAAGCCGGAGTCGTGGAGGGCTTTCACCATGGGCTCCTCCAGAGGCAGGCCGAGCGACCGGAACCAGGTCGGATGCTTGGTCTCCGGGTACACGCCCACGCCCCGGCTGCGGGCCAGATCCAGCACCTCCTGGAACGTGGGGATCTCGAAGCGGCCGTTCCACGAGGGGTCCCGGAACGGAAGCCTTTCGCGGGCGCGTAGCGTCTTGATCTCGGCGAGAGTGAGATCCTCGGTAAACCAGCCGGTGACCTCGCGGCCGTCGATGACTTTCGTGGTCCGCCGGTCACTCAGGTCCGGCCGGTCGGCCACGTCCGTCGTCTCGGAAATCTCGTTCTCGTGGCGGACGATCAGAACGCCGTCGCGGCTGATGCACAGGTCCGGCTCGATGTAGTCCGCGCCCATCTCGATCGCCAGCTCGTACGACGCCAGAGTGTGCTCGGGCCGGTAGCCGCTGGCACCGCGGTGGCCAATCACGAGGGGGCCAATCACGAGGGGGGCGATACCGCTTCGACGGTCTTCGCGCTGCTGCTGGCCATGCGTCCTCCTGCTGATCCGGCGATCCTAGCAGAGACAGCGAAGGGGGACCGGGGCTTGCGCTAAGCTCCCCTTCCATGTCCCTCGATCAGCCTCTCGAAGCTCGCCTCCGCGAACGCATCCGGTCCGAAGGCCCGATCCCCTTCGCCGTCTTCATGGAAGAGGCCCTCTATGGCGAGGGCGGCTACTACAACCGGCCCGATCCGCCCATCGGCGAGGCGGGCGACTTCGTCACCGGCGCTTCGCTGTCGCCCCTGTTCGGCCGGACCACGGCGCGCCTGCTCCGCCGTCTCGACAAGGCGCTCGGCCGCCCGGCCGATCTCTTCGAGGCCGGCTACGGCACCGGGATCCATCTCGCGAACGTGGTATCGGCGATGACGGCGATGACGGCGATGACGGCGTTGACTCCGGAGGAGCGCGCGGAGCGGCGCGTCCTGGCCTGGGATCGCGTGGACCGGCCGCTGCCGCCCGGAGTCGAACGGCAGGGGAGCCTGGACTCGCTCGATCCCGTCGACGGCCTGGTCTTCTCCTACGAGCTGTTCGACGCCCTCCCCATTCACCGGCTGATCGGCCGCGCGGACGGCGCCGGGATTGGAGAAATTCGGGTGGATCTCGACGCCGAGGGCGGCTTCATCTGGAAGGAAGGCGAGCTGTCCGATCCCGCGCTCCCGGACCTCCTGGAAGGCTTCCGTCTGGAGCCGGGCCAGATCGCCGACCTCTCGCCGGGTTGGGTGCCGCTCTACCGCAAGATCGCCAGCCGTCTCGGACGCGGCCTCCTGGTCACCTGCGACTACGGCTTCGAGCGCGAACGCCTCCTCGACGTGCGCATCCGCAAGCACGGAACCCTGGCCTGCTTCTCGCGCCAGCGCGTCCACCGCAACCCGTTCGTGCTGGTGGGAGAGCAGGATCTCACCGCCCATGTCGACTTCTCGGCGCTGATCCGGGCCGGAGAAGAGGAAGGTCTCGCCACCGTGCGTCTTACAAGACAGGCGTTGTGGCTGACCGTCTGCGGCCTTTTCGACGACCTTCAGGACGCCGGACCCGAAGCGCGCCAGGACGCCATGGCCCTCCTCGACGGCGAGGGCATGGGAGAGGACATCCGGGTGCTCGTGCAGGCCCGGGGGATCGACGTGGCCGAGGCCTTGGATCTGAGGATGCTGTGATGAGGATGTTCTGTACTAAGACTTCCTCGAAACTACGAAGATGGAAGACGAGCTGGTTCACACCCCGGGCTAGATGATGTCGCCCCCTCCGGGGCTCCGGAAATGGATGGCTGGTGAGAAGCCCTACCCTACCTCCAAAGCAACCACCTTCTGGAACCCCCGAGGCAGCACGCTCCCGCGCAGCGCGCGGCTGCCGGCGAATTCGGCCCAGTCGGAGGGCTTCAGGTTGAGATAGCGTTGACCGGCGCGGACGATCAGGTGGGCACCGGGCGGCAATGGAGTGAGGGCGACCAGGGATTCCCCCTTGTTGGCGGGGAGGCCCACGATCTTCACGCCCTTCCCCTTGGAGAGGAGCGGCAGGTCTTTCAAGGGGAAGATCAGGAGGCGGCCGCCGTCCGTGCCCGCGGCGAGAAAGTCGGTCTCCAGGTTGCCCACCCTCTGCGGGATCAGCGGCAGGGCTCCGGCCGGGACGTTGAGAATCGCCTTGCCGGCCCGGTTGCGGCCGTGCAGCTCGCCGAGCTTCACCACGAAGCCGTAGCCCGCGGTGGAGGCCAGGATGTAGAGATCCTCCTCGCCGCCCGTCATCACGCTCACGAAGACGGCTCCGGGCGGCGGCGTGAACTGGCTCGACAGTGGCTCGCCCTGGCCTCTCGCGGACGGCAGGGTGTGCGCGACGGTCGAGTAGCTCCGGCCGGTCGAGTCCAGGAAGACCGCCTGCTGGTTGCTCCTCCCCTTCGCGGCCTGGAGGAAGGCGTCGCCGGCCTTGTAGGAGAGATCCTTCGGATCGATCTCGTGGCCCTTGGCCTGGCGGACCCAGCCCTTCTCCGAGAGCACGACCGTCACCGGCTCGGTCGGGATGAGCACGGACTCGTCCATGGCCTTGGCCGCGCCGCGCTCCACGATCGGCGAGCGACGCGGATCGCCGTAGGTCTTCACGTCCTCGATCAGCTCCTCCTTGACCTTGCGGCGCAGGAGCTTCTCCGAGCTGAGAATCTTCTCCAGGGCGTCGCGCTCCTTGACCAGCTCCGCCTGCTCGCCGCGGATCTTCATCTCCTCCAGGCGGGCGATGTGGCGCAGCTTCAGCTCGAGGATGGCCTCGGCCTGGATGTCCGTCAGGTGGAAGCGCGCCATGAGCACGGGCTTCGGCTCGTCCTCCGTGCGGATGATCCGGATGACCTCGTCGATGTTGAGGAACGCGATCAGGTAGCCGTCGAGGATGTGGATGCGCTGGAGAACCTTGTCGTAGCGGAAGCGCAGCCGCTTGCGCACCGTCTCGACGCGGAAGTCGGTCCACTCCTGGAGCAGGTCGCGCAGGTTGTACTGCCGCGGCCGGCCTTCGAGGCCGATCATGGTCAGGTTCACCCGGTAGGAGCGCTCCAGGTCCGTGGTGGCGAAGAGGTGGGTCATGAGACCCTCGACGTCCACCCGGTTCGAGCGCGGGGTGATGACCAGGCGGGTCGGATTCTCGTGGTCCGACTCGTCGCGCAGATCCTCCACCATCGGCAGCTTCTTGGCCTGCATCTGCTGCGCGATCTGGGTCAGGATCTTGGACCCGGATACCTGATACGGGAGGGCGTTGATGATGATGTCGCCGTCCTCCATCTCATACGCGGCGCGCATGCGGATCGAGCCCGCGCCGGTGTCGTAGAGCTTGAGGATCTCCGACCGCGGCGTGATGACCTCGGCCGTGGTCGGGTAGTCCGGACCCTGGATGTCGGCGTACAGCTCGGCGTCCGTGACGCCGGGATCGTCGAGCAGCCGGATGCAGGCGCCCACGATTTCCCCGACATTGTGGGGCGGGATGTCCGTGGCCATGCCGACCGCGATGCCCGAGGCGCCGTTCAGGAGAACATGCGGCAGCCGCGCGGGAAGAAGCCGCGGCTCGTCCAGCGTGCCGTCGAAGTTCGGCCCCCAGTCCACCGTCCCCTGGCCCAGCTCGGAGAGCAGCACCTGGGCGAACGGGGTCAGCCGGGCCTCGGTGTAGCGCATGGCCGCGAAGGACTTGGGGTCGTCCTGCGAGCCCCAGTTGCCCTGGCCGTCGACGAGCGGATAGCGGACGCTGAACGACTGGGCCATGAGCACCATGGCCTCGTAGCAGGCGATGTCGCCGTGCGGGTGGTACTTGCCGAGCACGTCGCCGACGGTGCGGGCCGACTTCTTGTGCTTCGCGTTGGGGCCGAGCCCCAGCTCGGACATGGCGTAGATGATCCGCCGCTGGACCGGCTTGAGGCCGTCCGCAAGATGCGGCAGCGCCCGATCGAGGATGACGTACATCGAGTAATCGCGGTACGCCTTCTCCGTGAACCGGGCGAGCGAGAGCCGCTCGACCTCGGCGAAGGGGAGGATGGGGGGGGGCGGCGCGGAGGAGCGGGATCGCTGGCGCGCCATACTAGACCTCCACCTCGGCCTTGTCGCCGGTGAGCATCAGCCACTCCTTCCGGTCTCCGGACCGGGCTTTCGCGAGGAGCATGTCGATCTGAACGTCCGGATCGTCTTCCGGATCGAGGAAGAGCTGGACGAGGCGGCGGGTGTCCGGCGCCATGGTCGTCTCGCGGAGTTGCAGCGGGTTCATCTCGCCCAGGCCCTTGAAGCGCTGGACGTTCGGCTTGCCGCGCTTCTTCTCCGCTTCGAGGCGGTCGAGGATGCCCTTCTTCTCGCGCTCGTCGAGGGCGTAGAAGACCTCCTTGCCCACGTCGATCCGGTAGAGAGGCGGCATGGCCACGTAGATGCGGCCGTCCAGGACCAGCGGCCGGAAGTGCTTGAGGAACAGGGCGCACAGCAGCGTCGCGATGTGGGCGCCGTCCGAGTCCGCGTCGGCCAGGATGCAGATCTTGCCGTAGCGCAGGCCGTTGATGTTGCCGGACCCCGGGTCCACGCCGAGGGCCACGGCGATGTCGTGGACCTCCTGCGAGCCGAGAACCTCCGTGGATTCGACCTCCCAGGTGTTCAGGATCTTGCCGCGCAGCGGGAGGATGGCCTGGAACTCGCGGCTTCGCGCCTGCTTGGCCGAGCCGCCGGCCGAGTCGCCCTCGACCAGGAACAGCTCGGTGAGGTTCAGATCCTGACTCGAGCAGTCGGCGAGCTTGCCGGGGAGCGCCGGGCCGGAGGTGACCGTCTTGCGCTGGACCTTCTTGCCGGCCCGCAGCCGCGCGTGGGCGCTGTCGATCGCCAGCCGGGCGATGCGCTCGGCCTCCTCGGTGTGGTGGTTGAGCCAGAGCGCGAAGGAGTCCTTGGTCACGCCGGAGACGAAGGCCGCCGCCTCCCGTGAGGAGAGCCGCTCCTTGGTCTGGCCGGTGAACTGCGGATCCTTCATGCGGACCGAAAGCACGTAGCAGCAGCGCGCCCAGACATCCTCGGGCGCGAGCTTGATCCCGCGCGGGAGCAGGTCGCGGAATTCGCAGAACTCACGG
Organism: Holophagales bacterium; assembly: GCA_031390755.1. Taxonomy (GTDB): domain Bacteria; phylum Acidobacteriota; class Thermoanaerobaculia; order Multivoradales; family UBA5704; genus DATMER01. The sequence continues at coordinate 189,166 of JANMTS010000105.1, forward strand.
ACGGCGTCGGTCAGGCCGGCGCGGAAGCCGTTGACGTGGGTGCCGCCCTGGGTCGTCGGGATCAGGTTGACGTAGCTCTCGGCCACGAGGTCGCCGTCGTCGACCAGCCAGGCCACGGCCCAGTCGACCTCCTCGTCCGCGCCCTTGAAGTGGCCGATGAACGGCTCGGGCGGCGCGAGATCCGCACCTTCGAGCTCGTCCGCGAGATAGGCGCGGAGGCCGTCCTCGTAGAACCACTCGTCGTCGTCCTCGCCATGGCCTTCGTGGACGAAGCGGATGCGCAGGGACGGGCAGAGCACGGCCTTGGCGCGCAGCACATGCTTGAGCTTGTTGACCGAGAACTTCGGCGAGTCGAAGAAGCCCGGGTCCGGCCAGAAGCGGACCGTGGTGCCGGTGTTGCGCTGGCCGACCGTGCCCACCACCTGGAGATCGGAGACCTTGGCGCCGTTCTCGAAGGCGATGTGGTGCTCCTTGGCGTCGCGCTTGACCCAGACGTCCAGACGCTTCGACAGGGCGTTGACCACCGAGACGCCGACGCCGTGGAGACCACCCGAGAAGCGGTAGCTCTTGTCGGAGAACTTGGCGCCGGCGTGCAGGCGGGTGAGGATCACCTCGACGCCCGACACCTTCTCCCCCTTGTGCATGTCGACCGGCATGCCGCGGCCGTCGTCGGAGACGGAGACCGACTGGTCCTCGTACAGGGTGACGTTGATGTTCGAGCAGTGACCGGCGACCGCCTCGTCGACGGCGTTGTCGATGACCTCCTGGGCGAGGTGATCGGGCCGGTCGGTGAAGGTGTACATGCCGGGGCGCTTGCGCACCGGCTCGAGTCCGGTCAGGACTTCGATGGCAGAAGAGTCGTAGACGGGTGTCGACATGGTTTCCAGGTTGAGTCGGGTCGAGCGGCAGGGTTATCGCCTCTCGCCGCCCAGCGTCGCCGCATGATACAGGGTCCGGTGCGGCGATCAAGGCCGCAAAGGCATGCCGCGGTTGCGTGCAGGCGCGCTCTTGACCTGTCCTTCGTCGTGGGATAGTGTACGCAGTAACAGGGCGTAAAGCAAGCGTCCGTTCCCGCTCAACCCGCTGTCATCTCCCCAAAGGAGGCCCCCATGAAGATTCGAGGACTCGCGTTCCTGCTGCTGCTCACGGCCGTTTCCCCCGTCTCCCCCGTCGGTGCCCAGAACCAGAAGGTCGACGGCACCCCCGGCGAGGCGGACATGATGGCCGCCATGATGAAGGCGGCACAGCCCGGCGAGCAGCACAAGCACCTCGCCCGGTATGTAGGCGACTGGGAGTACTCCATCAAGACCTGGATGATGCCGGGCCAGCCGGCCATGGACTCGAAAGGCACCATGCACGCCGAGTCGATGATGGACGGCCGCTACGTCCAGCACCACTGGAAGGGCTCCTTCTCCGGGATGCCGTTCGAGGGGCTCGGAACCGAGGCCTACGACAACACGACGAAGCAGTACCTCAGCTCGTGGATCGACAACGTGGGCACGGGCATCATGATGTCGACGGGCAGCTGCGACGCCGCCGGCAAGGTTTGCACTCAAAACAGCGAGATGGTCGATCCGATGAGCGGCCAGAAGATGACCATGCGGTCGGTCATCACCTGGGCCGACAACGATAACTTCAAGAACGAGATGTTCGCGAAGGACGCCTCGGGTAACGAGATGAAGACGATGGAGATCACGGCCTGGCGGAAGAAGTAAGGAAAAGGCCGCACCGGAACGGGCCGGTCGATTGGCCGGCCCTGGTTTCTCCTGCTGTAAGGTCTATGTTTCTCTCCGACTGGCGTTTCTGCTGGGCTCCCTGCTGGTCGCGGGGCTCAGCTTCTTCCCGTCCGAATCGAAGGCTGCCTATTGCCAGCCCACCCTCAACTTGCTCATTCTTCGAGGAGATAGGGGGGCGGAGAGCTGATGAGGAAAGAATGGTAGCCCGAACGGGCCTCACTTCGAACATTCATCCGACTTCGAACACCGTTCTGCCCTTCCCAAGCTTCCGGCCCTTACTCGAACGGATAGAGGCCGTACGGCTGCGCTGGGCAGCATAAGGGTGTTTCTCCTTCTGTGCTCTCAATCGATCCTTCCGGACGTTTGGCCAGCGACCTGATCGGGCTCGCCGGCACCCGCGAGCTGATCTCGGCCGCTTTGCGCCTCGGGCTGACCCGTGGAGCGCTGGCCGCGGCCGGCACTCCAGAACAACATGTGCTGGTGCCCCCCGCCCTCAGAACTATAGCGGAGCGGCGGCTGAGGGTTAGAGAGGTCGCCGCAACAAACGAGGTCAGCCGGCAAAGGAGCCTGGAGCCAGCGGAGGGCCACCAGCTCCCCTCAGCTCGCCGGCATAGGTGGGACCGGCACGTGGTCGAGGTACCCTGGTCGTCAGCTCCAGGCTCTGTGCGAATCTGCCGCTACTGCGGCGCAACGAAGCAGAGCATCCCGGCTGGCGCCACGTGGAAGGTGCAGTTTGGCGTTCTCACGCCCTCCGGCGAGTACAGGTACACGCAAGGCGGGACGCCGGCCTGTCCGGGTTTCGTTCCTGCGCTGTTGGGCCCCCAACCGCGAGAGAGCGAATCCGAAGGCGGCCGAGGGGGGGTGGGGGGTGCAGGATAATCCCCCGTTATCGCCCGGCCCCCTCCAGGATGGCGTAGACCGTCGGCCGTGAGATGCCCAGGAGCCGGGCGATCGTGGCCTTGGGCGTGGGCGGATTGTCGGCCGCCATGCGCCGCACCTGGCGCTCGAGTTCCGGCGTCACCTTGTAACGAGCTCCCGGCTTCCGCCCGCCCCAGGTCTTGCCAGCAGCCTTGGCCGCGGCGATGCCCGCGGTCTGGCGCTCGCCCCGGACCTCGCGCTCGTAGGCGGCAACGGACGCCAGCACGTTGGCCATGAGCCGGCCTGCCGACGTCTGGAGGTCCAGCTGATCCTTCACGGACACCAAGCCGACGCCGCGCTCGACCAGCTCCTGGAAGAGCGCGGTCAGGCCCGAGGCCGTGCGGCCGAGACGGTCGACCCTCCAGACCACGACCCGCGATACCGCGCCGGACCGGATGCCCTCCTCGAGCTGCAGCCAGGCCGGCCGGTCCATCGTCTTCCCGGTGGCTGTCTCGCGATACCAGCGGACGGTCTCGCCCTCAGCATAAGCAGCGAGCCAGCGCTTGAGGTCTGGCTCCTGGGAGCGCGTGGACTGGGTGGAGCTGCTGACCCGGAGGTAGACGGCGATGTGCTTGTCCATGATGGGGGAGATTAGTAGCCCCCCTGGCAGCCTGTCAAGTATCAAGTATACACCATGGCTTACGCCCTGGCCCTCGTTAGTCCCCGGGGAAAGCACGGCAAAATGGCGCGACACTTCAAATCTTACAGACCCCAACCCTTTCCGCCGCCCCCCCCACCTAGTTGCTTACGCACACTCCCCCGCGCCTGCGCGCCCTCGTGCCACGCCAAAGACTCTCGGCGCCCAACCAGCCCACCGCCGAGAGACATTGGCGTCGGAGCGCTCTGTGACGGCCACCTTTCCCCCGCAGATTGACTCCGCTGCGCTGCGTCAAACTGCCCCCACCGCTCTACGCCGAGCGCCCACGCCGTCGCCACCGTTGCATCTACAAGGCCGGGTGTCCGCGCCGAAGCCTCCGGCCGGCCGTTCCCGGCCGTCCTCCGGTCCTCCAGCGCGGCCACCCATCTCCCACGCCCCCGCCCCTTTTCATTTCCCCCGCCCTCGGGCCTGGGACCGTCAGTGATCCTCCCAGCTTTCCCCCACCCTGAGGCCCGGGAGCTGCCCGCCCCTGGCTCCGGCGGGGGCGGCTCCCCCACCCGCCCGCAGGGCGGTTCCGGTAAGGCGGCCTTGACCCGACCCGCCCTGCGCGCCACTCCCCGCCTGCGGGCTTCGCCTTTACATAAACGCCTTTATGTCAAACCAGGGGCGGGCACCAACCCGGGCCTCCCCCCGG
>JANMTS010000126.1:0-11782 GCA_031390755.1 Holophagales bacterium
CGCGCTCGATCGCCGGCTTGTCGCGGTAGCTCTTGCGGCTGCGCACGTGAACGCCCGGCCGGCGCACCTTCACCTCGATGCGGTGCTCGCGGGCGTCGCCCGAATGGCCCGGCTCGTACCCCAGCGAGTAGTAGGTCGTCAGCTCGTCCTTCATCTTGAACAGGTCGGTCGTGACGTCGTTGGCGTTCAGGATGGCCGAGCCGCCGGTCTCCGAGGCCAGCAGCGCCAGCGAGCTTTGCAGGTTGGCGTTCTGGACCGTCTGGATCGACGGCAGTTGCAGGATGCGCTCCTCCGGACCGTATTCGGCCGACGCCGCGTTGTTCCCGCGCAGACCCGTCGCCTGCAACGTGTAGAACGTCACCCGGTTGGCGTTGGCGTGGGCGGCGAGCCGGTCGAGATCCTGGATCACGCTGTAGCGCTGGACCTGGAGGAGGATCTCCTGGCCGCTGATCGAGTCGGCCCCTTCCAGGGCGCCGTCGGTGACGTCCGACATGCCGCTGCCCGTGCCGCCGCCGCACAGCTCATAGAGGATCTGGAAGACCTCCTCGCCCGGCGTGGACGGCAGCCCGTCGCTGACGTAGAGCATGGCCTTGCGGCCCGGGACGCCCGACAGCGAGTTCACCATCACCGTCATGGCCTTGATCGCCTGCAGAACCTGTTTGCGCGAGGCCTCGGCATAGGCCTCGGCCGGCACGAGGATCGAGCGGCTGCACGGCCCCTCGACCCGGCGCACCGCCTCGCGCACCTCGAGGATCTGGCGCATCGCGGAACGGCGTTCCGACTCGCCGGTCGCGCCCTGGGCGGGGAGGCGCTCGATCTCCGCGAGAGTCGCATCCAGAGCCTCGGCGTCGGAGGTGAAGGGGAGGCGGACGGCGAGGCCGAGGTCGTTCGTGACCAGCATCACCCGATCCTCGGGGCGCAGCGCCTTGAGGAACCCGCGGACCTGCTCCAGGACGCGCGTGCGGTGGATGGGATCGAGATGGAAGTTGTCGACGTAGACGACCAGGTGGAGCCGGTCTTCCTGAGGCGGCGGCACCGTCGCGGGCGTCGCGGACGCTCCGGCGTTCCCCTCGCTTTTCACCGGCGCGGATGAGGAGGAGGAAGACTCGGAGGTCACGGTCTGGAAGTTCGTGACCTTGACGCGCTTGCCGTCCTCGAAGACCTCGAAGTCCTCGCGTTGCAGCCCGGCCACCGGGCGGCCGTCCCGGTCGGTCACGTGAACGTCGACGTTGACGACGTGGACCTCGATCACCTCGCCGAAGGGAGGTGTTGCGGCGGGCGCCGGTGCGGAGGGGCCCGCAGCCCAGGATGCCCCGCTCAAGACAAGCAAGCCTGCGGCCAGACCTGCGGCGATACCTACGGAAACACCGAGACCAGCCCGCTGTTGAATCATGAACGCTCTCTCCTTCAGCCCTTGACCGCAAGAGTACAACGGAATCGGTCGAAGGATGTGGCACGCCCGTTGCACTGAACCTGAAGACAACAGGGGACTGATGGCAGGCCTCTGAAACCTAAAGAAAACTCACAGGAGGACCGTCATGAACATCATCATCCTGCTTATCGTCGGTGGGCTTCTCGGATGGATCGCCAGCATGATCATGCACACGAATGGCCAGCAGGGCATGATCCTCAACGTCGTCGTCGGTATCGTCGGCGCGCTCCTCGCGGGCCTGCTGCTGGCTCCGCTCTTCGGCACCAGCACCATCACACAAGGCAGTCTGAGCGTGTCTTCGCTCCTCGTTTCTCTGCTCGGTGCGGTTGCGCTGCTCGCGATCGTCAACCTGTTCCGCCGCGGCGCCGTTCGCTAAGCTCGGCGAAAGCGATCGGTCCGCTTCTCGATATCAAGGGGATTGAGGGGTTCCGGTTTCCGGTCCCCTCAATTTCCTTTTGACTCCTCCTGCACCGATTCCTTCCGCAGCACGGCTTCGACTCCCTCGCGATCGGTAAGATTGTTCTTGACGAGAAAGTCGAGAATCGTCTGCGCCACCATGCGGTTTCCACTCTTCGGATAGTGGATGAATTTCTTCTGCATCATCTCCCCCTGCGGATCGTAGCGCTGGAAGCCATCGAGGAGATCGACCACGCGCAGGCCGCGGCCGTTCAGCTCGTCGAGCAGCGGCTGGTACACGATCGTCCTGCCTTCGCGCCGCGCGCGGATGTCGCGGCGTTCCGGGTAGATCACGAGGATCGGGAGCGACCCGTTCGCCAGGGCTTCTTTGTAAAATTGATCCAGCACCGCGACCGTCACCCTGTACGCCTCCGAGCTCGTATTGTAAACGCCGCCCCGGAAGGTGGGCTGGTGCAGGTATTGATCGGAGACGATGCCCGCGAACCGCACCGACGGCAGGAAATCGAGCGGGTTGCGCTTGGAGTTGCGCTGGTAGAAGTAGTCGTCCTTGCCCAGGCGGGGGAGCACGGTCTCCGGACTGCGCAGCAGCTCGCGGTAGCCTTCCGCGTTCCGGATCGGATTCTCGATCAGCACGAGCTTGCCGCCGCGCAGGGCGAAGCGGGGCTTGGTGAACGGCACGCCGCTCCTGGGGAAGTAGAACGGCCGGTAGGTGTTGACCACCCGGTTGATGTTTTCGGACATGAAGCCGATCAGCACGATGTGCGGGTGAAGCTCCACGCCCTGGCTCCGGTAGCGCAGCAGCGCCTGGCCCGGCTCGAAGCCGGGCACGCCGAAGTTCAGCACCTCGAAGTCCGGCCGAAGCTCCTCCAGCCGCTGCTGCCACATGGCGGGGTTCGGCACGTCGCTGGCGTGGGTGAAGGAGTCGCCGAACGCGGCGAGGCGCAGCACGCCCGGCGGCGGTTGCAGGGCGTACTCGCGGTTGGCGCGGATGCCGCGGCTGTTCGCCTGGTAGCCGCGCTTGCCGCCGTTCGGCCGGATGGTCCAGCCGAGTCCGGGGTCGAAGACCACGTAGTTTGCGGAGCCGCCGAGGTGGGCTTCGAGGATGCCGCGGTGCTTGTCGGACAGCGTCTGAACGAGGGCCGGCGTGTATTCGAGCCCTTTGTAGCTTTCGAGGGCCCAGAGGCCGGCCCAGCAGGCCAGCTCGACCAGGATCCAGAGCACACCGAGGAGGACGAGGGAGAAGGCGAGCTTCTTCCGGGGAGAGATGGGTTGCGTCGGCGTCGTATTCATGATGGATGAAGGAAGGCGGCGATTGTACACGACGCTCTCCGGGGCCGCCCCGTATACCCTCCTGGAAATCATCATGATCGGACCCTTTCTACGCGACCTGCCGGGCTGGGCCGGCGTCCTTCTCGCGGAGCTTCCGGAGACCTCGAGGAAGACCGCCGGCCGGGCGCGCTTCCGGACCTGGCTCGGACTGTGCCTGGTGATGATTCTCTCGGCCGCCGTCTACGGAGCCGTCCTGGGCAGCTGGCACGGGCCGCGGCTCGCTCTGTACGTGGCGGTGAAGCTGCCGCTCGTGCTGCTGCTGACCTCGGCGCTGACGGCGCCGTTGAGCTGGACCGGCGCCGCGCTGCTGGGGCTGCCGCTGCGCCTGGGCCAGGTCGCGGCGCTGACCTTCCTCGCGCTCGCGGTCGGCGGCCTGATGCTCGTCTCGCTCGCGCCCGTGGCCGCCCTCTTCACGTTCTGCGCTCCCGCGCCGGGTGTGGAGTCCCGCAGCGCCCACAATCTGCTGTACCTGATGCACACGGCGTTCGTCGGCGGCTGCGGGCTGGCCGGCACGGCCGTGCTGTGGCGCGGCCTGAAGGCGCTGGGGCGGCCTTTGCGCACCCTCGCCGCGGTCTACGCGCTGTGGGTGCTGGCGTTCGCCCTGGTGGGAGGAGAGGTGGCCTGGATCCTCCGCCCGTTCGTGGGCAGCATTTACAAGCCGGTGGTCTTCCTGCGCGGCGACGCGCTCGACGGCAACGTCTACGAATTCGTGTTCACCGACATCCTGCCGCATCTGCTCGGCGGCTCCAGATCGGAGGGATAGCCATGGAACCCAATCCACCGCAGCCCGCACGGCCCGCGGCGCCCGAAAGCGGCCTGAAGGCTTTCGACCGCCTGCTGACGAAACCGCTCACGCTGGTGGACGATGCCGCAGACGCCCCTGCAGACACCGCCGCCGGCCCGTCGTCCGCCCCCCTCTGGTTGCTGGCCGGCGGTCTCGCCGGCTTCGTGATCTACGGCGCCGCCGCCGGCTGCTTCCAGGGCGGCGGACAGGTGCTGGTCACGGCGTTCAAGGCGCCGCTGATCGCGGCCCTGACGCTCCTGCTCTGCCTGCCCAGCCTGTACGTGTTCGGCGCGCTGTCCGGAGTGCGCTGGACGCGCCGCCGGCTCGCCTCGTCGGTCGCCGGCTTCGTGGGGACGCTGGGCATCCTGCTCGGCGCGCTGCTGCCGATCTCCTGGCTGTTCTCGGTGAGCAGCCGCTACCTGGCCTCGGCGGTCTGGCTCCACGTCTTCCTCTGGATCATCGCCCTGGCGTTCGGCTGGCGGTTCCTCGGCGGTGCGCTGCGGCAGAGCGGCGCGGGGGGAGGGATGTGGCTCTGGCTGGTTCTCTTCGCGATCGTCTCGTTCCAGGTCTCCACGTTCCTCCGGCCGGTGCTCTGGCGCGACCCGGGCAAGCCGCTGTTCGAGAGCGGAAAAATGTTCTTCCTGGAGCAGTTGGGTGAGGTCGGCGATCACGACGAGCGCGCCGACAAGGCCCGGCAGGCCGCTCCGGCTCCGGCGCCTCAGCCCTGAAGCATGCGCTCAGCCAACTCCGTGGCGTTGCGGATGCAGTCCGGGACGGAGACGCCGCCCAGGTAGTTGCCGCCGATCCGCAGGCCGGGCAGACCGGCCTCGATCCGCGCCGCGAGATCCACGAAACGGCCGTGGCCGATCTCGTACTGGGGGATCGCGCGCGGCCAGCGGCGGATGACCTGCACGACCGGCTCACTCCCGGCAACGCCGGCTCCGACCGTCTCGCGCAGCTCCTTCAGGACCACCGCGGCCAGCCGCTCGTCGTCCCAGCCCGCCACCTCCGGCTGGGTGCGGCCGCCCAGGAACGCGGTCAGCACGACGTGGTTGTCTGGCGCGCGGGCGGGGAAGATCTGGGACGGAAACAGGACGCCCAGCACGTTCAGCCCCTCCTTGCGCGGCGCGAGCAGGCCGAAGCCGTCGAGCGGGTGGGCGACGTCCTGCCGCCGCCAGCCGGTGGAGACCAGCACCACCGGGGCGTAGGGGATCTCGGCCAGCTCCCGGCTGAGCCCGCCGGTGGCGTGGTCGAGGAGCCGCGCGGCTTCGTCGGCCGGGACGGCGAGAATCACCTGCCCGGCCACCAGCGTCCCGGCCGCGGTCTCCACCCGGAATCCGTCCGCCGTGCGGGCGATCCGCTCGCAGGCCACGCCGACCCTCACGTCTCCGACCGCCTTCGCCAGGGCGAGCGGAAGCTGCTCCAACCCCTCCCGGAACGAGATCATCGCGCCGCCGGGCGCCGGACCCTTGCGCCGTGCGATCGCGCCGCGGATCAGGCTGCCGTGGTCGCGCTCGAGAGCCGCAATCCTGGGCACGGCGTAGCGGACCGAGAGGCGCTCGGGATCGCCGGCGTACACGCCCGACACGAACGGACCCACGGCGTAGTCGAGGAACGCCTGGCCGAGGCGGCGGCGCACGAAGCCGGCGACGGTCTCGTCGGCATCGCCGGGAGGGCGGCCGATCCAGGGCTCGCGCAGCAGCCGCAGCTTGGCGGAGAGGGGGAAGAGCTTCGTCGACAGGAACGCGCCGGGACCGCCCGGCAGGGGATGCAGCCGCCCGCCCTTCCAGAGATAGCGGCGCTTGCCGGTGGGCGAGGCCGTGACCTTCTCGTTCTCCAGGCCGGCCTCCCGGATCAGCCGGGTTACCGACTCGTGGTTCTCGAGGACCGTGTTCGGACCCAGCTCGAAGCGCCAGGAGCGCTCGCCGGTGCCGCCGCTCCAGGTCGAAAGCGACCCTCCGACGCGAGGGGACGCTTCCAGGACCGTGACGCGCCGGCCGCCGCGGGCGAGATGAAAGGCGGCGGTGAGGCCGGAGATCCCGGCCCCGACGACGACGACCTCACAGAGCTCACAATTCTCGGGGCCGTCGCCGGACTCCGTTGGAAATCCCAGGCTCATGGAGCGGGATTGTCCCCCAGTCCGGCCGGCGAGGGAAGGCTCGGGAGTGTTCTGCATCTGCGGTCCCCCGAGCCTTCGGTCAGATCAGTGATTCACGGCGCGGCCGGCGTTCACCCGGCCGTGGCCGTAGATCCCGTCCAGCCCGCGCTCGCCCAGATCGTCGGCCCGGTTCTTGAGCCGGATCTTGAGCGCCCGGCCGTCCATCGCGCCATTGGCCTCGCCGTCGACGAGCGCCGCGACGCCGCCGACGAGCGGCGCCGAGATGCTCGTGCCGCGGCCGGTGATGTACTGGTCGTGGCTGTCGCACACGAAGCCGGAGCAGACGCCGAGAATGCGCCCCTGCTGGCTGGCCGGCAGGGAGCAGCCGGGGAACGGACGCCGCGGCGGCTCGTTGTCGCCGCCGGGCGCGCCGATCCAGGCGCCGGGGAAGCCCCAGTTCGAGTAGCTGGTCAGGTCGTCCTTGAAGTCCGTCGCGAACACGCCGACCGCCTCGCCCGACTCGGTCGGCAGCGCCACCAGCGGCCGGATGTGCCGCAGGTCGGTCGCCTGGTTGCCGGCCACCGTGACCACCAGCTTGCCCTTCGAGAAGGCGTAGTCCACGGCGTCGCGCATCGCGCGCATCACCTGCTTCGCGCCCGGGTCGTTGCGCTTCACGAACCCGCCGACGCTCAGGCTGATGACGCTCACGTCCTCCAGGTCGGCCGCGTAGAGGATGCCGGCGACCATGTCCGGGAAGTCGCCCTGGCCCACGCAGTTGATGATCTTCACCGAGACGATCTGGGTCTCCGGAGCGATCGCGGCCATGTTGATGCCGTTGGTCGAGACCGTGGACGCCATGAACGTGCCGTGACCCAGGTAGTCGTCGATCGTGTCCTCGTCCTCCGCGCCGCACTCGGAGCTGCCGGATGGGACGAGGCTGATGCTCTCGTCCAGGTCGATGCGGCCCTGGAGCTCGATGTGCTCCGGATCGACGCCGGAGTCGAGGATGGCCACTTTCGCCAGCGGGCTTCCGAGGGCGCCCTGCGCCCAGGCCTCGGGAGCGTCGATGTTGTCGAGCTGCCACTGGCAGGGGAACATCGTGGCGTCGGTCGGGTCGCCGGTCGCGGCGGCTGTCTTCGCGGGCATGCGGAACGCCGCTCCCTGGGACAGGATCGGCTCCACCTTGATCTTCACGTTGCCGTAGACGCCCACGACGCCGGTCCGCTGCGCCATCCGCCCCGCGAACCCCTCGTCCTCGGCCCTCACCGTGATGTAGCCGATCTGGGGATGGATCCTCTCCACCTTCCCGCCGGCCCTGGCGACGACGCTCTCCACGTCGGCGGGGATTCCCTCCTTGAGCTCGACCATATACCGGTCATTCCGGATCGGCAGCGCCGAGGCCGGCAAGATCGCCACACAGGCGGCCGCGGCAAAAGCAAGACTACCCAGCAAGATTCTTCGATTCATCATGTCTCCTTGGGGCCATTTCGGGATGGGAGGTGCTTCCTCATCCTCCGAAGTATAACGGTGCCCGCAAGCACCCCAGGTGAGACACAAATATCGGAATCGAAAGGTGAAAATTCCGAGCCGGCAACCTCGGATCGGCCATCTCAGACGGTGCGCGAGTAGCGCGCCTTGGTCGTGCCCAGCCGGGCGTCGAACGCCATGGCGATATTGCGCACGAGCAGGCGTCCCAGCGCCGTCACTTCGAGGCTGTCGCCGTCCATCTCCAGGAGGCCGTCGTCGGCCATGGGCCGGAGGCGTTCGAGCTCGGCCGAGAAGCGGCCGTCGAACCCCTCGAACCGGTGGCGGCTCTCGATCTCGCGCTTGTCGAGGCGGAAGTGGCACATCAACCGGAAGATGACATCGCGCCGGAGCACGTCCTCGGCGCTGGCCACAAGGCCCCGGCAGACCGGGAAGCGGCCTTCCTGGAGGGCCGCGCCGTAGCTGGCGACCGTCTTCAGGTTCTGGGCGTAGCCGCCGCCGACCTCGCCGATCGACGAGACGCCGAAGCCCACCAGGTCGGCCTCCCCGGCGTCGCCGAAGGTGGTGTAGCCCTGGAAGTTCCGCGTCAGCGTGCGGTTGCGCAGCGCCTGGGCGAGCGGGTCGCCCGGGCGTGCGAAGTGGTCCATGCCGATGAACACGTAGCCGGCGTCGGTGAGAGTGGCGATGGCCAGCTCCAGCATGCCCAGCTTGGTGTCGGGCGAAGGCAGCGTCTGCGGGTTGATCACCAGCTGGTGCGGGAAGGTCGCGGGCAGATAGGCGAAGTTGAACAGGGCCAGGCGGTCGGGAGCCATGCGCAGCACCTCGTCCAGCGTGGCCGCGAAGCGCTCGGGGGTCTGATTGGGCAGGCCGTAGATCAGGTCGACGTTGACGCTCTCCATGCCGCGGCTCCGGGCGCCGTCGAGCACGCCCCAGGTCTGTTCCGCGGTCTGGATGCGGTTGATCGCCTTCTGCACCCGGGCGTCGAGCTCCTGGAGGCCCATGCTCAGCCGGTTGAAGCCCGCTCCGGCGAGCGCGTCCAGGTGCGCGGGCGAGCACTCGCGGGGGTCGACCTCGACGCCGATCTCACAGCCGGGGGAGAGGTGGAAGCTGCCGCGCAGGAGATCCATCAGCTCGGTGAGGTCTTCCGGGGGGAGAAAGGTCGGCGTGCCGCCGCCCCAGTGGATCTGCACCACCTGCCGCCGGTCCGCCCCGAGGTGTCCGGCGGCCATCTCGATCTCCCGCGCGAGCAGGGGCAGATACCGCTTGCCCCACTGCCGGTCGTGGGAGATGGTCACGTTGCAGCCGCAGAAGAAGCAGCGGTGCGCGCAGAACGGAATGTGGACGTAGAGGGAGAGCGGTCTGTCCGCGTCCTCGGCGCTGCGCTCCAGCAGGCGGACGTAGTCGGCATGGCCGAAGCCGTCCTCGAAGTGCGGAGCGGTCGGGTACGACGTGTACCGGGGGCCGGGCCGGTCGTACTTGAGCAGCATTTCGCGATCGAACCGGATGGGCTGCCAGAGGTCTTCCATGGCGGAAAGCGTACGGGAACCGCGGCGGAAGCGCACCGCGCCAACGGACAGTCCGCACCCGTCTGTTCGCCACCCCGCCGGGCAGGGCACCGGTACCGCCCCCGGGCAGTCAGTCCGCGCACGGACCCACGGCCGGCAGCCCGCAGTCGAGCGCGCCGCTGCCGCCGTTCCCATCGTTCACGATGCCGCACGGGTGGGTGTCGTCCCCCTTCGGCGACGAGTGGACCGGGGTCCAGGATCTCGATGCTCCGTTCCAGGCGAACAGGAGGAATCCGGGAGGCAGGTCGAAGCCCCTCAGGGTCAGGCCGAAGCCCCTCGGCGCACCGGCACTGCTGGCGATACCGGCGGCGGGGCAGCGGTCCAGCAGCCACGAGCTGTCGATCGCCGGAGCGAGGCCCGACAGATCGGCCGCCGGGTCCGAGCCGGCCACCACGACCCGCTGCACGGCGCCTCTGCCGAGCTGGATGTCGACGGCATAGGCCGCCTCCGTCTCCGGAGCGCCAGCCGGACAGGAGGGGAGGGTCGACGTGCCGAGCAGCGCCGACGACGGGTCCAGGAGATAGAGCCAGCCGTTCCCGTTTCCTTCCGGGGCGCAGCTCTCGTGCCTCCCCCGCACCATGAGCCAGGGGGCGACCTGGAGCAGCTCCGACGCGGGCTTGAAGAGGTCGTCCTCCCACCCCCGCCAGGTGTCGTCCGTCCGCAGCCGGGAGCCGCCCAGGTGGACCACCAGGGTCGGCGCCTGGCGGCGCGCGATCGTGCGCACGATCCTCTCGAACGGCCACTCCCCCTCGGTGCAATGCCCGTCTTCCCGGCAGCCGGTGCCGCCGATCACGGCGAGCCGCGCCGGAGTATTGCCGGAGATATTGCCGGAGATATTGCCGGAGATACTGCCGGAAATCGGGAGCAGGCGGTCCGCCACCTGCGCACGGGCGGCGGGCCGTCCGTCCGCATGCACCAGCGGCTGCTCGCAGACGGTGACGGGGAAGACGCCGGGCGCCGGGTTCGGCCGCGCCGTCATGGCCACGGGGGCGAGGTCGTCGAGCACGAGCGCCGGGCAGGCCTGGTCCCGGCCCGCCACCACGGCCCGCGCCAGCTGGATCGTCCCGCCCGGGACCAGCGTTCCGCCCGGCACCAGCTGCGCCCAGGTGTAGAGGATGGACCCCGGCGCGCTCTCCGAGCCCACCGGGATCGTGACCGGACCCGGCACCTTCACGGTGGGCGGGCTCCCGGCAGGCGCGGCCGGCCGGGCCGGGGCGGAGGCGCAGCCCGCGGTCAGCAGGGCGGCGGCGATGGCGGTCAGCGAGGCGGCTCGGATCGGACCCATGGAGTCTCCTTCGTCGTACGGCGGGTAAAAGTATACGAGGGGCCCCCTCTCTTGATTCCATCGAGAGATTTGCGTACAGTGATGACTCAAACTTCCGGCAGTTTCCATCCGGAGGAGGCAAAACCGTATGCCGTCCACCGCGCCCCTTTCCTCGAAATCCCGACGGTTCCCCCGTGTGCCCATGGATGCCCTGGCCGAGGTCAAGCTCCTTGATGATCGCCGGGGTGGCAGGCGGATGAAGATCGCCTGGGTCAAGGTGCTGGGCGCCGGAGGCTGCATGCTGATCAGCGACGACTCCATCGGGTTCCTTTCCCTCATGGAGCTGCGGATCAATCTCGGCGGGCGCGAGCTGCGCGCCGACGGCCGCGTGGCCTGGGAGAACCGCCGGGGTCCCGGCGAGCATCACGTCGGCATCGAGTTCATCCGCCTCGGCCGGTCCGACCGGGCCGCGATCGACGCGCTCGTCGCCGCCGCGGCGTAGATTCCGCCCCTCCCATCCAGCTCAGGATATGATCCACTCCTTATCTTAGGGAGGGGTCCATGTCCGACTTCCAGCACTACATCGGGGTTCGCTACTCGGGACGGAAAGCTCCGGGCGATGGCATCCGCGAGATCCGCGTCTACTCGGCGCACGAGGACCGCGAGCCCTTCCCCCAGCTCAATCCGGACGGCAAGGACGGCCTCTGGAGCCGCCGGGAGCTGGCCGAGTGGCTGCTCGCCCAGATCACCGGCAAGACGGCGGCGATCGTCGGCCTCGACCACGCCTTCTCGTTTCCCCAGTCCTACATGGACCGCAACCAGCTCAAGAGCTGGCCCGAGTTCCTCTCCGACTTCGGCGGCCACTGGCCCACCCACGAGGTCTCCGTCCGGGAGCTGATCCCGGGCAACCCGCGCACCGGCGACCCGGACGAGCACCGCCTCACCGGCCGCTGGAGCGCCTTCCCGCGCGGCGTCTTCCGCTTCGACATCCAGGACAGCCCGGCCAAGGCCACCCACGCCGGCCTGCCCTGGATCGACTACCTGCGCCGGGCCGGCGACCGCGCGCACTTCTGGCCGTTCGACGGCTTCGACGTTCCCGCCAACCGCTCGGTCGTGGCCGAGGTCCGCGCCGCCCGCCTGCGCGACCGCTATGTCAAGGAAGGCCTCGACAAGCTCGACAACGACGCCTACGCCATCTGCGCCTGGCTCCAGGAGCGCGACCAGCTCGGGCTGCTCGCCCCGTACTTCCATCCGCCGCTCTCGCCGGCGGAGCTGGCGTGGGCGTGGCTGGAGGGGTGTATCCTGGGTGTGAGCTGACCTCATCGGGGGCGGGGGTGCCCTCTCCCCATCCCTGGGGAGAGGGTCTGGGAGCGGGGAATGGGATCAACCGCCCTCTCTCCTGTGCTAT
>JANMTS010000120.1:0-8296 GCA_031390755.1 Holophagales bacterium
AGGGATCTTGATGAGTGTTCTTCGCACCGGCCATCAGCGCCAACTTAGCCCCATCAACCTGCTGACGAGCATTCTACGGAACCCGCGGCCCGGACCTCACAGAGCACTCACCCGAAAACCTCTACCACGGTAAACAGATACCCTTGGGGCAAGTCAAGGTGCCGATGTCGGCGATCTCAGCCCTTCTGTTGTCTTCGCTCACCGCGCCAGTCTAGAGCCGAACGCTAGGCCCTCGTTTCTAAAGAGCGAGCGCACAAGATTCAAACATGCCTACCAACCCATTACGGGGGTCGCTTCTATGCTTAATTTTTCGGTAAAAGAACGAACCCGCTGAACAATCGCGCGGTCCCAGATTGGCTCCATACACTCCTGCCCAAATAGAATCATGCATGCTTTTTCAACAGCAGCGGCAAAACCGCCACCCAGCCACATTTCGTCCTCGAGTCCCATGCATCGCATAAGTGCCTCAACGGCGCAGAGTCTTTCACCAGCGGGGGGATGAGATTCACCGAGAGGCAGCCTGAGAATTTTGACCATATATTGCTCTACGAGATACCAAAAAGAAAGAAATACAAGCGGACCAGCGAGTTGGAATGCCAAAGCAGCTTCATCCCCGGGAGCGGCCTCCCGAATAAATGTCGAGAGAGCCCATACACTGAATAGATCTGCTTCAAATTCTTGATCGATCGATCTGTTCACTACCTCGATCTGGCCATTCGACGTCATATGTCGACGAGTTGTTGCATTGGTATTTCCATGCAATGCGGCATGACCGTATTCATGGGCGAGAATGAACTCCTGTGTATTCATCGTCATCCTGCACATCATGAAGTTGCGAAATCGTGTGCGCAGACTCGGATGATCTCTCTCTTTATTTGTCGGAATCACCTCCTCCTCACAGTATCGCCGCACCCACTCTACCAGCTTATCCGCCTTAGCTTCATTGCTGATTTCCATCGAGGCCAAAGCACAGATTGCTTCGTTCATTTCAATCATTCCTGTATTCATTAGCACGAGAAACCCACCGGACACTCTCACAAGGTGAGCATTGAATCCATTAAGCGGGAATACCCCCGGATACAGCTCAACAATGGGTCGACAAAGGCGCATCATCTTCGGAGAAGTTGCTAATAGCCGTGAACGCAACTGCCGATCAAGCCAAGCCAAGTAGTCGTTGGAGTCGCCATTAGTGAGTTTAACGACGTGAGTTGCTAATTCGATTTCTTTAGGGTCATTGCTGACGATTGATGCCGCAATTGCCGACGCTCCGTCCGGAGAGTAGAGCCACGCTCTCAACTCGTTATCGACGGCAGGTAGAACGTCTTTCTCCGAAAGGCCTTCGGCCAGAAGATAGTCGAGATATGTTTGTCGTGTCGGCATGATTCAAATTACTTTCCATTCCTCGCCACACAACGCGACCAACCCGCGTTTTACAATAAGCCCACAAACCTTGAGCGGTGAGATGGCAAAAGTCAGTCCAGCAATAAGATCTAGAATCTCAATTGCCAACTGAAAATTCTTAGTTGGGTCGCACGAAATCTGCTTGATGCCGGCATGTCCACAGACAGTTGCACGCAACGACTCAACGTTCTGCCTCCACCAGTTCTCAGCTAGTCTTTTAGCCTCCGAGGGAGAGGGCGGGAGTGCATGTCTCCTACTACGAGATATGTCGTTTCCGACCTCCCAGACGAGTTCATCGTAATTGAGCTCAAGCACTCGTTGAAGCTCGACATGTGTTTCCGGGCTCATGCGTAGATCCTTTACATTTGATATAATTATTGCTTTTTAGATTTTAGCCGATATCCCTCGCCCGCTCTCCACCAAAGGCGCCTCGGGCCGAGGTTTCCCGCTTCAAGAATATCTCCTCAAGCGGTTCACAGTTGTCATACGATTCCCCACTCGCAGTTTCGCTTGACTTGATGGTATCGCGGATCCGACAAAGAGTACTACACTCCTCCCAACTTCATCGAAAAGACCCATTGGATCGGAATGGCGGTGGCCTTGGACACGGCAGCCGCCATTCCTGCAGATTGTCAATGAACGCCTCGTCGGCCACGGCCATGGATGGCGCGTGGCAGACTGCCTGTCTGCGGGCGAAGTGCGTTCTACGCACTTTCGATCGCAGCAGGAGAACTGGACGCGGACGATATACCAGCCACGGGAAGAGTCAAGACCCCAAAAAGTACGTATTTTGGACGGTCGGGCGGTTTGGGCTTCGCGAGGGCGAGAAAAGGCGGCAGGTGGCCCACTGCTCCCTCCCCTCGCCGCGCGAGGGGAGGGCTGGGGAGGGGAGAATGGGATCAATTTCAGGCGGGCAGCGGCTGCATCGAATCCGGCGACGCGGGCGGCATGGCCGGGGCGGCCGGCACCGCGAAGCGCTCGCTGCCGAGCATCATCTGGGCGATCTCCCTCCAGCCGAGGGCCAGGAGATTGAGCACGTTCAGCGAGATCAGCAGGGACACCATGCCGACGGCGGAGAGGACCAGCGCCGCGGGCAGCGAGTCGACCACCCAGTAGCCGATGTACACGTCCGTCCACGGGTAGAGGACCGGGGTAAGGATGAGGCCCACCGAGGCGGAGAGCAGGGCCACCGTCATCACGAAGCTGACGATCCCCAGGGGGAACTTCAGGAAGAGGAAGGCCATGCCCTTCCACGTGACGGGGTTGGAGAGGAACTCCTGGATCGCCTTCCAGAGGCCCTCCTGGGCGCCGGTGCGGGGCGCGGCCATGGGCGGCACCTTCGCGTCCAGCAGGTGAATGGCGAGGCGCCTCTCCAGCGCGGCCATGCCGAAGCTTCCGGCGAAGACCAGGGCCAGGATGGGCAGGCCGATCCAGATGATCGTCAGGCCGAAGCCGAGCGCGAGGCCGGTGATCAGAAACACGAAGTAGAAGATGCCCAGCGGGAACGCCAGCGTCAGGTACAGCAGGTTCGTATAGGTACGGATCTCGGCCGGCGCGGTGAAGAAGCGGACCAGCAGGTTCAGCCGCTTTTCTGCCGTTTCCGTGGGGTACGTCCGGATCTCGCTGTCCAGGTTGTCCATGTGTCCCTCCCGGGCTCCCCTATGATCAGATCGACTCGGATCGACCTCTCATGGGCCCGATTCTGTCAAGGACTACGCTGGCGCCGGTCAAAGGGTTTCGGGCAGGAGGATTTCTTTTGCCGGCTCTCTCAGGTTGTACCAGGAGCTCATGACCCGGCCGTAGGCTCCGCAGTTGGCCAAGAGGAGGACGTCCCCCTCCTCCACCGGGGCCAGGAGGCGCGAGCGGCCGAGGATGTCCCCGGTCTCGCAGATCGGGCCGACCACGTGGGCGAGCATGGTGGCAGGCTCGTGCAGACGGGTCAGATTCACGATCGGATGGTAGGCGCCGTAGAGCGCGGGGCGGATCAGCGAGTTCATCCCGGTCTCGACGCCGATCCAGGTGACGCCCCCCTTGCGCTTGAGCTGGACCACCCGCGCCAGCAGCACGCCGGAGCGGGCGGCCAGAAACCGGCCCGGCTCGATCCACAGCTCGAAGCGCGGGTGCTCCTCCCGGAAGGAGCGCAGGGAGGCGGCGAGCTCGCCGAGGTCGAGCGGCGCCTCGCCGGTCCGCTCAGGGATGCCGAGGCCTCCTCCGAGATCCAGCGAGCGCACGTCCGGGAAGAGCCGCTCGGCCTGCTCGGCCAACCCGGCAAGAAAACGGGCGGTCTCGCTCCAGCTCCCCGCCCAGCGGATGCCGCTGCCGGCGTGGGCGTGAAGGCCGACGATCCGCACGCCGGCCCGGTAGGCGAGGTCGCTCAGCTCGGCGAGGTTCTCGGGGGCCACGCCGAACTTGGATTGGGCACCGGCCGTGCGCACGTAGGCGTGGTGGCCCTGGCCGTGGCCCGGGTCGAGGCGCACCAGCACCTCGCGGCTGCGGAACAGGTCCGGCCAGGCGCGCAGGGGGTGAAGGCTGTCGATCGTGACCCGCGCGCCGATCTCGAACGCCCGGCGGAACTCGGCGGGCGGCGCGAAGTTCGGGGTGAAGAGGAGGCGGGCGGGATCGAGATCCGGGAAGAGCCGGACGACGTGCTCCAGCTCCGGGGCGGAGACGCACTCGAACCCGAGACCCTGGGCTTCGAAGCGGCTCAGCACCCCGGCATGCGAGTTGGCCTTGATCGCGTAGAAGACGCGGTCGAAGACGCCGAGATCCCGGACGGAGCGGGCCGTCCGGTCGAGCGTTGCGGAGTCGTAGACGTAGAGGGGGCTCTCCTGGGTGGCGAGCGCGAGGAGATCGTCACGGCGATCGCGCCACCAGTCCCCCTCTCCCGAGGCGGCCACCGGATCGGCCTTGTCGCCCTGAACCATCTCGGCCCAGGTGGGGCCGAAGACCGCGCTCTCGGAGTGGTGGCTGAAGAGCAGGCCGTGAAGCTGTCTCAGCAGGCGCTCGCTCTGCTCCTCGTCCACGATGAAGGTCAGGTTGAGATCATTCGCCGCCTGGGTCATGAGGTGGACCTTCATCTCCTCGAAGGCCTCCAGCACGGGGATCAACTCGTGGAGGACGGTGCGGATCCCGCGGCCGACCAGGGTGAGGGCCGCGGCCGGCGCGATCCTCTGAGGCTCGCAGACGGCCTGGAGGTCTGTCATCAGCTTGTCGAGCTTGTCGAGCCTCTCCCGTCCGGAGCCATTCGCCTCGGAATTGGAAGCCCCGGGGTCGAGCGACACGGTGATGTTGGTCTCGGAGGTGGCCACGGCGTCGATCGACAGCCCTTGACGGGCAAAGAGGTTGAAGGTCTCGGCGAGGAACCCGGCCTCCCGCCACATCTCGACGGTCTCCATGGCAATCAAGGTGATGCCGTTGCGCACCGAGATTGCCTTGACCTGAGGCCCGGCATCCTTGCCCGCCGCCGAGACCACGGTGCCCGGCGACTCGGGGTGGTCGATCCAGCGCAGATGCAGCGGGATCCGGTGCCGCCGCAGCGGTGGGATGGCACGCGGATGGAGCACGGCGGCCCCCGAGGTGACGATCTCCTGCGCCTCGGCGTAGTCGACCGCGCGCAGCAGGCGGGCCGACGGGACGAGGCTGGGGTCGACGGTGAACAGGCCGGGCACGTCGGTCCAGACCTCGCACCGCTCGGCCTCGAGCCAGACGGAGAAGGCGGCCGCGGAGAGGTCGGCGCCCCCCGGCTCGAGGCGTACGGTCCGGTCTTTGCTGTCTTTGGCGATCCCCCCTTGTGTCACCACCACGTCCGGCAGCGCCCGCAGATGTTTGAGGAGCGCCTCGCCGGGCAGGAGCTGGCTGCCCGGGGTGCGTCCGGGCTTGCGCGGAACGATGACGGACGTGCGGGCGTCGTGCCAGCCGGCGGGAATCCCCTCCCGGTTGAGGTAGGCGACGGCGATGCGGGTCAGCAGCCGCTCGGCAAAGCTGGTGATCCGAGCCTGGGTTGGAGCATCGTCCCGGCGCGTCACCGCGTGCTGCAGGGCTACCTGGCCGAGATCCAGAAGGTCCGGCGCGAGCATCGATTCCGCATCGGCCCGGGAAAACCCCAGCCGGAGCGCGAGATCCAGGTGGGGATCCGTGACCGAGAGCACCTTCAGGCGCGGCGGTCCGCCGCCCGGCAAGCCCAACATCTTCCACATGTGCTCCGGCATCCCCGGTAGCGCGGGCAGGACGACCAGCGGCCGGAGCCCCTCCCGCCTGCGCCGGCGGATCACCTCGGCGAGGCTTCGCCAGCGCTCCGGCTCGGAAAGTCCGGAGGGTCCGAAGCGGAGAACCACCCAGCGCGAGAGCTCGGAGCTCACCTACCCCTTCGCCGCCTTCACGGCCTCGGTGAGCGCCGGGAGGATCTCGTGGAGATCGCCGACGATGCCGTAGTGCGCGACGTTGAAGATCGGCGCGCCCGGATCCTTGTTGATCGCCACGATGACCGTCGAGCCCTTCATGCCCACGAGGTGCTGGATGGCGCCGGAGATGCCCGCGGCGATGTACAGCTTCGGCGCCACGGTCTGACCCGAGGAGCCGATCTGCCGGTCGCGCGGCAGCCAGCCGTTGTCGATCACCGGCCGGCTGGCGGCGATGTCCGCCCCCAGGGCCTTGGCCAGATCCTGGACCGGGCCCATCTTGTCCGCACCGCCGACGCCGCGGCCCACGGCCACGATGACGTCCGCCTTGGTGAGGTCGACCTGGTCGCCGCCGACCTCTTCATAGCCGAGGATCTCGCGGTCGGCCTTCACGGCGGAGAGGTCGACGTTGAGCGGCTTCACCCCGGTATCCCCCGATGTCGCCTTGACCACGCTGTCGGCCGGGTACGAGCCGGCCTGGACGGAGACGAAGATCGGTCCGTCGCCCTTGGCGCGCACCCGGGCCTGGAGCTTGCCGCCGAGCACGGGACGCTTCCAGATCAGGCCGCCGTCGCCCCCGTCGGTCGTTTCAAAGCCGGTGGCGTCGGTGATGAGCGCCGCGCCCACGGCCTGGGCCAGCCGCGGCACGTAGTCCACGGACTGGTAGGAGTGCGGGAAGACGACGTAGTCGGGCTTTTCGGACTGAATCGCGGGCGCGAGCGCTCCCACGTAGGCGCCCGGCGTGTAGCCGCGGAGCGCTTCGTGGTCGGCCACGTGGACCGCGCCGAGGTCGCTCTTGGCCACGGTCTCGCCGGCCGGGCCGAGGCCCGAGCCGAGGAGGATCGCCTCGGCCTTCCCGCCGAGGGTCGAAGCCAGCTTCTGACCCGCCGCAAGGGCTTCCCAGGAGAGGCGCGGAACCTGGCCTTCCCGGAGTTGCAGAACCACCCAGATCTTCGCCATCAGAGAACCCTCGCTTCCTTCTGGAGCTTTTCCACCAGCGTCGCCGTGGCGACCTTCACGTCGCCTTCGAGAATCTGGGCGCCCGACCCGGAGTCCGGGAAGGCCACGGAGACGATCTCGACCCGGGAGCCCGCAGCGCCCACCTGGCCGGCGTCGAGGCCGAGGTCGGCGGCGGTCACCGGCGCGATCTCCTTCTTCTTGGCCGCCATGATCCCCTTGAGGGAGGCGTAGCGCGGATGGTTGATGCCGGCCTGGATCTCCAGGACCGCCGGCACCTGCACGCGCGAGATCTCGTTGATGCCGCTCTCCATCTCGCGGGTCACCTTGAGCGACTTGCCGCCCTCCTCCAGCACCACGCCCATGACCAGCCAGACGTGGGGCCAGCCGAGGTGGCCGGCGATCACCGAGCCGGTGCCGCCCCAGCGCACGTCGTCGGACTGCGAGCCGGTCAGCACGAGGTCGAAGGACTCGCGGGCGATCGCGGCGGCCAGGGCCTGGCCGGTGGCCAGGGCGTCACCGCCCGCGAAGGCGGGATCGTTGAGATGGACGGCGCGCGCGGCGCCGACCGCCAGGGTCTTGCGCAGGGCTTCCCTGACCCGGTCCGGGCCGAGGCTGAAGACGACGACCTCGCCGCCGGTCTTTTCGGCCAGCGCGAGGCCTTCCTCGAGAGCGTATTCGTCGCTCTCGTTGATGACGAACGGCAGATCCTCCTCCTCCACCCACTTGCCGTCCTTCGCGACGCGCAGCCGGGCCTCGGTGTTGGGGACCTGCTTGATGCAGACCGCTATCCTCATGGAAACATCTCCTCGTTGGCGTTTTAGGTGCGGACCGGCCGGCCTAGGCCTGCGGACCGCTCTCTGCCTTGCCGGCAGCCAGCGTGCCGTTGAGCAGCCGGCGCAGCAGGGGTGGGTCGGGGTTGAAGGCCCAGACCCGGTCGTCGAAGCGCAGGGTCGGCACCACGCGCCGGCCGCCGCTGCGCTCCAGGATCATGGCCTCGGCACGGTCGTCCTGATCGAGATCCACCTCCTCGAAGGGGGCGCCGGCCTCTTCCAGCACGCGCTTGGCGCGCCGGCAGTCCGGACACCAGGAGGAGCTGTAGACGAGCAGGCGGGAGACGGGCAGGCCCGTGCCTCCCGCGAGCAGCGAGGTCTCCGCGGAGGTGAGGCGCAGGCCGAGGATGCGGATCTTGCCGCCCGGCTCGGTGAGCAGGACGGCGGGCAGGTCGGTCCGGATCGAAAGGCCCAGCTTCATGAGCCGCTGCTCCGCGGCGGGATCGGCGGCAATGTCGACCCGGTCCGCGCAGTCGACCGGCGGCTGCTCGTGGCGGGTCGAATCGAAGTACACGTGGCACTCCAGGGAATGGCTCATAGGGCTGAGGAGCCTATCACGGCCAGGGTGCCGCTTCGAAGGCGAGCACCGGTCGGCGGCGAACGGGATTCGCCGGGCGGCGGGACCGCTCCGAATCCTCACCCCCTGGCCCCCTCTCCCAGGGGGAGAGGGGGAACCCCCGCCCATCCTGCTTTTCAGCTTTTGGGTGG
>JANMTS010000013.1:0-44671 GCA_031390755.1 Holophagales bacterium
GCCCTTGTGGCCGCCCTTGCCCCAACCCGGGCGGCCACAAGGGCCGCCCCTACACACGTTTTTGCCATTCCCCGGTTGACAGCCTGCTAGTTCTTCGAGCCCGTCCCCTCCGACAGCTTCCGGACTTCCTCCAATAGCGACACCGCGCGGGCGCGGGTCTCCGGATCCGTGGCGAAGGCGCGCGCGAGGGTGGCGGCGCGGCGGGCTCTCTGGATGCGGTCCGGGCGATCCTCGGGTAGCTCGCGGGCGGCTTTCAGGGAGACCTCGGCGTAGCGGAGCTGGACGGCGACGTCGTCCGGACGCGAGATCAGGTGGTTCTCGTAGATCCCTTCCAGGAAGCCGGGGCCCTGGTTCGCGATGGCTTCGGACTCGGCCAGAGCCCGATCCATGCGGTCGTCGGCGATCCACTGCGACCACTCCGTGAGAGCGTCCGCGGCGGCGTCCGATCTCCCGAGAGCGAGGTCGGCCTGGACGAGGCTCTCGATACCCTCCAGGTCGTTCGGTCCTTCGTCTTCCTCTTCCTGAAGGTCTTTCGGCAGACCCTCCAGAAGGAAGGCCGCCCGCTGCCAGTCGCCCAGACGCGCGGCGGCGATGCCCGCCTCCGTGGCCACCGCGGTGTGCAGCCGGCGGCGCGACAGATCCGCAGACAACGCCACCAGCTCCGGCCAGCGCCCCTCGGCGAAATACCAGAGGCCGAGCCCGCGGGCGATCTCGGAGGCGGCCGAGTGCTCTCTCCCCAGGAGGCGCCGCGCTTCCGCCTCGAAGGCCGGGGCGTCGACGTGCCGGCGGAGCCAGGCGGTCTCCTCGGCCTTGGCGGCGTCATCCAGGGTGCTCAGAAGCCCGAAGACCGCCAGGGAGAATGTCGGATCGGTGAGCAGCGACTTCCTGAAACGCGCCTCGTCCCAACCCTCTCCGGCCAGCCACCAGTGCCAGGCGGCGTCGGCGCGGCGGCCGCTGAAGTGCTTCCTCGCCTCGTCGACGCCGGGCTTCTGCCCTCCGCGCGGCAGCACCACGCCCAGGAGGAAGTGATCCTGGCCCCACGCCTTCTCCAGGTCCGGATAGGGAAGGTCCACCCAGATGTCCCAGCGCGAGGTGTCGAACGCCACGGCCGTGCCCAGCCGGTCGTCGTACCCGAAGACCGCCAGCACGTGGCCGGGCTGATAGAGGAGCGCCGGGAAGCCCCGGTCGATGAGCCAGCGCACGTCGTCCAGATCGGCGAAGGGGACGAGGAGATGGTCGAAACCGTACTCGTCCGCGACGAAACGGATGTCCGAGCCCGAGGTGCCCAGACCGAGAAGCGTGACCTTCTCCCCCAGCTCGGCGACGCTCACCGGCCGGCCGAGGAAGCGGAAGGCCAGGGCCAGGGTGTTGGGCGCGCAGTACGCGTCGCGCATCTCGGTCGCCACCTCGACCCCGGGAAGCACCCGACGCCTCCCGGGCGCGGTTTCCGTCGGGCCAACCGGACGGGCCAGGCGTTCCAGGTAGTAGCGGCCCTCGGCCACCAGCTCGGGGTTGGCGTCTCGGGTCGTGGTCAGCAGCCGGAAGGCCGCCCGCGCCCGCTCCAGGTCGCCGAGCTTGTATTGAAGAAGGCCGATCCGGTGCTGGAGATAGGACGCCAGGGCCGGGTTCGAATCGGCTTCCAGGGCGCGGCCGTACCAGGAGAGCGCCGCCGGCACCCGGCCGCTGCGCTCCAGGATGCGGGCGGTCACGAAGGCCACCCGCGAGCTCGCTCCGACCAGCACGGCGAGGTTGAGGGTCGCGGCCGACAGCAGAAGGGCCGCCCCCGCCAGGCGGCTCGCCCACGAGCCGCGCCCCCAGGACAGATGCAGGGTCACGGGAACGGCCGCCACCACGAACGCACCCTGGGCCACCCAGACCTGCCACTGGTTCCAGTCGTCGAAGCCCTCGACGCCGATCTTCTGGCTGTTGAGCGCCGCCAGGGCGCCCTGGAGCAGGATCTGGCGGAGGACGAGAAAGACCGTCCAGGCCGCGGCCGCGGCGAACAGGTCCGCCGGCTTCCCCAGTCTCCCCCGCCGGAGGCTCGACGCCACGAACAGCGCGCCGCAGGGGATGAGCCAGAAGATGTCCGCGACGAGTTGAGAGAAGGCCGCTCGCGGATCGACGACGCCGGGATTCAACCGCGCCAGGAAGCCGCCGGTGAGTTGGAGACCCAGCAGCCCCGCCAAAGCGCCCAGGGACGGCATCAGGAAGATCAGCGGAACGAGCGCCTTGAGCGTGAGGCGGCTCCAGGGCACCCGGCTCCGGCCGTCGTCGTCCACCAGCTCTGCGGAGAGGAGCGCCGC
Source organism: Holophagales bacterium (assembly GCA_031390755.1). Taxonomy (GTDB): domain Bacteria; phylum Acidobacteriota; class Thermoanaerobaculia; order Multivoradales; family UBA5704; genus DATMER01. The sequence goes on from JANMTS010000013.1 coordinate 2,304, forward strand.
GATGGCCAGGCTGGCCAGGACGCAATACGCCCCCCAGATCGCCGCGACGAGGTCGAACCGCAGCCGCGACGTGAGGAGAAGCAGCGCCGCCGCGACGCTGACCAGCGACGCGATGATCGCGATCGGGCGCAGCGCAGGCCGGGAGCGCGCCAGCGCCCACAGGACGGCGGCCGGGCTGGCGAAGAGGCCAAGCCCTAGGGCCCGCAGGTAGGCGGGAGCGGTGCGCGGCTCGCTCATGCTCCGCCCTCGGGACAGACGGGCGCGGTTTCGACCGCCGCCGCCCATCGCCTCGCCTCGCTGGCTTCCGCGCCGCGGCCCGCCGTCTCCAGCGCGTCGGCCAGCCGCTGGCGGTACCGCGCGCTCTTCGGCTTCAGCGTTACTGCACGGCGCCAGGCCTCCAGGGCTTCCTCCGGATCGCTGGCGAGGACCGCCCGCGCCGCCCAGTACTCGGCAAAGGACGAGCGCGGAAAGTAGCTGTTGGCGGCCGCCCTCGACGGCACCAGCACGCTCACCCTCCCGAGCAGATGCTCCACGGCGGCGCGGGCTTCGGGACCGATCGAGTCCGAAGGCATCAGCGCCAGCGGCTCCAGGGCCTGCAGAGAGAAGGCGCCGCTCCATTTGTGATTGGCGGCATAGCGGAGCGCCAGGCCGGCGGCCTCGGCGGAACGGCCCGCGGCGGCGGCCTTCTCCGAAAGCTCGCGGGCGTACCAGCCCTGATCCGGATGCAGGGCCACGGCGGCACGGAGGATGCTCTCCCGCAGCTCGCACTGGCGAGCGCCGCCGCCAAACGGCGACGACTGGAGATGCTCGACGAGCCAGGGTGACGCGCTGCCGGGGCCGCTGCGGATCCAGCGGTCGGCGACCGCGGCCCCGGCCGCTGCGTCGACGGGAGGCAGCAGGGCTCGGCCGGCCGGGTCGAGCCAGGCCGCTCCGAGCAGCTCGTCCCGAGCGGGACCGGGAGTCAGCTCCGCGGCGAGGGCGAGCCCGCGGACGAAGGCCCCGCGGTCGATCTCCTGGCGCGCCAGATCCCGGGTGAGGAGCGCGGGCGGGACGTCGGGCAGCGAACGGACGGCGGTGGAACCGTCCCGCGGCACCAGGGCGAAGACGAGGCCGCCGTCGCGGTCGAGCTCTACGGCCAGCCGCGACGCCGAGAGAAGCACGCCGACCCGCGCCTGCGCCCGGGCGCTCCGGGACTCGGCCCCCTCGCCGCCGACCAGCAGGCGGGCGACCTCCTCGCGGTCCAGGCTCTCCTTCTCTCCGTCGCCCCAGCGGCTGTAGTCGAGAGCGAGCACCGGGTCGGCGCCCGGCGCGCTCCAGAAGACGAGGATCCAGCGCCCCCAGGAGGAGAGGCGGACGAGCACCGGGAAGCCCGCCGACAGCACCCGCCCGCGGTCCTGCCAGGGGACGGCCACGGCCCGGGCGTCGAAGAGGTCCGCGGCCACTCGAAGCTGCAGGAGCTGACCGAGGTCCGGCAGCTCGGTGGACGAGGCGCTCCTGGACAGATCCTGAAGGCGCTGCTTGGCCTCGGCTTCTCCCATGTCGGGTCCCAGGCCGGGATGCACCGACCGCGCGGCCGTGAGCAGCGTGCTCCAGTCCGAATCGAGATAGCCCTCCTTGAGAACCGGCGCAACCTTGGCGCTCTGGATCGAGGCCAGGTCGAGCCGCGAGGCGAGCACGGCCCGCGCCGTCGAAGCCTCGGCGTCGACCGAATGCTCGCGCGCCAGGGCGTCGTCGATGCGGGACAGGAGGCTCCGGGCGAGAGCGGCATCTCCGGCGAGCAGCGCCTCGCGCGCTCCCTTCAACGCCAGATCCGCGGTGCTGCCGTCGCGGGGGGCCCGGGCCACGGCCCAGGCCCAGTGGCGGGCCGCCTCCGCAGGCCGGCCCTCCTCGGCCGCGGTGGTCGCCCAGCGGTTGCGCCAGGAGACCGGTCCGTCCCCGAACACCACGTCGAAGCTCCACATCATGAGGAAGCCCAGCCCCGCGGTCACGGCCCAGCGCTGGATCAGCTCGCGCGTCCGCCGGGCCTCGGCCAGGTACAAGGACGCTCCAAACCAGAGACCGATGGAGAGCACGATCAGAGAGGCTGCGGCGGGATCGGTGAGGTTTCCGCTGACGACGATCTTGTCGGTCCGCCCCAGGCCGCGGGCGAGCCACACGAACAGCGGCACGGCTCCGGCAAGCGCAAGCCCGACGAGGTAGAGCGAGGCGCAGAAGAGCACCGGCGGCGCGAGCCGGGAGGGGCGCCGGAGGATGCCCAGAAGAAGGCCGGCCAGGGCACCCGCCGGTGCCAGGGCGAGGAGCGCCACGAGGAGAACTTCCCTGGGAGCCGACGGCTTGGCGAAAACCTCGTCGCCCCAGCGCGTCGCGACCGTGACCAGCCCGAAGGCCAGGACCATGCCGGCCACGACGAAGACCACGCTCCAGGTCAGGATCTGGACGCCTGGGCGCGGCTCCTCGGACCAGGGGACGGAGGGGGCGAGGCCGGCGCGGGCCTCCAACCGGCCGAGAGCCAGGCCGGCGGCCAGCCAGAGGGACAGGATCAGGACCGCCGCGGGTCCCAGGGAGATCGGGACGAAGAGACCGATCCCCAGCCCCAGGGCCGTGACCGCAAGCGACCCGGCCAGGGTGAGGAGACCGGCACCGGCCCGCTTCGCGGCGATCCAGCGGGCGGCGAGCAGGAACCCGCCTGCCAGGGGGCTCGCCAGGAGCGCGAGCAGCCCATGCAGGACGTACCGCCGCAGCGGAGGCGGCACCCGCTCGCCGGCTCTCTCTCCATCCCCTTCCACTTCCCTCTCGCCATCTCCGTCCATGTCGCCGCCCTCCCGGGCCGACAAGGAGACGCCGGACGCCGAGACCGGGTCCCCGGGACGAATGGTTTTCTGTTCGTCATCCATCGATTGCATGAGCACACGCACTCCACGAGGCTCGGGGGGTTTCGTCACGGCGTCACGGCAGGGGTTCCCCGGCAGCCTATCACGCGTACAATCCGGTCCATGGCGGAGCCCTCCTCAGCGAACTCCGGCCCGGTCCCGCTGGGTCCGTTCCACCTGGAGCGCCGCATCGGCCGAGGTGGCATGGCCGACGTGTGGGCCGGCGTCCATGCGGCGCAGCAGGTGCCGGTCGCGATCAAGGTGATGACGGGCGAGCGCGCCCGCAACGTCCAGTACCGCTCCGAGTTCCGCAACGAGGTCCAGTCGGTCGCCAGCCTCGACCACCCCGGCATCGTCATGGTCTTCGACCACGGCGACGTCAGCCGCGAGGCGGAAGACGCGTCCCGCGGGATGCTGCCGGCCGGGAGCCCGTACCTCGCCATGGAGCTGGCCGACGGCGGCACGCTCTCCTCCCTTCCGCTCGAAGAGCTCGACTGGCCCGGCCTGCGGCGCATCCTCCTCGCCCTGCTCGACGCCCTGGCCCACGCCCACGCCCGCGGCGTGGTGCATCGCGACCTCAAGCCGTCCAACGTCCTGCTCTTCGGCTCCGGCGGGGACGGCGCCCTTTCCCAGATCAAGTCCCAGCTCAAGCTCGCCGACTTCGGCCTGGCCCAGGCTTTCGAGCTTCAGTCCGGTCCCGATTCCACCGACTTCGTCTGCGGCACGCCCACCTACATGGCGCCGGAGCAGCTCCGCGGCGAGTGGCGGGACTACGGCCCGTGGACCGACCTGTACGGCCTCGGCTGCATGGCCTGGACGATCGCCACGGGCATGCCGCCGTTCAACGATCCGCTGCTGCTCCAGCTCGTCCGCCTCCAGCTCGAAGAGGAGCCGCCCGAGTTCGAGCCTCTCTTTCCAGTGCCGAAGGGGCTCGAAGGATTTCTCCGCCGCCTGCTCCAGAAGGAGTCGAGCCGGCGTTATCTGCGCGCGGCGGACGCCTCGTGGATGCTGGCCCGCCTGCAAGAGCCGCTGGGCCGCTGGCGGTCGGCGGCGTGGCCGCCCACCAGCCTTGAGGAGGCCAAGACCGAGCTGATGACGCTGCCCGATCTCGCTCCGGCCGGCGCTGCCGCGGTTCCCCACATTGGGGGCGTCGGCGCGGTTATCGAGGGCGTCGAGCCTCGGGAAGCCCCGGGCCCGCAGGAGCCGCCGCCGTTCCCGGCGACCTGGGAGCCCCCGGCCGTGCGCCCGCCTTCGATGAAGCTGGTGGGCGCCGGCCTGGGCCTGTACGGCTTGCGCTCCATCCCGCTGGTGGGACGGCGGACCGAGCGCGACCTCCTCTGGGCCACGCTCGCCGAGGTCCGGTCGTCGCGCCAGGCCCGCCTCGTTTTGCTGCGCGGCGCCTCGGGCAATGGGAAGACCCGGCTCGCCGAGTGGATCACCCAGCGGGCGCACGAGGTGGGAGGAGCTACGGTGCTGCGCGCCACCCACAGCGCCAACCCGGGCGCCGGCGACGGGCTGCCGCGCATGATGAGCCGCCATCTGCGCTGCTTCGGGCTCACCCACGCCGAGGTGCAGGACCGGCTCGCCCGTCTGTTGCGGACGTGGAAGGGGACGGACGAGGGAGAGGCCGCCGCCCTGTCCGGGCTGGTGTCGCCCGGCTCGACCGAGGACGGCTCGAACGCCCGGCCGCAAACCTCGGCGGAACGCTTCGCGCTTCTAGAACGCCACTGCCGCCGCCTGACGCGCCAGCGGCCGGTCCTGCTTCTGCTCGACGACGTCCACTGGAGCGCCGAGGCCATCGCCTTTGCCGACCACATCCTGCGCAGCTCCGACCTGCCCGCCCTGCTCCTCCTCACCGCGCGCGACGAGGCGCTCGCCGAGCGCCGCCTGGAGGCCGCCGCCCTGGCCGAGCTCCTCACCGTTCCAGGCGCGATGAGCCTCGAGGTGCCCGCGCTCTCGCCCAACGACCAGACCGCGCTCGTCGAGGAGCTTCTCGGCCTCTCCGGCAAGCTCGCCGCCCAGGTCGCGGAACGGACGGAAGGCAACCCCCTGTTCGCCGTGCAGCTCGTCGGCGACTGGGTCCAGCGCGGAGTCCTGGCGGTGGCCGACAACGGCTTCGTGTTGCGCCCCGGGGAGACGGCTCCTTTCCCGGACGACCTTCACCAGGTCTGGTCGGCGCGCGTCGACCGCCTGCTTTCCGAGTTGCCGCACGGATCGCGGGAGGCGCTGGAGATCGCCGCGGCCCTCGGTCTCACCGTGGACCGCGACGAGTGGGAGATCTCCTGCCGCGCGGCCGGCGCGCCGAGCCCGCAGCCGCTGCTCGACGGCCTGACCATCAGCCATCTGGCGGTGCGGTCGGAGGAAGGCTGGCGCTTCATCCATCCCATGCTGCGCGAGAGCCTGGAGCGGATGGCGCGCGAGTCCGGCCGCTGGACGGGCCACAACCGGGCCTGCGCGGCCATGCTCCTGAGCCGAGCCGTGGCGGGCGAGCGCGGGATCGCCGAGCGCCTCGGCCGGCACCTGCTCCTCGCCGGCCAGCCGGACCCCGCCGTGGACTTCCTGCTGCGCGGTGCCGGAGAGCGGCGCGAGACCAGCGACTACGCCCAGGCCCAGGGGCTGCTGACGATGCGCGACGACGCGCTCGGGTCGCTGAACGCCGGCATCCGCGATCCGCGCTGGGGCGAAGGCTGGGTGTTGCGCGCCCGCATCCATCTCCATCAGGGGCAGCTCAACGAGGTCTTCCGGTGGGCCGGGCGCGCCGTGACCGGCGGCTTCGACGCCGAGTGGAACCGCATCCGCTCGGAGTCGCTCCGCCTCCTGGGAGATGCCGCCCGGCGCCGGGGAAACCTGGATCAGGCCGTGGATCTCTACGAGCGTTGCGTGTCGACGACCGACAACCCGCACGGCGTCGCGGCGAGCCTCTGGGGGCTCGGCGACGTGCTGCGCCAGCGCGGCCAGTTGGAGCAGGCACGGAGCTTCTTTGGCCGTTCGCAGCAGATCTACAAGGAAATCGGCGACGGCCACGGCCTCGGCGACCACCTGATCGGTCTCGGAGACCTCGCCCGCCAGGCCCTCGACACCGCGACCGCCGAACGCTTCTACGACGACGCCCGGCAGGTCTTCGAAGGCCTGAAGAACCAGTATGGCGTGGCCCGGAGCCTCAACGGTCTCGGCGACGCCGCCCGCCTGCGCGGCGATCTCGACCGGGCGACCGGGCTCTACGTCCGGTCGCAGGAGATCCTGGGCCACTTGAGCTCCGCGGACGGGCTCTTCCCCCGCGTCAACGTCGCGCTCGCGGACCTGGCGGCCGAGCGCTTCACCGAGGCGCGGAACACGCTAGAGGAGATCCGCTCTCCGCTCGAGACCATGGGCTGGGGCGGCCTGCTCGCCTGCGTCCACACGGCGCGGCTCGCCTGCGCCGTCCACCACCGCGACTGGAGCGCCTGGGACGAGTCCTACGCCCGCGCCTCCGAGCTGCTGCGGTCGAGCGGCATCCACGATCCGGACGTGGCCTGGACCATCGAGCTGGCCGCCCGGATGGCCGAGTCCGCTCGGCGGTCGGTGCTCGCCGACGCCGCCCGCGATCTGCTGAAGGGCGCTCCCTGACGAAGTTGCGGGCTTGACTGGAACGCCTGGCTGAGCTCTCTACCCGGGCTGGCGCCTGATCCTCAGTCCCTGAGGAGAGGCGACCGTCAGCAAGCCCTCAAGCTCGACGAGGCTCTGGACATTCGCGAGCACCTGCTCGAACAGGCCCAGGAGTGGCCCGATCCCATCTTCCGAGGGACGTAGAAGCAGAACTCCCCCATGGGAGCCGGGAGGATAACGGCGGACATCCCCGAAACCCTTGTCCGCTGTTATCAGGAACTGGCCGTGCGCCTGCACCGCTTCCCAAACGGCAGGGTCCTTCCACCCTCCCATCCGTTGCTCGATCACGGTGCTGCTGTCGTAGCCATGGCTCCGGAGGATCTGGACTACGGCCTGGGGAAGGTCTTCATCGACTTTGATGTGCATTGGCGAGGTTGCCCGGAAGCAGAGGAGCAAGAACCTCCTGCCTCAGCATGTCCGCGGCATAGGCCAGGGCTGCAAGGACATCATCCGGTGCGAGTTGGGGGTAGGCTTCAACGATCTCCCCCGCTGTCATCCCGTCAGCCAGACTGCCAATCAAGATCCGCAATGGAATGCGGGTTCCCTTGACGCAGGCCTCGCCATGGTGGAGATCATCGGCAACGACGACATGATCCTGCCAGCGAACACGGCTCATAGCAGCACCTCTCTCACGTTGAAGCGTAGCATGGGCGCGGACTCACTTCGGAATCCTGCAGCTCACCGTCCGCTTCGCCCCGACGCCAGCGCCCTCAGGTCGGGGCTGCCAGGGTGTTTGCCGAGGGCGAAGCGCAGCAGAGCCTCCGCGCTTGCGGGGTCGCGCAGGGCGCGCAGGGTCTTCACCGCCTCCGCGTAGGCGGCCGGCGTGGGGCTCGCCTCGACCATGGTCTTCAGGGTGGGGCCAACCCGCTCCGGCCTGCCGCTCACGGCATAGAGTACGGCCAGGTTGGAATAGGCCCGGATGTCCGCGGGGAAGAGGCGGATCTCTTCCTGGAAGGCGGCCTCGGCGCCCGCGGCGTTCCCCAGATCGGCCAGGATCTTGCCTCGGATCAGCGCCAGCCCCTGGATCAGATCGGGGTCCCGGACCTCCCGCTTCGCATGGACCTCGGCCGCGCGGCGGGTCAGATCGAGCGCATCTTCATAGCGCTTTCGGGCATGCAGCACCTCGGCGAGCGTGATCATCGGGCCGACCCGGAGCGACTCCTCCCCCATCGCCAGGCGCGCCTCCGTCTCGGCGCCGTCGAGATCCTTCCGGCGCAGCGCGATCTGGGCCAGCAGGCCGTGCGCGAACGAGGGATGGGCCGCGGCGGCCATCCGGGCGTGGGTCGCGGCGTCGTCCAGACGACCGAGGTCGAAGTAGAGCGAGGCGGCGGCCACGGCGAGGGTCGGCGAGCCGTCCGATACCTTCAGGCCCTCGCGATACGCCTCCAGCGCCTCGTCGTTGCGGCCGAGCTTCTGGAGCGATCGGCCCAGGAACTCCCAGGCGTCGACCATGCCCGGATTCACCGCGAGCACCCGGCGGAAGTCCTCGGCGGCTTCCAGGTGCTCCTTTCGGGCGCTGTGCTGGAAGGCCTTCTTGAGATCGTCCAGCGAGCCGATGCGGCTCTTCGGGTCCGGCAGCGGCCCGTCCAGGTCGCCAGTGGCCGAGCCGATGTATCCGAGCGCCATCATGGCCTGGCGGCTCTCCTCGTCGACCGCGGCGGGCGGCGCCAGGGTCCGGTCGTAGGACTCCAGCTCCTTGCTCATCTCCGCGTAGAGCCGCCGCTCCCGGGTCAGGAGGTTGGTCCGCTCGTCGGGGTCTCCGGCCAGGTCGTACAGCTCCGGATCGGGTCCGTCGATCAGGTGATGGCGGCCGTCGGCCAGGGAGGCCAGCTCGCTCCAGCCGAAGTGGAGGCGCGGATAGAAGGTCTCGGAGTAGATCCGCCGCGTCGGCGCTCCGTCCCGGGCCAGGTCGAGCAGCGGCAGGCCCTTGAGCGCCGGCGGCAGATCCATCCCCAGAAGGGAGAGGACGGTCGGCGCGACGTCGGTGAGCTGCGCGGGCTTCGAGACCGTGGAGCCGGCGAGTTGCGCGTCCGGAAGCTTGACGAGCAGGGGGACGTGGATCGCCTCGTCATAGAGGAGGACGCCGTGCTCCTCCTCTCCATGCTCCCCCAGTCCCTCGCCATGGTCGGAGACGAGGATGATGAGCGCCCGGTCGTAGACTCCCAGCCGCTTGAGCTCGGCGAGGAGATCGCCCACGATCCGGTCGGCCGTGGCGATCTCGCCGTCGTACTTCGAGGCGTAGCGCGACGCGAACGGCTCGACCGGCTGGTAGGGCGTGTGGGGCTCGTAGAGATGGAAGAAGAAGAAGAACGGCTTGTCCTTCACGGAGTCGAGCCAGCCGCGGGCGAGCTTGAGCGTCTCGCCGCCCGGACGCTGGAGCCCGCCGAGGCCGGTGTTCGAGCGGAATTCGATGCTGTCCTCATAGAGATCGAAGCCGGTGTCGAGCCCGCCCTTGGCCTGGAGCACGTAAGCCGAGACCGCGGCGGCGGTGGCATAGCCTTTCTTCTTGAGCAGCCAGGGGAGATAGGGCAGCTCGCCGCGCTCGATCTTCGCCTTGTCCAGGTGATATCCGACGTTGTCGCGCACGCCGTGGATCGCCGGCAGCACGCCGGTGAGGAGCGACGAGTGAGCGGGAAACGTGAGCGGCGTCGGCGTGTAGGCCTTCTCGAAGAGGACGCCGTCCCGGCGCAGCTCGTCGAGGGCCGGCGTCTCGACCCCGCGGTAGCCGTAGGCCGGCAGGTGATCGGCGCGCAGGGTGTCGATCGAGATCAGGATGACGGGGGTGTCGTCTGCGATGTCGGGAGCCTCCCCGGAAGGAGCGCAGGCGGCGAGCGCCACAAGAGCTGCGAGGAGGGCGTAGAAAAGGGATCTCACGGCAAACGTCCCAGCAGCGCTTTGGCCTTCTGCACGTCGTCCGCATAGCGGCTCGGCGCGCCGGCCACGAATCGTTCCAGGGCGGCGCGCGCCTGCTTCGGGCGGCCGATCTCCGCGGCCTTGAGGCCCAGGTTCCAGAGGGCGTCCCAGAGGCTGCGGTCCAGATCGACGGCCCGCTGCCAGGCGTCCACCGCCTCCCCGGGCTTGCCGAGCTGATAGAGCGCCACGCCGAGGTTGTTCCACGCCTGCGAGAGCGCCGGCCGCAGGTCGACCGCCTTGCGCGACAGCTCCCGCGCCCGCTCCCAGTGAGCGAGCCGCAGCTCGATCAGCCCCAGCTGCTCGAAGGCCTGGGCGTCGTTGGGGTCGTCGACCAGGATGGCCTGAAGAGTTTCATACGCCTCCTTCTGCCGCCCAGCCTCCGAAAGCGCGACGGCCAGGGCGTGGCGCGAGCGCGGCTCCCCCGTCGCCGCCATGGGCCGAAGCACGGCGAGCGCCTCGTCGGCCTTCCCCTGCTCCGAGAGGGTGAGCGCGAGCTGCCGCAGCAGGCTCTCCGTCGCCAGGCCGTCCACCCGCGCCTTGCGCATCACCTCCAGCGCCTCGCCGGTGCGCCCGCTCTCCAGCAGCGCCTGGGCGAGGAGAGAAAGACCGAGCGGCATGGTGGGCCGCTCCTTCACCACGGCGCGCGCAGCCTCCACGGCCTCCGCGGCTTTTCCCTCGCTGTAGAGCCCGATCACCCGGAAGATCCGGGCGTCCAGGCCGGTCAGGTTCTTGGGATCGTCCTCCGGACCGTAGCTCGTCCGTACCCCTCCCGAGCCGGCCGAGCTGGACAGATAGCCCAGGCTGCGCAGCCGCTGCTCGTCCCCCGCGGGCAATCGCCCTCGTCCAGCGGCCGGAGGCCAGACCGACTCCTCGGGCAGGAGGGAGATCAGGGACCGCGCCGCCGGCCGATCCTCGTCGATCTGGTTCCGCGTCTCACCGGGGTCTTTCGCGATGTCGTACAGCTCCGGGAGGGGAAGGACGATCATCTTTCGCCCCTGGCGCAGGACTCCCCGCAGCGGCGCCCACCCCCGATTCAGGTTGGTGGACAGCGACTCGAAGTAGGAGACCGGCGGATCTTTGGGGGCCGGCGCGAGCAGCGAACGCCCCGGGCGCGCGGCGGATCGGGGGGCGTCTGGAGCCGCGACGCCGGCAGTCTCCAGCACGGTGGGAAAGATGTCGACATGCCGGGCCGGACGCCCGTCGATCCCCTTCTGCACTCCCCGGCCCCAGAGCACGAGCGGAACCTTGAGCGTCGGCTCGTAGGCGAACAGCCCGTGCGTCGCCTCGCCGTGCTCTCCCAATCCCTCGCCGTGATCCGAGGTCGCGACCACCAGGGCGGGCGGCTCCTTCCCTTCGAGGAGAGGATTGAGCAAGGGAGCCAGGAACGAGTCCACGGCGGCCACCTCGCCCAGATACGGGCGGTCCTTGTAGCGGGAAGCGAAGGGTTCCGGCGGCGAGTAGGCCGCGTGGGGATCGTAGAGATGGACCCACAGGAACCGCGGTTTTCCGCGCTGGCCGTTCCACCAGGCGAGGGCCGCGGCCACGACCTCGTCGCCCCGGCGCTCGGCCATGCCCAGCTCGTCGGACTCGGAGCCCCGGCTGATGCGGTCGTCGTAGACCTGGAACCCCCGGTCGAGCCCGAACTCGGAGTCGAGCGGATAGGCCCCGACGAACGCGCCCGTGACATAGCCGGCCCCGCGCAGGGCGGTCGCCAGCGTCGGCACGTCCGCTCCCAGCCGGAACCCCGAGTTGTCCCGGATGCCGTGCTGGTAGGGGTAGAGACCGGTGAGGATGTTCGCATGCGACGGCAGCGTCACCACGTTGTGGGCGTGGGTGTTGCCGAACACCCGCCCCTGCGACGCCAGGCGGTCGAGCACGGGCGTCTGCACCCGCCGGTTGCCGGAAAATCCGGTGGCGTCGGCGCGCAGGGTGTCGATCGTGATGAGGAGGATGTCAGGCCGGGCCGGAAGAGCGGGCGCGGCCCCGAGCAGCCCCGCAAGACCTGTTATCAGGGCGGTCAACGCCAGCATGCCGCGGAAGGTCATACCGCCGGGAGTATAAAGAAGGAAGGACCCAAAAGAAGAAAAGGACGCGAAGGCCCTCGGCCCGCGCGTCCTCGGCTTTCTTTTTCCAGCTTCCCGCAGCCCCTACCGGAACCGGATCGTCGCGCCGAGGCGGAAGACCCGCGGGCTCAGCGCTTCGTTGGTCTGGTAGCGGCGGCTCGACCGGGCGCTGCGTTCCACCTGGAGGACGTCGTCCTCGTTGGTGAGGTTGAAACCGTCCAGGCTCAGGGTCAGCCTCGTCTCGCCCAAGGCGAATTCCTTGTCCGCGTGAGCGTTGAAGACCATCACGTCCGGATTGCGGAACTCGTCGATGTCCCGGGTGAGCTGGACGCTGCGGCCGCCCGCGCTGCTGCCGCGGGAGATGTAGGGCGGCGTGATGTAGCCCTCGCGGCCGTCGAGGCTCGCCCCGACGTTGAAGCCCCAGGGCCTGTCGGGCGCCACCTGGTAGAGGCCGTTGAGATTGAAGGACCACCGGCCGCCCACGTAGACCTCGGACTTGCTGCCGCCCGAACGGTCGAAGTAGACGTCGTCGCCGTCGGCATAGCCCAGACCGTCGGAAAGCGTGTCGGTCGGATCGTCATACTTCCGATACTCGGGCCCGATGTTCCAGGTCCAGTCCGAGTAGGTGACGTGGCCGCGCATCATCCACCGGTTCGACAGCCTCTTGGTCAGGCTCACCGTCGCCCCCAGGTAGTCCATCTCCCGGTCGCCGTTGAGATAGAGCGTGCCGCCCGTGGGCGTGAGGCCGTCGCGGAGGTCGTAGGTCGGGATGTTCCCGGAGCTTCGGCCGTCCGGGAGCGTGCCGCTCACCGTGCCCTGCGGCACCCAGTCCTCCCGGGTGGCCAGGCGGACTTTGCCCGTGGCGTCGTCGGCGACGTACAGGCGGGTCTCCGGAATGTCGTGGATGTTGCGGTAGGTCAGGGTGAAGCCGCCGGCCAGGTCGGGCTGGAACGAGCGCTCCAGGCCGAGGCTGACCTCGTCCGTCATGGACGGCTTCAGGTTGCGCGCGTTCACGTTGGGCGAGAACAGCGCCGTCGGGTTGTCCGGGTCGAAGCCGTAGGGGTAGGCGAACTCCAGCGAGCTGCGCTCGGCCGGATCGAGGAGCAGGTTGCCGTTCGCGTCGGCGAAGTAGAAGTAGGCGTAGGCGTAGCCGATCGGGGAGGCGCGGCTGGCGAGCGGAAGCTGGCCGAGCTGCTCGGCGTACTGCGAGAACGTGCCGCGCACCAGCGTGCGGCGCTCCTCGCCCAGGGCGTAGGTGGCGCTGATTCGCGGCACCACCGTCTCCCACTCGAAGCCGCCGACGTCGTTGCCCTTGAAGTCCAGCGCCGGCAGCAGGTCCGGCACGTTCGGGTTGCCGGCGTCGGAGCTGGGCAGGTTCTCGAGCGTCTGCTTGTCGTAGCGCAGGCCGGCATTGATCGTCCAGCGATCGAGCTGGATCGTGTCCTGAAGCCAGGCCGAGTCGTAGCTCGACTTGATCCCCACGTTCCGGTTGCGCGGGAAGACCACCATGGCGATGCCCGGATCGAGACCGAGCCATTCGCCGGACACCGTGAACTTGCCGCGCGGCCAGGTCGTGCCGGAGTGGTTCTCCTGCTCGCGGAAGCCGGCGCCGAACTTGAGCTCGTTGTGCGAGGTGCCGACGTCGAAGAAGTAGCTCGCGTCGAGGCGCACCTGGTCGATCACGGCGTCCTGGGCGAAGTCGTAGTTCGTGCCGTGCAGCACGCCGTCGCCATCCCGGTAGCGGTCGGCGTCGAGGCCGCCCTTCGGGCTCAGCGTGAAGATGCCGTCATCCCTTGCGCCGAGGACGGTCAAGGCGAGGTTGGACGTCGGGAGGAAGGTGTCCTCGATCTTGAAGATGTCCTGCGGCGTGGTCTGGTTGTGAGTGGTCTCGGGCGCCCGGGTAGGGCCGGCGCCGCGGCCGAACTTGAGCTTGTCGTTCGTCCAGAAGTGCAGGACGCCCGAGTTCCGCTGCCCGGCCTGGAAGTTCAGCTTGCTGTTGAAATCCTCCAGCTGCGTCCGGTCCGTCTGGCCGCCGACCACGATGTTGTTGATGTCGCTCTCGCCGTAGGACGCCCAGATCCAGGCGTGGTCCTTCCAGAGCGGGCCGCCGATGTCGGCGCCGTACTCCTCGACATAGTCGATCTGGTTGCCCAGGCGGCCGCCGTCGAGGACGATGGGATCGGACTGCCATTCGCCATCCGTGCGGAGGTAGCGGGCCTGGCCGCGCCACTCGTTCGTGCCGCGCTTGGTGACCTGGTTGATGGTCACGCCGGAGGTGGCCACGGTCACGTCCGCGCTGGAGACCGTGAACTGGACCTCCTCGAACGCGCCGAAGTCGAAGTAGGTGGCCGAGTCGCCCACCGAGTTCATGTCGGTCAGCACCACGCCGTCCACGGCGTAGACGTTGTCGCGCGAGGTCGAGCCCGCACCCAGGAAGCTGGACTGCTGGCCGCTCTCGTTGCCGCCCAGGTTGAAGCGGTCGACGAGCACGCCCGGCGCCAGGCTGAGCAGCGACCAGGGGTCGCGCGCGGTCGGCACCTTGTCGAGCTCCACCGCGGCGACGTTCGCACCCCGGTTCACCTGGCGCTCGTCGATCAGCGGGGTCTCCCCGGTGACCGTGATCGTGTCCTGGATCGAGGAGTCGAGCGTGACCTCGATGTTGGTGCTGCCGCCGACGCGGATCGCCACGTCCGGATACTCCAGGGTCGAAAAGCCCTGGAGCTCGGCGGTCAGCTTGTACTCGCCCGGGAACAGTCCCAGGAACCGGAAGCGGCCCTCCGCATCCGAGACCTGCACCTTCGAAGCGCCCACACCCTCGAGAGTGAGGGTCGCGCCCGGCAGAGGGCTGCCGTCCGGCGCCTGCACCGAACCATGAAGGTCGCCGGACTGGAGCTGGGCGGAGGCCGGCACGGCCACGACCAGCAACAGCACGGCGAAGACAGCGAGCGTCCAACGCACGTTCAGAAGTCGGCTCATCGACAGGTTCTCCCCTTTCGTAGAGGTATCTTGCAGCGGAGCATATCAGTAAGGGTTCGAGCTGATCACACCGTTGTTGACGCTCCTCAGGTAGTGACCCGAGGTGGGGCGGTTGCGCAGGTCGAACGTGCCGCCGGAGGGGATCTTCCAGATCTTGAAGTTGGAGAACGTCAGGGGCATGCCGGAGACGCAGGTCTCGGGCATGTGGTCGCCCAGCACGAAGTAGGCCGGACCGTCGCCCATCACGGTGGCGAGGCCGTTGCGGTCGACGACCACCGAGGTGGCCTCGTTCACCGCCACGCCGAGCGCGCTCGGCGCCTTGCCGTCCTTGTTCTGGCGGGCCACGAACGCCATCGTCCGCCCCATGCGGTCGCGGGCGACGAAGTGGCTGTCGGTGATCGTCTGCCCCAGGTTCGCCCAGTTGAAGAAGTTGTAGGTGAAGGTGGCGTACCGGTGGTACGGGTTCGCCAGGGCCTCGGAGGACAGGACGCTCCCGGTGCAGGCGTCATACGTGAACGCCCCCTGGATCGCCAGCCCCGCGCTGGTGCCGCCGACGCCGCCGCCGCGGGCGTAGACGTCCTCGACCGCCGTCTCGACCAGCGTCCCCTTGAAGTACTTGACGTAGTCGCACTGGTCGCCGCCCGCGAAGAAGACCACCTCGGCCTTCTTCACGGTGTTCTGCACCGCGGCGGTGTTCGAGTCGCTGGCCCGGTTGATCACCAGGGTCTCGACCGAATCGACGCCGTTCATGGCGTAGATGTAGTCGTTGTACCCGTTGGAGCCCGTGGACCGCAGGATGACCACGTCGACCTTGGTCGAGCAGCTCGTGCAGCCGCGGACCTGGTCGATGATCCATTGCAGCGCGGCGTCCACGTCGGTGCCGCCGCCGCCGAAGTCGTGCGCCGGTCCGGCCATGGAGATCACCACGTCGGCCGCGTTCCCGGTCAGGTAGCGCGTCACCTTCGCCTCGGCCGGAGCCCCGGCCGCCGCCAGGGTCAGAACCAGCACAGCTGAAAACAGTCTCGATCGCATTCCATCCTCCTTGAGCAGGGAGCGAAGAGGGCTCCATCTAGCTGGGTGTCGCGTCCAGGAAAAAGCGCTCCCGGGCAGCCGCACCCGTCAAGCCGGACGGAGGGAGAGGAGCTTTCCCCGGAGCCGGCCTCTTGCCGGAAGCTTGGAGAACCGCAGCTGGTGCCAGGCATGGCTCGTGGACCTGTGGCGGCGTTCCCCCTACGGCCGGCGGTGGTCCGCACGAGCTCCGGGTGGCATAAGCTGCCGGGATGAGCCGCCTGCTGACGCTGTGGCTGATTTTCCTGGCCGCCTTCTGGCTCACGCGCGCCGGCACGTCGGCCCTGGTGTTCGGCCACGTCGAGCGCGGCGCGGGCGAAACCGTCCAGATCCTCCTCATCCCGGCCCTCCAGGCCCTGCTGGTCGCCTGGCTCACGCGGCCTCGCCGCCCCCGCCCGCCCGGGTGAAACATCCGCAGATTCGGGTCGTTCGGGTCTTCAGACAGGAGACCACGACCATGAACCGAAAAACGATCGCGATCACGCTGCTCATCTCGTTCCTGACCGCCGCCGGTGCTTCCGCAGGCGTTTCCAATACCGCCCGCTCTTCCGATCCCCAGGCCGTCCTGGCCCGCACTGTCCTGGCCCGGGCAAAGGCCGCCTCCGGCGGCGACGCCTGGGACGGCGTGACGTCCTTTCAACTCAAGACGCGCGTCTCCACCGCCGGCCTCTCCGGCACGGCCGAAGGCTGGGAGGACGTCGAGCACGGCCTCTACGCAAACAGCTTCAGTCTCGGCCCGATCCAGGGGGCCGAGGGCTACGACGGGACCTCCGCCTGGTCCAAGGATCCCTCCGGACAGATCGTCGTGAGCGACAGCGGCGACGCCCGCGAGGGCTCGGTCAACGAGTCGTACCGGGTCGCCCGGGCCTGGTGGTACGCCGACCGCGCGAGCCGCGGCCCGGCGGCGGTGTCGATCCACCCGGACCGGACCGAGGAGGGACGGACCTTCCAGGTCGTCGCGATCCACCCGCAGGGCGGCCGGCCCTTCGAGGCCTGGTTCGACGCCGCCACCGGGCTCCTCGACCGCACCGTCGAGACGGCGTCCAACGAGACGCGCACCGTCTTCTACTCGGACTACCGGGACGTAAGCGGTCTCAAGCTCCCCTTCCGCCAGCACTCGACGAACGGCGAGGCCAGGTACGACACGATCGTCGAGGTCGATTCCGTGACGGTCAACCCCGGGATCGATCTCGCGCGCTTCTCGCCTCCGACGGTGAAGATCGAGGACGTCGAGATCGCGGGCGGCGACCGGGCCACGATCCCGTTCGACCTGATCAACAACCACATCTTCGTGGACGTGATGGTGGACGGGAAGGGCCCGGTCCGGATGATCTTCGACACCGGCGGAGCCAACCTGGTGACCGCCGCGGTCGCACAGCGCCTGGGCCTCGCGAGCGACGGCGCCTTCCAGGCCCAGGGAGTCGGCGAAAAGTCCGCGGACGTGGGCCTGACCCGGGTCCGCGAGCTCCGTCTCGGCGGCGTGACCCTCCGCGACCAGAGCCTCTACGTGCTGGATCTCAAGGACATCGACAACGTGGAAGGGGTCGAGGTCGGCGGCATCGTGGGCTTCGAGCTGTTCAAGCGGCTCGCCGTGCGGATCGACTACGAGGGCCGCAAGCTGACCCTCACCCGGCCCGAGGCGTTCAAGGCGCCGGCCGGCGCCGCCGCCATCCCCTTCACCTTCGACGAGCGCACGCCCCAGGTCGAGGGGAAGCTCGACGGCATCCCCGGCCGCTTCACCATCGACACCGGCAGCCGCACCGTCCTGGACGTGAACCGGCCGTTCGTCGAGGGAAACGGCCTCGTGGCGAAGTACGGCGCCAGGGTCGAGGCGATCACCGGCTGGGGGCTCGGCGGACCGGTGCGCTCGGCGGTGGCCACGGCCGGCTTGCTGGAGCTCGGCGACGTTCGCGACATGCGCGGCGTTCGCGGCGTTCGCATCGAGCGGCCGGTCGTCCACCTCTCCCTCCAGAAGAAGGGCGCCCTCTCCGACCCCTACCTCGCCGGCAACGTCGGGGGAGGCGTCCTGAAGCACTTCACGGCCACCTTCGACTATCAGGGCAAGGTGATGTACCTGGAGCCCAAAGGCCAGGCCGCCGGCGGTCCCGGCGACGGCTACGACCACTACGACCGATCCGGCATGTGGATCAACCAGAGCCGGGACGGCAGCGGCTACGAGGTGGTGGACGTCGTGGCGGGCGGCCCCGCGGCCGAGGCCGGTCTGAAGGTCGGCGACACCATCCTCACCCTCGACGGTCAGCCGGCCGGCGAGACTCCGGTCTTCGAGGCGCGCAACCGCTTGCGCGACAGCGCTCCGGGAACCCCGGTTCGCCTGGCCGTGAGGTCCGGATCCCAGGATCGGAAGCTGACGCTCGTGCTTCGCGACCTGATCTGAGACCGAAAGGCGGTGACGGGGCGAAAGGAGCAGCTACTTTTAGATTCTTTTAGGCCAGAGGGCCTGGATCGTGAGGATCTTTGAGAGCCGCTCCCCTATTCTCCGTCCATGGAGGTCAAGGCCTCCTTTGTTTCTTTGAAGTTCTTTGGAGTGGTGTTTCGGAGGGGTTGTGCTGTTGGTTTTGTAGTCTTTCAACGGGTTTGAAGGTGGTCAGATAGGCCCGGGGAGTCAGCCCGGGCTTTTTCTTTTTTCCTGTCCTCTTTCCAGCCTCTCCGCTACTGCCGCTTCGCCTTCACGTCCAGCACCAGCGTAACCCGCGCCGGCGGCAGTGCCCCCGCCAGGTAGAGCGCCTTGCCGCTCTCCGGAATGGCCACGGGCAACGGCTTCACCCCTCCCACCAGCCCCTGCTTGAGCTCCTCGAAGCTGTCGAAGTCCTGCCGGGCGCTAGGAATCTTCGCCATCTCCTCGTCGGACACCGTCGCTCCGGTGTCCCGCTTCCGCTTCCGGAAATCAAGGTCGAGGCTGCCGCCGCCCCGCGGCTCGTTGAGGTTGATCGTCGCGCCCGTGCTGATCCTGCGCTCGTCCAGGAGCGGCGACTCCGCGGTGACCGTGATGACGTCCTCGACCGCGGCGCTCAGCGTCAGCTCGACCGCGGTATGCCGCCCCGACGTGGCTCGCAGGTTCGGGTATTCGACCGAGGAGAACCCTTCGAGCTCGGCCTGGAGGGAGAACGTGCCGGACGGGAGCCCCAGGAAGCGGAAGTCGCCCCGCGCATCGCTCGCCGTCATCATCGGGCTGAGCCCGGCCGTCGACAGGGTCAGCGTGACCCCCGGAAGCGCCAGGCCCTGGTCGTCCACGACCCGGCCGAGGATCGAGGCCGTGCCGCCGTAGCCGGACGGCGCGGCCGAGGGACCGGACGCCGGAGCCGCCATCTCCACGTATCTCAGGGCCGGCATCGGCGCGGGCCGCAGGTCGCCCGAGCGGAGGCGGTAGCGGTTCGCCTCGGGAAGCAGCACGCGCCAGCGATGCTCCAGGACCGCCGCCGTGACCTGGGGCAGCTCCATCCCCAGCTCGGAGCGGCCCGCCGGAATCCCCCGTTCCAGGACGGAGACCACTTCGACCTCGGTCTCCGCGCCGGACGCGAAGCCGAGGGGGATGTAGAGCCTGCCGCCGCGCTCCACCGGGCGGACGGGCTGCTCCCCCACCCGCGCCGACCAGAGCGCCGCTCCCTCCGGCAAGGTCATCTCCAGGGCCGCGCCCGGCTTGGTCACCGGGCCGAGCGTGAAGCGGTCGCGGTGCAGCAGCTTGTTGTCGACGGTCAGCAGCGTCGTGGTGTCGCGCAGGTGGATCGGCTCGTCGTGGCTCGGCGCCGCGGGAAGAGCCTCGACCGCCAGGCGCATGCCATCCTGAGCGGGAACGGCGAGCCGCCACGCAGCGGCCAGGTCGACCACGGCCAGAGCCTCGGAGAGCGCCGGAGGCAGATCGCTCAGATCCACGCGGGCCCACGCCGACTCCGGCAGAGGACGGGCTTCGGCCGCCACGGACGACGCCACCGCCAGGAAGCGGGCGCGGACCTCGATCCCCGCGGGCAGAGCCGGCAGAAGCGGCGTTCCCTCGGCGAGCACCGCCCCCGGAGGGGTGGAGGTGAGGACCAGATAGCCGGTCCCCTTGAGCTGCCGGTGACGGTGGACGGTCAGGCTGCCGGCGTCGACGGTCGGCACGGCCGCGCCTTCGTCGGTGCCCGCTTGCTCCACCTCGACGCCCGGCGGCAGGGTCACGGTGAAGCCCGGCAGGCTGCCGCGGGAGACCTCGTAGAGGATCACGTCGTGCCGCCGCGCTCCCTCGGGGCGGAGCTGGAAGAGCGTCAGGACCACCGCCTGGGCGAGAAGGCGCTCGGAGTCGACGCTGTCGAACCGGCGCTTCAGCTCCAGAACCTGCACCTCGCCGCGCTTCCCGGCCAGCCGGACGATGCGGCGGCCTCCCTGCTCCCTCTCCTCCACCACCACGCCGCCCGGAGCCGACCAGGAGGTTTCGGACGCCATGTCCACCTCGGTCACGGAGACCGGGGCCGCTGCCGGCGGGAAGGTCAGGCGGCCGATGCCACCCAGGTTCTCCACCGCGGTCCGCCCCTGGACCTTGATCCGGTACAGGCCCGGCACCGGCGCCACGAGGAGGACACCACCCCGGCCGCCCGGCAGGGCGCTCACCCCGGCTCCGGGCTCGGGCCGGCCGTCCCGCAGCAGCTCCACGACGGCCGGATAGCCGGCCAGCGGGAGCGCGATGGGCTTGTCGGGATGGCCCTGGATCAGCACCTCCAGCTCGGTGGTCACCCGGGCTTCCCCGTCCTCCAGGACGGCGGACGTGCTCTGCGACACCACCTCGGACAGCGGAGCCGCCTGCTGCTTCACCCGCTCGGCGCGCGCCTTCTGCGCGGCCTCGGCCGACTCGACCAGGCTCAGGTAATCCTTGAGCGGCAGGACCACCTCGCCCGACCCCGGGGCTCCGTCCTGGGCAGCCCATCCCGGACCGGCGAGGAAGACGAGGGAGACAACAAAGGGAATCGTCGCGGAAATAAGCTGTCTCAGAACCATTCCATGTCCTCCTCATTGCCCTGGACACGGATCGCCAGGGGTCCGGGCGTGGCCGACAGCGCGCTCCAGGCCGCCTGCATCAGCAGGAAGCCGGGCGGCGCGGGGAAAAAACCGGAGCCGCCTGCCCGCGAGGCGGCGCCCGGAACGTTGAGCACCTGTTGAGCGATCACGTTGGCGGTCAGCACCTCCCGCCGCCGGGCCTCGCGCACGGCCTGTCCGGGCGGCAGCGAAACCGCCCCCGCACGCGAAGGATCGGCCAGCGTGTAGGAACGGCCGCCCGGAAGGGTCACCCTCACCTCGACGCGCGCCACCGGCGCCGAGAGCCCGGGCAGGGACAGCGACAGGTCGCCCTTCCCCTTCGGCACGGTGAACGGCACCAGCCCGGCCAGGTGGACCACCTGCGTCTCGTCGCCCGACGACAGCGGTACGGCCAGCCCCATGCCGCCGGCAGCACCCGAGATTCCTGCGGCTCCCGGGCTCACCGGCTCGCCGTCCCGATGCCCGGCCACCAGCTCGAAGCCGGGCGGAGGCGTCACCACGAGCTGCTGCGAGCCGCGGTTCCGGACCTCCGCCCAGAGCTGGTAGGCGGCGCGGCCGGACTCCCCCACGATCACGTCGACCAGCAGGCGGTCGACCTGCGCCGCCAGAACCTGGGTGCGGTCCGCCCATTCGACGTGCCAGCGCGGCGCCCTGGCCGGATCGAGCACCGCCACCAGGCCGCCCGGCGCGCCGCGGACCTCGCCGGAGACCCCCGCGGCCTCCGCGTCCGAGGACGGCCGGACGGCCCCTGGGTCGGTGAGCTCGAGCAGGCCGTCCCCCTTGAGAGAGGCCTTGGTCAGCAGGAGGGTCCGGTGGCTGTCCGTCGGCACCAGGACGGGGCTCGCCAGCTCGTCCGACGGCGGAGCCGACAGCTCCACGCGCACGGCGAGGGAGGTCTCGACCGGCTCCAGCGGTGTGACGGTGAGCGTGCCGCCCGCCGCGGTCCAGCCCGCGATCGGTCCCTGGACGGAGACCACCTCGTATCCGGCCGGGAGCGGAACCTTCAGCTCGGACAGCCGCCCCTGGGCCACGCGCGCCTCGATCCATCCGAAGACCTGGAGCCGCGTGCGGGAGAGCACCGCGGCCGTGGCCGTGGTCGCCTCGAAACGGAGAGGGAGCTGAGCGCGCTCGGGCAGGGTGCGCCGGCCGCGCAGGGTGAAGCCGACCGGCTCCTTGGTGGGCGCCGCCACGAACGCCCAGCCCGCGGCCTCGCGGCGGATCAGGCCGGCGCCCTGGATCTCGACGTCCTCGACGGTGGCGGGAGCCTCCAGCCGGCCGCGCACGACGGCGGCGGGAGGGAGACGGAGGCCGATCTGCCAGGTCGGGCGGGTCGCGGTTTCATCCCGGGTCACCGCCGCGACGGATTCGAGGACGACCCGATGCCGGCCTCGCCCCCGCACCTGGAGAGCCCAGCCGCCTTCCTTCGGGTCGACCCGGCCTTCCAGGCCGCCGAACCTCGCTGCGATGAACGAGCCCGCCTCGCCCAGGGGCACCGCCTGCCAACCGTCGACGAACAGCGACAGGTCGAGCGTCTGGACGATCCGCGCGCTCTCCGGCCCGGCGGTGATCGCCAGGTCGGCGACCTCCAGCGCGAACGGAGCCGGCGGCGCCGGATCCCCATCCTGAGCAGGGTTGGCCCTGGCCCGCAGAGCGTTGTAGTCGGAAAGCGGCATCGTGACCTGGCCCGTCGCCTCGGTGGCGACCGTGGCCAGCATGGCCAGCGCCAGGACACACCACGCACAGACGAGCCTTGCCCTTGCGGGTCCTCGCATCGTTTTGGACCTCCCTGAAGTCGCCGCCAGACCGCTGGCGGGCTGCTGTTGCTGCGCTACGTCAAGGAGAGGAAGGCAAAAGGTGTGCCGGAGGGAAGCGGAAGGGACTTGCGCCTTGCAGGTGAGGCATTTGCGCCGTGGCCGGCCCTCCCCGGCCAGCCACGGCGCCGTCCAAATTCCTGGACATGCCTACGAACGGTTGGATGACATCCGGAATTGTGGATTCCGGAATCTGATCCCGAAAATCCGGTCAGGACGCTGCCGGAGCGGTCGCTCCGTGCGGCACCTCGCGCCGACGGGCAAGATCGAGAAGCGGGCCGGTCATGAAGGTCGTGGCCAGGGCCATGAGGACCATCGCCGAGAACACCTTCTGCGACAGGATGCCCAGGTCGTACCCGAGATTCAGGACGATCAGCTCCATCAGGCCGCGGGTGTTCATCAGCGCGCCGATCGAGAACGAGTCCCGCCAGCTCATGCCGGTCCAGCGCGCGGCCAGCATGCCGCCGCCGAGCTTGCCGGCCACGGCGACCGCGATCACGGCGGCGCAGAGCATCCAGCTCGCAACGTCGTTGAGAAGGCCGATCTGGGTGCGCAGGCCGGTGAACACGAAGAACAGCGGCAGCAGGACGACGGAGACGACGACCTCCAGCCGCTCGCGCAGGGCGGCCCGGAACTCCTTCTGCGGCGGCGCGACCACGCCGGCCAGGAAGGCGCCGAACAGCGCGTGGATGCCGATCAGCTCGGTGAGCCAGGCGGAAACGAATGCGAACACCAGCGTGCCCGCGATCAGCCCCTTGCGATGAGAAGTCTCCGTCTCTTCGCCCAGGGTCCGCTCGATCCAGGGCCGGACCACGTAGAACATGGCCACCACGAAGACGACCGACAGCCCGACGGTCAGGAAGGCCGAGGCCAGGCCGGTCGCCTGCACGATGGCCACGACCACCGCCAGGAGGCACCACGCCGTGACGTCGTCCACCGCCGCGCAGGCGATCGACGTGGCGCCCAACGGAGTCTTGGTCAGGCCGCGCTCCTCCAGGATCCGGGCCAGCACCGGAAACGCGGTGATGCTCATCGCGATCCCCATGAACAGGCCGAACGAGCTGAAGGCGACCCCTTCCGGAGCGTACGAGCGGTACAGGAACAGCGCCAGCCCCACGCCGAGCAGCATGGGCAGGAAGATGCTCGCATGGCTCACCATCACCGCCGAGTGCGCCTTCTTGCGCAGGCCGCGGAGGTCCAGGTCCATGCCGACCAGGAACATGAAGAGCACGACGCCCATCTGGCTGAACAGCTTCAGCACTCCCAGGGAGTCGGTTGGAAACAGGAAGTTGAGAGCGCCCGGGGCCACCAGGCCGAGGAGCGAGGGTCCGAGCAGGATGCCGGCCAGCATCTCGCCGATCACCGGCGGCTGACCGATCTTCGCGAAGAGCCAGCCGGCCGCGCGCGCCACCACCACGATGACGATCAGCTGGAGCAGCAGGCGGCTGAGCGGCTCCTGGAGGTTCTGCATCAACTGAGCCGTCGCGCCCTGCGTAGAGACAGTTTCCACCTGACCGGCAGGCAGCGGCGTCTGGAGACGCGCGCCCACCTTGAGCAGAACAGCCAGACCGAGGATCGATATCAGGATGAGTACCGCGTAGGACACCAGGTTCTTGTTCATTCGTCTCCCTCCAAGAGAAAACCAGCAGCAGATACTTCAAGAGTGCTGCTGGTTGGCGGGACCGGGACAAGGCGCGCAGTGTCGTTCATTCCCCTAACGGCGGTCGCCGGACCTCCTCCGTTACAGCGCCGACGGATGGTAGGCCAGGCTCGCACCGACCCAGGTCTTCTTCTTGTTGAAATCGACGCCCATCATCGCCCCCTTGCTCATGCGCACGAGGTTGTTGATGAGGCGGGGACGGCCGTCCTGCCAGACGAACATCATCCGGACCTCGGCCTTGGCGTTGCCGTCGGGAGTCTCGACGACCGGGGCATACTCGACCTTGCGCTGGAGCAGATAGTTGGCGGGGTCCGCGATGGATCTCAGGCGCTCCGCGCTCGGCCCCAGCTCGACGCCGAGGCCGGCGAACGAATACAACGGCTTGAGAACCCAGTGATCCAGATCCTTCGGAAGCTCCGGCACCTCGCTCAGGAAGAACGTCTCCGGCGCATAGGGCGGCTTCAGGAACGGCAGCGAGAACTTGCTGATGCGGAAGTACCAGTTGGGATGCCCGACCCACTCCGCGTTCAGGTCCCGGATGTCCCGCCCGAAGAGGTGGTCGAAGGTGAGCCCCTTGCGCTGCAGCTCGTCGAAGATCACCCGGTTGTAGATCCGCCGGACCGGAACGTCACGGCCGTCCTTCTCGTAGACGAGCTGCCCCTCCACCTCCCTCACCTGCCGCGGATCGACCGTGCGGATGCCGAGGATGCGGCTCATCGCCTCGAAGTCGCAGCGCGTCTTCTGCTGCTCGGGCTCGACCTCCAGGAGGATCACCTCCGCGGGATCGCAGTCCCCGACCACGATGTCCTGGAGACACTGGACATAGGTCAGCTCGTCCAGGCCGTCGAAGTAGGGAGTCATGTCCTTCGGGATGTCGAACCACCGCCGGAACCCGCGGTCGAGGAGCCACTGGAAGCCGTAGAGCGACGGGAAGCCCTGCAGCTCGATCAGCCGCGGGGCCACGGCCCCGGACTCGTCGCGAGCCAGGGCGAAGTCGACTTGCAGGAACACCGGATTCGCCGCCTCGCCGGGAACGGCGAGGCCGGGCGGCAAGGCGCGGTCGGTGTGCCGGAGGTAGTCCTCCGAGATCACCGTGTCCACGATCTCCCCGGCCGCCTTCTGAAGCTCGGCATCGAGCTCCGCCGGCAGGAACAGAGGGGTCTCGCCGATCCGGAACTCGATCGGGAAACCGACCTCGTCCTCCAGGTCGCGCAGCATCCCCCGGTAGAGGTCTTCCGTGAAGGCACCGTTGAAGGCGCGGCGCTGCTCTTCGATCATCAGGATCAGATCAGGAACTGGCCGTTGTGCATGACCTCGTCGCCGTCCATCCGGACGGTGACCTCGCGCGGCGCCACACAGTCGATGTGCGTCGTGGACACCCAGTTCTGGCCGGTGTGCTCGGCATACGGATGGCCGAACGCGATGTGGACGCCCGGGATCTTCTCGTCCTGAAGGATGTTCCCCCGCACGTCCTCGACCGCGATGTTGGTGCCGATCGCGAACTCGCCGACCCGGTCGCTGTTCTCGTCCGTCTCGATGTAGCGGCGGAACTCGTCCACCAGCTCGCGGTTCACGCACTCCAGGCCGGCGATGCGCGCGTTGCGGACCTCGATCGTGAGCGGGGTCTCGCGCAGATCGCCGTACTTGCGGCAGAGGTAGTCGCCCACCACGCCGTCCACCACGAAGCGGCCGTTGACGTCCCACGGAGAGGTGAAAATCTCGCCGCCCGGCAGGTTGCCCCACTTGTCCGGCGAGATGATGCCGCTCGTCTTCAGCCACTTGAGATGGGGGGCGAACTCGGCCACCAGGTCGGTGCCGGCCTTCGAGGTGACGTGGATCTTCTTCGCCGTGCGGGCCTTGTCGATCAGCCGCGTGCTCAGGGCGTCGACCTCCAGGAAGTCGGCCCGCATCCCCTCGATCATGCACTGCCGGTCGACGTTGACCATGTGGGCGTGCCGGATGCGGCGGCGGTTGATCACGCTGGTCATCGCGATGCGCGAGCCCAGCTCTCCCCGCTGCGCCTGCGCCGCGAACACGCTGACGTGCGAGCGCTCCAGGTCGTCGAGGATCGCCTGCGGCATCTCCGTGATCGGACGCTCCGCAAAGTCCTCGAGCACGAAAATCCGGTGCTCGGAGCCGACCTCCCGGATCTCGTGCGCGAGCGCAGCGGCGATCTCGATCGTCTCCAGGTCCGTGATGATGGTCACCCGCTCTTCCGGCTTCAGGCGCAGACAGGTCTGAACGGCGTTACGGGCGCCCGGCATCAGGTCCAGGCCTACACGGATGTCTTCCAGGGTCATGACTGGGTTTCCTCTTTAAGTCCAATCCCACTAGAGATCGAGGCCGCGATGCGTCTCCGACACGATGAAGTCGACCACGGCCTTCGGATCGTTGGTGTGATTGTAGACCTCGATCTGCCGATCCGCGCCAGTTCCATGGCGAAGAATCTCGTCAATGTAGTCGAGCTCCCGCCGGGAGCCCAGCTCGTCGACCACGTCGTCGACGAACTCCCGCAGCTCGTGGATGAGATCCGTGCAGGGGACCTCCTCGCGCTTGCCGAAGTCGATCAGCTTGCCGCGGATGCCGTAGCGCGCCGCCCGCCACTTGTTCTCGCTGATCAGCAGCCGGCGGTACAGCCGGAAGCCGAGGTTCTGCTTGATCAGGCGGTACAGCTTGACGGTGACGGCCTGGCAGAGCGCCGCCAGCGCGAGCGTCTCCTCGACCCGCATCGGCACGTCGCAGATGCGGAACTCGAGCGTGTTGAAGAACGGATGCATCCGGATGTCCCACCAGATCTTCTTGGCGTTGTCGATGCACCCGGTCTGGATCAGCAGCTTGATGTAGTTCTCGTACTCCGACAGGCTCTGGAAGTGATCTGGAATGCCGGTGCGCGGGAAGCGGTCGAAGATCTTGCTGCGGTACGACTTCAGGCCGGTGTTGCGGCCCTCCCACATCGGCGAGTTGGTGGACAGCGCGAAGATGTGGGGGAGGAAATAGCGGGCCGCGTTCATGATGTGAATTGCGGCCTCGCGGTCCTCGATGCCGACGTGGACGTGCAGCCCGAAGATCAGGTTGGCCCGCGCCACCTGCTGGAGATCCTCGATGATCTCCGCGTAGCGCGGGTGGGGCGTAATGAGCTGATCCTGCCACTTGGCGAACGGATGCGTTCCCGCCGCCGCGATGGTCAGGCCGTTGCTGTGCGCCAGCTTCGCGAGCTGGCTGCGCAGGCGGACGACCTGGTGGCGCGCTTCGCTCATGTCACGGCAGATGGGGGTTCCCACCTCGATCACGGACTGGTGCATCTCGGCCTTGAGCTCATCCCCGAGCAGCTCCCTGCCGGCCTCCAGGAGGAGCTGGACGTGGGAGCGGAGATCCCGCGTCTCCAGGTCGATGAGCTGGAACTCTTCTTCGATCCCCAGAGTGAACGTTTCAGTCATAGGCCTCAGCCGTTCAGCGGATGGAACCGCTGACGAACTTCCCCCATCTCAGGTTGTTCTCTCCCTCGACACAGCTCTGCGCGCGGCGGATCGCCATGCTGGCGGCGTTCTCCACGATCCACTCGAAGTTGTCCTGCCCGATCGAATTGACGTCGGCATCCGGAGCCGGGTTGCAGAAGTCGATGGCGTAGGGGATGCCGTCGCGCACCGCGAACTCCACCGTGTTGAAGTCGTAGCCCAACCCGCGGTTGAGCGTGAGCACCCCGTCATGAACGCTTTGCAAAATTTCTGCCGCGACCGGCGGCCCGTCCAGCACGTAGCGCCTGTGGAACGGCTCGCGCGGGTCGTACTGCATGATCTTCACGTCCTGGCAGTCCAGGCAGTAGCACCGGAAGTACTCCTTGAAGACGATCTCCTCCTGGAGCATCATGACGAGCTGGCCGGTCTCGCTGTAGGCGCGGAAGAAGGACTCCGGGCTGTCGATCCGGTAGACGTTCTTCCAGCCGCCGCCCGCGAAGGGCTTGAAGTAGGCGGGCCAGCCGATGTACTCGAAGATCCCCTCCCAGTCGAGCGGATAGGCGAGGTTGCGGAACGACTTGTCGCCCGTGTCCGGCGGCCTCTCATAGGAGGGCAGCAGGACGGTCTTCGGCACGGCCACGCCGATCTTGGTGGCGAGGCAGTTGTTGAAAAACTTCTCGTCGGCGCTCCACCAGAAAGGGTTGTTGAGCACGGCGGTGCCGTTGAGGGCCGCATTCTTGAGGTATCCGCGGTAGAAGGGAACGTCCTGGGAGATGCGGTCGATGATGACCGAGTAGCCGCTGGGCTCCCCCTGCATGAGCTTGTCGATCTTCACCGCCTCCGCGGTGAGGTCGAGGTTGCCCTCGGCGCTCTTCTTGTTCACGCGGTCGATGAAGGCCCAGGGGAAGGTGTCTTCCTGTCCGAACAGTATTCCGATCTTCTTCATAGGGGCTTGCCGCTCCTCATGGTTCTAGGGTCCTTCTGTCGCGCGACACAGTACCACAGGCCGCAATTGACTTTTCCGCCCCTTTCCCGCACGATGAAGGGGTTCCGGCTCCGCGCCCCCGCCCCCCGGCGGGTCGTGACGCGGCGGCTCCAAGAGGCTTGGGCGGCCAAAGGGGCCGGGTGGGTTGGGACCCACCAATGACGGATACGCCCAGAAAGGAGGTGGTCTAGTGAAAGTAGACAGTCACGGTACGGAGGTGGCGTCCTCGTAAGAGGCTCCTCCAGGTCTGTGAAGACGGAGGGTGACCTCGACGACGAGGGAAACCCAACGCCACCAAAGGACCTATAAATGCCCCGGTTCCGCAAGGGACCGGGGCATTTTGCATTCCGGACGAAACCGCGCCAGCTCGAAGCTCAGAGTCACGGCCATCTCCCCTATCTCCTCGACCCGGTCCTGCTGGCTCCTCCGCGCTCCCCGGTAGGTGGACGCGAGGGCGTCGCGGACCGATTCAGCGCTCAGGATCTCCCGCGTCCGCAGGGTCCGGCGGGCCTCCAGTTCGAAACCCTCGGACAGCTCTTCGATGATCTTATCCAACCGGCTTCGCAGGTGGCCCTCCCCCATCACGGCCTCGCGCAGCTCGATCAGGTCGTCCTCCGCGGGCACGGCCACGAGGAGATGACCATCGGGCTTCAGGACGCGTCGCAGCTCGGCCGCTGGCCGCCGGCCCGCGATGGAGGTGACGAGATCGAAGGAAGCATCCTCGAACGGCAGGCCGCGGTCGGCGTTGACCACCCACCAGCTCACGTCGGGAAACCGGCGCACGGCCAGCTCGATCGCCGGAACCGATAGGTCCACGCCGTGCGCTTCCATCGACCGCTCCCCCGCCAGAGATCCCAGGAAGGTCCCCTCGCCGCAGGCCACGTCCAGCACGGCGGGCCGGTCGCCAAGCGCCAGCCCGGACATCTCCTCCCGCAACGCCTCGAGAAGAAACGCGCCATGCCCAGCATCCAGGAACCGCCGCCGGGCCAGGGCCGATTCTTTCGGATCGCCGGGATTCTTCGACTTGCTGTCCTGAGGCTGGAGCAGATTGCAATAGCCGCTCCGGGAGAGATCGAACGAATGTCCCCGGGCACAGACCCAAGACCGCGCCTGCCGTTCCAGCAAGCCGCCGCAACCACGGACCGGGCAGAGAAGCATCACCATCGTACTGTCCTGGGATTCGGGCGGTGGAAGGGAAGGGCGGTGGCGCCCTCTCCCCCGGCACGGGGGAGAGGGTCGGGGAGAGGGGGGATGGGATCAATTAAACCGTTGCATGGCCGCGTCGGGTCCTTCCCGCAACCACACCTCGCAGGCGTCCGCCGCCCGCTTCACCATCTCCCCCACGGCCTCCTGCTCTTCCTTCGGGAACGGCGCCAGCACGTATTCGACCAGATCCTCGCCTCCGGGCGGGCCCGCCTCGGAGGACAGCCCCAGCCGCAGCCTCGGCACCTGATCGGTCCGCAGGTTCTCGATCACCGACTCCAGGCCTCGGTGGCCGGCCGGGCTCCCCGACTTGCGCAGCCGGAGCTTGCCGAGCGGCAGGACCACCTCGTCGTAGACCACCAGCATGGCCGAAGGCTCGAGGCCGTGGGCCTCCGCGAGACACCTCGCGGCCCAGCCGCTGCGGTTCATGTAGGTCTGCGGCTTGACGAGGAAGACCTCCCCGTCCAGCCCGTCCAGCCCGTCCACGGAGCCCGTGCCGACGAGCGCGCCGCACTCCTCCCGGTCGGGGCGGATGCCCCAACGGCGGGCCAGCTCGTCGACGACGAGAAAGCCCACGTTGTGCCGGGTGTCGCGGTACCGCTCGCCGGGGTTGCCCAGTCCGAGGATCAGCTTTGCCATGCGCCGGGGAGGAGCTTAGGCCTCGCCCTTGCCCTTCTTCAAGACTTCCGGCTCGGCACGGTCGCCGGCCACTTCCTCTTCAGCGCGGGCGTGCGTGACGGAGATGATGACCTTGTCCGCATCGTCATGCAGGGTGACGCCGTCGGGCAGCTTGAGGTCGCGCGCCTCGACGTGCTGACCGATGTGGAACTCGGTCACGTCCAGCTCGATGTGGGCCGGGATGTTGCCCGGGAGGCACTCGACCTCGACCTCACGGGTCACGAAGTCCAGCACGCCAGCCTGGGTCTTGACGCCGTAGGACGTGCCGACCAGCTCGATGGGAACCTGCACGCGGACCTTCTGGTCCATCACGACGCGCTGGAAGTCGATGTGCAGCACCTGGCGCGAGATGGGGTGGACCTGCATCTCGCGGATCATGGTGTGGCGCTCGCCGCCGCCATCGGCCATCTTGAGCAGGTAGATCGGGTTCTCGCTGCCGGCCTTCTTCATCAGGTCGAGCATGGACTTGCGGTCGATCTGGATGGGGACGCTGTCCTTGCCGCCGCCATACACCACGGCCGGGATCAAGCCGCCGGAGCGGGCGCGGCGGTTCGGCCCTTTGCCGGTCAGGGCGCGCTTTGAGACTTCGATGGTCAGTTCACTCATGGTTTCCTCACTTCTTCTCGGGCTTTAAACAAACAGAGAGCTCACGGAGCTGTCTTCGTGGATGCGACGGATCGCCTCGCCCAGCAGAGGTGCGACCGACAGGGGTTTCAGCTTCGGAGAGCGGGCGAGCTTGTCTTCGAGGGGCGTGGTGTTCGTGATGAGCACCATTTCAAGGGGCGAATCGTTGATGCGCTGGAGCGCCGGACCGGAGAGGACGCCGTGGACTCCGGCGGCCAGCACGCGCTGCGCCCCCTTCTTCCGGAGGGCGTCCACGGCCTTGGTCATGGTTCCGGCGGTGTCGATGATGTCGTCCACGATCAGCGCGTTGCAGCCGTCCACGTCGCCGATCACGTGCATGACCTCGGCCTCGTTCGGCGCCGTGCGGCGCTTGTCGAGGATGGCGAGGCCGACGCCCAGGCGCTTGGCGATGGCGCGGGCGCGCTCGACGCCGCCGGCGTCCGGCGAGACGATGACCAGGTCGGGGACGGCGAGGTCGCGGATGGCTTCGAGGAGGACCGGCGCGGCGAACAGGTGGTCCACCGGGATGTCGAAGAAGCCCTGGATCTGGTCGGCGTGAAGGTCCATGGTGAGCACGCGGTCCGCGCCGGCCTTGGAAATCAGGTCGGCCACCAGCTTCGCGGTGATCGGCACCCGCGGCTTGTCCTTCTTGTCCTGGCGGGCGTAGCCGTAGTAGGGCACCACCGCCGTGACCCGCGACGCCGAGGAGCGCTTGAAGCTGTCGAGCAGGATCAGCAGCTCCATCAGGTTCTCGTTGACCGGGTTGTTCGTGGGCTGCACGATGAAGACATCGGAGCCGCGCACGTTCTCCTCGATCTGGCAGAAGGTCTCGCCATCCGAAAAGTTGAAGGACGAGCTGCGCCCCGGCTCGATGTTGAGCACGTCGCAGATCTCCTGCACCAGGGCCGGATGGGAACGGCCGCCGAAGACTTTCAGATCACCCGCCATTGCGCCCTCGCTGAAAGCAGAACATCGGGGCAGGCCGCAAGCACGGCCCCCCGAAGAGGTCAACATTCCGATGCGCCGAAGCGCGGTCTGGTTGGGGCGGGAGGACTCGAACCTCCGAATGCCAGAGTCAAAGTCTGGTGCCTTACCGCTTGGCGACGCCCCACGATCAGGTGCCCAGCTCCTGGGCGATCAGTCCGGTGTGCTCAGGGCACGGTCCAGAAGGAGTCGCGCAGATGCATCTCCTGCACCTCCTCCATGCTCTTCTCCGGACCGGCGGCGACGAGACCCGTGCTGGCAGCGATCGTCGCCGCCGCAGATCCCGCCAAAGCCGATGCCGCAGCAACAGATCCCGCGGCGACGACCGCCGACGGCGCCGACGCTGCCAGAGGCAGCCTCTCCTCCCGCTCTCCCCCGTCCGCCGCCGGAGCCTCTTCCCCGCGCTCCGCGAGCACCCTATGGTACTCCCCGAGAACCTTTTCTTCGATCATCCGCCGCGTTTCGTTGTTCAAGGGGTGGGCGACATCCTTGAACTCGCCGTTCTTCTTCTTGCGGCTGGGCATGCTGATGAAGAGGCCCTCCCTCCCCTGGATGATCTTGATGTCGTTGACCATGAAGCACTGGTCGAAGACGATCGACACGAAAGCCTTGAGCTTCTCCTCGTGAATCGGAAAGACCTTGACTTCTGTGATCTCCATTTCGCGTCCCTCTCCATCGTCCCTGGTGGAACCCTCGGCGTGGCTCAAGGGGCGTGCGCCGCAGGGGGGAGCGCTCGCTCCGGGTGGCACCGAAAGGCCCACCCTACCTTTGCGGATGAACCGAAACCGGACACGCCAAGGGCCGCCCGGCTTCTGAGCACCACATCAGACACGCGCCAGCATCAGTGCGGCGATTATATACCTGACACTGACTCCAGGGGTATGGAAAGGAAGACCCTCGGGAGGCCATCCGATCGAACGAGGAGGCGCGGGCGAGGGCACCCGGCGCTTCGCGCGCCGTAAATGCTAGAGGATAAAGGCGGCAATGTCAAATGCCGGGGCGCGGCTCGTAGAGGTCGCGGCACGAGCCCTCGCGGTATCCGGAAGGCGGCACGAGCGTCTGCGGCTCCTGGACGAGGTTCTCGCGCAGCACTTCCCGCCAGCGGAGCTGGATGCCGCGGGCGTGATCGGAGAGGTAGGCCCAGCTGTCCCGGCGCTGGAACCAGACGGTCGGCTTGCCCTCTTCCCGCAGGGTCCAGCCTTCGACGGTTCCGCTGACGTCCATGTCCACGATCCAGTGGCGGCCGAGGTCGTCCTGCAGCTCGATCTCCCTGCCCTCGGCCTGGCCGGGCTGGCCGGGACGACTGACCTGCTTCGCCTCGGTGCCGGGCGCGGGCTCCGCCGGCACCCGCCCCAGGAGGAGGGACGGCAGGGAGAACAGCGGGAACGGCCCCAGGGGGATGCCCGAGACGTCGAAGCTGCCCTGGAAGGCGCAGGTGACCTTGTTGCGATGGTCGAGCCAGATTCCGTGCTCGGAGGTGACGTCGACTCCCCAGAGGGCGCGGCCGACGGGATCGGCGGCCTGGAGCTGGTAGCGCAGGGGGGAGGCGAGGCGAAGCGTGACCCGGAACGAGCCTTCTCCCTCGGGGCCGTCATAGCTCACCCGGTAGAGACGCTGGGAGCCGAAGGCTTCGGCGGGGATGCTCCAGGGAGGAGTGGCGCCGTCGTCCGGCGCGGAGCCGAGACCGAGCCCCCCGCGGCCTCCGCGCAGGGAGCCGCAGCCGACGAGCGGCAGCAGGCAGCATAGGGTCAGGACGGCCCTGAGCGCGTTCGCCCAGTTGGGACGGGGCCCAGAAGCCGAAGACATCACGGGCGGGGGCTCCCTCCCCTCGCCGCGCGAGGGGAGGGTCAGGGAGGGGAGAATGGGATCAATCTCCCTCCCCTCGCCGCGCGAGGGGAGGGCCGGGGAGGGGAGAATGGGATCAATACCCGCCGAGGCCGTCGAGCTTCTGGCGCACCGCCTGGACGATCCGGATGTCGTCGTCCCCCAGCTCGAGCGCCCGCTGGTAGGCCTCACGCGCCCGGTCCTTCTGCCCCAACGCAACATAGACATCCCCCAGGTGCTCTTGCAGCGTAGCGTCGGCGGGCTCGAGGCGGACGGCCCGCTCGAGGTAGCCGCGAGCCTGCTCGTGACGGCCGAGTTGATGGTAGGTCCAGCCCAGTGAATCGACATAGGCCCCGTTGTCCGGCTCCAGCGCCACGGCGCGCCCCACCAGGGACAGGGCCTCTTCCAGATTCTCTCCCGATTCGGCGTAGGTGTAGCCGAGATAGTTGAGAGCGGCGTGGAAGTTGGGGGCGATCTCCAGCACGCGGCGGAACTCCGCCACGGCCCGCGGACGCTGGCCGGTGCGCTCGTAGGCCGAGCCGAGGAGGAAGCCCGCGGCCACCGAGTCCTTCTGCTTCGCCGCGAGGCGCTCCAGCACCGGGATCGAGTCGGGATAGCGGTCGAGCCGCTGCCAGGCCTGGGCCGCGGCGAGCATCGACTGGGGGTCGCCCGCGTCGACGAGGCCGGAGAGGATGCGCTGCGCGCCGGGCTCGTCGCCGGAGCGGAAGAGCACCTCGGCCCGGCGGCTCAGGAGCGCGGGCGAGGGGCCGTCCTTCTCCAGAAGGGCGAGGGCCTCGGCCGACTGCCCCTTCCCCACCAGGATCTCGGCCTGGAGGAGCATCGCCTGCATCTTCACCCCGCCGTCGTCCGAAGCGGGCAACGCAGGCGACGTGGTCGAGGCGAGAAGCGGCGCGAGGGCCTTGAGTGCCGCATCCCAGTCCTTGGCTTCCATCAAGGCCTGGACGAGCTCGAGACGGACGTCGCGCTCGTCTTCCGCCTTGCCGGCCTTGGCCAGGCGCTCGGCCAGCTCGGACAGGGTGCGGACCGCGTCCGCGTTCCGGCCGGCGCGCTGGAAGACCCGGGACAGGGTGAGGGCGAGAGGAACGTTGTCGGGCTGCGCTGCGACCAGGGGTCCGAGAACCTCCATGGCCTCCGCGTTGCGGCCTTCCGCGGTGAGGACGAGGCCCCGGACCAGGAGGAGGAAGGGACGGTCTGGTCCGGTTTCGCCCTGGGCGGCGAGGAGCGCGTCGGCGCTGCGCAGGGCGCCGTCCAGGTCGCCGGTGCGGTAGAGCTCCCAGGCGAGCTGCCGGCCGATGCGCGGCTCGATGCTCTGCGACTCCGGAACCCCCTGGAGCGTGGCGACCGCGGCGGCGTGATCGCCGCGCTGGCTCTGCAACTCGACCAGGGTGAGGCGGGCTTCCAGGGCGGCGGGGTCGAAGCCCAGGATGTCGCCGAGCACCTTCTCCGCCTCGACCGGCTTGTCGGCGCGCAGCAGGGCCTCGACGAGCAGGGCGTAGGCCATGCGCTGCTGCGGCAGCCGGGTGACCAGGTCGCGCAGCACCTCGGCGGCCTTCTCGGGCTGGCGCTGGTCGAGATAGATCTGGCCGAGGGTGATCGCGGCCTGGGGGTCCTCGGGGTCGCGCCGGCGCACCGTCTCGAGGGCTTCCTGGGCGATGGTGAGGGCCGAGGGGTCCTGCGCCGAGAGGTCGAGGTGGACCTCGCCCACGGCGCGCAGCACGTCGAGGTTGTCCGGGGCGATCTCCCGCGCCCGGATCAGCGTCGCCGCGGCCTTCCTCAGATACTCCTCGCGCACGCCCGGCGCCCGCGAGTACTGGGCGAGGCGGGAGAGGAGCTGGCCGTGCTCCAGCCGCACGTAGGCCGCGTTCGGAGCGAGGATCTCGGCCTGCTCGAAGGCGCTCAGGGCCTCGGGAAGCGAGCCCTCGACCGCCAGCATCTTGGCCAGGGTGAACTGGTATGCCGCCTCGGGGGAGATCGCTTCGCGCTGCGCCGGAGCCGGGGCGGCGCTCGGTGCTGGGGGCGCTGGGGGCGCGGACTGGGCGCCCACGCTTCCTCCGCCAGCCAACACCAGCATCAAGGGAAGAACGGCGACAGGGACGGCGGCGGGAAAATTCGTAAAACCCTTCACACGCAGCAGGATAGCAGCCGCAGGAGCCGCTTTACAAGGCCGCCGGGCCGCCCATAGAATGACGGCCATGCGGTTTAATGATGTAGTGTGAATGGGTTAGACAGATCTTGAAAGAACCGATGACTTCTCAGGGCCGAAACGATTTCCGGACGATTTCCGGGTAACCGTGTGCAGGTGACCGTGTGATGGCCAAGCTCGGACAGCTCCTGGTGGCACGCGGCTGGATCACCGTCCAGCAGCTCAACCGCGCCCTGCAGAACCAGGTCGTGACGGGCGGCCGCCTGGGCACCTCCCTGCTCGACATGGACGCCCTGTCCGAGGAGAGCCTGCTCAAGGGGCTCGCCGAGCAGCTCGGCGTGCCCGCGGTCCTGGTCGACGACCTGCGGAACATCCCCGCCGAGGTGCTGGCCCTGGTGCCGGAGAAGGTCGCCCGCCGCGGCCGGGCCATCCCGTTCCGGCTGGTCGGCGGACGCCTGGACGTCGCGATGATGGACCCGCGCAACCTCGCGACCCAGGACGAGGTCGCGTTCGCATGCGGCAAGCGGGTCAACGTCCACGTGGCCCACGAGCTGCGCATCCTGGAGGCGCTCGAACGCCACTACAGCGAGGAGATGCCGTCGCGGCTCAACCGGCTGGTGGAGCGCCTGAGCCGGGCCCGCTTCTTCTGGGACCGGAGCGCGGGGCCGGAGACGGAAGCGCCGAAGGGGGCCGTCGACGAGCTGCCGCGGATGATTCCGCTGTCCGTGCCGCAGGGCACCCTGTCGAAGCGGTATCGACCGACGGGAATGCCAGGAACGGCAGGCCTCCCGGACCCGGGGGAGGCGCCGCGGACCCCGCCGAGGCCCGACGTCATGCCGCTGGCGAAGAACGCCACCCCGTTGCCCGGCAGCGTCCCGCTTCCCGTGCCCGTCCAGCCGCCGGAACCGCCCGCCAGGCCCAGGCCCGTGGCTCCCCCGCCGCCGATCCTGAAGACCGTCACCTTGACCGAGGCCGAGCGGGCGGCTCTCAACACCCCCAGCCCCCAGCCGGAACGCCAGCCCGAGCCCGTCGCCGCAGCCGCCACGGCGGCTCCCGCCGCCCGGACGCCTCCGGCGGCTCCCGAGGGCCCGGCGTCGGCGGACGAGGTCGAGGAGGCGCTCTCCCGCACCGCCGACCGCGAAGAGGTGGGGCGCATCGCGCTCGGCCTGATGGTCCGGAGCTACCGGCGGGCGGCGCTGTTCCAGGTCGCCAGGGAGCGCGTCTCGGCCTGGATGGCCCAGGGCGAGCTCGACCTGCCCATCTTCCAGACCTTCTCCGTGGGCTTCGACCAGCCCTCGATCTTCCTCAACCTCCGCCAGGGGAGCGCCCTCTATCTCGGGCCGCTGCCGCCCATGCCGGCCCACCGCGAGCTGGCGCGCGCCTGGGGCGGCGAGCTGCCGCGCGACTGCGTCCTGCTTCCCGTGCGGATCAAGGACCGGCTGGTCGCCGTGCTCTACGCGGACGGCGGCACGACGAAGGCCGGCAAGGCCGGGGGAATCGATCTGCCGCAGCTCAACCGGCTGGCGGCGTCCACCGGCACCGCGCTGGAACGCTGTATCCTCCACCGGAAACGCGCGGAAGCCGGATGACTGGACGCGTAGGCCAAGTACCTAGAATGACTGCGTTTTCGTTGACACCCCAAGAAGCCATTGCTATGCTCGCCGCCGTTTCGGAGCAGACATGATCAAGTCGGATATCGTAGACCGCGTGGCGGACACAACCGAGGTACCCAGGATCAAGGCCGCCCAGGCCGTGGATACCATCATTGATGCCATGAAAGAGGCCCTCAAGGAGGGCAAGCGCATCGAGCTGCGGGGCTTCGGCGTGTTCCAGGTCCGGGACCGGAAGAAGGGCGTGGGCAGGAATCCGAAGACCGGCGTCGAGGTCGCGATCTCCCCCGGCAAGACGGTCCGCTTCAAGCCCGGCAAGGATCTGAAGAACCTTTGACCGCCCGGGCTCCGGCCCGCGCCTCTCCCGCGGTTTTTTCTCCCTTGGATCCCCTGGACGGCTCTGCACCACGGCCCTGGCGGCCCGCCCGTCCCGAGCGTCCCGATCATGGCCCGGGCGCCGCTTCGGAAACCGGACCTCCCGCGCCGGGGCCCGGCCAGCCGCATCAGCCGATCATCGAGCTGCTCCCTTCGGAGGACTCCGCCCGTTCCGGGTACGCCGGGTATGCCGAGGCGATCCCGGTCGAATCGATTCAGCCCCCGCGCTGGCGCCTGGCCTTCCTTCTCCTGCTCCTGACCTTCTTCACCACGACGACGCTCGGCCCGGCCTTCTGGGCCTGGACCCGGACCGATTTCGTTTCGGATCTATCGCCGGCCCTGTCGCCGGGGCTCATCCAGCGGGTGTGGACCGACCTCGAGCTGCTCAAGCTCGGCCTGTCGTTCTCGATCCCCCTGATGACGATCCTGTTCGCGCACGAGATGGGGCACTACCTGGCCTGCCGCTACTACCGGCTGCCCGCGACGCTCCCCTACTTCCTCCCCCTGCCCTGGACGCTGGGGACGCTGGGCGCGTTCATCCGCATCAAGGCGCCGCTGCGCGACCGCCGCGAGCTCTTCGACGTCGGCATCGCCGGCCCGATCGCCGGCTTCGTGACGCTGATCCCGTTCCTGGTCTACGGCCTGGCGCACTCGCATCCGGTGCTGCGGCCGGAGGAGCTGCGGCTGGGAGAGACCATCGCCGTGCCCGGGCGGTCGCTGGCGATCGACCTGGTGGCCCGCCTCTTCCACGGCCCGCTCGGCCCGGACAGGATGCTCGACCTGCACCCCTACGCGCTGGCGGCGTGGTTCGGCCTGCTGGCGACGTCGATCAACCTCATTCCGCTCGGGCAGCTCGACGGCGGGCACATCCTCTACGCCGTGTCCCGGCGCTGGCAGCGGCGGCTGGCCCTGCCGGTATGGATCGGGCTGGCGGCGGCGGGCTTCCTCTGGCCGGGATGGTGGGTCTGGTGCGTGCTGACCGTGGTGTTCCGCGTCTTCCACCCTCCGGTCCGCAACGAGTCCGCGCCGCTGGGCCGGACCAGGAAGATCCTGGCCGCGGTCGCGCTGGCGATCCTCGCCCTGTCCTTCACGCCGCGCGGCATCGTGATTCTGGAAGCGGTGGAGGCGGCGCCCTCGGAGCCGGCGGGCGATCAGGACTCCGGAACCTGGGTGCGGCTTCAGAAGTCGGCGACGAGCGTCACCGGGCCGTCGTTCACCAGCGACACCTCCATGTGAGCGCGGAAGCGGCCGGTCTCGACCCGGAACCCGCGGCCGCGCAGATCCTCCACCAGGGCTTCGATCAGCGGCGCGGCTTCGTCCGGCGGCGCGGCGCGGTCGAAGGACGGCCGCCGGCCCCGGGCCAGCGATCCGGCAAGGGTGAACTGGGAGACGATCAGGAAGGCTCCCCCGGCCGCCGCGGTGTCCAGGTTCATCTTCTTCTCGGCGTCCTCGAACACCCGCAGACCGGCCAGCTTCTCCGCCGCTGCGCGGACCTTGTCGGCGCCGTCGCCCTTCTCCACCCCGGCCAGGACGAGCAGCCCGCGGCCGATCTCGCCGACCACCTCGCCCTCGACGCGCACGGCGGCGGTCGTCACTCTCTGGATCACCAGTCGCATGTCTGCCTCTCTTTTTCTCCTGCGGACCCTACCGCCGGCGCCGGCTGGCGTCCGGCCGGGGCGCCGTCCGGACGGGCGGTGTGATAGCGTACCTGCTTCCATTTGGGGAGGAAACCGAAGCATGGTGAACAAAGTCATTCTGATCGGCAACCTCGGCCGGGATCCGGAAGTCCGGTCGACGCCCTCGGGCCAGCCGGTCGCCACCTTCACGCTCGCGACGAGCCGGCGCTGGAAGGACAAGGGCGGCCAGAAGCAGGAGCAGACCGAGTGGCACCAGATCGTGGTCTGGGGCAAGCAGGCCGAGATCGCCGGTCAATACCTGACCAAGGGCAAGCAGATCTTCCTGGAGGGCCGGCTCCAGACCCGCTCCTGGGACGACCGCAACACGGGCGAGAAGAAGTACCGGACCGAGATCGTCTGCGACAATTTCCAGATGCTCGGCTCGCGCAGCGGCGGCGGAGGCGGCGGCGGCGAGTATGAGCCCGGCGGCGGTCCGGGCGGCTCCGGCGGTTCCGGCGGGGGTTACGACGAGGGCGGCTTCGGTGGTGGCGGGGGCGGCGGGGACATCGACGACGACGACATCCCGTTTTAAGCAGTCTCCATCCCGAACGGAGCCATCCCGAACGGAGCAGGCCGCCGGCCGTTCGGGATGGGAGCCCCCTATTTCAGCGAAACCGGGCGGGCCAGCACCGTTCCCTTGAGGCCGCGGCGCAGACCGACCTCGACGAGGCCGCCCCCGCGCGGACCGGAAGGAATCGTCGACGGGTCGATCGTGAGGATGTAGTGGCCGGTGATGGCCCTGGCCAGGAAGTCGGTGGCCAGGCCGGGCAGGAGGTTGGTCTTGGCGTAGGTGCCGCCGGTGGCGCTCGCCACCGCCTCGAGACCCGCCTCCAGGGAGTGCCGGTCGGCGCTCGTCACGTCGAGCACGAACACCGAGGCGCGGGCCCGGCGCAGCGCGCGCACGGCCGGGGCGAACGCGGGTCTCATCTGGACTCCCAGCGAGCTGAAGCTGCCCATCCCCCAGCCCAGGAAGACGACGATCTTCTCGCCCGGCAACGCCTGCAGCGCCTCGGCGGTCACTTCGAGGCCGCGCTCGGGCGACGCGGCGTCGTCCGCCTTCTTCGCGTCGAACGACCCGGCCAGGGAGACCTCGCCGCTGCCCTCTCCCGTCTCGGAATCCCCGTACAGCATGCCGCGGTCGATGGCCGCGTAGACCGCGTCGAGGTCGTCGGTGAAGTCCTGGCGCAGGTGAAGATGGGAGTCGAAGGAGATCACCGCCATGCGGTCCGCCGGCTCCAGCGTCTCCAGGAATTCCGAGGTGTAGGGCCGGAGCCGGAGCTGGCCGCTGATCCGGGTCGGCTCCAGGTCGGCCTGGACGAAGAAGACCACGAGCTTCCCCGCCGCGCGCGGAGCCGCCGCCTCGGGAGCCGTCTCCTCCGCGCCCTGGCCGGGGGACGGCAGCGCGGGCTCGGCCTCCCCGGACCCGACCCAGTCCGCGGCCACGACCGGAATCTCCCTGCCGCGGACCCGGACGCGAAAGTCCTCCGGAGCCAGGTCCGGGATCGGCTCGCCGCGGCCGTTCACGACCCGGACGGTGACGGACACGAGCGAGACCGTGATCTCGTCGCCGAATCGGTCGGCAGGAGGGGGCTCCGGCGTGGAAGTTTGAGCGGCAGACTCCGCCGCAGGCAGCAGCAGACCCAGGAGAAGCAGGACGGCCCGGGAGGACGGCATGACCCGGGAAGGATAGCAGAGGCTTCCCGCAGGCGTGCCCTCACCCCCGGCCCCTCTCCCAGCCGCACACCCGGACCCCCGGGAGAGGGGAGGACATGACGCTTGACGTTGGCGCCATCCGTCTCCGCTGCTCCGCCGGCGAGACGCCGGCGGTCCCAGGGAAGAGCAGCGGCGAAAGATGGGAGGATCGCTGATCGTTCGCGCCCCCCCTCTCCCGGGGCGTCTTGCCGGATGGAGGGAAAGGAGCTTTCCCCGGAGTCGGCGTCTTGCCGGATGGAGGGAAAGGAGCTTTCCCCCGAGTCAGCGTCTTGCCGGATGGAGGGAAAGGAGCTTTCCCCCGAGTCAGCGTCTTGCCGGATGGAGGGAAAGGGGCTTTCCCCGGAGTCGGCGTCTTGCCGGATGGAGGGAAAGGAGCTTTCCCCCGAGTCGGCGTCTTGCCGGATGGAGGGAAAGGAGCTTTCCCCGGAGTCGGCGTCTTGCCGGATGGAGGGAAAGGAGCTTTCCCCGCTACAGGGGGGGGAACGGTGACCAGCCGGGTACGCACCCCCACCCGACCCGGCTACACCGGAGAGGGCGCCTCCAAACGCTTGCGGCTACAAGTCAACGCATCGGGGGTTAACCCCTGGCTTCACAAGGACCGCTCTTTGTAACGCACTACACTAGTAGGGGCGGCCCTTGTGGCCGCCCTCTGGGGATCGGGGGCAGCCACGAGGAGGGCAACCACAAGGGTTGCCCCTACGCACAGCGGCCATTCCTGGGTTGACGGCCTACTAGGAGCCTGTCGCCTTACCCGGGGACTGAGCGGGAGCTCAGCCCCCGGGCTGGTTGAGAGTTGTAGTTGGAGAGGAGTGGCTCGTTTTCGGACGTTCTGGAGCCCTAGAAGCTCAAGAGGAGCCAGTGGTCATGCCCCTGAGCACTTGGGGAGAGTCAACGCCACTTTCTTCATGCCAGTTTCAGCGGGCTCCGCCCACTCCGGAATAGCTTCAAGAGATTGTGAGTCGTACACATCAGGTTCCACTCGGCATGGACGCAGTCGAGGCCACGCAGGAGAAATCGGCGCAGGCCGCGAGCCTCCTTGATCTGCC
>JANMTS010000025.1:0-3470 GCA_031390755.1 Holophagales bacterium
GTAGAGGGGACGGGGGTGAGGGCCTCGACCTCCCGCCTCCGCCGCTCATAGCCCGTCTCGTCCACCAGCCTCCGAGCCCGCGCCACATGCTCTTGCTGGCCGGCCTGGTCTCCCCGCTGGCGGCACAGCCGGGCCCATTCCCAAGGGGGATGACGACTTCGAGGATCTCGCGCTTGCCCTCTTCCGGGAGGTCTGGCAGGACTCCGCCGCCAAGCTTCACGGCCGGCGCGGCCAGAGGCAGCACGGGGTTGACCTCTACGGCGACGATCGGATCGGGAATGCGGGCCTGACCGGCGCTCAGTGCAAGCATCACGGCTCGGCGACCGCGATCTCGGACAAGGAGCTCGTGGCCGAGCTTCTGGAGGAGGTGGAGAAGGCCAAGGGCTTCGAGCCCCCCTTGAAGCGCTTCCTCTTCGCGACCACCGCCAAGCGCAGCGCGACCCTCCAGAAGGAGGCGCGGCGCCTGACGAAGAAACACCAAAGCGAGAGGCTCTTTGCAGTCAAAGTCCTGGGCTGGGAGGACATCGAGGACCGGCTCCGCCTGCATAAAAAGGTTCTGGATTGGTATCTAGATAGACGCGAGCAATCCCCGGAGATCCGCCTCGACCTCGGCCGCCTCCCCATCCCCGGCCCCTATCTAATAGGTAGAGAGACCGAGCTCGCCCGCCTCGACGCCGCCTGGGAGGATCCCAGGATCCACGTCCTCACCCTGATCGCCTTCGGAGGCACGGGCAAGTCGGCGCTCGTCAGCCGTTGGCTGGATGGCGTGGCCGCCACCGGCTATCGCGGCGCCCGGCGCGTGCTGGACTGGTCCTTCTACAGCCAGGGCTCCGAAGAGCGGGTCACCTCCGCGGACCGCTTCCTCGATCACGCCCTGACCTGGTTCGGCGATCCCGATCCCAAGGCCGGAGCCCCGAGGGACCGCGGCCTGCGGCTGGCCGAGCTGGTCCGCAAGGAACCGACGTTGCTGATCCTGGACGGCGTTGAGCCGCTCCAGCATCCGCCGAATCACCCGCAGGCGGGCCGGCTCAAGGACCCAGGGCTGGCGGCTTTGCTCAAGGCGCTGGCCGCCGCCAACCCGGGGCTTTGCGTCGTCACCACCCGCGAGCGGTTCGCCGACCTCGACGGCTTCCCCAGCGCGGCGCCGCAGGTGGATCTCGAATCCCTCTCGCCCGAGGCCGGGGCCGAGCTGCTGAAGACGCTCGGGGTCAAGGGGAAGGATTCCGAGTTTCTGGCGGAGTTGAAGAGATTCGGCAATCACGCCTTGACGCTGTCTCTGCTGGGCGGCTATCTGAGCAAGGCCTGCGGAGGGGACATCCGTCGCGCCAAGGAGGTGGACCTCGCCGGAGCCGCCGAGCGTAAAGGCGGTCATGCCCTGCGAGTGATCGGCACCTACGCGGTCTGGCTGGGAGAAGGCCCCGAGATGGCGGCCCTGAGGCTGCTGGGGCTCTTCGACCGGCCGGCCCAGCCCAAGGCCATCGCGGCACTGCGGGCGAAGCCGGCCCTTCCAGGGCTGACCGAGCCGCTGGCGGACCTTGGAGACGAGGCCTGGAACCTGGCCCTCTCAAGCCTCCGGGACCACGGGCTCCTCCTGCCCGCCGATTCCTATCATCCGGACACGCTGGACGCCCACCCCTTGGTGCGAGTCTTCTTTCAGGAAGATCTCGAGAAGCATCATCCCGAAGCCTGGAAGGCCGGCAACGAGCGGCTGTACGAGCATCTGAAGAAAGAGGCGCCGGATCTGCCCGATACCCTGGAAGCCATGGAGCCGCTCTTCACCGCGGTGATCCACGGCTGCCGGGCGGGGCGCCAGAAGGAGGCATTAGCCGAGGTCTACCGTAGGCGCATCCAGCGGAACGACGAGTTCTTCAGCACCAAGAAGCTCGGA
Source organism: Holophagales bacterium (assembly GCA_031390755.1). Lineage (GTDB taxonomy): Bacteria > Acidobacteriota > Thermoanaerobaculia > Multivoradales > UBA5704 > DATMER01. The sequence goes on from JANMTS010000025.1 coordinate 1,889, forward strand.
GCCTTCGGTTCGGATCTGTCGGCCCTCTCCGGCTTCTTTGATCGTCCCTGGGACCAGCCCTCGGCAAGCTTTACTCTTGGGGGGCAGGCGTTCCTACTCAATGCCGCCGCTGTCCGCCTGCGTGCCCTGGGCCGGCTGGCAGAGGCGGTTCAGCCGATGGAGGCAGCGTTGGAGGCTGACATCCGTGGCGAAGATTGGAAGTCCGCTGCGGTGGATGCCAGCAATCTCAGCGAGTTGACCCTGACCCTGGGTGAGGTGGCCCGTGCCATGTCTTTCGGGAAGCAGAGCGTCGAGCTGGCCGACCGCAGCGGCGACGCCCGTTCGCGGGTGGCCAACCGGACAACGCTGGCCGATGCTCTGCACGAGTCGGGTCTTTGGATGGAGAGCACGGAGTCCTTTCGCGAGGCCGAGGCCCTTCAGGCAGAGTGGCAGCCCAAGTACCCCCGGCTCTACTCATTGCAGGGCTATCAATACTGCGACCTGCTGCTGAGCCTTGGAGAGCCGGAGCCAGGTGCCTTGCTGGACGCTCCTGGCGCGGTCCCGGAGGCAGCGCGGCAGGGGCACGCGTGCCAGCAGGTGCGCCAGCGGGCGGAGCAGACTCTAGGGTGGGCGATACAGAACCGGCTCTCTCTACTTACGGTCGCGCTGGACCACCTGAGCCTGGGCCGAGCGCATCTGGGCCTTGCGGACTTCGCCAAGGCCACGGAGCACCTGAACCACGCCGTGGAGGGCTTGCGGCAGGCGGGTGCAGAGGAGTTCGTCGCTCGTGGCCTCCTGGCCTGGGCCGCGTTGCATCGGCTGGAGGGCGACTTGCCCGGCGCAGAGGCGGACCTTTCCGAAGCGCTGGAGATCGCCGAGCGGGGCAGGATGCGGTTGCACGAGTGCGACGCGCAACTGGAATGGGCCCGGCTCTGCCGCCAGCGGGGTGACCGGGCCGGCCAGCAAGAGCATGTGGCGCGGGCTCGAAGGCTGATCGACGAGACGGGGTATGAGCGGCGGAGGCGGGAGGTGGAGGCCCTAAACCGCTCGGGAGAGGGGGCCGGGGGGTGAGAGCTCGCAAGAAGAGCGTCGCTGCCTCGGCCGCACGGCCCACGGTCTTCATCAGCTACAGCCATAAGGATGAAGCCTGGAAGGATCGGCTCGTCTCTCATCTGACGGTTCTGAAGGACGAGCTTACGCTCGACATCTGGGACGACCGCCGGATTGGCGTCGGAGCCGATTGGTTTCGCGAGATCGAGGCTGCCATGAACCGCGCGGCCGTGGCGGTCCTTCTGGTCTCGGCGGACTTCCTGGGCTCCCGGTTCATCACGGAGAGGGAGATCCCTCACCTGTTAAAGCGCCGGGGGGTGGAGGATCTGGAGGTGGCTCCGCTGTTCGTCCGGCCCTGCGCCTGGCAGACGGTGGGCTGGCTCGCCGCCATCCAGGGGAGGCCCACCGATGCGAAGCCGCTTTCGGGGCTGGGCGACCATGCTGCGGAGCAGGCCCTCACCGACTTCGTCATGGAGATCCGGGAGCGGCTCAAGGAGCAGGCGGCATCGCGGGGAGTCCTCACCCCCCGACCCCCTCTCCCATCTCCCGCCCT
>JANMTS010000027.1:0-74103 GCA_031390755.1 Holophagales bacterium
CCTTGGACGGCGCCAACAGCGGCGCCGCCCACAGGTCCCACAGGCCCGGCGACGAGGGCGAGACAGGACTAAGACAACCGGAGGAGAGGGGGAATTTTAGGTGATCGGCACGGGGGAAATTTGGGTGATCGTTGACACTCCCTGCCTATGGCGGCCTGAGCTTCTCGCCGCAGTTTCTCGACTGGCAGCCAGCGCAGCCCGGCGCCGCGATGAGTCCGACGAGGTTTGTTCCGGGTGCGGGACAGGGATTCCATCCAACGCAGCCATCTCCCGGGAAGCCCAAGCCTCCGGGTGGCAAGCCGGCTGGCCAGCGTCCGCAGGGAGGCAGCAACCAGGGCGGTCCCCGGCCCGCGCGGCCCGGTCAAGTCGATCCGCGACCAGCGGCAAACCAGACACCCGGGCAGACCGGCAATCCGTTTCTCGACTGGCTCCAGTCGATGTTCGGGGGCGTTCCGTCAGCCGGGAGCCGCGGTCCTGCTGGACAGGACCGCACTCCGATGGGGGAGCTGCTTCGAGATGGCTACAGCGGAATCGACGCGGGCAACATCGACCGCGGCACGCCGGGCTGGATGAGAAACCCCACGACCGGCACCAACGACACCGCTGGAATGCCTCTGCCGACACCGAGGGTGCCTCAGCCGGGCGAGTCCGAAGGACAGTACATGGACTACCTGCACGGCCTTGGATATGGCGTCGACGACATCTTCGGCCTGATGGGCGGAGGCCGCGGCTTCGAGAGAGACACCGGCACGGGCGAATGGGGTTGGGATGGATGGGGAACCGGGCCGGTCGTGCGCGGGCAAGACGGCTACCAGTTTGCCAATGCGGCCGGCGGCGGAGCTGGCGGCCGGGACGGAGGAGGAGGAAGCGGGATTGATGCTAGCTCCATCTGGGGTCAACTTTTCGCGAGATAGGAACTGATGCCGCCGCAGCCCACCACCTTACAGAATCTCCCAAACTGGATTCTGCGCCAGAACCTCCCCCAGTGGATCCGGACCCAGAATCCGGGCGCAACCGATCAGCACCTGACCGGTCTTTATCGGAACTACCTCTACAGCAACCAATCGGCACCGGGCGCCTCGAAGCTGATGGGGCTCTATTCGGACTACCTGACGAAGAATCCGAATGCTCCGGGAAACACAAAGCCGGTGAGCTTCAAGCCCTACGCCCCGGCGGCCGGCCCGGCCGCGGGAGGGGCTCCGCCCGCAGGAGGAGGGGCGCCACCGGCAGCGCCACCTCCGGCAATCCCGCCTCCTGGAGCCCCTGGCCCAGCAGCGCCCCAGGGCCAGCGTCCGCCGGGCGTGCGCGACATCTACGACGTGTACCTCTCAACGGTGCCCGCCATGAACCAGGAGCGCGACAGCCAGATCTCCTCGGCCATGGCCTCGGCGGGGTTCTCCGGCAACCGCTATGGAACGGCCGCGATGCGAACCGCCGGACAGATCGGAGCGGAAACAGCTCTCAAACAAAACCAGTTGCTCAACTCGCTGCTCTACAACCAAAACGAAGCCGATTCGAACCGTGCGCTTCAGGCCACGGACCAGGGGATGCGGCTCGCTGGCCTGGACGACCAGATTCAGCGCGGCAAGCTCGACCAGCTCGGGGGCTTCGGCCGGTGGGAACAGGGCCGCATGGACGACTTCGCCCGCCTTGCCTACCAGGATTTCGAATCCAACAAGTACGGAATGCTGCCGATGCTGATTCAGTTTGCCGCCTCTCAAAGTGGCGGAAGCGCTCCGACTCCCTACGTCACCCAACAGCCCGGCGGTACGGGTGCTGCCGACTGGCTGACGCTTCTGTCAGGCCTCTTCAGCTAGGAGCCGTCCATGGTCTTCACAGTCGGGGCCGATCCCAACTGGCAACAGGACAAGCTCGCGCGGCTCATGCAGGCGCTGGATCTCGCCAGGGCGCGGCGGGACAAGAAACGCCAGGAAAAGGAGATCCGCGCCACCAACCAATTCAAGCTCATCATGAGCGCGGCCGAGACCAATCCTGATGCGCTCAAGAGTCCCACGGTCCGGGATTTCGTCACGAAGAACTCGTCCGTCATCCCCGGGCTTCACGAGTGGTACGAGCTGGAGACCGCCTCCGCCGACGATCCGGCCAATCCGCGCAATGCCTACGAGAAGCTGCTGCGCGGCGCCGACTCCTTTGCCGCGAACGTCAATGCCGCTTCGACGGCGCCGTCTCCTGCCGGCATTGCTGCAACGGCAGCCCGGTCAGTCCTCAGGGCCAAGCCCGAGATCGCCTTCGAGAGTTCAGCCGCGCAGCTCTCTCCCTCCGAGCAGGTCCGCGCCAAGCAGCACGCCGCCAAGGTCGGCGCCGAGATCCCGCTCACCGATTCGTCCGAGCCCAACAAGAAGATCTCGGGGCCGCTCTATGTGCTTCACAACGCCCACCTCTTCGGCGAGGAAGAGGTTCGAGCCGCGCGAATCGCTCTCCAGCTCGAAGACCCGCGGACCAACCCGGACGAGAAGATCAGCGGCGCGATGTACGTGCTGGAGCACCCAGGGCAGTTTCAAGGCGACACGGTCAAGGCAGCTCAATATCAGCTCGAAATCGCAAAGCCTCCCCAGGAGCCCAAGAGCCCCTCGGACAAGGTGAGCGGCACTCTCGCCGTCCTCAACGATCCGAGGAGTTACTCGCCCGAAGTCGTCAGGTACGCCCGCGCCTTGTCGAAGCAGGCAGAGCGCTCCGGCGAAGGTGGTGGTAGTGAGTCCCCCGGGCGCGCCGTCAGCGAGGAGAAGGGAAGGCTCACCGAGGGGCAGTCTGCGCAGGAGATCGAGGAGCAACTCGAGAGTCTTTATGGTCAGTTCGAAGCGGCAGGCCCAAGAAGGCTGACCCCGGTTCAACAGCGCCGGGCCGCGAAGATGTACCGCAACGAGGAGGACGTCGATACGTTCATCTTCAACGCGATGTTCCCTCCCGAGTCGGGTTCGATCGACAAGATCATCAACTTTCACCTCAAACAACCGGCGGTCAGAGACCTCCTGAAGCGGCGGTCCGAAGATCCCAGGGCCAGAGCGGCAAAGCTTCGTTCGGATGCGCTCGCGCAGATTCGTGCGCTGACGAAGGGCGGAATGAACGCTGCCGCGGCCCGCGCGAAGGTGTTCATGGACCTCCTGCAGGGGCTCTGACGCGATGTCCTGGCTTCATGACTCGTATGGGACACAGGTGTCTCCCGCCCCGGAGGAGGAGGACGAGCAGCTCCCTCCAGCGCTTCCGAGCCCCAGCTCCGGAGCTGGCTCGAACTGGCTGATCGATAGCTATAGCGCTCCGGCGGAACTCTCGCCTCAGCCGAAGAAGAAAAGGAGGCGTCCGGCGTCCTTTGGCGCTGCCCTCCGGCAGCAGTTCGACGAGGATGTGGACGCGGCCAAGGCCATTGGCAAGGGTTTGATGCGGGGCACTACGTCGGCGGTCGATACGATAGCCGTCCAGGCCCCTAACTTCCTCCTGCACGGCTCCGAGGAGCTTCTGCGTCAGACCGGAATGCTCTCGCCTGAAATGGAGGAGCGTTTCAACGCAGGCCAGAGGAACGTCGAAGAGGGTTGGAACAAGCCGCTGCGCGAGGTGCTCTCGACCTCCGAGCGGTATTGGGCTCCGGACGCGCGGGAACAGGCCGGGTTCTTCGACCAGCTCAAGGACAACCCCGCCAGGGCCTTATCCGTCGGGCTTGCCGAGAACGTGCCGCAATATGCCGCCCAACTGGGCGCAACGGCTCTCAATCCCCTTGTTGGCGTCGCCTTTGCCGGAGCCTCAGAAGGCGGAGGAGCCTGGAAAGAAGCCAAGGCGAGTGGAGCGACCGATGAGGAAGCCGCCCAGGCGGCGGGGCTCACCGCAATACCGAACATGGTCCTGGAGTACCTGCCGGGGGCAGGCCTGCTCAAGAAAGCCTTCGGAAAGGTGCCCGCACAGGAGGTCCAAGGAGTTCTGCGCGAGGTGGTGAAGGAAGCCTTGAAAGAGGGCGGCACCGAGGGCCTCCAGGAGCTGAACTCGGTGCTGGCGTCCCTGGCGACCTATGCCGGCGACAAAGGCATGAGCTGGAACGACGTCCGGAGTGCTTTCTCTCCGGAGAACCTTGAGCGTTATGGCGCCTCGGCGATCTTGGGAGCCATGATGGGTGGGGGCGCAGGCGCCGTCACTCAGGGCATTTCCGCCTCGCATCAGACGGCGCCAGCCTTCGATCCGGGTCCATCGGCTCCGCCCCACGGAGAACCCGACCGGCCCCGTACTTCGCAGAGTGGCCCACCGCCTCCACCTCCCGAATCTGGGGGGCGTGTGGTTCCTTTCCCGACGCCCGTCCGGGAGGCCGCCGCGCCCCCGCCGGCCGCCCTGACGCAACGGCAGGTGGCGCCAGACCCGGCGATCCAAGGCGAACGCATTGAGCCCCCGATAGCTCTCGACGAGGAGCCGTCAGCTCCAAGAAGCGACGACAGCTCGCCGGAGCGCCAGCCGGAACCTTCCAACCCGCCATCGCTGCACCCGGAGGCCGTCGACGGCTTGGCGAGCCCGGTCTCACCGCCCCCCATGGTCCGGGGGCGGACCGGCACCACGTTCACGGAACGCGGCCGGCCGGTTGAGTTCGACTATGCGCTGATCGAGGCGGCCGAAGCGAGAACCTCGCACAACGACGCCCTGGATGTTGAGCCCGGCTATCCGCAGCAGCTCCAGCCACGGGACCGCGATAGGGCCGCCTCGGCAGCCCAGGTCTCCCGGATCGAGAGCAGCCTGAACCCCGCCCTGGTCGGCGAAAACCCGAAGGCCTCGGACGGCGCTCCCGTGCTCGGGCCGGACGGCCTGGTTGAGGGAGGTAACGCCCGCACGATCGGAATTCGCCGGGCCTATCGCTCGGGCAACCCGAAGGCGGAAGAGTATCGGCAGTGGCTCCGCTCCAACGCCCCGCAGTTCGGTCTAGAGCCCGAGGCCGTCGACTCGCTTAGCCAGCCGCTCCTCGTACGCGTCCGCCGTAACGATGTCGGCGACCGGGCCGAGTTTGCACGCGAGTTGAACGAAAGCGGAGTCGCAGCGATGAGCGCCACGGAGCGGGCCAAGGCAGATGCTGCCCGGATCTCCTCCGAGATGCTCGGCTCACTCAAGATTCCGGAATCCGGAGAGGTCAACTGGCTCGCGAACCGGAGCTTCGTCGAGGGCTTCGTTTCCCGGTTGAGCCCGGCCGAGCACGGCGCGCTCTACGACAAGAGGGGGGGGCTAAGCGTCGAGGGTCAGCAGCGGCTCCGAAACGCCGTCCTGGCGCGCGCCTTCGAAGATCCCGAGGCTGTCGCAAAGCTGATCGAGTCCTCGGACAACAACGTCCGCACGATTGGTGCGGCGATGATGCGCGAGGCGCCGAGGTTTGCGGCAATGCGGGCGGGCATGGAGCGGGGAGCCCTTCACCCGCGGGATCTCGGGCCGGATATCGCGGCTGCACTCGGGAAGCTCTCAGCCCTGCGGGCCGAGGGGACGAGGGTTCCCGACTACCTTTCCCAGGCTGAGATGTTCGGTCCGGAGCTGTCGACCGAAGCCCGGGAGCTGCTCGGGGTGTTCGACAAGCACGCAAGGAGCGGCCGGGCGATCGGCGACGTTCTGCGCTCCTACGCCGAGATGGTCGAGTCTCTCGGACATCCCCAACAGGAAAGCCTCTTCGGCGCTGTCGAGCCGCCGTCAAAGCTTGAGCTGGTGAAGACAGCCATTGCCGAAGCTGAGTTCCATCGGCAAAGGGATCTCTTCGGCGGCGGAGCCGAGGCCGGCGCGGCGGGGCGTGCCTATGTCGAAAGCCACCCCCACGTGGGCGCCCACGACCCCGAGGCGACGAAGCTCTGGCGAAAGATTGCTCTGGACGCTCACCCCGACAGGAGTACCGACGAGGCCGACCGCGCCCGCCGAACGAAATTCCTTGTCGAGGCCAACAACGCCTATGAGACGGACGACCTTGCCCGTTTGCGCCAGATCGTCGAGGCGTGGGAGGCGGGCCGGGATATCAACGTGCGGCCGACAGGCCGGCACGGGCCGCGCAGAAACCCGCCGCCGGCCGGCAGCCCGCCTCCGCCGCGTCCACCCCGAAACCCGCCACCCCCGCCGCGGGGCGGCACCACCGACACGCCGCCGCCTTCGCCACCGGAGGGCGAACCCCGGCGCAGCGTCGACACCGAGACGGTCAAGCTTCGCCTGGAGCTGCCCGAGATCGTGGAGTTCCTCCAGGAGCTGGGCGGTGGAAGGCTCCCCAAGGTGCGCCAAGTGCTCAACGCGGCCCGCGGCCGAGCCCTCGGGATCTTTCACGTTCGCGGGGGAAATCCTGACTCCGCAGGGGTCGAGGTTCGGGCGGACATCGCCGAGAACCCCGAGCTGGCCGCGCGAGTGCTGGCCCACGAGGCGGGGCACTGGGTGGATTCGATCCCTCAGGCGAGCTTGAAGCGGGGGAACATCCTCGGCAGCCTCGCCTCGCTCAAGAGCTACTTGAAGACCATGCTCGATGAGCTGCCCACGGATTCGAGCCGCGTCTTCACCGACAAGGAGCGCGCCGCATGGAGACGCGACGCCGTGAGACAGGCGCGCCAGGAGCTGGGCAAGGGCTCCTCGGGAGTCGCGGCCCGGGCCGCCAAGCTGTACCGCGAGACCCTCGTCCGAGAGATGGAAGACCGCAGGCTCGTCGACCGGGGAACGGTCATGGACGAGCTGCGCCGGGTCTCGGCCGAATGGCGCGGCCCCTTCAGCAATGGAGATCCCTACCGCGATCACCCGCGCGAGCTCTACGCCGATGCCTTCAGCGCCCTGCTCAACGAGCCGAGCCTCGTCAAGGAGGAGGCGCCCACCTTCCACAGCCTCTTCTTCAACTACCTTTCCCGCAAGCCAGAGGTGAAGGCGGTCTACGAGGAGATCCAGCTTCGAATCGAGCAGGGTCCAGAGGCGGTCCTCGACAGCCGGGCGCGGCGCTACCTGGAGATGGTCAGGGAGGGAGCAACGGCCAGGGCCGAGCAGCTTTCGCGATTCCCCAGGTCCGGCATCACTCTCTTTCAGGGGCTTGTGGACGGCCTCCTCGACCGCAAGTCCAAGCTCTATCGGGACGTAGCCAAGGCCCGGAGGGCCGGAGCTGCCTTGAACCCCGACAAGAACCCCGTCTACTGGGTCGAGGAGGCCTCGTACCACTCGGCTCAATCGGCGTGGTACCTCGACAGGATGGCGGCAGACGTGCTCGACGTCACCAGGGCGGCCGGCGTAACCGACACTGAGTTTGGAGCCGTCCTGGGCCTGACGCGGGCCGCAGGAGAGCGGGCTGGGATGTTCAACCCGCTTGGAATGCAGGGCCGATTCGCCGAGCAACTGCGGGAGCATCTGCTCGCCAAGCTCGGCGAGGACAAAGCTCGCGCCTGCGAGACCGCCGCCCGCGCGTGGTGGGCGCTGCGCAAGGAAGTCCTCGCCCAGATCGAGCGCTCGGGAGCGTTTCGGCCCAGCTTCCTGCGGAAGGCCAAGGCCAACCCCGAGTATGTGAAGTTCTTCGTCGCCTCGTACATGAAAAGCGATGAGGTGGGGCGGGCAACGGGGAGCATTCACCGACAGATCGGTACCCTCGCGAAGATCGGAAATCCCGTCGTTGAGACGGCGCTCACGGATCTCGCCCTGATGCGGGTGGCGCACCGGACTCAGACGGCGCGAAGCATCGTGGACTTCTACCGATCCAACTTCCCCGAGGAGATTCAGGCCGCGAAGCGCGGTCGCGGAGGGCAGTTCCTTGAGACTCGAACCCCGGGAAAGAGCACTCTCTTCTTCCTGGAGGGCGGCGAGGTCAAGGCGTACTACGCGAGTGAGCGCGTCGTCTCTTTCATGGAGGCCGACACCGCGAGGGCCGGAGCCGCCTACCGTGCCTACAACCTCCTGACACGGCCGCTGCGGGCTCTCTTTGTCGACCGCAATCCCTGGTGGGCGTTCTGGAATCTCTACCGCGATGCGAAGGCCTTCGCCAAGCAGGTGGTGACGGCGGCGCCGCGGTCCGCTCCGCTCGGCCGTCGAGTAGCCGGGGCTCTGGGGAGCCCTGTGACCGCCTCGCTGGAGACGATGCGCTATCTGCTCAAGGCGCTTCCCGATGCCTCCCTGGAGGTGTTCTTCGGCCGAAGGACGGAGACGGTCAGGGAGATGCTCAAGGGCAGGATGCTGGTTGAGTCCGGATCGTCCGTCTCCTCGTCGCTGGCCGGCGACGACAACGAGGTCATGGACCAGATCCTCAAGCGCTTCGGAGTCATTGACGCCACGCACCATAGGGCGGCGGTCCGCCTGCTGGAGCGGCTGTGGGATTGGGCCGGCCGGCCGGGGCAGTTGACGGAGCGCCTGGTCAAGGTCGCCGGCTACAAGTACCTCAAGGACAACCGCACGCGCCTCAACCTCTCGGACCGGGAGATCGGGCACCGGGTCCGCACCCTGGCCGGAACCCCCGATGTGATGCGGCGCGGCGAGTGGTTCAAGGTGACCAACAGCCTGTTCCTCTTCTCGAACGTCGGCAAGGAAGGCCTTCGCTCTGCCGCCGAGGCCGCCAAGCTCTCGCCCGGCGAGTACGCGATGAAGACGATGGCTTTCGACGTGGTCCCGAAGCTCGTCATGATCGCCATTGCGGCAGGCTGGGCAGGAGAGGAGTGGGAGAAGTGGTTCGCCAAGCTCTCCGAGTACGACAAGTCCAACTTCATCATCATCCCCCTGGGGACAACGCCCAGCGGTAAGGCGGTGTTCACTCGCATCCCTCACGACCACGTCGGGCAGATCGTTGGAGGCCTTCTGTGGCGATCCTTCTCGGACGAGCGCAGCATGGCCGATCTCTTCGACTGGATGGATCAGAACCTGCCGTATTCGCCGGCCTCCCTTCACCCCTACATCACCGCGGGCTGGGCAACGAAGGATTACCTCCAGGGCAAGAACCCGATGGACACCTACACCGGCCATCCCATGGTGCCAGAGCGGACCTTCACCGCTGGAGGTGGGAGGTCTCACAAGGCGTTCCTCAAGGCTCTCTGGGGGGAGCTGGGGCTCGACGTGCTGGTTCGATTTGGCACCGAGGAGCCTTCCGAGATCGCGAGCGGTTTGGAGGAGGCGTTGGGCATGCCGATCCTGGGGCCGGCCCTCGCTCGCTTCGTCAAGGTGTCGGACTACGGAACGACCGAACGGCTCCGGCGCATCAGCGACGAAGTGAAGACAGAAGACGCCCGGCGTTCCCTCGATCTCGAAGAGATCATCCGCCAAGGTTTGCAAGAAGACCCCGACGCAACGGCGGCGGCGCTCTACCGCGCAGCTCAGGCGGCCGACCTGGATGCTGGGCGGTTCTCGGACTTCAAGCGCCGGTTCGAGCGCATCAAAGCCCGCCTCTCCGACGATCCCTTCGAGAGGGCGCTCTCCTACACGCAGTCAAAGAGGGCCGCAGAAAGGATCGAGGACGAGCGCGAGGAGTAGTCGTAACCTCGCCGGCTCGGGTGGTACAAACCGCTCATCCCTCGGGAAGCCCGACCTTCCTGCCTTTGGCTTCCCACCAACCCCGAACAGGAGGCTCTCACCTTGTCAGCTCCAAGCTGGTCCTGGCTCATCCCCGTAGTTCTGTTTGTCGCCCTCCACACCGGCACTCTCATCTGGTTTCTCTCTTCGACCCGGACGACGCTCCAGTATCTGGCTGAGCAGGTCCGCGAGCTGAAGTCTGAGATTGGATCGGTTCGGACCGCGGATGCGCGCCTTGGCGTCCTGACGGCCCGGATCGAGGATCTGGTCCGGCGAGTCACTTCCCTGGAGAGCGGAGTTGAGTAGCTTCTGGCCGGCGGTCCGGCTCGTCCTGGAGCAAGAGGGCGGTTATGTTGACGACCCGCAGGACAGAGGCGGGGAAACCAGGTTCGGGATCTCGAAGCGGTCCCACCCCGATGTCGATATCCAGAGCCTGACGCTTCGCAAAGCTGTCGAGATCTACCGCACCCGATATTGGCGTTCCTACTACGCTGAGATCACAGACCAGAGAATCGCCAACAAGCTGTTCTCCCTGGCCGTCAACATGGGCCACGGGCCGGCTCAGAAGTGCCTCCAGCGAGCGATACGAGGGGCAGACCTTCCAGCGGTCAAGGTCGACGGCGTGCTCGGTCCCAAGACGATCCGCTCCGTCAACGACGCCGATCCTAGGGCGCTGCTTGCCTCATTTCGGAGTGAGGCAGCTTGCTACTACCGATCGCTGAAACAAACTCGGTTCGTTACAGGATGGGAGAATAGAGCGTACAGCTAGGCCAAGAAAGAAGCAGGGCGAGTAGGCCTGAGCTAGGAAGTCGTTGCTCCCTAGCTCAGGCGTTTGTAGGCCTTTTCTTATTGGTGCATCTCGTTGCCAGCTAGCTCGGCGGCACTCCGAGCCGCTTTGTCCGAGATGTGTTCGTATGTCTCGGTGATGTATGTAGTGGCATGGCCTGCTGCTTTCGCAACCGCGCTAATTGGTGCGCCCGCTTCGAGCGCGCGAGTGATGAAAGTATGACGCGTCTGGTGAAGGCCGCGCCGTACTCGGATTCCTGCCTCCTCCTGAAGGCGAATCCACATTGCTTCGGGCTTCTTGATGCGCTCGCCCTCCATGCTTCCAGGAAACACCCAGATTTCGTCCTTCCCTACCATGAGATCTAGAACTCTGAGCGCTTGAGGCGACAGGGGCACTGTGCGAGACCCCCTTTTGCGGGAAGACTTATGGTGTATGAGCTGAATGACCTCTCGACGCCGGTCAATCCAACCCCGCCATCCAGACGATTTCGGAAGGCTGAGAGGCTTCCAAGTCAGCCCCATTCCTTCGTTCTTTCGAAGTCCCGTAAAGAGGAGAAACAGCGGCAGGACGGCCGAGCTTCGATGAGGAACAAACCTGCCGCCAACCCTACTAGAGTCAGACTGGAAATACTGCTCGGCCGCGGCAATCAGCGCCTCGACTTCCTCGGGCTCCAGAGGGTCGCCAGCCGGGCGCGTTGCTTGCTTCGGGTAAGGGAGCAGGGCAGCAACTGGGTTGACACCAGGGGGGACCATTGGGGCGCCCCCCCAAGTCCAGTCCAAGCGATCGGCAGCTTTGAAGGCAGCAGTTAGAAGCTTTCTGGATTTGTTAAAAGTCTCGCGAAGCTCACAGAGTGCTCGGCGAAAGGCGTTGAGCTTAGCCTTGTCCAACTCCGAGGTTGGCACCGAGCCGAGGTGTAGGTTGATGTGCTTGACGAGCGTCGAATACCTGTCCCAGGACGCGGCCTCTAGTTCCCTACGAACGTGGTGCTCCATATAGGCGTGCATCAGGACCGCTACCGTCGCCGGCCCCAACTCAGTAGGAGCCGCAGCTCTGAGCGGCCGGCGCTTCTCGATAGGGTCTGCTCCACTGGCAGCCTCCACCATCCAAATGTTGCGTTCCTGGCGCGCCTCATCGAGCGACTTGTCCCGGATCGACAGCGGGCGTCTAAAGAGCCGCCCAATTCGCTTCTTGGTGGTCTTATTGGCTTGGAGGACGTAGATTCGTACTATCCACACATGATCACCCTTGGGAGACAAGGCGATTCCAAGGTTCTTGTCCTCTCCCGTGCCCCACACCTGCTGAGTCTCCGGGCCAGCCGGATCATAGTGGAGGTGCTTGGTGACGGATTCGCGCGTAAACTTCATACCGACTCTCCTGTCTGGCGCTATGGCCGTTAGCCGGGCTAGCTACCAGCGGAGGGACGATAGAGCCTCCTACGGAGAGGAAACGACCGAATAGGCGCTTCGAACCGTACCCGAACCGTACCCGCGCCCCCTCGGGCTCCATCGGAAACGATCGAGTGTGATCCAGCCCCATGGGGGAGGGCTTCCACTTCGAGACTCCAATGGCTACAGGAAAACCCCGAAGTTTCAACGACTTACGTCCACCAAGTGGTCAGACCCAGGAGGCCCGCCTGCCGGGGAGGGGGCGGATAAGAGCCGGAGGTGTGCGCTGAGGAGGAGGGCCGCGCAGTGCTCTGATGACCGGGGGTGCCTCCATGAAAACTCAGACCTCCCCGGCTTTTTCGCGATCGAAGGATGGATCGCGGTTTCGCAGCTCAGCTGACGGTCGAAGCCAAGGCCGCTGCGAGCCTCTTGCGAAGGGCTTCAAGCTCGTCCTCGTCATAAGGCACCGGCGCGCCGGAGCCCCAGACGGGGCCGGGCCAGGCGGGATCGGTTTCGAAGCGGGCGACCACGTGGACGTGGAGCTGCCGCACGAGATTGCCCAGGGCTCCCACGTTCAGCTTGACCGGCCGGAAGATCCTCTGCATCACCTCTTCCACCAGGGCGATCTCCTCGACGAGCTGCCGCCGGTCCTCGGGCGCCAGCTCGAAAATCTCCCGGATTCCCTCCCGCTCGGGCACCAGAATCAGCCAGGGAAAGCGGCTGTCCTTCATAAGGAGAACGCGGCAGAGGGAGAGGCGGGTCACGTCGACTGTGTCGCGGGCGAGCGTCGGGTGAAGAGTGAAGGAGGCCATCGGGCCTCGATCGTACGTCACAAGAAGAGCCGCTGCACCGACCTGCCCCATGGGATGGCGTCCTTCCCGGCGGAACGCTCGCCCCTGGCAGGAACACCGTCGAGGGAGGTATTCTTAGGGTGCCGTGTTCCGGCAGAAAGGGGGCTCCGGTGATCAGAGTCAGTCTAAGGGAAGCCGAGAGCCGTCTCGGCCGGTTGATGCAGGACGCCGCTGCCGGTGAGGAAGTCATCATCGCGGGCACAGGTGGATCTTCGGTACGGCTCGTTCCCGTTCCACAGGAAGACCGAGGAGCACCGAAAAGGATCGGCCGCGGGCTGGATCGCTTTATCGGCACTTGGACGGTCGCCCAGGAGGAAGAGGTTCTCAACGCCACCGCGATCTTCGAGCAAGTCGACGAATCCTTCTGGCAGTGAAAATCCTTCTCGACACCAACGCCTATTCGGCTCTCCGGCGCGGCCACGAGGCTGTCGTCGACGCGGTGAGGCAGTCCGAGCGCGTGCTCTTCTCGTCCATCGTTGCCGGCGAGCTACTGTTCGGCTTTCGGAATGGCTCAAGGGTCGACGAGAACACTCGAGCGCTCGAAGATTTCCTGCAAGATCCTTTCGTCCGTCTGTTGCCGGTGACCTGGGTCACTGCCGATCTCTTCGGGCACATCTCGGCGGATCTGCGGAAGCAGGGGAAGCCCATTCCCACCAACGACATCTGGATTGCGGCTCACGCCATGGAGGAGGGAGCGGACCTCCTCTCCTCGGATCGGCACTTCGAGAATATCGGTGGTCTCTCCTGGAGACCCTTCGCGTCCTCTCGCCCCCAACCGGCAGGCTGAGCCTCCGTCAGAAGAAGATCCGCTGCACCGACCAGTAGAGCCCCACCGCGGCGATGGCGCAGGAGGCGGGGCGGCCGGGAGGCGTCCGGATGACCTACTAGTAATCGGATGTAGACGCATTCCGGTCGGCTTCAGCTAAAGCCCTTTCCAGCAGATCCTCCACTTGGAGATCCTCCGCCCAGCGCCGAAGGTAGGCTCGATCCAGCCTCGTCCCCTGGGCCTTGAGTACCCCCTGGACATCGCTCCACTGCCTCTCGGAGATTTCATTTCCCATGCGATACCAGAGGAGCTTTCTCAGGACGATGTCTTCGGCTGACTTGACCACCACGTCACGGGGTGGCTCCTGCAGCAGACGGTAGGGCACATGCCGCTGGAACTCCGACAGGTCGAAGGGCTCCGAGCGCCTGACGAATACGTCGATCTTCAAGCCCGTCTCGAGGTGGATGAGGTTGAAGCTGGCTTTGCGCTGGATCGCGGTCCGGATCCTCTCCTCATCCAGGTAGAACTCGCCTTGGAGGCCGGCCACAAACGTCTGCACCGCAGACACGGGGAGGTCGACGGCGATGTCGATGTCGCGGGTCTGCCGTGGTGTGCCATGCACCGAGCTGGCGACCGAGCCGCCGAGGTGATAGGCAAGCCCGATACCCTCCAAGGTCTCGATCACCCTCAAGGCGACCGCGAGATCCTGGGACCCAAGAGGTGGCGTCATAGGCTCACTTCGAGAGGGCCGTACACCTCGGTTGCGAGCTCCTCTCCCAGCCAGATGCCATAGAACCTCCGGCGGATCTCCTCCGCGCTCGCGTCCGGATGCCGGGATCGGAGGCCGGCCAGCACCAGAGCCCTGGAGGTGTCATTGGCATCAAAGACGAGTTGAAGCTTCTTCCAGGGCGGCATCCGCCGGTAGATCTCCATCTGGATCCGCTCCGCTTCGGGATCGGTGTCCGGATAGAGGGCCTCGAAGGACACCTCGTGAGGCTTGAGCTTTCGTGAAGGCGCGCTCTCGCTCATGGCAGGGAGCATGATAGCTGACCGCCGTGGCCGAGTCGCAGCTCAGGTGGCGGCCAAAGCCAGCGCTGCCGCGAGCCTTTCGCGAAGAGCTCCGCGTAGGCCCTCGCCGCGCCGGACCCACGTTCAGCTTGGTCGGTCGGTCAGACCGACGGCTCAAAGAAGTACGAAGCGCGGGTGTCGATGCGGCCTTCCACGAAGGTATAGACGTCGGCGAAGCGCACGTCGATGGGGTCGCCGTCGCGGCGGGCGCCGACGAAGCTTCCCCAGGAGGCGCCGCTCTCGTCGTCCACCACCACCCGGGTCAGGCGGTGCTCGCCGGAGCCGATGACCCGGACCTCGCGGTAGAAGTGGAGCAGCCCCTCGATGCCGCGGATGGGGTCGTAGCCCGGCCGCTCGTAGACCACGTCGTCGGTGAAGACGTCCCGCAGGGCTTCGTAGTCCTTGGTGTCGATCTTGTGGAACATGTCGCGGATGAACTGTTGCTTCACTTCACACCTCCACGGCCGGGCTCAGGACCCGGCCAGATAGGTTTCGACGTCCTCGCGGGTGGCGTTCACGGCCACGCTCATCGCGGGATTCGCCATGGCGGCGAGCAGCGCCTTGCGCAGCTCCCGGGTGACGGGGCCGGGGATGCCGTCGCCCACATTCTGGTGCCCCACCTTGACCACCGGGATGAGGCCGGCGCCCGTGCCGGTGAGGAAGACCTCGCGGCCGTCGCCGGTGAGGTCGCTCGGCAGCATGGTGTGGGTCTCCTCCACCGTGTAGCCGGCGGCGAAGGCGGCGCGCAGCACGATGCCGCGGGTGATCCCCTCCAGACAGTACTCGATCGGCGGCGTCTGGAGGATGACGCGGCTCGGATCGGTCTCCCAGCCGTCCTCCCGGATCACCAGGAAGAGGTTGTCGGCCGTGGCCTCGGAGACGTAGCCCTGCTGGGTCATCATCAGGGTCTCCGGGCGCTTCTCGGCGAGGGTCTCCAGGAGCGCGCGGATGTTGTTCAGGTAGTTGCTGGCCTTGACGTTGGGGTCCAGGACATCGACGCTCGGGCGCCGGATCTCCCGGGCCACGGACAGGTCGATGCCGCGCGCGTAGAGCTCCTCGGGATAGAGCTGGAGGCGGGCGGCGATGGCGTAGATGGTGCTTCCCGCGCAGCGCGCCGGATGGATGCCGAGGTCGCCGAGCCCGCGCGTGAGGACCAACCGCACATAGGCGCGTTCCAGCTTGTCGAGGCCCGCCTCGGAGATCGTCCGCAGGACGTGCAGGGTGAGATCCGCGGGATCGTAAGGGATGGGGATGTTCAGGCTCCGGGCACTGCCCTTCAGGCGCTCCAGGTGCTCGCGCCAAGTGAACAGGCGGCCCTGCACGACCAGGAGGCCCTCGAAGACCGAGTCGCCATAGAGGGCGCCGTGGTCGAAGACGGACAGGCCCATCTCGTCGGGCGGAAAGATTCCGTGGCGGCGCTCGAGGCCGCCGTCGCCGTCCCCGCCCGGCACGCCCTCGGTGCCGGGGGTGCGGAGGGTCCGCGGGGTCAACCCTTCGACCCAGGGCATGCTCAGAAAAACTCGGCAGCTCTTCGCGATCTCTTGTAGATTCATGCGCTCCGCAGGGGCCCGGGCCCCGTCGCTCCTCCTCGTCGATCTCGTCGGTGGATGAAAACCAGACTCACCTGTGTACTAGTGCGCCGGGCCGGCCGAATCGCGACGCTCGCCTCGGCCGGGGTCCGCACATTATGCTGCGAAGCCTATGAAGGGACCACTTTCCGGCCTGAAGATTCTCGAAATCGCGGCGTTGGGACCGGCGCCGTTCTGCGCCATGCTGCTGAGCGACCTCGGAGCGGAGGTTGTCCGCATCGACCGGCCCGGCCCGGCGGAGCGCGGAGTGCTCGGCGTCGACCCCCGCCTGGATCTGCTGCAGCGCGGACGGCGTTCGCTCGCCGTGGATCTCAAGCATCCGGGCGGCGCCGGGACGGTCCTGCGCCTGGTCGAGCGGGCCGACGCGCTGATCGAAGGTTTCCGCCCCGGCGTGGCGGAGCGGCTGGGCATCGGCCCGGACGTCTGCCTGGAGCGCAACCCGAAGCTGGTCTACGGCCGCATGACCGGCTGGGGCCAGGAGGGTCCGCTCGCTCCGGCGGTGGGCCACGACATCAATTACATAGCGCTCTCCGGCGCCCTGCACGCGATCGGCCGCGCCGGCGAGAGGCCGGTGCCCCCGATCAATCTGGTGGGCGACTTCGGCGGCGGCGCGCTCTACCTGGCGGTGGGGGTGCTGAGCGCCCTGCTCGAAGCGTCGCGATCCGGCCGGGGCCAGGTGGTGGATGCGGCCATGGTCGATGGCGCCGCGTCGCTCCTCACCATGGTCTGCGGCATGGCGGCCGGAGGGCTCTGGGATCCCCACCGTCCCGGGACCAACCTGCTCGACGGCGGCTCCCCGTTCTACGACACCTACGAGACGGCGGACGGCAAATATCTGGCCCTCGGCGCCCTGGAGCCGCGGTTCTACGCTGACTTCCTCCGCCGTACCGGCCTCGACTCCGAAGATCTTCCGTCTCAGGCGGACGTCGCCCGCTGGCCCGAGCTGCGGCGGCGGTTCACGGAGCTGTTCCGGACCCGCACCCGGGACGAGTGGTGCGCGCTGCTGGAAGGCACGGAGTCCTGCGTGGCGCCGGTGCTCTCCTTCGCGGAGGCGCCGGAGCATCCGCACCTGGCGGCGCGCGGCACCTATGTGGAGGTCGACGGCGTGACGCAGCCGGCTCCGGCACCCCGCTTCAGCCGGACTCCCGGCGCGATCCAGGGGCCGCCGGAGCTGCCCGGGCAGTCGACCGACGCGGTGCTGGGGGATTGGGGCTTCGCTCCCGGGGAGATCGCCCGGCTCCGCGAGGAGCGGGTGGTCGGCGGAGTGAGTTAGAGGGGCTCGATCAGCCGAGAGGCTCGGGGAGCGAGATTCCGTAGCCCTGGACGTAGTCGACGCCGATCTCGCGGAGGATCTCCAGCGTCGCCCGGTCCTCCACCGACTCGGCGATCGTGCGGATGCCCATGACCCGCCCGATCTGGTGGATCGACTCGACCAGCGCACGCTGGACCGGGCTGCCGACCATGTCGCGGACGAAGCCGCCGTCGATCTTCAGGAAGTCGACCGGCAGGTTCTTCAGGTAGGCGAACGACGAGAGACCGCTGCCGAAGTCGTCGAGGACGAAGCGGCAGCCGTACCTGCGCAGCAGCTCGATGAACCGCATGGCCTGGGTCAGGTTGCCGACGGCCGCGGTCTCCGTGATCTCGAAGTAGATCCGGGTCGGCTCGACGCCGGTCAGCTCCATCTCCTCCAGGACGTATTCCAGGAAGTACTCGTCGCCGATCGACTGGCCGGAGAGGTTGATGGCGAAACACGTCTCGTCGCCGTGGGAGAGGATGCGGCAGGCGAGCGAGACGAACGCGGCGTGGACGACCCAGCGGTCGATGCTGGCGATGAGGTGGTAGCGCTCGGCGGCCGGGATGAACGCGCCGGGCGAGGCGATGCGCCCCTCCTCGTCGATCATGCGGATGAAGATCTCGCAGAGCGGCGGCTCGTTCGGCGCCGGGCGCAGCGGCTGGATGCTCTGCTGGTAGAGGAAGAAGCGGTGCTCGGCGAAGGCCTTGTGGATGCGGTGGATCCACTGCATCTCGCCGTAGCGCTCGGCCAGCGCGGTGTCGTCCGGCTGGTACTCGTGCATGCGGTTGCGGCCGCTCTCCTTGGCCACGTAGCAGGCGGCGTCCGCGGCCGAGAGCACCTGCGCCATGTCCAGGGTCTCGCCGGTGATGGGCACGAGGCCGATGCTCACGCCGATCTCGAAGATCCGCTCCTGCCAGCCGAACCGGAAGCGGTGGACCTCGGTGCGCAGGACGTCGCCGACCCGGCGGGCGTCCTCGAGGGTGGTGTCCTCCAGCAGCACGCCGAATTCGTCGCCGCCGAGGCGGGCGAGGGTGTCGGTCTTGCGCAGCCGGGCCTTGAGCAGGCCGGTGACCTGCTTGAGCATCTCGTCGCCGGCCAGGTGGCCGCAGGTGTCGTTGACCACCTTGAACTCGTCGAGGTCGAGATAGAACAGCGCGTGCAGCCGCTCCTCGTCCCGGGCCGTGGAAAGGCAGTGCTGGAGCCGCTTCTCGAACTCCCGGCGGTTGATGAGCCCGGTGAGGGGATCGTGGCGGGCGAGGTAGATCATCTCCCGCTCCATGCCGCGGAGCTGGGTGACGTCCTTGAACACGAGCACGCAGCCGGCGATCCGGCCGAGCGCGTCGCGGATCGGGGCCGCCGAGTCGCGGATGGCGAAGTCGTGGCCGTCGCGGCGGGCGAGCAGGGAGTAGCCGGCCAGCTCGACGAGATCCCCTTCCAGGAGGCAGCGCTCGACCGGGTTGACCAGCTCCTTGCCCGTGGCCTCCTCGGTGACGATGAAGACCTTGCTCACCGGCAGGCCGCACGCCTCGGCCGAGCTCCAGCCGGTCAGCCGCTCGGCCACGGGATTGAGATAGTCGATGATGCCGGCGGCGTCCGTGCGGATGACGCCGTCGCCGATCGAGGCGAGGGTGATCTGGGCGAGCTCCTTCTCCTGCGCCAGGGCGTCGACCATGGCGCGGAGCCGCTCCTCGCTTTCGAGCGCCACCCGCTGGGCCTGCCTCAGGTGGGCGTTGGCCTCCCGCAGCCCCTCCTCGGCCAGCTTGCGCTCGGTGATGTCGACGGCGGTGACCATCGCCGCCGGCCCGTCATAGTCCATGTCGAGGAGGGACGAGGTGGCGTCCACCCAGCGTTCCAGGCCGTCCTTGGTCAGGATCTTGATCTCGTACCGGGGAGGGACGTCGCTGCCGGTGAGGCGCGCGAGGATGCGCTCGCGCACCAGCGGCTGGAAGTCCGGATGGGCGATGCGCCAGGCGGGCAGCCCGACCAGCTCCGAAGCGGAATACCCGGTGAGCTCCACCACGGCCGGATTGACGTAGAGGATCTCATCCTCCCGGTAGACCAGGATGGCCGTGGCCGTCGACTCCGCCAGCGTGCGAAACCAGGGGTCGGTTTCGATCGCCGGAGCCGGCGTAGGGAGAACTGGGCTGAATCGCCTCATGAAAGAGCAAGCGGCAACTGAATTCGAGAATAGCCTTGACGTAAGACTTGTGCAAGAGATTTTGCGCAGACGGATCGAATTCGTGGCAGCCGGACCTAGTCCGAGCCGCCGCGCACGGCCGGCGCGAGCAGGAGGGCGAGGGCGGGATCGGTCTCCCGGTCCCTGGCCGCGGCGGCCATCAGCTCCTTCAGGCCGCCGCGGAAGTGCCGGGCGCGGAAGCCTCCCTGCTGCATCACTTCGGCCAGGTGCGCGCTCTTGAGGCCGACCTCGCAGGCCAGGACGTACTCCCGGCTGCGGTCGAACGACGGCCAGGACTCCAGGGCGCGCGGGAAGTCGAGGCGCAGGGCGTCCGGGTAGTGCCAGGCCTTCCAGGCCTGGGCGGACCGCAGATCGATCACGGTCGCTCCGGCCGGAACCACGTCGGTCTCGAAGCCCGTGGGTGCCAGATCGGCGCCGTCCAGGCTCCGCAGGTCCCAGGTCGTGCCGGCGGCCACCAGCTCGTCCAGCCGGCCCGGGTTCATGCCGGCCTCGCCGCGCAGAACCTCGGCGAGGGGCGCCCGGGTCGCCGGCTTCGAGGGGACGAGATCGCAGTACTCGCCCACGGCCGCGGACAGGTCGAAGATCCCCATCCTCCGCGCGATGGTCAGGATCTCGTCCTTGTTGAAGCCGACGAGCGGGCGCAGCAAGGGCATGGACGGGGTCACCGCCTGCCCGATGACGGCGAGGTTCTGCAGGGTCTGGGAGGAGACCTGGCCCATGGCCTCGCCGGTGACCAGGCCCAGGTTCCGGGTCTTCCGGGCCAGCAGCTCGCCCGCCCGGAGCATCATGCGCTTGAGCACGATCTGCCAGTTCCGCGGGCGGTTCTTCTCCTGAAGCTCCGGGATGAGCGGCCGGAAGTCGACCTCGTAGAGCCGCGGCTGGTAGCCGTAGCTCCACTGGTCCGCCACGACCTTCATCACCTTGAGCACGCCGAGCCGGTGGGCGGCGCCGCCCAGGTTGCAGAAGAGATAGTCCAGCTGGACGCCGCGCTTGAGCATCAGCCAGCTCGACACCGCGGAGTCGAAGCCGCCGGAGACCAGGGAGAGCGCCCGGCCCTCGACCCCGATGGGCAGGCCGCCGAAGCCGCGGGTCTTGTCGTGGAAGTAGTGGCCGGAACCGGGCTCCAGCTCCACGTGGGCGGTGACCTCGGGGTCCCGCAGGTTGACCCTGGCGCCGGGCGCCTGCTTCAGGAGCGCGGCGCCGAGCGCACTTTCAATCTCCATCGAGTCGAAAGGGATGGTCTCGCGTCCGCCGCGTCGGCTGGCGCGAACCGCGAACGTCCGGCCGCGGACCCCCTCGGCAAAGATCTCGGCTCCGTCGCGGGTGATGTCGTCGAGCGTCTCCCACGGCCGGCGCTCGACGAGGGAGACGGACTGGAGGCCGAAGATCCGGGGGAGAATGTCCAGCACGGCCGTGGACGGAGTCTCCAGGTAGTACCGGCTCCAGGTGGTCTCCAGCCGGAACGGGATGCCGTGGGACTTCAGCGCGTCCCGGATGTTCTGCGCCAGGCGGTTCTGAAAGCGGAGACGCGTGGTCCTCGCCTTGGTATAGAAATCTCCGGAGAGACGAAGGATCAGCAGGTGCTCGGACATCCCGGGATTGTACCCGCTTGTCTCCGCTTGTCGGCTCAGGGCCGCCAGACCGTGGTCACCCACCAGCGGAACGCATCCTCCAGGTTCCGGTCCGGCGAGGGATCGTCGAGAATCCGCGCCGCGCCGAGGCGCACGTCGAGGCCGGGGAGCCGGGCGATGGGAAGCGGTCCCAGGGTCCAGCGCCACTCGATCCCGGCCAGGGAGAGCCACTCGTCGGAGGACGATGCTCCGGACCAGAGGCGGTGGCGCTCGAAGAAGACCGGCGCGGGCAGGAGGCCGACCGTCAGCTCGGCCCGCTGGGTCTCCTGGTCGGTGCCCGGCAGCGTCCCCAGGGGCAGGGCGGGCGAGGAGATCCGGCCGCTCAGGAGAGATTCGGGGAGAAGGCTGGAGTCCGCGCCGCCCAGTTGGAAGAGGTCGAAATCCCGGCGGATTCCGGAGGACGTCCCCCGCCGCCAGTCCAGGACGAGCCGGGTGTCGTCCTTGCCCAGGCCGAGCCGGATGCGGCCGGCGGTTCGAGTCCAGCCGTCGCCGTCGGTCCTTCCCTCGTCGTGGCGGGAGGCGAGCCCCGCGGTCAGCCGCCAGGCTCCGTGCTGTCGGAACAGGGAGAGGCCCGCGGACAGCGAGGCGATCTCCTGGTCGAGGGCCGGTCCGCCGTCAGGCTCCACCTCGCCGAACAGAGTCCGTCCGGCGAGCTGAAAGGCCCCTCCGCTCCAGGCCCGATTCCAGCGGGCGGACAGCTCCGCGCCGCGTCGGTCCACGTCGAGCCCGGTGCCAGGCTGGGCGGGAAGGTCGCCGGACTGCTCGGACGGCCTCTCTCCGGCCTGGAAGAGATGAAGACCCACTTCGACCGGCCAACCCCGGAAAGCAGCCGCGAGCGCTCCGCCTTCCGCCCAGCCGCTCGACGAGAATGAGCCCAGCGCCAGCCAGTCGAGCCGGCCGATCACGTCGCCGCCGCGAGCCCCAAGCTCGAACGCGCCGCCGGAGGAGCCGCCGCCTCCGCCGATCAACGGGAGAAGCTCCTGGCGGCCGAGGCCGTAGGGCCGCGACTCCGCGACCTCGGCCGGCTGGAAGGGCTCCGGCGTCGCTGGAGAGGGTGGCCGGACTACCGGCGCCAACTCGGTCGGAACATCTGAGGCCACGGAAGCCAAGATCTTGAGATTCAGCAGGCGCAGATCCAGGCCGTCCGGCTCCAGGGAGAGATAGAAGAGGCCGTCGGGCGACGAGGCCGGCGCGAACGCCGCGCCCGCGGTCCGGGTGACCGGGAAAGGAGCGGAGACCGGATCGCCGTCGAGCGGGAAAGCCCAGACGTTGAGGAAGCCGCGGTCGCCGACCACCGCGTACACCGTGCGGCCGTCCGCGCTCCAGGCAGGGGCGGAGACCGTGGCGCCCCCGACCGGCGGCGCGATCACTGTCTCCTCGCCGGCCGTCGCGGATACTGCGTCCCGGATCACCAGGTTCCAGACTCCGCCCCGGTGCCGGGCGAAGGCGATCCGGCTGCCGTCCGGAGAGACCCGCGGCCGGTCGTAGACCTCTTCGATCGACGGCGGCGTGATCTCCGTCACCTCGCCCGTTCCCAGGTCGGCCCGCACGAGCTGGGAGGCGCCATGCCGGTGCCGGACCCCCACCGCCCACGAGCCGTCCGGCCCGGGATCGGGGTCGCGCACGTCGGCCTCCCGGGTGATGCGTCTCACCTCGCCGGACTCCGGTGTCCAGAGGAATAGATCGGGATGGAGGAACCCTTCGCGGTCCGGCTCGAAGCGGACGAAGAGGATCGATCGGCCGTCCGGCATCCAGCGCGGCGAGGTGGGCTCGACGCCGTCCGCAGTACTGAGCGCGTGGAGCGTGTGAAGCGGCTTCCGGGCGAACGGCGCCGAACGCACGGCGGGGACGTCCTCGGGATCGCGCTCCAGCAGCTTCCCGCGGCGCTCCTCCCAGTCCTTCGCAGCCTTCTCGGTCTCGTCCGGCTCGGTGGACCAGACGACCAGCCGGTCCGGCACGTCGCGCGATCCGAGCACGATCGCCAGGCGCTTGCCGTCCGGAGAGACGGCGGGATCGCCCGTGCTCCAGGAGAGATCCTGCCAGACCTCCCCTTCCCGGAGCGGTCCGGCGTCGGTCAGCCGGCGCTCGGCTTCGAAGGCGCGCCAGGTGATCTCGGCGCGGAACCGGTCGTAGAGATCGGCCGGCGAATCGCCGAAGACCCCCTCGAACGCCTCGTCGAAGCTCCGGGACTGGCGAGCCGTCATGCGGGCCCAGAGCGACCGCAGACTGCCCGGGCCGGCGCGCTCCTCCAGCCATTCCAGGTAGGCAGAGCCCGCGAGATAGGCCATGCTCATCCCGCTCCAGCTCCGGGAGTCCGACGACAGCGCGCCGTATCCCGGCAGCTTCCCTGCCAACGCCCAGCGCCGCAGCATGGCCGCCCGGATGTCGCCGTTGGGCCGGCCCGAGCCCGTGAGCCGCCCCTCCACCACCGTGGCATACCCCTCGGCGACCCACCGCGGCGCTCCGCGGAGAATCGGACCAGCCGGCGCGATCTTCCCCAGGAGCTTGCCCCAGGGATTGCGCGACGGCCGCAGCATGTGGACGAGGTGGGCCTCCTCGTGGACCAGCAGCATCTCGGACCACTCGGTGTAGTGGCCGATCACCGACTCCGGTCCCGGAGGGCTGGTCCACAGCACGAGCCGCGGCCATCCCAGGAAGGGAAGCGCCATGCCGTTGGAATCGGCAACCGGGTCCGAGACCAGCACGTCCACGATCTCCGGCGGCGTGAACCCGATCTCTTCCGCCACCCGCTCCCGGATCGACTCCAGCCGCTCCGCCGCCCGCCGCGCCCAGGCCTCGGACGCCGCGGGATAGTGAACGCGGAAGTGAGCCGTCTCCAGCGTCCGCCAGTCCGCCGAAGGCCCCTGGGCGAGGGCGGGGAGGGCGAGGAGGAGAAGGAGGAGGAAGAGGCGCGGAAGTCTCACGCCTTCTTCGGCGGCAGGTCGCGGGCCTGGGGTTCGTCCTGGAAGCCGTGGTGGTTGTGGCTGCCGTCGCAGAACGGCTTGTTGCTGGAGGCTCCGCAACGGCAGAGGGAGACGACGGTGCGGCCCGCCAGGCCGTAGGCGGTGCCGGCCGGATCGAGAATCTGCATGTCCTCCCCTTCGAGACGCAGGGGGCCGTTCTTCAGTACGGTGACTTTCATGGGCTAATGACCTCCAGAGCTGAGGGCCGGGCAACCCGGCCTTCGCACAAGAGTTTCCCAGGTCGGCGCGGGCGTCAACCCCCGAGCTGCCCCCGACCGGGGCCCGGCGAGGTTTCCGGGTGCGCTATCCTAGGCGCCCTCATGCTGCCAGCCGAGCCCGATTCCGCGTCCCCCCTCAAGATCTGGGCTGTCCGCCTCCTGAAGGCGGGGATCACCGTGCTGGCGCTGTGGCTCACCTGGCGGTTGCTGAAGGGCATCGAGTGGTCCGTCCTGGAAGATCGGCTGGAGGAGGCGAACTGGTATTACCTCCTGCCGGGGCTGATCCTGATGTCGGGCCGCTATCTGCTCTGGGACGCCCGGTTCCGCGTGGCATCCCAGGCGGCGCTCGGCCGCAGCCCGAAGATGGGGCTCGGCTACTGGGTGCTGATGGCCTCGGCCGCACTCAATCTCATCACTCCGTCGGCGCGCCTGATCGGCGGCCTGATGCGGGCGCGCTACTTCGCGCGCGGCCTGGCGCGGCCGTTCGGGCAGGTGTACGGAATCGTGCTCTACGACCAGGTGGCGCACCACGCCGTGATGACGACCTGCACCTGGATCGCCGTCATCGTGGCCGCGCCGCATTTCGGCCAGGCGTGGTTCGGCGTGCTGGCGGCGGTGCTGCTGGTGGCGCTGATCGCCGGGCTCTGGCTCTGGAGCCGGAGGAGCCGGACCGAGGGGGAAAACCCGCTCGTGGCCTTCCTCGCCCGCCGCGCCGAGAAGGCCGAGGGCCGCACCCAGCGCTTCTTCGCCCACGGTCACGAAGCGGTGGGCGTCTTCGTGGGGCTGCTGCGCCACCGCCCGGTTCACATGAAGGCCGCGCTGCTGGGGACGGGCTTCTTCCTGATGAACGTCTTGGCCCAGTGGTGCGTCTTCCGCTCGCTGAGGATGGACGTGGATCCGGCGGTGATCCTGGCCGGCGTGGCGCTGGGCAACGCCGCGGGCATGTTGACGGGAACGCCCGGCGGGCTCGGCACCACCGAGGCGGCCATGGTCGCCTCGTTCGCGGCCATGGGCATGGACCGGGTGGATGCCGCCGCCGGCACTCTCCTCTACCGGGCGCTGCACTACGTCAGCATCCTCGCCCTGGGGCTGCCGGCCCTCGCCTTCCTGGAGCTGCGCAGGACGGCTGATCCTGTAGAGGATCTGCCTATCTAGAGGCCGGCCCCTCGACCGCCGCCTGGACGGGATGCCGCAGGATTCCCACGCCGGGGATCTCGATCTCGACCTGGTCGCCCGCGGCCAGAGGTCCGACCCCGGCGGGGGTGCCCGTCAGCAGGATGTCCCCGGGCTCCAGCGTCATCATCCGCGAGGTGTAGACCAGGAGATCCACGATTCCCCAGGTCATGTCGGAGGCCTTGCCGTGTTGGCGCTGCTCGCCGTTCACCCGCGTGATCACTTCCAGGTCTTCCAGATCGGCCCCCACGAGGATGGCCGGCCCCAGAGGGCAGAAGGTGTCGAACGACTTCGCCCGTGCGAACGTCGCGTCCTTCCTCTGGAGGTCGCGGGCGGTGACGTCGTCGGCGCAGGTCACCCCAAGCACCGCGGCCCGGGCTTCGTCCGGCGTCGCGCGCTTCAGCCGCCGGCCGACCACCACCGCGATCTCGCCCTCGTGCTCGACTCGCTCGCTCTCCGGCGGCAGGATCACGGCCTCGCCCGGCCCGATCAGGGAGGAGGTCGCCTTGAGGAAGATCACCGGCTCGGCCGGCATCGGGTTGTTCAGCTCCCTGGCGTGCTCGCGGTAGTTGCGGCCGATGCCGACGATCTTTCCAGGCCGGACCGGCGCGAGGAAGGCGGTTTCCTGGAGACTGGGCTGGAGATCGAGCTGGAAATCGATGGCGCGGCCGAGCTTCCACTCGCCGGGCGCGGACAGGAACGGGTCGGATTCGAGGACGCGAAGCTCGGAGGAGCCTGTCTCCTCCGTCTCCTGAGCAACCGCGTAGGCCCCGTCCGGGGCGAGTCGATAGAGGCGCATCGTGATGCGGAGCTTACGATCACCCGTCCGCAGAAGCTAGATCGTCTTCACCGGTCCTTCTTTCCGAGCACCAGCAGCCAGAGGAAGAACGGGCCGCCGAGCAGGGCGGTCAGCACGCCCACCGGCAGCTCGGCCGGCGCCATGACCGTGCGCGCGGCCAGGTCGCAGCTGGCCAGGAAGACCCCGCCGCCGAGCAGGCAGGCCGGAGCCAGAAACAGATGGTCGTGCCCGACCCAGCGCCGGATCATGTGCGGCACCATCAGGCCCACGAAGCCGATGGGGCCGGCCACCGCCACCAGGGCGCCGATCATCAGGGACGCGACTCCGAGAACCTTGATCCGCAGGCGGACCAGATCGACCCCGCGGCTCGCGGCCAGCTCCTCGCCAAGCAGCAGCAGGTTCAGATCCCAGCGCAGGGCGAGCAGGATGGCCGCGCCGCCCAGAACCCACGGCGCCGTCCACATCACCTCGCCGTAGCCGACCACGGAGAGCCCGCCCATCATCCAGCGCACCATCCGGAACGTCTGCGTCGAGTCCGAGAGGTACTGCGTGAAGAGGATGAGCGCCGAGCACGAGAGAGAGACCGCGATCCCGGCCAGCAGAAGCGTGGCCGTGCTGCCGCGCCGTTTCCAGGCGAGGCCCACCACCAGCGCGGTCGCACTGATCGCCCCGGCGAAGCTCGCCAGGGAGACCAGCGGCATGCCCCAGAGGACGCCGGACTCCTCCAGCCTCAGCGCCAGCACGGCGCCGAGCGCCGCGCCCGTGGCGATGCCCAGCGTGTAGGGCTCGGCCAGCTCGTTGCGGAACAGCGTTTGGAACGACAGGCCGGAGACCGCCAGCCCCGCTCCGGCCAGCAGCGCCAGCAGCACCCGCGGCAGGCGGAGCTGCCAGAAGATGACCGAGGCGGTCGGATCGCCGCGCAGCACGTCGGCCAGGTCGACCCGCTGGCTCCCCACGAGCGGCGCGATCAGGAACACCGCGCCCCATAGAATGAGCAGGATGAACAGCGTCGTGCCCGGGTGTCCGGAGCGGGCCTTGCCTCTCATCCGCCACCCAGTTGCAGCAGAGTGACCGGCCGTTCGCCGCCGCGGACGATCTCGAATCGCGCCTGGAACAGATCTTCCAGAAGGCCGGGCTCCAGGATCCGCGCCGGGGTGTCGCAGGCGAGCACCCGGCCGGCCGACAGCGCGAGCAGCCGGTCGCCCAGAAGCGAGGCGAGGTTCAGGTCGTGCGTGGCGAGCAGGACGGTGCGGCCGGACTCGGAGGCCAGCCGAAGCAGGAGATCGGCGAGGTCGCGCTGATGCCGGGCGTCGAGATGGATGGTCGGCTCGTCGAGGACGAGCAGCTCGGACTCCTGGGCCAGCGCCGCAGCGATGAACGCGGCCTGGCGCTCGCCGCCGGACAGCTCGTCCACAGGCCGGCGGCGGAGGGCCTCGATCCCCACCCGGGCGAGCGCGGCGTCGACCGCGGCGAAGTCCTCCTGCCGCGGCGCGATCTGGAACGCCGAGAGATGCGGATAGCGGCCGAGGAGCACGACCTCCTCCACCGAGAGAGGAACCCGCGCCGGCCGGATCTGCGGCACGTAGGCGATCCGCCTCGCCAGCGCCCGGCGGGTCAGTGTGGCGAACGGCCTTCCCTCGAAGCGCATCTCGCCCGCGGTGGGCCGGAGCAGCCCGGTCAGGCAGCGCAGCAGCGTGGTCTTGCCCGCGCCGTTGGGCCCGACCACGGCCAGGCACTCGCCGCGCACGACGTCGAGATCCAGCGGACCGAGGATCTGCCGGCCGTCCGGGTTCCAGGCGAGCCCGTGCGCCGAGAGGATCGGCTCCCCGGTCCGAGTCATCCGCCCGGCGCTCCTGCGAGGGCCTTGCGCAGCTCTCCGTAGAGCTGCGGCAGGCGGGGGCCGGGGATGCCGGTCCAGTCCCCGGCGAGGATCACGACCCTCCCCGCCCGGACCGCCGGAACGTTGGCGAGCTGGTCCCAGTCGCGGACCAGGCTGCGGGCCGCCTCCGGAGAGACCGCCTCGCCGCGCAGCTCCACGATGAAGTCCGGAGCGCGCGCCACGACCTCTTCCAGGCTCACCTTGGGATAGCGGACCGGCGCATCGGCGAAGACGTTCACCGCGCCCATCCGGTCGAGCAGCTCCTGGTAGAAGGTGTCGGGGCCCGCGACGAGCACGTCCGCGAGCCGCCCCTCCTGCCGGCCGACCGAGAGCAGGACCCGCGGCCGGTTGGGAAGCGCCTGCGGAGCGAGCCCCGCGCGCCACTCGGCGGCGAGCCGGTCGCCCTCCCGCGGCACGCCGCAGCGCTCGGCCACGGTATGGAAGGAGCGCTCGACATCCGCCAGGGTTTCGTTCGGGAGGGTGAGCGTCTCGATCCCCAGCGGCGCCAGCTTGACCGCGAGGTCGCGCTCGCTGGGAAGGAGGACCGCCAGGTCCGGATGGAGCGCGACGATGCGCTCCAGGTTGGCGTCGAAGAGACCGCCGAGACGGGGCTTGCGCGCCGCCTCGGCAGGCCAGTTGCTGTAGCTGCCCACCCCCACCACCCGGTCCCCGAGGCCCAGCGCGAACAGCGTCTCCGAAACGTTCGGGGCGAGAGCCACGATCCGTTGCGGAGCCGCCGGACCTTTGGGAGACTTAGGCCCCTCTCCCCCGCAAGCCACCAGGGCCAGCAGGAGGAAAGCGGCCGCCGCAAGTCTCCCCCTCGCCCGGGGAGGGGGACTCGGGCGGACCGGGAGAGGGGGCCGGGGGGTGAGGGTCAAGCTCAAAAATCCAATCAAAACTCCAATACCACGCCGCCGATCAGCGTCCGTCCCGGAGCCGGATACCCGAGCACCTCCTGGTACTCCTCATCCGCGACGTTCTCCAGCCGCGCATAGGGAGAGAGCCAGGAGAGCGCCTTCCAGCGAGCCGCCAGATCGACCTTTAGATAGTCGGGGTTGTCCGTCCGCCCGAAGGTGAACGGATCCACATCCGGACGCTCGCCCACGTACCGGCCTTCCACGTTGAACGACCAGCCGCCCGGCCGGACCGAGAGCACCAGGTTCGAGCTCTTCTCGGGACGGCGCAGCAGCGCCAGACCGGTGGTCCGGTCCTCCGCCTCCAGCCAGGTCGCGTTCCAGCGGGCATCCACGATCCCGAGCCGGAAGCCCACCTCACCCTCCACGCCGCGGCTGCGGGCGCGGCCCACGTTCACGTTGCGGAAGGAGACGAAGTCGTAGTCGATCAGGTTGCGCTGCCGGTTCTCGAAACCGGTCAGGGCGACGCGCCAGCCGCCGGCCTCGCGCTCGATCCCCACCTCGAAGCTCTCGCTGTCCTCGGGCAGAAGATCCGGATTGCCCGAGAACGGGAAGTACAGCTCGCCGAGCGACGGCGCCCGGAAGGCCTCGCCGTAGCTCGCCCGAATCCGCACGCCCGCGCCGGCATCCAGCACCACCCCGGAGCGCAGGCTCGTCTCGCCGCCGTAGGCGCTGTTGTCGTCCCGCCGCACCCCGAAATCGAGGCGGACCGGGCCTCGTCCCCAACTCCCCTGCCCGAACACGGCCCAGGTGCGCTGGTCCGCGCCGTCCAGGTTCGAGCCGAAGCTGGAGATGTTCGTCACTTCCAGGCGCTCCGTCTCCGAGCCGAAGGCGATCCAGAGATCCTTGCTGTGCTGCCACGTGGCCACCGCCCGGCCGCGCAGCCCCTCCGACTCCGTGTCCGAAGAGGTGAAGCCGTACGGATCGTCCGGATCGCGGAGCGCCGAGTCGAACTGTGTCTGGGAGAGCTGCGCCTCGATTTCCCAGGTGCCCCGCCAGGTGCCCAGGTCGGCGCGGAAGGGGATGGCCACCTCGCGCTCCTCCCAGGAGATGTCGCCCGTCGGATTCGGCAGGCCGCCGTTGAGCGGGATGCCGGTCTTGGAGTCGTTCGCCCGCGCGAGGAGGCCGATGCTCATCCCCGGCTTCACCGTCCACAGGCCGCGCGCCACCAGCTCCTCGCTGTCGTAGAAGCTATTGTCGAGCTCGCCGTCGCCGCGCCGCAGGCTGCCGGTGACGTCCAGGCGCAGCCGGCCCACGTCCGCTCCGGCCGCGAGACCGCCGCGGGAGTAGCCGTCCTCGCCGGCCTCGGCCGTGAACCGGCCGCCCTGCTTCGCGCCCGTGAACACCTGCACGACGCCGCCCAGGGCGGAGCTGCCGTAGAGCGCGCTGAACGGTCCGCGGGCGACCTCGATGCGCTCCACGCCGTCGAGCTGGACGAACTGCCAGTTGACCGCGCCGAAGTAGGGGTCGTTCAGCGGGATGCCGTTCCAGAGCAGAAGCGTCTGGTCGGACTCGGCGCCGCGGACGAACAGCGAGGTCTGCTGGCCGGGAGGGCCGGCCTGCGGGATCGTGAGACCCGGAATGGTCGAGATGGCCTCGGAGAGCGTGTCCGCCTGGCGGGCCTCGATCTCGTCCTTGTCGATGACGGTGACGGAGGCCGGCACTTCGGCGCGGTCCGCGGCGTCGAGGGACGCGGAGACGACGACAGACTCCTCGAACTGAGGAAGGGTTGAGGACGTGGGCGACGGTGGGGTGGACCCGGTGCTCTGAGCGAGTACCGGGAATCCGCCCCCGAGGATTCCGGCCAGCAGAAGAAGGCTGAGGCGCATGATGGCTCCTGGAAATAGCAACGCCCCATCGGGGAGATGGGGCGGACGGAGCGCGGACGCGCCACGGCCTGCCCCGCGCCCCGCGGGTGGCGTCGGACGGTTCGGCAGGTCTCCTGGCTTCCGGATCTACCTACTCCCGGGCCTTCCCACAAGGGCAACCGGCAGCTCTTCGCTGGCGATCCACCCATGCAGTGGCGTGTTCCGGTTTCGTTCCCGGTTACAGTGGCGGGGGCCGCGCCGGAGTCTCACCGGCTTCCCTTTCAAGACGAAGCGCTCCTTCCGGAGCCCTTCTGTCACCGCACCGTCGGGTCTGTCAAAAAGGGCCTCTCCACGGCGGAGAGACCCGGAACGGTCAAAGCCTATCGCGAATCGCGACCGGCCGCTGGCTCTACTGGTTGGAGGGACCGATCATGCGCGCGGGGATGCCCTGCGTCTGCTCGGGCGGAACGCCCTGCTTGATCGTGTAGTCCTGCTCCGCCTGGCGCTGGTCATAGAGATTCTTCAGCGCCTCGGCCGTGGCGTCGTTGCCGCCCTGGTTGTTCTGCCCGCCCTGGTTGTTCTGGCCACCCTGCTGATCGGCGGCCGGATCGGTCGC
The DNA here is from genome assembly GCA_031390755.1 of Holophagales bacterium. Classification (GTDB taxonomy): domain Bacteria; phylum Acidobacteriota; class Thermoanaerobaculia; order Multivoradales; family UBA5704; genus DATMER01. The sequence goes on from JANMTS010000027.1 coordinate 31,407, forward strand.
GTCGTTGGCGGACCAGCCGAGGAGGATCGTGTTCTTCTGGATCACCTTGCCGTAGCCGGAAACCTCGGCGTCGGAGCGCACGCTCTCGATGTCCGCCTTGCGCACGCCGACCCAGTTGCCGACCTCGGTCATCAGCAGCACCAGCCGCTTGTCGAAGGCAGCTTCCTGAGGCTGATAGGCGGTCTCCATCACGTTGCCGTTCGTGAGAGTCACCGTATAGACCTCCGCGGCGGCAGGCAGCGCCGAGAGTGCGAGCAGGGACATCAGAACCAGAGATCTGCGCATGGAGGCCTCCTGCGGTGAGTGCCGCATCGTAAAGCTCGTATCAGTGTAACACGCAGAGCTGCTCCTGGAGCTGAGTCCGGAACAGAGTGGCGCCGCCGTTTGCCGGATGGCGGACCGCCGGAGCCTCGATCCCCAGCGCCGCCAGCCCGGCCTGGGCCGTCCGCCCCACCGCCACGATCCGGGCGGGCGCCGTCGCTTCGAGGAGCGCTTCGAGCAGGTCGAGGTTCTCCCGCACGAGGTTTTTCTCTGGAAGCCGGTTGGTGAGCGGCCCCGCCGGGCGCCAGGGATGCCAGGGGAACGTGTTCCAGAGCAGCACCCCGGACGGCTCGCCGCCGAGCGCACCCCACACGATGCTCCCCGAAGGCTCCAGCCAGAGCGCCGGATTCGTGCTCGTCGGCCGGAACCGACTCCCGCCCTCGGTCGTCCCCGTCCCTGTCCAGGGGAGCCGGCGATCCGCGGGTCCGCAGAGCTGGCGCTCGCTGGTGAACGCGATGCCCGAGAAGCGCCCGCCGCGAAACCCGAGCGCCTCGCCGAGCAGGATCAGCCGCGGCCGGCCCACATGCTCCAGGTACATCTCCAGGTTCCGCCGCCGCTGCCGGGAGCCGCCCGGGCGGTCCAGCTCGGGCACCTCGTCCCGATAGGGATTGCAGACATCGGTGCAAACCCCTCGGGGGCCCTGGTACAGCCGCCGGAGGAGAGTCTTCAAGTGCCGAGCGCCTGCTGCACGAAGCTCTCGATGGCCGGTCCCGGCCGCGCTCCGCTGGTCCGAGCCACTTCGCGTCCGGCCTGGAAGACCGCCATTGTGGGGATGGAGCTGATCCTATGCTTCGCGCCGACGTTCGGATCGGCGTCGGTGTTGACCTTGACCACCAGGAAACGGCCAGCGTTGCGCTTCGCCACCTCGGCGAGGGCCGGTGCCACCGCCCGGCACGGGCCGCACCAGGGCGCCCAGAAGTCCACCAGCATCGGCAGCGCGGAATCCCGGATCAACTCGTCCAGCTCACTCTGTTGGTCCACCGCGACCGGCTCAGCGATCGGGGCCAACGCCGCCGTGCAGGATCCGCAACGCGCCTGATCGTCCAACTTCGAGTACCGCACCCGGTTCTTCCTGCCGCACGAGGGGCAGGTGCGAATGATTCCTTGACTCATCGTCTTTCTTCCTCCTCCCTGGCACAGAAAACAAGGGAGGAGGGGTGGGGATTCCTGGCAGGTATCCTCAGCTAGCTCTCCAGTATCGATCCCTTACGACCACCTCGGCCGAGACGAGCCTTTTTACCAGTTTCTTCCATTTCAGTAAGTTGGCCCGTCACATACTTGTGGACGATGCTTGCAATCAACATCTGGTAAGGAACACCTTCTTGAAGCGCGCGAACCTGGATGTCGCTCAAGTCGCCTGCCGACAGCTGGATGTCTACACGCTTGTCCGTCGTGGCTGTCGCGCGGGCAGCAGCCTTGAAGCGAGCCAACTCGCTCTTTGTCGCTACGGTCTTCAGCGTGCCTTCCTCGAAGTCCTCCAGAAGCTCAAGCTCTTGCGGGTCCAGCTTTGTCATCGCCATCGTCCTTCACAGGTAGTCGCGTAAAGCCTTGCGACTTGGGATGATCGTCTTCAAAAAGAAGTACTCGGTTTCTTCCACAAACGGGACCAGATGCACGTAGCCATCGAAGGCGACGACCAATACCCGTTGTCGGGGATACTTGGCCGGATTCGGATGCTCCAGCACATCCAGGAGGCCGTCGGACTCGATGGCGACAACCACGCGTTCAAACGAAAGCCCTCTTTCAGCTTTGAGCTGGTCGTTCTTCTCAGCGTTCCACCGGTAGGGCTTCATGCGAAGATTTTACGCCAACGCATGCCTTGGGTGCCCCTGACAACGAGATTGTCGAGCCTCGAAGCGTTGGCATCCTGATCGACCGGCCGCCCGGATGAGATTCTACACCCAGCACTCTGCGGCTTACCGCTGGGCAAACGCTCCCTGACCCGGCCGGCATTTCCCCTCGGGGCGTGAGGTCTCTTACAATCACTCTCAGGCCGGAGCCCGTCCCCTGGACGGACCATCCTGAAGTCGGACGATCTCCAGCAGCCTCAAGAAGAGAGAAGAGGAGCCAGCCTTGCCCAAGCCTGAGTCAAACGGCGCCGTGCGGCGCTTCGTCGATCATCACTATCGCCACTTCAATGCCGTCGCCTTGCGGCGCGCGGCGGCGGACTACGAACGGCATCTCGACCAGGGCGGCATCATGCTGATGACCCTGGCCGGCGCCATGTCGACCGCCGAGATCGGACTGTCCCTCGCGGAGATGATCCGCCAGGACAAGGTCCAGGCGATCAGCTGCACCGGGGCGAACCTCGAGGAAGACGTGTTCAACCTGGTGGCCCACGATCATTACGTCATGATCCCCAACTACCGGGATCTGACGCCAGAGGACGAGCGCAAGCTCCTCGACCGGCACCTCAACCGGGTCACGGACACCTGCATCCCGGAAGAAGAGGCCATGCGCCGCATCGAGCGGGCCGTGCTCGAGGAGTGGCAGGCGGCGGACCAGAAGGGGGAGCGGCTCTTCCCGCACGAGTTCCTCTACCGGGTTCTCCTCTCGGGCAAGCTGGACTCGGAATTCCAGATCGATCCGAAGGACTCCTGGCTCCTCGCGGCGGCCCAGAAGAACCTGCCGATGGTGGTTCCCGGCTGGGAGGATGCGACCCTGGGCAACATGTACGCGGGGCACGTGCTCAAGGGCAACATCAAGAACGTGCATACCGTCCGCTCGGGCATCGAGTACATGACCATGCTCGCGCAGTGGTACCGCAAGGAGAGCGCCGAGCATTCCATCGGCTTCTTCCAGATCGGCGGCGGGATCGCCGGCGACTTCCCGATCTGCGTGGTCCCGATGCTCTACCAGGACATGCAGGTCCACGACATCCCCTTCTGGGGCTACTTCTGCCAGATCAGCGACTCGACCACCAGCTACGGCTCCTACTCGGGAGCCGTGCCCAACGAGAAGATCACCTGGGGCAAGCTGGACGTCGACACGCCCAAGCACGTCATCGAGAGCGACGCCTCGATCGTGGCGCCGCTGATCTTCGGTTACCTTCTGGGCTGGTAGGGCCCACGCAACACAGACCAACCCGCGCCCTCTCCTGCGAAGCCGGGGAGGGACGGGGAGGGGCCGCCGCCCTTCAAATAACCTTCTCCCGCCACGGATAACGTTATCCCGTCGTGGATAAGCTTATCCCGCCGCGGATAAGCTTATCCGCCGCCGAATAACCTTCTCCCAGCGCCGATAAGGTCTCCCGCTCATCGGGAAAGCTTCTTGGCCGCGGGATAACCTTCTCGAAGCCAAAACAACCTTCTCCCGCGCCGGATAACCTTCTCGGCCGCGGGATAACCTTCACCGCCGCCAGATAAACTCCACGGCCGCCGGAGAACCTTTCCCGTTGACCGGGAAACCTTATTTGCCGCGGGAGAACCTTATCTGCCGCAGGATAACCTTCGTAGAAGACCGGCGAAGCGGCCCGAGGCCACCTACTCCTCGCCGTACTGAAATACCCGCTCCAGGGGGACGTCGAACACCCGCGCGATCCGGAAGGCGACCTCCAGCGAGGGAGAGTACTTGTTCCCCTCGATGGCGTTCACCGTCTGGCGCGTGACGCCGATCCGATCCGCGAGCTCCTGCTGCGTCATCTCTCCCTGGTGGAACCGGAGCGTCCGGATCTCATTCGTGACGAGCCCGCCCCTCTTGCCCATCGCTCAGGCTCCCCGCCGGTAGAGGAAGAGCTGGGAGCCGGTCTCGACGAGTTGGGCCAGCACCCAGAAGGCCAGCAGCACGTGGGTGAAGAGGAAGTTGCCCTCCGTCACCAGCGCCGTGCAGAGCGCCAGGAAGACCCCCGTCGCCAGCACGTAGGCTCCGTTGCGCGAACCTTTCAGACCGATCAACCGGTCCCGCTCGTCCGTCTCCGTGCGCCGGTCCACGATCGCGATGAGGATATTGCCGACGATGGCCATGACCACCAGCACCACCACCGCGAACACGAACAGCACGACCTGGTTCGGCATCACGTCCTCCGCAGGCGCCGGCAGCACCGTCACGAAGTAGAAGCCGAAGACCGCGACAAGGCTGACGAACATCAGCCACAGGCTCTTTTCCTGAAACGTCAGACCCACTTTCATCGGGATACCCTCCACTCAGGCTTGTCTGCTATGTCTGACTCCATGTCCGAAATAGCCGACATTCAGGAGTATAGGGAGGAGGGCAGGACGTGTCAACTAGTTTTGACACTGCACCTGTTCCGGCTATCCGTCGCAGGGCAGCGCGGACGTATCCTGAACGGGCGGTGCGGCCTGCCCCTGCGGATTGCGGTAGACCTTCGACTCCCCCGTCGCCGTGTCGGTGACCGTGACGGTCAGCCCCGCGTCAGTCCCGGCGGCGTAGAAGACCCAGAAGCGCTGGTTCACCCCGCAGCCGTCGAGCACCTTGACGAGCATCTCCGGGTTGTCGGGAGCGAAGAACCAGAAAAGGCCGCCGCGGTCCACTCCCAGGCTCGTGAGCGGCACCGCGTGGGCCGCGCCCGAGTCCCGCGCGGTCTGGTAATTCACGTCGACCTGGAAGCGCCGGTCGCCGGCCGCCCGGTCGATACAGAGCCGCGTCGCGGACGCGACGCAGGGCGCGTTCCCGGAGCTGGTGGCCTTCAGAGTCCATTCGCGCGAGGTGCCGAGCAGGCCCTCCGCCGCGTCCGGATGGACGAAGGGGGTCTTGTCCTCGACCCTCAGCTCGACGCGGTACGTGCCGGCCGACGGGGGGACGAAGGTGAACGCGTTGCCGGTGGCGCTCGGGGCCGGGACGCCGTCGACCAGCCAGGTGACGCCGACCGATCCCTGGCCGGGCTTCAGGAGATCGACCGCGAGGCGGGTCCCGGCTCCGACCTTGGCCGTCACCGTTCCGGGCCGCGGAGACTCCGAGCCGGGCTCGATGAGATCGATCCCCGCGCCCGGCTGCCCCCAGCCGCCGCGATAGAGCTGGCGGACGTACTCCTGCCGGCAGACCTCGTCGAACGGCATGCCCAGGAAGTGCATCAGGCACTGCGTGTTCCGCGGTCGGTACATCCCGTACGTGCGATAGCGGGCTCCTTCGAAAAGGCCGAGGCTGTTCGAGCCCCTGGGCGTGGGGACCGGGGTCGAGGCGTCGATCCATGGATTCCATTTGACGAGATTGCGCGCGGTCTCGTCGGTGACGTTCGCCTCGCAGGGGCTCCCCGACCGATCGCTGCAGTCCGGAAAGCCGGGATAGGCGGAGTCATACTCGTCCGCCAGACGCGTGAACGAATGGCCGTACTCGTGCCGCAGGATGTCGATGCCCTGCTCGTGGAGGGAGCTGACGGGGATGGTGCCTCCCGAGCCGCCGTACACGGGGTCGTTGACGATCATCAGGACGCGGTCCCAGTTGGGCACCGCCGCCGCCGCCGTGAGAGCCTTCGTCACGTTGGCGACAAGCAGGCGCTGGATGCCGCCGACGCAGAAGGTCGAGTCGAACGCGGTGCTCACGAACGTCCCGGCGCGCGGATCGGATTGGGCTGCCGGGTCCGAGCAGCAGTTGCTCCCCCCGCAACCGGAAACGTAGGGAGGGTGGTCGGCGCCGGACTCTCTCGACGGGGTGAAGAGGCCGTGGAGGTTGACGAAGCTCCGGTACTCCGCATAGGGGCTCAGGTTGAAGAACTGGTCGCCGATCCGGCGCACGTCCGCGTTGAACAGATCCTCCTGGTCCGCGGTATAGCCGTCTCCCAGGACGAGGAGGTCCAGCCGGTTGGCCGGTTGGCCGGCCGGTCCGACGGTGAACGCCCTGGCGATCGGACGGGGAGTGGTTTCCAGGGCCGACTCCAGGGCCGACTCCAGGGCGGTCAACTGGCTCAGCTCGAAGACGGTCTGCCGTGCTCCCGTCACCACCAGCCTCTTTGCGGAGGACAGCATCGGGACTCTGACGACGAACGCGCGGACCTCCGCCTCGATCAGGTGCGGCTCGATCGCATTCACGCCCAGGCGCACCTCGCGGCCGTGGAACTCGCCGCGGATCCAGCGCGGGATTTCGGCGATATCCCGGTAGAGAACCTCGCCGGCCGCGGATTCCAACCGGACCACCACGGAATTCCCCGTCACGGCCTCGGTCTCGGCCGCGGCCAGCTCGACCTCCGCCGCCGGGCGCGGCTCGAGAGGGGCGTCGAGCTGCACCCTCTGCGCGGAGGCCAACCGGACCTCCTCCCCCTCAATCGTGAAGACCAGATAGTGGGCCTCCTGGAGCGTGGCCCGCTCCTCCGCGAGAGCAGGGCTCGAGGAAAGCAGGGACGAAAGCAGGAAAGCGCCGAGGCCAGGAGTGAGCGCGAACGAAACGAGCCACCTGAGTCGCACCGGGAAATGCATGCCGGTCTCCGATCTATAGATGCGTTGCCACGGTAAATATAGAACGGCTACCCCCGGCCCGGAGCCCCTCCGCTTGTCCTTGCTGTGGTCGTACGGCCGAAGGCCAGGACCGGCAGGGGCGATTTGGGGAGATAGTTGCCGATTCTGAAGGGGAAGGCTCGGATCGCGCGGACTGAATGTAGGCTCCCGGCTCCTGGAACGGGGCGATCCCTCGGCCAGGAAGCCAGGTTCCTTGAAAACTTGCAGGGACGGCGGCTGCCGAGTCCAAGGCCACCGCCGTTCCGACCCAGGGGGTCCGCCTTTTCGGGGAGGGAGGCGGAGACGGCCGGAGGTGTGCGCAGAAGTGCGGGCTGCACACGCCTCCGTTGGCCCGGGGTGCCTCCGTGACCGTCCAGACCTCCCCGACTTTTTCCTGCCTGGCCCCGAGTCACCTGGAACCCATCCTGTCGTGCCTGATACCCTGCGGGGAACGTCAGGTAGACACGTCCGGCCCGCGCCGCGGTCCTGGGGAGCCACCATGCTGTCGATCCTTCGCCATCGTTTCGTCTGTCGCGCCCTCGTCCTCGCTTGCGCTTCCGGGCTCGCCGGGCTCGCCAGTCTCGCCGGGCTTGGGGCCGCGCCACTCGCCGGCATGGAGGAGGCGCCCGTGCCTGCCGGCGCCGACCTCACCCCGGAGCTCGACCTCGGTTTCGAAGCGGCGAGCGCGGACTGGCGCGTCAGCGGCTCCGAGGTCGACGCCACGGTGGCGCACGGCGGCAAGCGGTCGATGCGCATGCGCTCCGCGGGGGGCGAAGAGTACGCCTCCTTTCGGCGCACCCTGCCACGCGAGCCTGCGCTGGGCAAGTGGGTTCGGCTCAGCGGCTGGATTCGCACGGCAGGGCTCAAGGATGGGACTGCCCGATTGTGGCTGCGTGCCGACCGCGGCCGCGAACCCGTGGCCTTCGACAACATGGAGGATCACGCCCTCAGCGGCGACACGGACTGGACGCGGGTGGAGGTGGCGATCGAGGTGCCCGCGGACGCCACCGCGGTGCTTTTCGGTGGCATTCTGGAAGGAGCCGGGATGGCGTGGGTCGACGACCTCGCCTTCACCTTCGGGGAGGCTGCGGCGCCGGCCCCCGCCGAGATCAGCGGCAGGGTTGCCGGGCCCGGCGGCGAGCCGGCGGCAGGGGCGGTGATCGCTGTCATCCCCGCAGGCCTGACCGAGCCGGCAAAGGTAGTGGTCGCCGGTGCCGACGGCAGATTCGCGGTGACGCTCCCCGCCGGTGCCTATGCCCTGACCGCCACCCATCCCCAGTGGGTCGCCGCCCACTCGCCGCTGGTGAAGGAAAGCGGCAAGTCCGTTCGCGATCTTCGGCTGGCGTCACCGGCCGAGGGGTTCCTCCTCGTCGGCGACATCAAAGACTCGACGGGGGCCGCCGTCGCCAAAGCGGAAGCGCACTGCCTGGGCTCCTTCGCCGGGGGGGACCTCTTCGTCGTCCGCTCCGACGGCGCAGGACACTACGCACTGCGCTTGCCGTCGGAGTATCACGCCTGCCGGGCGGTGGCTGGTGAGCTGCGCTCGCCTCTCGTCAGCGTCGCCCCAGGCACGGCCCGGAGAGATCTGTTGATCCACCGGCCGGCGCCCGCTCCACAGCCGGTCGTCGACTGGATCCGCAGCCAGTCGATTCCGCTCCGGACGGCGAGCGCCGGACAGGGCTTCACGGACCTCGCGCCGCTGCGCGATGTCGTGGGCAGCACGCGGGTCGTGGGCCTGGGTGAGGCCACTCACGGCACGCGCGAGTTCTTCCAAATGAAGCACCGGCTCCTCGAATACCTCGTCTCCGAGCTCGGCTTCAGCGTCTTCGCCATCGAGGCGAACTGGCCGGAGTCCGAGGCGGTGGACGAGTACGTGCGGACCGGGCAAGGGGACCCGGCCAAAGCCCTCGACGGGCTCTACTTCTGGACCTGGAACACGGAGGAGGTGCTCGACCTCATCCGTTGGATGCGCCAGTGGAACTCCGTGCCGGGTCACCGGCAGGTCCGCTTCTACGGCGTCGACGTGCAGGTCGGTGCCGTGGCGGCGAAGCGCCTGGCGGAGCGGCTCGGGCAGATCGATCCGGCGCTCGCGGCGGAGGTCGGGCCGGTGCTGGCCCGGCTCGCCGCGGCCCCGCGGGGCGAGGCACCCGACGGGGAGACGATCGCCGCCGCCACCGCGGCGCTGGCGCGGATCGCCGAACGGCTGCCGGAGCCGGCCTCCGCGGCCGACCGGCAGGCCCTGATCGACCGGCAGTACGTGCGGGCGCTGAACCAATACCTCAAGCTGCACGACGGCACTGCGCTCTACGCCACAGCTCGCGACCGCGGCATGGCCGACAACGTGCGCTGGATCGCCGACGTCGCCGAGCCCGGGTCGCGCATCGTCCTCTGGGCCCACAACGGCCACATCATGAATACCGAAGATCCGATCCCCTTGATGGGCCACAATCTCGAGACGGACTTGGGCAAGGACTACCTGTCGGTAGGCTTCATGTTTCACCACGGCGCTTTCCAGGCGATCGATCAGAACGGCTACGGGCTGAAAGAGCTCACGCTCGGCCCACCCGCGGCGGGTACCGTCGAGGACACCTTCCAGCGCGCCGGCTCGCCGCTCAGTTTCCTCGACCTGCGCCGCCTGCCGCCGAGCGGACCGGTCACCGAGTGGTTCCGCCGCCCGCAAGTGATGCGCAAGATCGGCTCCACGTTCTCCAGCGAGCCTGACGTGGCAACGGAGGTGGTGTTACCCGCCCTGTACGAGGCGGTGATCTATTTCGAGGCGACGACGCGCGCTCGTCCCAACCCGCCTGCGGAACGGTAAGGGAGGCGAACAGGCGGGCGACGACCCAGAGACCTCACGGAGGGGAACACGGGATCTTCTCCACAAGTCCGCCGCCCTTCTTCATCATGCGGCGGCGTGTTCAGGGATCTTGTGAATCTCGTCGCACAGCTTCCGCTCGGCGTGCCACAGATCGTGGGCTGTCTGCATCCGAAGCCAGAAGCCGGCACCGTTCCCACAGAACCTCCCAAGACGCACCGCCATCTCCGGCGAGACGGCCGAGCGCTCGGCAAGAATCGAATGCAGCATCTGCCGGGAGACGCCAAGTTGGCGCGCCGCCTCGGAGACGGTGAGGTTGAGCGCAGGGAGCACGTCCAGGCGCAGCATCGCCCCGGGGTGGGCGGGCTCCATTCGGGGTGGTTGCTTGGCGGAATACTCAGGCATGGCCGGCTCCTCAGTGATACTGCTCAAGGTCTACGTGTAGGGCGTCGCCCTCGTCCCATTCAAAGGTGATACGCCACGGGCCGTTGACCGCGAGTGCGTAACGGGTGGGCTTACCTTGAAGCTGGTGGAGTCTCCATCCCGGCATGCTCAGCTCTCGCAAGTCCTCCGCTTCTCTCCCAGATCTTCCTCCGCTCCGGTCAGCTGTACGCGCACAAACCAATCAGCCTTCTCCCGCCATAGACGAACGCCATAGGCTGCTCGCTCCGGCACTCCGGACCCTCATGGAGGCCGCAGAACCAGCCGCCAAGGGAGATCCCCCGGTGCGCTTCGTGACTCAGCCGTACTGTATCCTCGTGGCTCATGGAGGATCAAAAACTCGGCAGACGGGGCCTCAGTGCATGAGCAACGCCGTGATCGCAGTGGCGCTATTTATTCCGTTCGTGTTTCTCGATCAATGGGCATTCCGGTGTCAGCGCGTGGGTCGAGGAATCCTCCTGCTGACGAGGGAAGGTGCTGCGGCGCTGAGCCGGCTTCCGCGCGTGTTGCCCTTTCGATTCGCTTTGGCGGTCTGGTCCGCGTCGTTCCTGTGGATTGCGTCGGCCGTGTTCGCGTGGCGCGCCTGGGGCTGGCCGAGCCTGATCGTCATAATCTCTTACCGCTTTGTGTTGGAGTATTTCGTCGATCGCTTCAGCCCCTGGCCTTCTTATCTTCGCTTACTTCTCCTGATTCGAGCGCACATCGTGTCAGGAGAAGCTGGCTTCGAGAGCATTCCTCTGCTCCTGTACATCGCCAGGGTAGAGCGACAACTGGCCGAGGGAGCCGACTTTGAGAAGGTTACTGTGGGGGTATGGCGTGCCCGCGTGAAGGACCCCGGCTCAACTGGACACGCCCCTTAACGCGCTGTCTCTCCTCTCCTTACCGAATGCGGATTTCGTAGGTTTCGACGATGCCGCGCCAATAGGACCATCCCCAGCCATCTAGGACCCCATTCTTGAGGACCAGGGGAGTAAGTTCATCGTCGGTGATAGCACCGTCGCTGGCTTTCAGGTCGGTGTAGTACAACAGGATCTCCCATTGTTGCCCGCCCGCCTGATGCGCCTCGGTGCGATAGGGGTTGTTGATCTTCCCCGCCGGTAGGCCGCTCACTCGGTCGAAGACCTGGATCGACTCCGTTCCCATTGCGGCGAGCACTTGGGGCTTCGTCATGCCGATGCTAAGCAGGGAAAGCCTCTCCCTATTCTGGGTCTTAACGGCATCGGCGGTGATGCAGGCAGTCAGGGACAGCACGGCGAGGAGCAAGGCGCTCCGGACAGTCATGCAGATTCCCTCCTTTAATCGAATATGTTACATCGGAGGTGCTAGCTGGGCTCGGGTGCCCTCTTCGGAGGACGGCATTTGTCCGACCACCGGCCTGAAGAGGCGCTACCTCCTCCCCCGGGCGCCCGGCCCCCCAACCGGACACGCCCCCCCCGGTGAATCGCCCCCTCAGTGCCGGCTATCTGGGAGTAGAATTTGCGCCCATGGAACCCCAGACATGGAAGCGCCCCCTGGTCCTGGTCGGTCTGCTCATCCTTCTCTTTTGTCTTTGGCAGGTAAAGATGACACGGTATTGGTACGTGGGCGCCGGAGAGGAAATGTACCGGGTAGACCGATGGACTGGGGAGATTCTCTACATCGTTCAGGACCATGCCTACTGGGTCGAGATGCCGCCTCCCTGGCGAAGGCCGAAATAGCAAGTTGCGCCCCCCCGGCCCCCCAACGGATAACGGCACCCCGCCGGAAAAATCGCCCCCTCAGCGCCTCTCTGAGCCACGCAGAGATCGGCCGGAGATCCTCCGCCAGCTCGCCGGCGAAGGGGGCAACGTCTCCGAGGTAGCGGCCGAGGTAGCCTTCCAGGTAGCGCAGGTCTGCCAGGGCCGCCCGGAGCTGCGGGCGGGGGTATTTCTCTGTGTCGTCAGGCCAGTACTGGCGGCATTCATTGCCCACCAGATGAAGCAGGTTCCCGACCTGCCGGAGAGCCGCCGAGTCACCGGGAGCGGCGAAGAGGACGAGGAGAGTCTCCCGGAATCCGGCGGCAGTGTCGAACGTCTCCCGAGTGAGCCGGGGTGTCAGGTGCGGGGCCATGGCCTTACGCCTCCTCCCCCCGCCATGGTCCTAGCTCCGATTCCAGGGCATCGGCGGTAACGCCCACGTCATCCGCGAGCCGGGCGGCCACGGTGACGTGGTGCCCTTCCTGCGGGGTGTTGGGGCTGGTCATCTCGGGATTCCCGAGGGAGGTGAGATGTCCCTCGATCACGCGGAGGTCCGCTACCAGGGCGCGCAGTTCGGAGCGGATCACGCCCTCGGGTTCGTCGGGCCAGTAGCCCCGATACTCCAGGGCCATCTCGTAGACCATGTTGCCCACCTCTCGGAGGGCGGCGTTATAGGTGGGGTCGGTGAAGATCCCGAGGAACGTCTCCCGGAAGACCGGGAAGTCCTCGAAGCCAGTGGTCCTCCTGTGGTCCTTTTGCAAAAGGGTACCCTGGAGCCTGATTCAGGCCCCCGCCGCAAGCTATTGATTTTAGAAGACTTAGATGGTGCGCCCTAGAGGATTCGAACCTCTGACCTACAGCTTCGGAGGCTGCCGCTCTATCCAGCTGAGCTAAGGGCGCATGGTGAGATCTGTCAAGGACGTGGTCTGCCTGGAGGGATTCGAACCCCCGACCCGCGGCTTAGAAGGCCGCCGCTCTATCCAACTGAGCTACAGGCAGCCGTTGACGCGTTTCGGCGAAGTCCCCCAGCGCGGTCGGTATCGGGGCGCCCAGATTTGAACTGGGGACCCCCTGCGCCCAAGGCAGGTGCGCTACCAGGCTGCGCTACGCCCCGACGAAAACGCGCAGCGAAGTGTACGCATTCACCCCCTGGGGTGTCAAATCGGCCGGCTCACGGCACCGGGTTCAGCTGCACGGGGAGCAGCCGGACATCGCTCGCGATCGGCCCCAGGCCCGCCTCCACTCCCGAGGCCACGGTGTAGAGGCCGGGCGCCGGAAAGGTGTGCCTCACGATCCGGCCTTCCCCGGTGGTGCCGTCGCCGAAGTCCCAATGGTAGCGGTAGTTGAAGCTCAGATAGGGCTCCACCGCCGGGCTGACGAACAGGCACGTCCTCTCCTTGCACTGGGCGTAGATGGGCGCGAAGCCGTCGTTCGGATGCCGGGCAGGGAACGTCAGCCCGGCCAGATAGTCGGTGACGATCGGCTTGCGGCTGCGGTCCTCCCGGTAGATGCCGCGCGCCTCGCCCGGCGAGTCCACATCCTTGTAGAGGAAGGCCACGGTCCACTTGAAGAGGCTGTGGATGGGCGGCCCGGGACAGAGCTCGCAGCCGTGGAGGTAGCCGCCGGAGCCCGTCAACGCCTCGATAACGTGGCGGGTGCGGTCGCGCTGCTCCTCCTCGGTGATCCCCGAGCCCACCCGCCAGCCGAGCTCGGTCAGCCAGACCGGCTTGCCCGCGCTCGACGGGTTGCGCCCCGCCAGAATGGTGAGCTGGTCCTCGATCTGCTCCAGCACGCCCGCGGTGGGCTGATCGTCCCGCGCGTTGCCGTGGAACGAGATGACGTCCAGGAACGACCACGCCGGACCGTCGGGGAAGACGACCTCTTCGAGCTGGCGGAAGACGGCCACCGTGCGGCTGTTCGGCTCGCTCGACGTGACCGGACCGACCACCAGGGTTCCCGGTGCGAAGGCGCGGATGCGGAGCGCGGCGGCCCGCAGATAGTCCACGTAGCGCGGCGACGCCCAGAGGTCCGCGGCCCAGCCGACGCCCGGGCCGTCGTCTTCGAGGTTCGGCTCGTTCCAGATTTCATAGGCCTGGATGCGGCCGGCATAGCGCTTGGCCACCTCGGCGACGAAGCCCTCCCAGATCTCGATCTGCGCGGGCGGCCGGGTGCCGTTGCGGTTGCTTCCGGCCCACTCCGGCGCCGCGCTGAGCACGGCCAGAACCTTCAGGCCCCGCGACCGGGCGCGCTTCACCAGGGTATCCGTCGTGCTCCACTCCCACCGGCCCGGCAGCGGGTTCACGTCCCGCCAGGGGATGTTGATCCGCACCCAGCTCACGTTCGCACCGCGGACGAGTGCAGGGCGGAAGGCGTGAATGTTGACGCCGAGCGTGATGGGCTGCGAGTAGGCGACGCCGTCGAGCACGACCGCGGACGAGGAGACCGGCAGGAGGAATGCCAGAACAACCAGGAAGGTGAGGCCGGCGAGGAGGAGAGGGGAAAGCCTTCTCATAAGGACCATGATACGGCTACCGGGGCCGTTCGCAGCGGAACGGCCCCGGCTTGGGTCTTAAACTAGAAGGTCAGGCGCTAGAACGTCAGGCGGATATTGCCCAGCGCGCGACGCTGGAGCAGGTCGCCGCCGAACGACTGGTAGTGCTCGTCGTCGAACAGGTTGCTCACGTCCAGCCCGAGCTCGATGTTGTCCGTCAGGCGGTAGGTGGCGCCCAGGTCCACGAGGTCGTAGGACGGCACCGAGCCGATGAAGATGCCGGCGGCCCAGTCGAAGCCCTCGACCCAGCGGTACTTGAGGGAGGCGCCGAGGCGGTCGCCGTTGAACGTCAGACCGGCGGTGTACTTGTTCTCCGGCGCGTTCGGGATCAGCTGATCGCCGAGGAGCTTCTCGTTGACCTCGAAGTCGAACCACGAGTAGCTGGCGTCGAGGGTCCAGTTGTCGTTGACGTAGAAGTTCAGGCCGATGTCCACACCCTGCGTGTCCACCTGGCCGAAGTTCGCATAGGAGGCCAGGGCGACGATCGGGGCGCCGTTGGGCGCGTTCGAGAGCAGCGCGAAGAGGGAAGGCGGCAGGTTCGCCCGCAGCGCGTTCAGGATGGCGGCGCGGACCGGCTCCGGCAGGTTGGCCGGCGCCGAGTAGGCACCGAAGTTCGGGTTCAGGCGCCCGGCGGCCGAGACGTTCGGCAGCAGGTCGGTGATGAAGTTGTCGATCTCGCTGCGGTAGTAGTCGACCGTCACGTAGGCCTTGGTGCCGAAGATGCCGCTGTAGCCGATCTCGCTGCTCTTGATGTCCTCGACCTCCAGGTCGTTGTTGCCGAGGGCGAGGATCGGAATGCTGCCGAAGCCGAGCGAGGTGCCGCCGAGAAGGGGCCGGAGCGCGTTCTCGATGGCGGAGAGGTTGAGCGACGAGGTCGTCGAGCCGGGGAGCACGGTCTGCGCCCGGAGGAAGAACTCGGAGTAGTTGGCGACCTGGAAGGCCTCGTTGTACGTCAGGCGCAGGGTGTGCTTCGGGGTGACCGAGTAGACCAGCGCCGCCTTCGGCGAGAACTGGGTGTCGTGCAGCGTGCTCTCGTCGACGCGGCCGGCCAGCACGGCCTTGAGCTTCTCGGAGACGTTGATCTCAAGCTGCGCGAAGGCCGCCTCCTGGTGTTCCTTGCGGGCCTCGAACATCAGGGTCTGAACGCCCTGGTTGTTGGCGGTGTCGATGTCCTGCTCGTGGTAGGAGATGCCGCCGACCACGAAGACCCGGTCACCGGCGAAGCCGTAGTTGCCCTGGATCTCGCCGTGGACGTTCGAAGAGTCCTCGAAGAGCTTCCCGCCCGAGGCGAGCGTGACCTGATCTTCGGCCTTGCGCTGGTCGTAGTAGGTGAGGAAGTTCCAGTGCGTGGTGTTGAGGTTCACCCGCGCCCAGGGGCGGTCGACGCCCGTGGTCTGCACGCGGCCGATGCCGGTGAGGAACGTCGGTCCTTCGAGGGTGGCCGTGCCGCCTTCGACCGTGAGCACCGCGGCGCCCTCGGCGAAGTACTTGTCGAGGCGCAGGCCGCCAAAGCCGACCTTGACTTCCTGCTCCTGGAGCGGCACCGCTTCGCGGCGCAGGCAGTTCGTCGTCACCGTCGCGGTGCAGAAGGTGGAGTACTCGACCTTCTGGTTGCGGGACAGCGTGAAGTCGTCGCTGGCCAGGTAGCCGCCCATGACCTTGTAGTAGAACTCGTTGCCGAAGCCGCCCGCGTAGCGGAAGTCGGCGCGGCGGGTGCTCAGCTCGCCACCGGTGAGGCGGAGCTGGCCGCCCTCGCTGCTGCGCGGGGCCTTGGTGGTCATGTTGAGCACGCCGTTGAAGGCGTTGGCGCCGTAGAGCGCCGCGCCGGGACCGCGCACCAGCTCGACGCTGGCCAGCTCGTCCATCGGGAAGGAGACCGCGGCCCACTCCTGGGCGCCCAGGAAGGGCACCGCCGGGTCACGGCCGTCGATGAGCGTCAGGATGCGGCGGTTGAGCGAGCTGTTGAAGCCGCGTGTGTTGAAGTTGAAGTCGTAGAGGCCGCTCTGGGTGAAGTCCACGCCGGGCGTGAACTCGAGCAGCTTCGGCACCTGGCCGGTGGAGGCCTCGCGCTCGATCTCGAGCGCGCTGACCACGTTGACCGCGGCCGGCGCCTCGGTGATCCGCTCTTCGCGGCGGGAGGCCGACATGACCGTGATGGTCTCGGCGAAGCTGATGTCCCAGTCGACGGTCTCGTTGACCGTCGTCGTCTGGCCGGCCGTGACCTCGACGCCCGGCTTGGCGGTCGTGAAGTCGAGCAGGCTGAAGGTCAGGTTGTAGGTTCCCGGAGCGATCGCCGTGAACGCATAGGACCCGGTCTCATCCGTGAATTCCACCTGGTCGAGTTGGTCGACGCGGACCGAAACTCCCTGGATGCCCGAGCCGTCCCCGCGGGTGATCCGGCCTTCGATCCGGCCGGTCTCCTGGGCGCCGGCAAGACCGGCTCCGGTCACGAGAAGCAGGAGGGTGAGAGCGATGACGCAGAAACGATTTCCATGCATGGTAATGAACCTCCGCGCAGCAAGAGTGGGCGGAGGGCCGACGACGACGGCCCCGCGCGCTCGAAATGACTGAAAACCAAAGACTAGATCCGGAGTCTTATAGCAGGGGCCCGAAGGAGAAGTCAACGCCGGACGTCCATCGGATTTGACCTGGAGCCCGGGAGGCTGTAACCTCCCCCCGCCCTTGGCTTCTGGCTTCGCGTGGCTTCGCGCCCGCGCTTCTTCTGGTCCTGGCGGGGCCTGGCGCCCCCATCCTGAAGCATCCTGGAGGAAATTCCTGTGCAACTCGGCATCCTAGGTCTGCCCAAGTCGGGAAAGACGACGCTCTTCAACACGCTCACGGCCTCCAAGCAGGCCACGGACAAGTTTTCCTCGTCCGGCCAGACCAACCTCGGCACGGCCACGGTGCGGGACACCCGCCTGGAGAATCTCCGGGATCTCTTCCATCCCAAGCGCTACATGCCCGCGTCCGTGCAGTACCTCGACATCCCGGGCATCACCCGGGGCGAGAGCGCCGAGAGCCTGGACCTCGCCAAGCTGAAGACCGTGGACGCCCTGGTCCACGTGGTGCGCGGCTTCGACGATCCCGAGATGCTCCACGCCGAAGGGAGCCTGGACCCGGCCCGCGACGTGGCCATGCTCGACCTGGAGTTGATCCTGGCGGACCACGACATCGTGGAGCGCCGGCTGGAGCGTCTCGAGAAGGCCACCAAGCGGGGGCTCAACCCCGAGGAGCAGCGGGAGCGGGCGTTGCTCGCCGACGTGATCCTCCCCGCGCTGGAGTCGGAGACGCCGCTGCGGCAGATCACGCTCGACCCCGACGACGAGCGCCGGCTGCGCGGCTTCCAGCTCCTCTCCGCCAAGCCGATCCTCGTCGTGATCAACGTCGGCGAGGACCGGGCGGGCGCGAGCGTGGCGGATCTCGGAATCGAGCTGAAACCGGGCGTGTCGGCGGTGGTGGTGAGCGCGCCGATCGAGCAGGAGATCAGCGCCCTGCCGCCCGAGGAGCAGAAGGAGTTCCTCGCCGACCTCGGGCTGACCGAGCCCAGCCTCGACCGGGTGAATCGGGCGAGCTACGAGCTGCTCGGGCTGATCTCGTTCTTCACGGTGGGAGACGACGAGGTGCGCGCCTGGACCATCCGCCGCGACACCCGCGCCCGCGAGGCCGCCGGGACGATCCACTCGGACATCGAGCGCGGCTTCATCCGCGCCGAGATCGTCCACTGGGACGACCTCGTGCGCCTCAAGACGCTGGCGGCCTGCCGCGAGGCCGCGCGGATGCGGCTGGAAGGAAAGGACTACGCCGTCCAGGACGGCGACGTAGCCCACTTCCGCTTCAACGTGTAGCGATGTTTAGAGGGGGGCGGGGGCTCCCTCCCCTCGCCGCGCGAGGGGAGGGCCGGGGAGGGGAGAATGGGATCAACCTCTCGCTTCGCGGTCGCGCTCTGGGACGACCTTGATCTCGAGCCGGCCCGAGCTCGGCGCGCCGGGACGGTAGTAGACCCCGCCCGGCGGCGGCGTGACGACCTGGCCGGGTTGCTGGCCGGGCTGCTGACCCCCGCCGATCCGCGGCGCGGTGGGGTCCATCGGCTGCGGCGCGTACCCCGGCTCCGGCCGCTCCCACTGGCGGAGCCCGCGGTCCGTCGGCTGCCCCGGGCGCATCGTTCCCCGTCCTCCCGCCCTCGATCCGGCCTGCGGAACCGCCTGTCCCGTGGGATTGCTGCGCAGGTCGTCCTGCCGCAGGACGGTCGGCGGCTCCGCTCCCGGCTGCTGGGCCGACTGGCCCTTCACCGCACCGATCGACGTGTCCTCGGCCACTGCATCCCCGCTCTCGATCTCCTCGGCCTGGGGCTTCGCCGGCATCAGCATCCTGGCGATGCGGCCCGGCTCGTCGAACGTCTGCGGAGCCTGCGGCTGGCGGGCTCCGCCATCCCCGTAGGCCCGGATCATCGCCCGGGTGACCAGCCCGTTCTCGACGATGTGGGGGTTGACCTCCTTGAACGCGAGCTGCGGATCGAGGGCGAAGGCGCGGGCGTAGTGCTCCACGGCCCTGTTGTCCTGGTCCCAGCTCTCGTAGAGGGTGCCGAGCTGGTAGTGCGCCCAGGCGTGGGTGGGCTGCAGCTCCACGACCTTCTTGAGGAGGCGCAACGCCTCGCGCCGGTCGCCGCTCTGCTGCTCCAGGAGAGCGAGGTTGAACAGCGACGAGACCCGCTCGGGATCGATGCCGAGGGCCTGGCGGTAGACCTCTCCGGCCTCCAGCGGCAGGTCCGCCAGCACCAGCAGGTTGCCCAGGTCGTTGAGGACCGCGGCATCGTTCGGGCGCTCCATCACGAGCCGCCGCTGGGTGTCGAGGGCCTTGTTGAGGCTGGTCGGCACCGAGGCGAAGGCGGTGTAGGCCGCCAGCACTGCGATCGCGACGAGCGCGGCCACGCCGAGAGCCGTGGACTTCGGTCTGGACAGGATCCGTTTACGCACCTTGAGTCTCTCCTTCATCTGTACAGCCCTACGAACCCTGTCGGGCCGGGACCGGACGTGCTTTCAGCTTGAGCTTCCCTTCCTCCTCGGCCACCCGGAACTGCACTTCGTTGCAGCCGGTCTTCTCGCGGATGGCCGCGGCCTGGCGGGAGAGGTAGGTCTGGAAGCTGTCGAGGTCGAACCTGGGGCCGTCTCCCGCTCCGACGGAGAGGCCATGATAGAGGGCTTCGGCCGCCTCCGGGTCGATCTGAGCCCCGAAGACGATCCCGCCGCGGGGATCGAAGCGCGCTCTCTCGACGAAGGCCACGACCCGGTGATGCCCGTGCCGCCCCTCCTCGATGTCCCGGATGCGACGGTTGAACAGCTCGTTGTAGGTGTTGAACCGGGCTTCGAGATCGCCGAGGCGGAACGACTCGACCGCGGCGGTGATGTTGACGTTGCGCAGGTTGCGCAGCTGCACCTGGACCCGGGTGCGCTGCTCCTCGGGCGGCAGCGGCAGGCCGCCGTTGAAGAACCGCTCGAAGTCGATCTGAAGCTGCCGGATGTCGCGGGCGAGCTGGTCGAGCGCCTCGGAGATCGCCGGTCCCTGCTTGCGCCCCAGCTGCGGAGCGGCGGCCGGAGCGCCCGGACGGCCCGGCGGGGACGCCGGCGCACCCGGACGGCCCGGTGCGGCCGGACCTGCGGCAGTCCCCTTGGAGGGGATCGGGCCAACGGGTCGGACGGCGGGTCGCTTGGGGTCCACGGATCTCCTAGAATGCTCTAACTTGGTGCCCAGCTCAAGATGAAAATGCCAGCCGATCTCTCCGACGTCGATGTCTCCGATCCTTCGGGCGCCCTGGATGCCCGGCGCGGGATTCCTTCCGTCGACCGGCTGCTCAACGATCCGGAGGTGGCCAACCTCGTCTCATTATACGGACGAGATCCCGTAAGGGTCCAAGCCCGGCTGGAGGTCGAGGCGCTGAGGCGCCGGCTGGCCGAGGAGCCGGACCTCTCCGGCATCCTCATCAAGGAGGCCGTCGCGGCCCTGCCCGGCCTCATCGCGGCCCGTGTCCAGGCCGGCCTCGGGGACGGCCTGACCCGCATCCTCAACGCGACCGGCATCCTGCTCCACACCAACCTCGGCCGGGCGCCGCTGCCCCGCGCCGTGGCCCGCGCCCTGCCGCCGCTCCTCGACGCCTACTGCGACCTGGAGCTGGACGTGGAGACCGGCAAGCGCGGCGAGCGCAACCGCCGCGCCGAGGGCCTGCTCATCGGCCTCACCGGCGCCGAGGCCGCACTGGTCGTCAACAACAACGCCGCGGCCCTGGTTCTTTCGCTGGCCGCGCACGCCGCCGGCCGCGAGGTGATCGTTTCGCGCGGCGAGCTGGTGGAGATCGGCGGCTCGTTCCGCATCCCCGAGATCCTGGCCGCGGCCGGCGCCCGGCTGATCGAGGTCGGATCCACGAACCGGACCCGGGTCTCCGACTACGAGAAGGCCATGGGACCGGAGACCGCCTTCCTCCTCAAGGTCTATCCGAGCAACTTCCGGATGACCGGGTTCGTCGCCTCGGTCGCCCCCCGCGAGCTGGCGGAGCTGGGAGCCAGGACCGGCGTGCCCGTGCTCGTGGACGAGGGCAGCGGCCTGCTGCGGCGCCGCCCGGAGCCGCAGCTCGCCGGCCATCCGTCGATGACCGAGCTGGTCGAAGCCGGCTGCGACCTGATCTGCGGCAGCGGCGACAAGCTGCTCGGCGGACCGCAGGCCGGCATCCTGGTCGGCCGGACCGGCCTCATCGCCGCCTGCCGCCGGCACCCGCTCTACCGCGCGCTGCGGCCGGACCGCACGACGTTCGCCGCGCTCGAAGGGGTGCTCCGCCTGCACCGCGCCGGCCAGGCCCTCCCGCTCGACCGGCTGTGGCCCGATCCGGCGGAGCACCGCGCCCGCCTGGAGCGCGTCGCGGCCGCCCTGCCTTCGGCGGTCCGCGAAAGCGCGGCGATCGCCGCCGCCGACGCCTTCCTGGGCGGCGGCTCCGCTCCGGAGGAGCCCGTGCCCGGCGAAGCCCTGACTCTGCCCGGAAGCGACAGCCTGCTGGCCCGGCTGCGGCAGGGCGATCCGCCCGTGATCGGCTATCTCCGCCAGGGCCGGCTGTTTCTCGACCTGCGCACCGTCGACCCCGAAGACGATCCGGAATTGATCGCCGGCCTGATCGCCGGGGTGAGCTGACCATGCCGGCCGGCCGGCCGCATCCTGATCGTCGAGGACCGCGACTCCCTCCGGCGCATGCTGGAGCGCGCGCTGTCGCAGGAGGGCTACACCGTCGAAGCCGCGGCCGACGGCGCGGAGGGCGTCCGGCTCGTGGAGGCGCGCGCCTTCGACCTCGTCCTCACCGACCTCAAGCTGCCGGACCTCTCGGGTCTCGACGTCCTGGCCGCGAGCCGCCGCGCCCAGCCGCGGGTGCCGGTCATCGTTCTCACCGGCTACGGCACCGTCGGCGTGGCAGTCGAGGCGATGAAGCTCGGCGCCTACGACTTCCGCGAGAAGCCGGTGGAGATCGACGACCTCGCCCGCCTCATCGAAGCGGCGATCGGCAGCCGGGACGAGTCGGCGGCCTTCCAGGCGCCGGGGGCGCCGGCGATCGTCGGCCGCCATCCGCGGCTGCGCACCGCCCTCCGGATGCTCGAAAAGGTGGCGCCGATGGAGAGCACGGTGCTGCTGACCGGCGAGAGCGGCACGGGCAAGGAGCTTTTCGCCCGCGCGCTCCACGCCCTGTCGGCGCGCCGCGACGGGCCGTTCGTGGCGCTCAACTGCGCGGCCATCCCGGAGTCGCTGCTGGAGAACGAGCTGTTCGGCCACGAGCGCGGAGCGTTCACGGGCGCCGACCGCCGCCAGCCCGGCCGCTTCGAGATGGCGGAGCGCGGCACCCTGATGCTCGACGAGATCGGCGAGCTTCCGCTGGCGGTGCAAGGCAAGGTGCTGCGCGTGCTGGAGGAGCGGACCTACGAGCGCGTCGGCGGCGGCAAGACCCAGCGCGCCGACATCCGGCTCGTGGCGGCCACCAACCGCAACCTCGAGTCGATGGTCGCCGACGGAGCCTTCCGTTCCGACCTGTTCTTCCGCCTGAACGTCTTTCCGATCGAGCTGCCGGCCTTGCGCGAGAGGCAGGCCGACGTGCCGCTGCTCGCCCGCCATCTGCTGGGCGAGATCGCCCGCCGCCACAAGGTGGAGCCGCCGAGGCTGGACGAGGAGGCCGAGGAGCTGCTCTCGGAGCAGGCCTGGCCGGGGAACGTCCGGGAGCTGGCGAACGTGCTGGAGAGGGCGGTGATCCTGGCGGAGGGACCCGCGCTGCGGGCGGCGGACCTGAGGGCGATCCTCCATCCCTTGTCGTCTGCGGGGAGTGGCGGGATTGGTGGGGCCGGCGGAGAGCGGGACCGAATCCGGCAAGCGCTCGTCGAGACCGGCGGCGACAAGGTCAGGGCCGCGGGCCTGCTGGGGGTGAGCTACAGGACTCTCCAGAGAAAAGTGAAGGAGCACGACCTGGAGGGCGTGCCCCGTCACCGCAACTAGCTGCTCGAAGAAGAGAGGAGACGATCAGGGCGGCGGCGCCACCCTCTCGTGCCCATCCCCCTCGGTCGGCTTCACGGGCTTGAGCTTCAGGCCGAAGCTCTGGACGTTGAACTGCACGTCCGCGTACGAGTACAGACCCGGAAACGGCGCCCGGAACGTCGCCTTGCTGCCGGGCTGAAGGGCCGTGGCGCTGAGGATCGCGTCGTCCGAGCCGAGCACTTCCTTCGCCTCGTCGTAGATCGCGATCGTCACCCGCAGACCGGTGGCCATCTCGCTGCCGTTGTTGCGCAGCTCGCCGACGATCTCCAGACCGTCCTTCGTTGCAAGGTCGCGCCGGTCCCAGGTGCTGACCACCACCGAGTTGCCGGCGAGCGGCCGCTCGGTGTCGGACTCGGCCGGCTCCTTCCCCTCTTCGTCCCCCTCTTCGTCCTTGCCGTCTTTGTCGACGCCGGCCGGCTCGACGTGCGCGACATCGGCGTCCGTGACGATCCGGACCGACTTCCTCCGCGGCGGCTCAGGGGGCGGCGGCGCGTCCCGCTTCCTCGCCTCCTCCTCCACCGAGTCGCGCGTCGCCTTCTCGCTCGCCGGCAGGTCGACCTCCGTGCCGCGCAGCGAGGCGAGCCGCCCGTCCTTGTCCATGAACACCACCAGCTTGCCCTTCATCTTCCAGGGCCCGCGCGTCTCGACGCGGGCGCCTTCGCGGGTGACCAGCCAGTCCCCCGCCGCCGGCGAGCCGGCGGCGAGAAGCAGGGTGGCGGCCAGGAAGGCGCCTACCCGAGAGCGATGGATCTTTGCTGCCACGTCCTAGTGCTCCTTCCAGTTGCGCTCGATGATCCCGATCGGAATCGTAGCGTAACGCTCGTAGCCCGTGTCGGAACGGATGCCGCTGACGCTGATCCAGTAGTTGGCGAACTTCGTTTCGGGCGGGAAGAACTGCTTGAGCGCCTCCATGACGTCCTTCTGGGTCTGGCTCAGCTGCTCCGAGTTGACGGGCGTCGAAGAGCCGCCCGGGTTCTTGGTGGAGCCCTGCTCGACGTACGGGTTGGTCACGAACTCGGGCACCGTGCGGAACCGGCTCTTCTCCGTCGTGCCGGGGTTGTCCGGATCGTCGAGCGACATGATCGCGTCACCGGTGTTGGCGAACACCACGAAGATCCGGCTGTCGCCTCCCCGGGCGCAAAGCGTGCCGGAGGAGCTGGAGCCGATCTCCAGCGCCGGCTCGAAGCCCGAGAAGATCAGGATGCCGGACAGGCCGAACGTCTGCGTAATCACGCGCTCGTCCGGGTTGAGCCGGAAGTACCAGCCGCGCTGGAGCCCGGTCGTCGGATTGAGCACGAAGTCCGTCCCCGGAGTCTGGGAGGGATCGCCCACCTCGACCCGCTTGTACTTGGTCTCATCCTTGGGCAGCGTCAGGTCCGTCGACACGAAGTTGTCGTCGACGATCAGGTAGAAGCGGCCTTCCTGGCCGTTTTCGAGCCACAGGTTCTCGCGGTCGCCGGTACCGAAGGCGAGCGCGAAGCGGCTGAGCTTGGCCACGTAGAAGACCGTGGGCGCGAAGTAGATCGGCTTGCCCATGGTGTTGAAGATCGGGAACGGATCCCAGCCCACGATCCGCTTCACCTGCGGATCGATGCCGAGCCTCGGGATCGTCAGGTTGCGCGAGATCGTAGTGGTCTGCAGGGTCGCGGCGTTGCTGATGTCCACCTTGTAGAGATAGCCCGCGGTGGTGCCGACGTAGATGGTGTCGAGGAAGCCGTCGAGGTCGCTGTCGAGCACCGCCGGATCGGCGGGGACGCCGCCGGTGAGCCTGCGCTTGTAGATCGCCTGGCCGGTCTCGATGTCCACCATGTACAGCCACTGGCCGAACCGCGGCGAGGCCTTGCTGTAGGGGGCGCTGGCGTCGGCGTCCATGCCGCCGCCGAAGATGGCGACGAACTTGTAGGTCTCGGTCACGCCTTCCCTGACCCGGATGCGGCCCACCGTGGGAACCGACCAGGTCTGGCCGAGATCGGCGTAGAGGTTGGCGTCCTCGTCCCAGCGCGAGCCGTTGATGGAGTCGGTGAATTCCCAGAGGACCGCCGGGTACGGCAGGGTGCCGCAGCCGGAGACCACGTTGTTGTCCGTTGACAGGCAGCTCGGGACGATCCGCGTGTCGATCGGCGACTTGTCGGCCTGGAGCTGGTCCGGCTGGGTGATGTCGAGCGCGTAGTAGCCGCTCGTGAAGTCGGAGACGCGTCCGCCACCCGCGTCGATCGTGCCGCCCTCGCGGAAGCCGCCTACCACGATGCTGCGCCACTCGCGGTCGCCGTTCACGGGCGTGCCCGTATGCGCGGCGTCGATGAAGACGTCGTCGATGCGGGGGGTGCTATCGAGGCCGAAGATCTGGCGCGAGTTCTCCGCCAGATCCCTCAGGATCGGCAGGCCGAGACGCGGGATGTAGGAGAAGATCTCCTTGCCCGAGCCGTCGCCGAACTTCTTGCGCGACGGATCCCAGACGCCGCCGTCGAAAACGTGCAGCTGGCCGTCGTTGCTTCCAACCACCAGCATCTTGCGCCGCAGACGATGCTTGTCCGCGAAGCAGCGGTAGCCGTTGTTGCTGGTGCAGGTCGCAGCGCCCGGCGTGCCGAACACGTCGGACGAGTAGAGGCTGAAGTCGATCGGACGGTCGATGATGCCCGGGTCGGAGTGGAAGATGTCGCCGAGCACGTAACGGATCGGCAGCAGGCTTCCATCCGCCTTTTCGATCGTCGAATCCTTGATCGCCAGCGTCTCCTTGACGATGTCCTCGGTGCGCTCCTTGGCGGCATTGAGGTCGAGCGGATTCACCGTGATGTTGAGACCCAGCCAGAGATCCTTCCAGTCGTTGTCCGAGAGACTTGGAGCGGTGGCCGGGGGCATCAGGAGCCGCAGGGTCTGGCCGATGCCGGAGGTTGGAGCCTGCTTCGCGTAGAAGACGCGCCGCTGATCGGAGGCGATGCCGAGCTTGAGGACCGAGGCGACGAGCGAGGCCGCGCTGTTCAAAGCCGCCATTTCCGGCGCCTGGCCCACCAGCAGGGTTCCGGCGTCCCAGAGGTGGCAGCTGCTGCGGGACGAGCTGCCGATCGCCGGGCAGGTGAGCGCCCGGTTCGGCTTGCCGTCCGCAGTGAGGGGAAGCGGCTTCAAGTAGGCGTCGAGGTGGCCGTCCCACACGGACTCGCCGTTGAGCGGCGTGAAGCTCGACAGGAAGATGCGGTCCGCGACCTCGGCCTGCACGGAAGGCACGGCCGCGGAGGCGAAGGCGCTGGCCTCTTCCCGGATCTGGCTGAAGATGGCGGTGAGAGCGTCGATCAGCTCCTGCTTGTTCTGCGGATAGATCGGCGCGCCGCTGCCGCCGTTCGACGCCATGCAGTTGAGCTTGTTGCCCGGCTGGTTGTCGATGCCGAACGCCACGACGTAGGTCTTGATGCCTTCCTGGTCGAACAGGGTCTTCGTCCAGGTGCAGGGATCGCCGCTGCAGGTCTCGTCACCGTCGGTGAGCACCAGCAGGAACTTCTTGCGGCAGGCGAACTCGGGGTCGTTCGCCAGAGCCACCTTCTCCCAGCCGCCCGGCGGGCAGGTCGTCGAGGTGCAGCCGGCCCACCACTGGCGGAACGACTTCACGGAGTTGCCGAGAGGCGTCGAGCCGCTGGAGAAGAACGGCCTCTGAGCCTCGTCCTTGAGCCTCAGGAACGATTCCCCGGAATTTCGCGTGTTCTTGAAGTAGAACGCCGTGCGGAAGTCCGGAGTGAGCGCCGGGTTGGGGACCGTGTTGGGCGCCAGCCGCTTCAGAATGTCGAGCTGGTGGTTGTTGTTCCAGTCGAGCGGGATGACGTCGCCCATGTCCAGGAACGAGCTGCGCGGGTCCGTCACGGTGGGGAACCGGATGCTGTACAGCGAGCTGTACCGGTCCGACAGCGAGTCCGTCGTCGGATCCCAGCCCGAGCAGGTGTTCGAGGCGTTGGGGTCGGCGGCGGCGCCCTGGTCGAAATAGCCGAGCGTCGGGTTGGTCCGGTCGGCGCCGTTGTCCCAGGAGCCGAACTCGTTGACGTAGCTGAAGGTCACGTTCGCCTGGCTGACGTTGGTGAAGCTCGAGCAGCTGCTGTTCGTGCAGCGGTCGATGTCCACGTTGACGACCAGATCGCCGCCATACGTCCCGGTCCCCGGATCGTAGAGGATCCGGTAGGTGTTGCCCGAATAGCGGATGTAGTGGGTGGTGTTGTCGGTGAACGCGAGGCCGCCCTTCGGAAAGCGGCGCGTCCGCTCCATCTCCCAGGAGTCGGTCGTGTCCGACGGATTGCCGCCGGTGCAGCCGCTGCTGTCGTCGCTCGAGGCGCAGGTCCAGGTCAGGCCGAAGACCTCCTGGGAGCTCAAGGCCGGATACGAGCCGAGCCCGCTGATGGAGGGGCCGACCGTCTTGACCTTGTACATGTAGTGCTTCGTCCTCATGTACCCAGTGTCCTGGTTGTACGTGGCGAAGCCGAACTGCACGTTGCTGATGTCCTTGATGACCTCGTACAGCGCTTCCTTGGCCTGGTAGAACTTCGAGCTCGGATCGTCGCCGTTCATCGGCACGAAACAGTCGCCCGTCGGGCAGAGCACGTCGCACTCGCCGTTGTCGAACTGCGTCTGGGTGCACTTCGGGCTCCAGTGCATCGATCCCGACGTGTCGAGGATGATGAACACATACGGCTCGCTGACGGAGCCGCGGAGCAGCTCGCGGTCGTCCGCGCGGGCCGCGGGAGTGGCCATCGCGAGCATCAGGGCGACCCCGGCGAGCAGGGTGAGAGCCAGAGCGCAGGAGACCATCCTGCTCAGCTTCGGTTGCGAAATCTGGGGCGACATGACAGTCCCCTCCTCGAACAAGGGTGATCGTTCAGAATTTGATGGTTGCCAGCACGGCCGTGTCAGTGGGCATCGACTCGGGAGGAGGGGCCGGCCAGGGCTGGAACTCGAACATCGCGCTCGTGACCTTGCGACTCAGAACCTTGGCGTCGGCCGGCGGCATGCCGGCTCCCGTCCAGGCCACCCGGTCGGCGGTCGCCGTGGCGGCCTCGTGAACCTTCCAGAACTCCGGCACGCCGTCGTCGTTGTACGGGCACCAGTCGCACGGCACTGCCAGCGTGGTCACCAGGTTCGAGACCGTGATCCGGTCCGCCACGCGCACATTCCCGACCGACGTCTCGTTCAGGATCACCGTGGTGCCCGTGTATTTGCCGGCCGCCAGGGCCTGCGCCGCGGCGAGCGCCACGCCCGAGTCGGACGAATAGAAGGTGCGGGTGATGGCGCGCTCATTGGAGCCGATCTGCGCCTCGGTGCCGGTGATCATCACCAGCGCCATGCCGATGATGGTCAGCACCAGGAGCGCCAGCAGGGCGACGATGTAGGCGCTGCCGTTTTCGCCTCGCCGGGCGTGCATCGTGTTGCTCATTACAGGTTCCTCACGTTGACGAGCGTCTGCAGGACGCGGCGGCGGAACATCCGCTGCTCCCTCACGTTGTAGGCGTGGCCGGCGGAGAAGGTCGCGTTCTCGATCTTCGTCAGCAGCGGCGCCTGGTACTTCGAATCCCGCCGGTCGGCCTTCGCCAGCAGGTTGATCCGCACATAGTGGAGACGGGCGTTCGTCCAGATGACGTCGGCCGCCAGATCGGAAGGGGCGTTGAACAGCCAGTCGTCGTTCTGGCCGTCCGCCGATTCGAAGATGCGGTCGTCGTTGCCCGTGTCGTCGGTGTCCTGAATGATCGAGCCGCCGCCGTTGGTCGAATCCAGGCCCATCGTGAGCTGGAGGTCCAGCATGTTGTCGGCGAGGTCGAGGCTCCAGTTCGTCGCATCGGCATTCCAGGGGGCGTCCACGCCCGGGTATGTCCTGGCGCGCGACAGCTTCGGCGTCAGCTCCAGGCCCGACCGCTCCTCGCGGATGTAGAACCGGTGCTCCTCGAGCAGCCCGAGGAACGCGCACCGGGTGAGATCCGGATGAAAGACACCGCTCGGAGAGAAGGTCCGGTACTGAACCATGTTGGTTCCGCCGGTGATGAAGAAGGCGATCGTCAGGTTGTTCGGATCGGAGACGTCCGAGTTCGCCGGATCGAGCTCGACGACCGAGTAGATCCGCGAGTCGCGCGGGCTGATCAGGATGAGCGCCTCGGGCCGTCCAGTGGCAGGGTTCGCCGCTGCGATAAGCGGCGCGAGCGGCTGCGGGATCAGCGTCGGCGTCTGGCTGCGCACGGTCACCCTGCCGCGGGTCGCCAGGGCGGGGTTCGCCAAGTTGTCGAGCCAGAACGTCGTCGAGACCTTCGGGTCGATGTGGTAGAGCGGCGAGGTGAACACGCCGCGGACGATCAGCACGTCGGTGCCGTCCATGACCTCGGGCGTGCCGGCGCCGCCGATGCGGGCGGTGGAGCCGGCGTTGTCGATGATGCGGACCGCGCCGCCCAGGCCGGTCAGCTTCGAGGGCAGGCCGCCGGCTCCGGCCATGCGGATCTCGCTCGCGATCTCCTGGCCGGAGACGCGCAGCGACTGCTGCATGTCGGCGACGTTGGTCTGGACGCGGGCCAGCTTGCTGCTGAAGTCGACCAGCAGCAGGACTGCGAGCAGCACCTGAGTGACGACCACGAGCGACACCAGCAGCTCGACGATGGTGAATCCTGATTCAGCTCGGCGCATATTTGCCTCGAAAGTGCCTCAGAACGGCTTGATGATCCGGTAGACGAGACGGGGACCCGGCGGCAGCCCGGACGTCGCTTGCTTGCCGCTGTCCAGCTGGACCTCGACGATCTTGAAGTGGACCTCGATCGGCTGGGTGCTTCCGGTCTTGCGCTCGGCAGGGACCAGCGCGCCGTCGTCGAACGCGCCGATCGAGTACTGCGCCACCCGGGTGGTACGCGTCCACCGCGGCCGAACCGTCGTGGGCATCGTGCTGGTCCAGGCCTCGTCGCCGATCGAAGCGGTGCCCTGGGTCCAGTAGTCGACGGACGACAGCTCGGTCGTCGCGCCGACCAGCAGCAGGTCAGGAGTGTTGAAGTTCATCTCCTGCAGGTTCTCCAACTCATCCTTCGCGAACGTGCTCGACTGGGAGCTGTCGCTGCCGGCCGCGTTGTTGAGGATCGACTGGGTGAACATCGGGATCAGGCCGATCGCGATGATCAGCAGGATGCCGGCCGCGATGAGCGCCTCGATGACCGAGAATCCGGCCTCGCCGCGCCGTTTCGCAATCGGTGCGATCGGCTCGGGGTTCTTCATTTCCAGGTCCACTGCACGCCTCCTTGTCCGGCGGTAATCCAGGTGTTGATGCCTTCGAGCTTGCGGATCTCGATCCGCCCGGTGGAGGCCAGCTCTACCCGCACTTCCATCTGATTGCCCTTTACGTCGATGAACCGGAACGAGCCGTTCGGGTCCGGTGGCGCGGGCCGGGGAGGGCTGGTCGTTGGCACGTCCACGGAGCCGCCCTCAAGGAAGACGGCGATGGGCGGCAGCGAAGCGCTGACCGGATCGGCGACGAAGCCGATCGGCGTGCCGAAGCTCACGCCCTTGGGGAGCAGAACACTGCCAATGGTCTTCTCGTCCGCGTCCTGGCGCGAGTCCCGGTCCGTGTCAACGAAGGCGATGATGGAGGGCGGTACGGTGGTCGGCAGCTGGCGGACCACCGCCGGGTTGGAGAACTTGATGGCCTGGACCCGGGCCAACCGCATGAGGACCGCCGTCTGTTCGGCGACCGTGACCAGCTTCGTGCGCGTGAGGAACCTCGCGAGCGCCGGCGCGGTCAGCAGGATCAGCGTCATGAGGATCGCGAAGGTCACCAACAGCTCGAGCAGGGTGAATCCCGACGAGGGGTTTCTGGTCGTTGTCCGTTTCATGTTGGATTCCCTATAGAGCAAGCAACGAGCCAGCCAGACCGGCACGGCGATCCTTCCGGTCGAGCGCTTTGGAATCAGTCAGTTGAGAGAAATCGTCGAGATCTGGGAAGGGACTTCGGATCGAAGGGGACTGTTACCGCGGGTAACGGGTTTGCCAGAGTCTTTAGCCAGCCTTGGCGCCGACCGGCTCCCGCGCCGCCGCGAGCCAGGCCGGCAGCTCAACCACCCGCTCCAGGCAGACCAGCGGTCCCAGGGTCATCAGCTCCCCGCGGCCATGCCCGCCGGTGCAGACGCCGACCGAGGCCGTGCCGGCGCTCCTGGCCATTTCCAGGTCGAAGGTGGTGTCGCCGATCATCACGGCTTCCCGGGCCGCGACTCCCAGCTCGTCGAGGATGTCGAGCAGCATCTTCGGATGCGGCTTGGAGCGCGCCTCGTCGACGGTCCGCGTGGTGTGGAAGACCTCGCGCAGGCCGCTCTGGGTCAGCTCGTGATCGAGCCCCCGGCGGCTCTTGCCCGTGGCCACCGCCACCAGCCAGCCGTCCTTCACCAGGTTGCGGAGCATGTCCTCCACGCCGGCGAACATCACCGGGCGGTCGCGGAACGTCTCGACCCAGTGGTGGCGGTAGCGCTCGAGGATGTCCCGAAACAGGGAGTCGGTGCAGCCCGGCACCAGGATCTCGAGGGTCTCGC
Organism: Holophagales bacterium; assembly: GCA_031390755.1. Taxonomy (GTDB): domain Bacteria; phylum Acidobacteriota; class Thermoanaerobaculia; order Multivoradales; family UBA5704; genus DATMER01. The sequence goes on from JANMTS010000027.1 coordinate 62,708, forward strand.
GCAGGCCGAGGCCGATGGTGCCGCGGATCGACTCCTCGGGAACGCCCTGGACGTCCAGGTCCGCGAGCACGGCCTGGGTGCAGGCGGTGATCGACCCGATGGAGTCCATCAGGGTGCCGTCCCAGTCGAAGACGAGCAGTCGGAAGGTTTCTGGATCGAAGGGTTTCATGGTCGAAGGTCCAGCCGATCCGATCATGACAGACGCTTCCCGCCGGTTCAACCGCCCGACGGAGGGCCGGTGAAAGGCGTAAACACCGCGCCGCCGACCACGGAGTCGTCGAGGCCCGGGGGAACGCCCTCCCGCTGGGGCATGATGACCCGGCGCTCGACCCAGGTCCCGGGCGGCACCGTGGCGCCGGAGCCGACGATGGATTCCCTCACCACGCAGCCTTTGCCGACCCGGGAGCCGGGCAGCAGCACGGAGCGCTCGACCTGGGCGCCCGCGGCGACCTTCGCGCCGGCTTCCACGGCGGACTGCCGCACCCGCGCTCCAGGCTCGACGACGGCTTCCGGGGAGATCCAGGAATGGCGCCAGAGCCGCTCGGGCCAGCCGGCCCGCGCCCAGTCGACCGTGGCGTCGAGAAATCGTTGCGGCGTGCCGAGGTCGTGCCACGCCCGGGCCGTCACCAGCGAGGTGATCTTCCCTCCCTCGGCCCCGCCCTCGGCCAGGATCGGCTCGTAGAGGCCGCTGACGATGTCCGCCGGCCCGGGGCCTACCCGCTCCAGCAGGCTCGGGGTCAGGACGTGGGCGCCCGCGAAGACATGGCGGCGGATGGAATCGCCGGAAGGAGGCTCCGGTCCTCCCGAGCGGAATGACCGAAACGTTACGATCCGGCGCTCGCGGTCGATCCCCACGCCGCCGCCGAACTGGCCGACCGGGGCGGACGAGGTGAGCAGCAGCGTGGCGAGCGCCTCGTCCGCCTGGAAGCGGCGGATCAGCTTGCGCAGCGGCCAGCGGCAGAGGCTGTCGCCGTTGATGAGGATGACGAGGTCGGCCTCGCCGAGGAAGCTCTTGAGCGGGTGGAGAGCGCCTAGCGTGCCGAGCAGCTCCGGCTCCTCCGAATAGACGAGGGGCATGCCCGCGAACGAGTCGCCGAAGCGCTCGCGGATCTGCTCCCCCCGGTGATGAAGATTGATCGCGGCGGCCTCGCAGCCGGCGGCGGCGAGCTGCTGCAAGGTATGGCCGAGGATCGGAAGGCCGACGACCGGCAGCAACGGCTTCGGCGTGACCTCGGTGAGGGGCCGGAGGCGGGTGCCGAGCCCCGCCGCCAGCACCAGCCCCCGGATACGGCTTGTCTGCATCGTGAAACGGATCTCAGCGGTCGGTGAAGACCATCTCGGGCGGCGCGTCCGGATGCTCCGCGAGGTAGGCCTCGTAGAGCTGGAGGTACGAGCGATGCTCGGACTTCTCGGAATCGAACCCGCAGCGCTTCGCCACCACCTCGGCCCGGTCGCCCTCGAACTCCGCGAAGTCGCCGATCGGAGTGTGGTCGAGGGCGATCGTCACGCCGCCGAGCTGCCACTCCTCCCGCATCTTCTGGTAGCGCCGGACGACCTCGTAACCGAGGTTGCTCAGCAGCGCCTGCGCCACCTCCGCGTTCTCGACCTCGATCTCCTGCTCCTCGCGGACCTTGAGGTTGCCCTCGACGCGCATGGGACCCTTGAAGGTCAGCCGGGCGCGCCCGGCGTCCGTGCGCAGCCGGAGGATCTTGTCCTCTTTCATGAGCTCGTTGGCGCGGTCGAGGATCCAGTTGTCCTCGAACGCCGACGGGCCCTTCCGTTCCGCTTCCAGCTCGATGAGACGCTCGCGCAGCTTCTCCAGCTCGACACCCGGAAACTTCAGCTCTCTCTCGAAACTGTCGCTGCTTCTCATAGCTCGCTCAAACGGTCCAGCAGCCGCGCCACCGAGCGGATCCCGTTGTAGTAGTGGCTGATGTTGAACTTCTCGTTGGGGGAGTGCAGGCCGTCGTCGTTCAGGCCGAACCCCAGAAGCAGCACCGGCGTCCCCAGCACGGACGCGAACGTCGAGACGATGGGGATCGAGCCGCCCTCGCGAATCCGCACGGGCCGCGCGCCCCAGATCTCTTCCATCGCGTCGAGCGCGGCGTCGACGATCGGGCCCTTGGCCTCGACCACCACCGGATCGGCGCCGTGCAGCGACTCCACCTCGACGGTCACGCCCGCGGGCGCGATCGAGCGGATGTAGTCGCCGAACAGCTTCGCGATCGTCTTCGGGTTCTGGTCGGGCACGAGCCGCATGGAGATCTTGGCGCCGCCCCACGACGGCAGGACCGTCTTGGCGCCCTTCCCCATGTAGCCGCCGAAGATGCCGTTGACGTCGCACGTCGGCCGTCCCCAGGTGCGCTCGCGGGTCGTGTAGCCCTCCTCGCCGAACAGCTCGGCCACCCCGAGCTCGGAGCGGTAGGCCTCCTCGTCGTAGGGCAGGCTGCCGAACTCCTTGCGTTCCCACTCTTCGAGGGGCCGCACGTCGTCGTAGAAGCCGGGGATCAGGATCCTGCCGGTCTTCTCGTCGCGCAGCTTCGCGATGATCTGGCCGAGAGCGTTCAGGGGGTTCGTCACGGCGCCGCCGAAGGTTCCGGAGTGGAGGTCGCGGTTGGGGCCGGTGACTTTGATTTCCATGTAGCAGAGGCCCTTGAGCCCGTAGATCAGCGACGGCTGGCCCGGGGCGAAGAGCGACGAGTCGGAGATCACGACGCAGTCGCACTTGAGGCGGTCGTTCGCGTCCTTCTTGACGTAGAGATCGATCGCCTCGCCGCCGGCCTCTTCCTCGCCTTCGACCAGGAACTTGACGTTCACCGGCAGCGAGCCGCGCTCCTTGAGGAGGGCCGCGACGCCCTTCAGGTGAGCATACGACTGGCCCTTGTCGTCCGTCGCGCCGCGCGCCACGAGCTTGTCGCCTTCGACGGTGGGCTCGAACGGCGGGTTGCGCCAGAGGTCGACCGGGTCGACCGGCTGCACGTCGTAGTGGCCGTAGAACAGGACCGTGGGCTTGCCGGGCGCGCCCAGCCATTCGCCGTAGACGAGCGGGTGCCCCGCGGTCTCGATGACCTCGGCGGTGAGCCCGGCTTCGCGCATCTTGCCGAGCAGGAACTCGGCCGCCCGCCGCACGTCGTCGCGGTAGGCCGGATCGGTGGAGATCGAGGGGATGCGGATATAGTCCTTCAGCTCCTCGAGGTAGGTTTCCTTTTCCGCCTCGATGCGGTCAAGTACATCCCGGGAATTGCTGGCCATGGCAGTTTCAGCCCTCCTCTTCATTCTGTCTGCTGTCCCGACGGCGGGAGTCTAGCAGAGTCCCTGGCGAGCCGCCGGAGGTTGATCCCGTTCACCAGAGCGTGGCCCAGCACCGGTCCGAGCAGGTTTCCGCGCCACCACATCAGCCCTCCCAGGAGCGCTCCGGCGATCGCCGCGAACAGCGTCCACTGGAGGAAGTGCTTCCCCTGGCCCGAGTGGAGGACGGCGAACAGCACGGTGGCGGTCAGCCAGCCCCACTGCCCCCCCAATTGCCCCTGCACGGCGCCGCGGAAGAACAGCTCCTCGGCGAAGCCGGAGATCAGAGCCAGGGCCAGCGCCTCCGAGACCGTCATCGGTCCCAGCAGGCCGCCGAGCTGCTCCTGCAGCCTCCTGGCCATGGGGGATACGCGCTCGGCGATCCACCAGATGCCCAGCAGGAGCAGACCCGCTCCGAGGCCGAGCAGGGCATCCAGCCACCAGGTCTTCGGATCGACGAAAAGCCCCAGGGGGATCGGTCCGCGCGCACGGATGCCGATCCAGAGGACGCCGACGACAGCCATCACCAGATAGACGATCCAGCCGAGGCGGTACATCTGCCCGGGCTGGTGCCCGGGCTGTCGCCCTGGCGGGACAACCCCTTCCCGGGGGGCCCGAGGAGATTGCTGCTGCGGCTCCAACGACAGGCGGCTCTACTGGTCGAACGTCTTGCCGGTCTTCTTCCAGTCGGAGAGGAAACGCTCCAGTCCGATGTCGGTCAGCGGGTGCTTATAGAGCTGCTCCAGCACCTTGAACGGCAGCGTGGCCACGTCGGCGCCGAGCTGCGCGGACTGCACGATGTGGATGGGGTGCCGCACCGAGGCGACGAGCACCTTGGTGTCGAAGTCGCACGTCCGGTAGATCGACACGATCTGGTCGATGAGCTGCATGCCGTCCTCGCCCACGTCGTCGAGGCGGCCGACGAACGGCGAGATGTAGGCGGCGCCGGCCTTGGCGGCGAGCAGCGCCTGCGCCGCGGAAAAGCAGAGCGTCACGTTGCAGCGGATGCCCTCTTCGAGGAAGGCGCGGACCGCGCGCAGACCCGGCGGGGTCAGCGGCACCTTCACGACCACGTTCTCGGCGAGGTCGGCGAGGCGTTTGCCCTGCTCCATGATCTCGTCGTACTCGGTGGCGAGAACCTCGCCGGAGACCGGGCCGGGCACCAGCTCGGCGATCTCCTTGACCGTCTGGAGATAGGGCTTCCCCATCTTGGCGATGAGGGTGGGGTTGGTGGTGATGCCGTCGACCATGCCCCATTCGAGGCCGGTTTCGATTTCCTTGATGTCCGCGGTATCGAGAAAGAACTCCATCGGGGAACCCTCCGTGCGAGTGATCAGCGGGAAGGGGAGGCGGTCGAGCCTCCCGGGACCGACAGTCTACACGGGGGCGGCCTCAGGAGGGCTTTCCGAGGCGCTGAATCTCTTCGCGAAGGCGGGCGATCTCCTGCTCGGCGGCTTTCCGCGCCTCGATCTCCGACTCGGCCCTCAGCTCCGCCGACTTCCGGGCCTCGTCCAGCTCCATCGGAGTCCGAATGCGCTCGCCGGTGGCAAGGTCGAACACGTCGATCGTGGCGCCGTCTTCGGAGGGGGCGAACGCGAGGCCGGTGGTCTCCGAGACCAGGCGGCTCCTCGCGTCAGGCTCCAGCACCTGATACCGGCCGTTGCGGTCCAACCGATAGCCCCTCATCCGGTAACGGTGGCCGTTGGCGTGCCGGGGGAGGTCGACCAGGAGGTACTCCTCGACGCCGACCCGCTCATAGAGGCTGACCTTGTCCACCTCGTCGGTGATCCGGACCCGGGAGTCGGTGGCGGATACCGCCTCGATGATCAGGCACGGCGGGATCTTCGTCCTGCGCATCCGATAGCTCTGGATGTCCGGGTCCGGATCGTGAAGACCTCGGACGACCGAGATGTCCGGAGCCGGAGTCGAAAACCCTGGGCCGAAGATGTGCTTGAGGTCGGAGAACACGGTGAAGCCATCCTCGGGCCGGAGATGGCGGATCAGCCGTTCGAACAGAAAGAACACGGTGCGGACATGCTTGCCGCCTTGAACCATTTTGTCTTCGAGCTGCGGATTGAGGAAGAGCTCCGGGGTGAGAGGAAAATACACCGGCTCCATCCGGCCGTCGGAGCGGGGAACCAGTCTCAGGAGGAGATTGGCTTCGGGGGCGTCGTCCCGGGGATCGTGCTCCCAGATTTCCCAAAGAGGGGTCTTTCTCGCGGGCTCGGCCATGGATCGAAGTATACGAGCCTGCCCGGCGTCGCGTCAATCCACGACGCCGACGCCGGGCGTTCTGGCTCCAAGGTCGGTATGTCTACGCGACCAGCGGCTTGCGGGCTCTCACGAAGGCGCTCATGACCTTGCCGTCGATGTCGGCGGCCACGGCTTCGGGGGCGATGCCAGCCTCTTCCAGGAAGGCGCGGGCGTCCTCGGCGCGGTAGACGCGGGTCGGCTCGACCTCGATCGCTTCGAATCCGACCTCGGTGAGGAGGCTACGGTAGTCGGTCTCCTGGAGCGCGCCGGCCACGCAGCCGATCCACAGCTCGACGTTGCGGCGCAGGGCCTCCGGCATCTCGCCGCGCATCACGACGTCGGAGACGGCGAAGCGGCCTCCGGGCTTGAGCACCCGGAAGGCCTCGGCCAGCACCTTGCGCTTGTCCGCGGAGAGGTTGATGACGCAGTTGGAGATGATGACGTCGACCGCGGCCTCGGGCAGCGGAATGGCCTCGATCTCACCCTTGAGGAACTCGACGTTCTCGGCGCCGGCCTTCTTCTGGTTCTCGCGCGCCAGGGCGAGCATGTCGTCGGTCATGTCCAGGCCGTAGGCCTTGCCGGTGGCGCCGACCCGGCGCGCGGAAAGGAGCACGTCGATGCCGCCGCCGGAGCCGAGGTCGAGCACCACCTCGCCTTCGCGCAGCTCCGCGAGAGCCGTGGGGTTGCCGCAGCCGAGCGAGGCCAGGACGGCCTCGGCCGGAAGGCCCGCGGTCTCCTGGGCTTCATAGAGGTCGGAGGTGATCGGATCGCGGGTCGATCCACAGCTGCAGCCGCACGACGGCACAGCGCCGTCCCGGGCCGAGCGCGCAGCCTGACCGTACTTCGCCTGCACGACCTCGCGCAGCTCTTCGGGATTCGAAACGGGGATCTGAATGTCCATGGTCGTCGTCCTTTCGTCAATCGTCTTTCGTTGTTGGTGACAACTATCGAGGCAAAAAAAGGGAGCCTTCCTTCAGGGAATCCGGCAGCAGCTTCCGCCGCCGGTCTCGACGCGGTCGGAGGCAGCGCGGGCGAGCCGGCTCAGGAGCTGGGTCATGGAGCGCCGTACGTCGTGGGGGAAGTCGGCCAGGAGCTTCTGCTCCTCGACCAGCATCTCGGCCCGGATCCTGGCCTCCAGGGCGCGGCCCGGTTCGGTCGCCTCCAGTAGCACCGAGCGCCGGTCCTGGGGGTGGGGGGTCCGGGCCACGTAGCCCTTGCGCTCCAGAGCATCGACCACGCGGCTCGCCGTGCTCTTGTCGAGATAGAGGTGGGCGGCCAGGTCGTTGAGCGACATCCCGCCGATCCGCACCAGCCCTTCCAGGGCGTAGCACTGGGTGACGGAGACGTCGTAGCAGCAGATCCGCTCACGGTCCCGGAACTGGTAGACCCGGACGAGGCTGGACAGGGCGTCGTAGAGATCCGCCGAGTCCTGCTCCAGCTCGGTGTCCGTCGCCAGGACGGGGAGGGTCGCGGTTGCCATGAACAAGAGCTTAGACCAGATCGTTGTCAGTTGCAACCATCTTCCGCGATCTCCTCGTCCGCCTTGCCGGATGCGTCCGGGTTCAAGACGGATGCTTCCGTGTTCTTGCCGGATGCGTCCGCGTTGCAGACGGACGCTTCCGCGTTCAGGACGGATGCTTCCATGTTGAACCCGGATGCTTTCATGTTGAACCCGGACGCTTCCATGTTGAACCCGGACGCTTCCATGTTGAACCCGGATGCTTCCGTGTTGAACTCGGATGCTTCCATGTTGAACCCGGATGCTTCCATGTTGAACCCGGATGCTGGTAGTGTCCTACTTTGAAATCCGCCCGTTCCAAGCCCCCTAAAGCCCTGATTCTCCTGTAGCTTCCCCCTTCAGGGGGAAGCGTTTCCCCCCTCCAGAACGACAAGCGGCCCCGCCCGGAGATGCGACCCTCCGAACGAGGCCTAGCCAAGCACAGGAGCATCAGTCCCATGCCTGACCAGCCCGAGTCTACACCCGCCCCCGTCGCCATTCCTCCCGTCATTGACCCGGCCCAATTCGAGGACTTCCCAGCTTTCCGGGAAACGTTCCTCGGAATCTTCACCGATCCGGACCACAACGCCGCTCTCCGCGAGGTCGGCAGCATGGTGTTCGAGATGGCCCTGGAGTACCGCGGCTACTGGCCTGACCAGCCGGAAGGATCGCTCCGTTCCGAGCTGCGCGCCCTGGTGGCGGATCTCCGCTTCGTTCAGGGCCATCTCACCTCCCTCGGAGAGCACGGCGGCCCAAACACCCCGCAGGAAGCCCACCATCTCCGCGTCTCCGCTGGCTTGGCCGAGGACGTGGCCAGCATCGCCGACGCCCTGGAAACCGAGCTTGGCCCGTGGCGGGGAGAGGAGTAATGGGATGGGACCACGCCGAGCGCCGGAAGCGGCTCGCCCCGGTCGGTGAGTACCGGCCGGATGTCTACCGCGTCACCGTTCACGATACGTTCGAGCAGCTCCGCCTCAGGTCGGCCGCGCTGGCGATCTGCAACAGGACGGACGTTCCGGGCTTCTTCCTGTTTGCGGCGCACTACGTGCTGAGGCATCACCGCGAGTTGAAGCACCATCGGCGCGTCTTCCGGATGGGCGAGCGGGAGATCCTGTCCGCCGTCCAAGCGCCCATCGGGCCGGAGCACCAGGAGCCGGAGTCCGAACGGGACCGGCGCCGACGATACGCCCTGCAACGCTTCCAGGATTGGGCATGGCCCGAGCTGGCCCGGGAGGCTCGGCGGTGAGGGTGGCCTCGTTCACCGTCCACGCAACCGCAGAGCAGTCGGTCTGCTGGAAGCGTGCGGCGGAGCGGGAGGGTCACAGATCAGCCGGTACGTGGCTGGCAGGGGCAGCGGATGCCTATCTCCGAGTGAGGGCCAAGGCGGGCCATCCCTTGCCGTTGGCGTGGCACTACGGACTGTTCCGCGTGCTCCTCATGGACGGACGGGAGATCGAGGTACGCGGCATGGTCTCCCCGCCGTTCGGGCTCTACCGTGGAACGAGCCACGGACCAGACCGGAACAAGCTCCGCACCCTTGTCCACGTCCCTACCTCAAGAGTCATCGCCACACTCAAAAGCTCCCGGCAGTGCCGCGCGCTCGCGGCTGAGCTGGCGCCTGTTCTCTTGCGCGGCGAGCTGCCAGACCTCGGTCTGGTGGTCGAGCGCCACATCCGCGAGCAAGCCTAGAATCCCCCGCGGGCGGCGCCTGTACGGACCGCCCGTGTTACCATGGAGCTATTATGCCTAAGCGCCCACGCAGGCCCCGCGACCCTAACGAGCTGGCTTTCCAGGTGTTCCAGGAAGCCATCGGGGAGGCTCCGTCGCTGGAGCCGGAGCGGGAGAAGAATCCGGCCGCCGTCGCACTCGGGAAGCTGGGTGGAGCAAAAGGGGGGAAGGCGCGGGCCGATGCCCTAACCCCTGAGCAGCGCTCGGATATTGCTCGCTTAGCGGCGAGAGCCCGCTGGAAAAAGTAAGAAACTCAGGCGGCGCGGGCAATCTCGCGCTCCGCAACGTCCTCGCTGAAGTCGAGCACGAGCTGAATGACATCCTCATCGCCACGGATCTCATTGTAGTGGTCGACATCCGTTTTTAGCCGACAGCAATCACCGATGATCTGCTCGCGACGCTGGGCAAACGAGTTGGCCATGTGATCGTGGCCCGCATAGCCGAGAACGCCCCAGATCGTGCTCTGCACACCGCCCCTAGAACGCGTACGGCATGATTGACCCTGTAGTGTCGGCCCTGACTGTCCATCCGAGTTTCCTCCCGCAGCGCGCTTGCCATCTGCGACGCTAGCTGGTCGTACGGATCGATCAGTGGTAACTCTAAGAGTCCGTTCGAGACCGCCCATTCGACAGCTTCCCGCGTTCCGCATGGCCTATGCTCTCGCTCCTGTTCGAACAGATGCCATGCCTCTTGTAGCTGCTCAGCCTTCGTGCTCATCGGCGTCTTCCTCCTTCTAGTGGTGGAACCGGTATGGTCTGCCCCCAGCCGTCCGCAATAGCCCCCGGCAGTAGGAATTGGCGCACCTTTGCTTGGTGGCGTACGAGGTAATCGTACCGATTCATACGCCGCTGCATTTGGCCAACAACGATCCCTGGATGCCGGTTCGCAAGCCTGGAGAATGCGAGCACGTCTTTCTCGTAGTAGAAGGGATGCTTTCTCCGCATGAAGGATTCCATGCGCTCCTTCGGAACACAGAACTCTTCGGCCGCAGCGTTGGCGGCGCGCTCTTCCGGTGGAAGGCTGTTGTTTGTTGCCGAAGAAGATTCCCCCTCTAGAACATCTAGCATTTCTTCCTTGCGTCCATCGCCCCGTAGAACGTGCTCGATCTCGTGTCGAAGAACAAACCAGAAGTTGTCGATTTTGTCCCTGCGAAGCGACATTCCAATTACCGGACTATCTCTAAGCCAGAAGCAAACGCCGTCAATCTCGGCGCCGGGAAGCTTCTCCACGGCCACGAACCGCACACCGCACTCCATGAGAATCCGCGGGACTTCTCGCGTGGCATCTGGAGAGATCATAAGCGATTCGATTTTGGGCAGGGCTGCGCGAAGCGCTCTCTCGGAGTAGAGCCTTGAGGCGACCGACCTCGCGACCTGTCGGACCCTGAACAGCCAGGCCAGTTGAGCAGCAGGAATCTCCCGATCTTCGTACCGGCTCTTTCTTGCTGCATGCGGCAAGTACGGGATCTCGCTTGCGGTTTCCACCTCGAAGAAATCCGCCAACTGCGACTCAAGAAGGATCGGGTCTGACTGCTCAATCCAGCCGCGCCGAATCATTTCGCGAACCGGGAATACACCTTGAAGGGTTCCTCGCATTGCAACGGCAGGGTCAGGCTTCTTGGACTGCGCCATGTCGTAGGCCAGTTGCAAGTTAGCGAAGAACTCGGGGGGGACATCAAAGGCGGCGCCAAGCTGCTGAGCCATGTCCGGGCTGATCCCTCGCCGTCCCGCCAGAATCTGGTTAATCGCCTGTTCTTGTACCCCAAGAATGAAGGCCAAATCCCTCTGCAACCATCCCCTTGCCTCCATTTCCTCTCTGATGTAGAAGCCGGGATGCTTAGTCCACGTCGCGCTTGTCGTCGCCATAAAAGCTCCCTTTAGTGGTAGTCCTCGACGCCGAGGACGATTAGTTTGTTGGGCACGACCGTTGTGTCTACGGTCACGATTAGCCGCCATTTTTCATTGATCCGAATTGAACGCTCGTCGGACCTACCGGACAGCTTTTCGTAGTGCAGGCTCTTCCAATTCCTCAAGACCCTTTCGTCCGGAGCTGCCCGGATGACGACTAGCTTGTCTCGCAGAGAGTTGATTACCGAGACGGGCAGCTTAGTTTTGTGGGCCTCGCTGGTCTCGACTAGCGCAAGATTCTGGTCTCGGAATTCGATGTCCATTCGCCACCCAGGTGAGGGTACCGGACTTCCAGCAGCCTGTCAATGGCCGACTGAACGCCATGCGTTTAACTCTACCTTATGCTTGACAGCGCAGGCATCCCGTGAGATAGTTGTCGCATGGCAAACGTGCTCAGCACCTCGAAGCGAGTCCAGATCGTGTCCGCCCTGGTCGAGGGCTGCGGCATCCGCGCCACGGCCCGCATGTGCGATGTCTCGAAGGACACCGTCATGAAGCTGTGGCGGGAGATCGGCGAGGCCTGCGTCAGCTACCAGGACGCGACCTTCCGGGGCCTCACCTGCAAGCGGCTCCAGGTGGATGAGATTTGGAGCTTCGTCTACGCCAAGGCGAAGAACGTTCCCGCGGAGAAGGCCGGCCAGTTTGGCTTTGGCGATGTCTGGACGTTCACGGCCATCGACGCGGACACGAAACTGATGCCGTCCTTCCTGGTGGGCTCACGG
>JANMTS010000028.1:0-57788 GCA_031390755.1 Holophagales bacterium
GTAGAGGGGACGGGGGTGAGGGCCTCGACCTCCCGCCTCCGCCGCTCATAGCCCGTCTCGTCCACCAGCCTCCGAGCCCGCGCCACATGCTCTTGCTGGCCGGCCTGGTCTCCCCGCTGGCGGCACAGCCGGGCCCATTCCAGGTGCGCGTCGCACTCGAAAAGCCGCATCCTCCCCCGCTCGGCGATCTCTAGCGCTTCGGAAAGGTCCGCCTCGGAGCCGGCCGGGTAGCCCCGCTGCCGGTGCAACGCGGCCCGGGCCAGGAGGCCGAGAGGAAGGTAGTCCTCGGTGCCCGCCCGCCGCAGGCCCTCCACACCGTGGTCCAGGTGCTCCGCGGCCTTGGCGAAGTCCGCAAGCCCCAGATGCGCTCGGCCCAGGCTCAGGTGGTCCAGCGCGACCGTAAGTAGAGAGAGCCGGTTCCGCTCTGCCCAATCCAGCGCCTGCTCCGCCCGCTGGCGCACCTGTTGGCACGCCTCGCGCCACCGCCGTGCCGCTTCCTGGCCCGCGCCGGGACCGGCCAGCACGGCAGCGGGCTCCGGCTCTCCAAGGCTCAGCAGCAGGTCGCAGTATTGGTAGCCCTTCAATGAGTAGAGCCGGGGGTACTCGGGCTGCCGCTCCGCCTGAAGGGCCTCGGCCTCGCGAAAGGACTCCGCGCTCTTCTCACAAAGGCCTGAGTGATGCAGGGCATCGGCCAGCCTCGTACGGTTGACCATCCTCTGAAAGGCGTCGCCGCTGCGGTCAGCCAGATCGACGCTCTGCTTCCCGAAGGACACGGCTCGCGACAACTCCCCCAGGGTCTGCGCCAGCTCGCTCAGGTTGCTGGCTGAGATGGCGGCGTTCTTCCAATCCTCCAGAAGAACCCGGCGTTCCAACCCAACTTCCATCGGCTGAACCGCCTCCGCCAGTCGGCCCAGGGCGCGCAGGCAGAGCCCGGCCTGGTTGAGAGTGAACGCCTGATCCGCGAGGGAGAGGTTGGCCGAGAGCTGGTCCCACTGGCGATCAAAGAAGCCAGAAAGCGCCGCCAGCTCCGAGCCGAAGGCCCCGAGCTTCTTCCAGCTGAAATGAGCATCTCCCCGAAGAATGCGCCGCAGGTAGACCTCCTCGAACGCCTCCTGCTGCCGGCCCGCCCGGCAGCCATGAATCACCGCGGTGTAGAGCGGCTCCATAGCCTCCAGGGTATCGGGCAGATCCGGCGCCTCTTTCTTCAGATGCTCGTACAGGCGCTCGTTGCCGGACTTCCAGGCTTCGGGGTGGTGCATTTCGAGGTCTTCCTGGAAGAAGACTCGCACCAGGGGGTGGGCGTCCAGGGTGCCCGGTTGATGGGGATCGGCGGGCAGGAGGAGGCCGTGGTCCCGGAGGTTCGAGAGGGCCAGGTTCCAGGCTTCGTCCGAGATCGGCTCCGAGCGGCTCCACCAATGCTTCCTGGTCATCAGGCCATTGGTCAGCCCTGGAATGACCGGCTTCCCCCGCAACGCCGCGATGGCCTTGGGTTGGGCCGGCCGGTCGAAGAGCCCCAGCAGCCTCAGGGCCGCCAGCTCCGGGCTTTCTCCCAGCCAGGTCGCATAGGTGCCGATCACGCGTAGGGCATGACCGCCTTTGCGTTCGGCGGCTCCGACGAGGTCCACCTCCTTGGCGCGCCGGATGTCCCCTCCGCAGGCCTTGCTCAGATAGCCGCCGAGCAGCGAGAGCGTCAAGGCGTGATTGCCGAATCTCTTCGACTCGGCCAGACGCTCGGAATCCTTCCCCTTGACCCCGAGTGTCTTAAGCAGCTTGGCACCGGCCTCGGGCGAGAGAGATTCGAGATCCACCTGCGGCGCCGTGCTGGTGAAGCCGTCGAGGTCGGCGATGCGCTCGCGGGTGGTGACCACGCAAAGCCCCGAGTTGGCGGCGGCCAGCGCCTTGAGCAACGCCGCCAGCCCCGGGTCTTTGAGCCGGCCCGCCTGAGGATGGTTCGGCGGATGCTGAAGCGGCTCGACGCCGTCCAGGATCAGCAACGTCCGCTCCCGACGGATCAGCCCGGCCAGCCGCAGGCCGCGGTCCCGAGGCGCGCCGGCTTTGGGATCGGGATCGCCGAACCAGCCAAGGGCGTGATCGAGGAAGCGGTCCGCCGAGGTGACCCGTTCTTCGGTGCCCTGGCTGTAGAAGGACCAATCCAGGACGCGCAGGGCACCACGCCAGCCGTTCATGGACATCCGTTCCAGCCACCGGCTGACCAGGGCGGACTTGCCCGTGCCGCCGAAGGCGATCAGGGTGTAGACGCGGATGTTGGGGTCTTCCCAGGCGGCGTCGAGGCGGGCGAGCTCGGCCTCTCTCCCTATTAGATAGGGGCCGGGGATGGGAAGGCGGCCGAGGTCGAGGCGGATCGCTGGGGGCTGCTCGCGTCTATCTAGATACCAGGCCAGGACGGCGTGCTGCCGGCGCAGGTGATCCTCGAAGTCCTCCCACCCAAGAACCTCGACGGCAAAGAGACCCTCGCTCTGGTGCTTCTCCGTCAGCCGCCGCGCCTCCTTCTGGAGGGTCACGCTGCGCTTGGCGGTAGTGGCGAAGAAAAAACGCTTCAAGGGTGGTTCGAAGCCCTTGGCCTTCTCTACCTCCTCCCGAAGCTCGGCCACGAGATCCTTGTCGCGGATCGAGGTTGCCGAACCGTGATGCTTGCACTGGACGCCGGTCAGCCCCGCCTTCCCGATCCGATCGTCGCCGTAGAGGTCAACCCCATCCTGCCCCTGGCCGCGACGGCCGTAAAGCTGGGCACCGGAGTCCTGCCAGACCTCCTTAAATAGGGCAAGCGCGAGATCCTCGAAGTCGTCATCCCCCTTGGGAATGGGGATCTCATGGCGGGGTGCTCCACTCATGGCAGCTCCCTACCGCTTTCCTGTCTTGGCTTTGCGGGTGGGAGGGGGCGCCCCTCTCCCGGGGAGGGTGGACTCGGGCGGACCGGGAGAGGGGTCGGGGGTGAGGGCCTCCACCTCGCGCCTCCGCCGCTCGTAGCCCGTCTCCTCCACCAGCCTCCGAGCCCGCGCCACATGCTCTTGCTGGCCGGCCTGGTCTCCCCGCTGGCGGCATAGCCGGGCCCATTCCAGGTGCGCGTCGCACTCGAAAAGCCGCATGCGGCCCCGCTCGGCGATCTCCAGCGCTTCGAAAAGATCCGCCTCGGCGCCGGTCAGGTCGCCCCGCTGTCGGTGCAGCGCGGCTCGGGCCAGGAGTCCACGAGGAAGGTCATCTTCCTGGCCTGATCGCCGCAGGCCCTCCACGGCGTGGTTCAGGTGCTCCGCGGCCTCGGCGAAGTCCGCAAGGCCCAGATGCGCTCGGCCCAGGCTCAGGTGGTCCAGTGCGATGTCGAGGAGGGGATCACCCGGAACTCGCCACTGAAAGAACTGCTCCGCCCGCTGCCGCACCTGCTGGCACGCCTCGCGCCACCGCCGCTCTGCCTCCGGGTCCGCGCCGGAACCGACCAGCACGGCACCGGGCTCCGGCCCTCCAAGGCTCAGCAGCAGGTCGCAGTATTGATAGCCCGGCAACGAGTAGAGCCGTGGGTACTCGGGCTGCCGCTCCGCCTGAAGGACCTCGGCCTCGCGAAAGGACTCCGCGCTCTCCTCCCAAAGACCCGATTGGTGCAGGGCAGCGGCTAGCCTCGACCGTCTGGCCACCCTCTGGAAGGCGTCACCGCTACGGTCGGCCAGTTCGACGCACTGCTTCCCGAAGGACGCGGCTCGCGACAACTCACCCAGGGTCTGCGTTAGCTCGCTCAGGTTGCCGGCGATGATGGCGGCGTTCTTCCAGGCCTTCAGGAGAACCCGCCTTTCCAAGGCGACCTCCATCGGCTGAACCGCCTCCGCCAGCCGGCCCAGGGCACGCAGGCGGAACCCGGCCGCGTTGAGAACGAACGCCTGATCCGCGGAAGAGAGGCCAGCCGAGGGTTGATCCCAGGGCCGGTCAAAGAAGCCGGAAAGCGCCGACAGATCCGAGCCGAAGGCTCCGAGCTTCCTGAGGCTGTAGGCCTCGTTGCCCCGCCGGATGCGCCGCCGGTAGACCTCGTCCAGCGCCTCCTGGTGCCGTCCCGCCCGGCAGCCGTGGATCACCGCGGTGAACAGCGGCTCCATAGCCTCCAGGGTATCGGGCAGATCCGGCGCCTCGTTCTTTAAATGCTCGTACAGGCGCTCGTTGCCGGACTTCCAGGCTTCTGGATGGTGCTTTTCGAGATCTTCCTGAAAGAAGACTCGCACCAAGGGGTGGGCGTCCAGGGTGCCCGGTTGGTGGGGATCGGCGGATAGGAGGAGGCCGTGGTCACGGAGGTTCGACAGGGCCAGATTCCAGGCGTCCTCCGAGATCGGCTCCGAGCGGCCCCACCAATGCTTCCTGGTCATCAGGCCGTTGGTCAGGCCTGGAATGGCCGGCTTCGCCCGCAGCGCCGCGATGGCCTTGGGGTGGGCCGGCCGGTCGAAGAGCCCCAGCAGCCTCAGGGCTGCCAGCTCCGGGCCTTCTCCCAGCCAGGCCGAGTAGGTGCCGATCACTCGCAGGGCGTGGCCGCCTTTGCGCTCGGCGGCTCCGGCGAGGTCCACCTCCTTGGCGCGCCGGATGTCCCCTCCGCAGGCCTTGCTCAGATAGCCGCCCAGGAGCGAGAGCGTCAAGGCGTGATTGCCGAATCTCTTCGACTCGGCCAGAAGCTCGGAGGGCTTCCCCTTGACCCCGAGCGTCTTCAGCAGCTCGGCCCCGGACTCGGGCGAGAGAGATTCGAGATCCACCTGCGGCGCCGTGCTGGTGAAGCCGTCGAGGTCGGCGATGCGCTCGCGGGTGGTGACCACGCAAAGCCCCGGGTTGGCGGCGGCCAGCGCCTTGAGCAGAGCCGCCAGCCCCGGATCCTTGAGCCGGCCCGCTTGCGGGTGATTCGGCGGATGCTGAAGCGGCTCGACGCCGTCCAGAATCAGCAACGTCGGTTCCCGGCGGATCAGCTCGGCCAGACGCAGGCCGCGGTCTCTCGGTGCTCCGGCCTTGGGGTCGGGATCGCCGAACCAGTCGAGAGCGTGATCGAGGAACCGGTCCGCCGAAGTGACTCGCTCTTCGGTGCCCTGGCTGTAGAAGGACCAGTCCAGGACGCGCCGGGCGCCGCGATAGTTGTCCAGGGACATCCGTTCCAGCCAGCGGCTGACCAGGGCGGACTTGCCCGTGCCGCCGAAGGCGATCAGGGTGAAGACGCGGGTGTTGGGGTCTTCCCACGCGGCGTCGAGGCGGGCGAGCTCGGTGTCTCTACCTATTAGATAGGGGCCGGGAATGGGGAGGCGGCCGAGGTCGAGGCGAGGCGCCGGCAAGTCCCGATGAGGCGTCGGGGTCAAGTCCCGAAGGGACGTCGGTGTAGAGCCTGGGGTTTCAACCCCAGGTTGCCCGCCACCCCCCTCCCCCAAGTCCCGAAGGGACGCAGGGATACCGGAACCGCCATCCGTCACCGATCCCTGCGCCCTTTCAGGGCTTGGGGTGGGGGTGGGGCGTGAACCTGGGGTTGAAACCCCAGGCTTTATCCCGGCGCCCCCGTTGGGGGCTTCCCGCCCGGCCCCGGGAGAGAGGGAACCTCCGCCCTCCTGCGCTTCAGGGCCTTGGACCTTTGCTTTCAGGCTTTTGGGAGGCGGCGCCCCCTCTCCCGGGGCGGGAAGGGCGGGAGATGGGAGAGGGGGTCGGGGGGTGAGGACTCCACGCGCCGCCTCCCCCTCCGTCACCAACCTCCGAATCTCCAACGCAAGCTCCGACAAATGCCTGTCCGCCTGCGACTTCTTGAACTCGGCGAGCGGTTTCGCGTCCTTGGGCCGGCCCTGGATGGCGGCGAGCCAGTCCACGGCCGTCCAGGGGCAGGGCCTCACGAAGAGGGGAATGATCCGCAGCCCTTCGGCCTCCCGGCGCTGGAGGAGGCGGGGAACCTCCGTGCCTTGGATGAAGCCGGAGGCCAGAAAATCGGCGGAGACCAGCAGCACGGCGACCGCGGCGCGGTTCATGGCCTGCTCGATCTCGGCGAACCAGCCCTCCCCCGCGGCGATTTGGCGGTCGCTCCAGATCACGAGGTCGTCCTGAAGCTCCAAGGCCCGCAGGTGGGTCTCGAGCCGATCCTTCCAGCCCTCATCCTTGTGGCTGTAGCTGATGAAGACCGTGGGCCGGTCTCCAGAACGGTCGCTCGTTTTCGGGATCACGGAGAGAATTGTAGCGGCTGCGAGATCCCGGCGCGAAACCGGCTTCGAGCCTCCGGAGGAGGCGACAGCGTGTAGCCCGGGCCGTGAGCCCCGGGCGCTACCGCCCTCCCGAATTCAGAGCCGGCTGGAAGCCGGCGCTCCCAGCGGGCGAGGAGAGGGGGCGGTGACGACGAGATTTCTGCCGCGACTCGCCGTTGAATTGCGCGCAACTCCAGGTGAACTCGCGCGCAACTCGTGATTTCTGCGGCGACTCGCGACCAACTCGCGCGCAACTCCGGCCGTACTTGCGACCAACGCTCGTGAGTCGCACCCTACGTCTCGTGAGTCGCGCGCGCACTCCTGTTTTCTGCTGCGACTCACGAGACGGTGCGCGCGACTAACAGGAAGTTACGCGCGACTCACGAGGCGGTGCGCGCAAAACTCCCGTTAGTCGCGACTATCTCGGGGGATTCGGGCGGCGCAGCTCCTCGGCCAGGAGCGCCCATCTCTCGTGGTCCCGCCAGCGCCCGCCGATCTTCAGGTAGCGCGGCGAGAGTCCCTCCTTGCGGAAGCCCAGCGCCTGGACCAGGGCCAGCGAGCTGCGGTTGCCGGGCACGATGTTCGCCTCCAGCCGGTGAAGCTTCAGCTTGCGGAAGGCGTGGCGGGCCAGCAGATAGACCCCCTCGCGGACGAGACCCTGCCCCGCGTGCTCGGCGTGGCCGTAGTAGCCGAGGTAGGCGCTCAGGAAGACGCCGCGGACGATCTCGCTCAGAATCGCGACCCCCACCAGGGCGTCGGTCTCCCGGAGGAAGAGGAAACAGGGGAAGTAACGGGGCGAGCTGGTATCGGTGTACCTCTTGAAGGCGTCGGCCGTCGTCGGCGGGTAGACCCACGGCTTGAGATGGGCCTCGCTGGCGCGGACGAGGGCGAGGAGCTCGCGGGCGTCGCCGGGGACGGGCTGGCGGAGGTAGACCCGGTCTCCCGTCTCCAACACGGTTTGAGACTTTGGCGAAGCCATGATCCTTGAAATCCTAGGCCGACGCCCTGAAAGGCGTCAATCATCATGACAGCGCCTCCGGCAGGGGCGCCGAGCCGCCGCTTGCGTCCCTTGCTATACTCCGGCTGTCATGGAAGCACCAATCATCACCGCCCCCGCCGAGCTGCATCCAGAAACCTTCCCGGCTCCGCTCCAGGAGATCGCGGCCAAGGTGCGCGACGGCGTCCGCCTCGACGAGGCCGATGCCCTGACCTGCTTCACGACGCCCCACATCCTGCATCTGGGGAAGCTCGCCGACACGGTCCGCCGTCGGCTGCACGGCAACATCACGTACTTCAATGTCAACCGGCACATCAACCCGACCAACGTCTGCGTCTACACCTACAACTGCAAGTTCTGCAGCTTCGCGGCGCTCAAAGGCGAAAGCCATGCCTGGGAGATGAGCCACGAGGATGTGTACAAGCACGCGGCCGAGCAGGGCGGGAACGCGGTGACCGAGTTCCACATCGTCGGCGGCCTCCACCCCGACCTCCGCATGTCCTGGTACGAGGACATGCTGCGCGGCCTCAAGGCCCGCTTCCCGAACGCCCACCTCAAGGCCTTCACCGCCATCGAGATCGGCTGGTTCGCGAAGCTGGAGAAGATCTCCATCGAGGAGGTGCTCATCCGCCTCCGCGACGCCGGCCTGGGATCGCTCCCCGGCGGCGGCGCCGAGATCTTCCATCCGGAGGTCCGCGAGATCATCTGCGACGGCAAGCTGGACGCGGAGGAGTGGATCGTCGTCCACCGCACCGCCCACAAGCTGGGCATCAAGTCCAACTGCACCATGCTCTACGGCCACGTCGAGCGGCCCGAGCACAAGGTCGACCACCTGTTGCGCCTGCGCAACCTGCAGGACGAGACCGGCGGCTTCAACGCCTTCATCCCGCTGGCCTACCACCCCGAGAACAACTACATGGGGCTGGTGTACCACACCACGGGCATGGAGGATCTGCGCCACATCGCCACGGCCCGGCTGGTGCTCGACAACATCCCGCACATCAAGGCCTACTGGGTGATGGTCACGCCCAAGCTCGCCCAGGTGGCGCTGCGCTTCGGCGCCGACGACCTGGACGGCACGGTGGTCGAGGAGAAGATCTACCACATGGCCGGCGCCGGCACCGCACAGCAGCTCAGCCGGCCCGAGCTCGAGCGGATCGTCCGCGAAGCCGGCTTCGTGCCGGTCGAGCGCGACACCCTCTACAATCCTCTCACGCCGCACCAGCCGGCCCCGATGGCCGCCGCCGCCGCCTCTTGAAGCCCGAGCTTGGCTTCCATCACATCGCGGTCGACGGTCCCATCGGCGTGGGCAAGACCACGCTCGTGGAGATGCTCACCCACCGCTTCGAGGGCGTGAAGATCCTGGAGGACGTCGGCAACCCGTTCCTGGCCGACTTCTACCAGGACCGCCCCGGCGCGGCGTTCCAGACCGAGCTGTACTTCCTGCTCTCGCGCTACAAGCAGCAGCAGGAGACGGTGCAGCGCGGCCTCTTCGACCGGCTGCTGATCTCCGACTACACCTTCTGGAAGAACCGCATCTTCGCGTACCTGAACCTCTCGGACGCCGAGCTGATGCTGTTCGACAAGCTCTACGCCCTGCTGGAGCCGCAGATCCCCGTGCCCGACCTGGTCCTCTACCTGGTCGCCGACGTGGACACCTGCATGGAGCGGATCCGCCGCCGGGCACGCAGCGTCGAGAAGACGATTTCGGGGGAATATCTCGCGGAGTTGATCGACGCGTACAATCACTACTATCATTACTACGACCGGTCTCCGCTGCTGGTGGTGGACACGAGGCATCTCAACTTCCCCCAGCGGCCCGAGGACTTCGACGAGCTCTTGAACCGGCTCGCGAAGCCCATCAAGGGGACCGAGTATTTCCAACCGCTTGGATCCCGGTAGTTCGGGACCGAGACGGAGCACAGCGCCCCCTTCGGCGCGCCCGCGGGTGGTGAGGGCCTGATCCTCCGGAGGAGGACAGTTACCTCGCAGGAACCTTGCGGAGCGTGAAACCGTCGGCCCGCCCAGGCCAGTCCGTCTTTCCGAGCGGAAGGTCTATTTCGTTTTTCAGAACGAAAGGAGAGCCTTATGGCGGGCGAGGCGAAAAGTGTCACCGTTCCCTACGTGGCGGCGGCACCGAAACGGGGCGACACCCTTGTCATGGTCACGGCGTACGACTTCCCGCAGGGCCGCACGGCCGATGCGGCGGAAGTCGACATCATCCTGGTCGGCGATTCGCTGGCCATGGTGGTGCTGGGCCATCCCGACACCCTGTCGGTGACCATGGACGAGATGATCCACCACACCAAGGCGGTCCGGCGGGGCGTCAAGCGCGCCCTCCTGGTGGCCGACATGCCGTACGGCTCGTTCCATCTCGGGCCGGACCACGCGGTCGGCAACGCCATCCGCTTCATCAAGGAATCCGGCGCGCAGGCGGTGAAGATCGAGGGCGGCCGGACGGAGACCGTGGCCGCGCTCACGGCCGCCGAGGTGCCGGTCATGGCCCACCTCGGCCTCACGCCGCAGTCGGTCCACCGCATGGGCGGCTTCAAGGTCCAGGGGCGGGACGACCGCGCCCAGGCCGCGATCCTGGCCGCCGCGATCGAGCTGGAGGAGGCCGGCGCGTTCTCCCTCGTCCTCGAATGCGTGCCCACCGACCTGGCCGCCGAGATCTCGGACCGGCTGGAGATCCCCACGATCGGCATCGGCGCCGGCCCGCATTGCGACGGGCAGGTGCTGGTCTACCACGACATGCTCGGCATGGAGGAGCGGATCGCGCCGCGCTTCGTCCGGCGCTACGCCGAGGTCGGCAAGGACTCGCGCGAGGCGATCGCCCGCTATGCCGCGGACGTCCGCGCCGGCCGCTTCCCGGCTGCGGACGAGAGCTACGGCGCCTCGAAACCGGTCGAGCCTCTCGGGAAGGTCTACGGCTAGGATGCGACTCGTCCGGACCGCCGAAGACCTCCGCGCTCACGTGAAGCGCTGGAAGAAGGACGGGGAGCGCGTCGGGTTCGTCCCGACCATGGGCGCGCTCCACGAGGGGCACCTGTCCCTCGTGAAGCTCGCAAGGAGCGCCGGGGCGGGGGCCGACCGCGTCGTGGCCTCCGTCTTCGTGAACCCGACCCAGTTCGGGCCGACCGAGGATTTCACCCGCTATCCCCGCCAGCCGGAGAAGGACGGCGAGATGCTCGCCGGCGCCGGCTGCGATCTGCTGTTTCTCCCCGAGATGGAGACGATGTACCCCTCCGGAACCTCCGGCGGGGGCGGCGGCAGCGTCTACGTCGACCTCGCGTCCCCCTCCGAGGGGCTGGAGGGCCACTTCCGGCCCGGCCACTTCCGCGGCGTGGCCACGGTGGTGGCGGTGCTGTTCAACCTGGTGCAGCCGGACGTCGCCGTCTTCGGCGAGAAGGACGCCCAGCAGCTCGCCGTGATCCGGCGGCTGGTCCGGGATCTGCAGTTCCCTATCGAGATCGTGCCCGCGCCGACGGTGCGGGAGGAGGACGGCCTGGCGCTGTCCTCGCGCAACGCCTACCTCTCCCCCGAGGAGCGGAAGGCGGCGGCGGTTCTCCATCGCGCCCTGCGCGCGGCGGAGGCCGCCATCCGGGAGGGGGAGCGCCGGGGGGATGAAATCCGGCGGATTCTGTCCGAGATGTTGAATTCCGAACCCCTCGCGCGTGTTGAATATGCCGAGGTGGTCGACGCGGAGAGCTTCCAGCCTCTGGAGACGCTCCGCGGGAACCTGGTGCTCCCCCTGGCCGTGCGGGTCGGCGGGACGCGACTGATCGACAACCTGCAACTGACGGTCGACTGACCGTCGTTCGACGAGGGTGCCATGCAACGAACCTTGTTGAAGTCCAAGATCCACCGCGCCACCGTGACCGGTGGCTGTCTCGAATATCAGGGGTCGGTGACCATCGATCCGCTGCTGATGGAAGCTGCCGACCTGCTCAAGTTCGAGCGGGTCGAGGTCTATAACGTCACGAACGGCGAGCGTTTCGCGACGTACGCCATCCCGGGCACGCCGGGCCACGGCGAGATCATCTTCAACGGCGCCGCCGCACACAAGGCGGGCAAGGGGGACATCGTGATCCTGGCCTCCTACTGCATGTACGAGAACGAGGAGCTCCACGACCACCAGCCGTCGCTGGTCTTCGTGGACGAGCACAACCGCATCCTCCAGACCGCGCCGCCGGTGCCGGGCGGACGCTATGAAGAGCAGGAAGCGATCCTGCTTTCGGAGGCCTTCTGATGAGAACGTTCGATCTAACGCTGCTCGCGGGGATGCTGGCGGGCATATTTGCGACGGTGGCCTGTGCCGGCGGAGGCGCCACCGTGCCGCCTCCGGACGCACCGGCGCCGAGCCAACCGCTGGCGATCGAGACGATCCTCCAGCAGTCCCTTCCCGGCCAGACCGGCGACACCCTGCGCCAGGTGGTGCGGGATCAGACCGCGTGGGCCGAGTTCTGGTCGGCGTTCCGGGAGGGCAGCAGCCTGTCCGCCGAGCCGCCGGCCGTGGATTTCACGAAGGACATGGTGATGGTCGCCGCGATGCGCACCCAGTCGTGCGTTTCGAGGGTGACGATCCGCGGAGTCGTCCAGGAGGGAGACGGACTGGTGGTCGACCTCCTGGAGGCGCCGCCAGCTCCCAACTGCGTCTGCATCACCTCGGAGCGGCCGATCCACATCGTCCGCCTGCCGAAGTCGGACGCGGCGCCGCGTTTCGTCGTCGAGCGCGGGCAGACCCCCTGCTAGACTCGGCGGGTTTGGAGGCAACCATGACGACACTGACCGTCGAGACACCCGGGCTCGCCGCCGAGTCCTTCGTTGAACCCTTGACGATTGCGGACCGTACGTTCCGCTCGCGCCTGTTCCTCGGGACTGGCAAGTATCCCGACTTCGAGACCATGGCCGCGGCGCTGGACGCCTCGGGCACCGAGGTCGTCACCGTGGCGCTCCGGCGCGTGAACCTCGACGGCCGCCTGGACGACCGGGGAAAGGGCTCGCTGCTCGACTTCGTCGACCAGAACCGCTACCTGCTGCTGCCGAACACCGCCGGCTGCTACACCGCCGACGAAGCGGTCCGGACCTCCCGTCTGGCCCGCGAGCTGGGCGGCTGGAACTGGGTCAAGCTGGAGGTCATCGGCGACAAGAAGACGCTCTTCCCGGACAACGTCGAGCTGCTCAAGGCGACGGAGATCCTGGTGAAGGAAGGCTTCATCGTCCTGCCCTACACGAACGACGACCCGGTCGTCTGCCGCAAGCTGGAGGATCTCGGCGCCGCCGCCGTGATGCCGCTCGGCGCGCCGATCGGCTCCGGCATGGGCATCCGCAACCCCGCCAACCTGCGCATCATCCTGGAGCAGTCGAACGTCCCGGTGATCGTGGACGCGGGCGTGGGCACGGCGAGCGACGCCGCCCTCGCCATGGAGCTTGGAGCCCACGGCGTCCTCATGAACACCGCCGTAGCCGAGGCCCGGGATCCCATCCGCATGGCCCACGCCATGCGGCTCGGCGTCGAAGCCGGCTGGCTCGCCGCCCACGCCGGCCGCATTCCGAGAAAGCTCTACGCCTCGGCCTCCTCACCCATGACGGGCCTCATCGAATAGCGAGTGGCCTCCGTCACAAGGCAGCCCGAGAAGCTGGACGAGCCCTCGCTCTCCTACGAGGAGGCCGAGAGGTCGTTACGCGACCTCGGGCGGCTGAACCGGCTCCTCCTGGGAGCCAGGCCCCTGAAGAGAACCCTCCTGCCGCGGCTCGGACGCTGGTCCGAGCCGCGCCGGGTGCTCGATCTGGGTACCGGGACAGGCGCAGTCGCCGAGGATCTCGCCCGGTCCGCGGCAAAGCGCGGCGCTCCCCTGAAGGTCGTGGGGCTGGACCTGAAGCTCCGTCATCTGGTCATCGGAAGAAAGTCCGGATCGGTTCAGCATCGAGTCGTGGCCGATGCCGCGGCCCTGCCGTTCCGCGACGGCGCCTTCGAGTGGTCCTTCTCGACGCTCTTCTTCCACCACTTCGAGGCCGAGTCGAACCTCAAGATCCTCGGGGAGATGAGGCGGGTCTCGCGATCCGGAGCCGCCGTGGTCGACCTCCGGCCCAGCCGCCTCGCCCCAGCCCTCCTCCTCTTGATCCAGAAGCTCCTGGGAGCCAGCGCGGTCACCCTGCACGACGGCCGGGTCTCCTTCGAGCAAAGCTGGTCCCTCGCCGACGTCGCCCGCCTGACCGCGGGCCTGCCTGTCCGCGAGCTGCGCAGACGGTTTCCCTTCCGGTGGTCGCTGGTCGTGGACGGTGATCGGCCTCGCTAACCGCCCGGAGCCTTCTCCCGCAAGGCCTGCGTAAAATCCTGTGATTTCCCGCGTGGGATCGACAGCGTCTGCCATTCTCCGGCCGCCAGGTGCTTCGACAGCAGGACGATCTGGCCGACGTGATAGGCGGAATGCGTGATCCCGCGGTTGATGGCCTGGACCACCGTGTGCGGCTCGGAGCGGATGAAGATCGTTTTCGAGAGGTCTTCAGCAGTGAGGCTGTCCAGGGTCTCGATCAGGCGGAGCCAGCCTTCTTCCCAGGGGGCGAAGAGCCGGGTTCGCGTGATTCCCTCCTGAGACTCGAACTCGGCGTCGCGGTGGCGGTTCGGCTTCTCTCCGTCGGTCGTGAGGAAGTCGGTCCACCGGGAGCGGAGGTTGCCCGCCATGTGAAGGATGATCGAGGCGAGGCTGTTGGACTCGGGGTCGAGGGTGACGGTTAGCTGCTCGTCGCGAACCTGGGCGATGGCCTTGTCCGCGAGCTCCTTGAGCTTGCGGGCCTGGAGGCGAATGTCGTGCAGGAAGAGGTCGGCAGGGTTTGCGATCATGGCGTCAGGTTACCTCGTGGGCCAGATCCATGGCACCATCACCATCAGGATGGCAACCACCAGGGCGGTGAGCGGAAGGCCGCAGATCATGAAGTCGCGGAAGCGGTAGCGGCCCGGGCCGTAGACGATGAGACAGGACGGCTCGAACGGGGTGATGAACGAGAGCGACGCGGCGAGGGTCACCAGCACCGCAAAGGATCTCGGATCGTAGCCCATCTTCGTGGCGGTGCTCATCGCGACCGGCAGGACGACCAGGGCGGCGGCGGCGTTCGACATCGGCTGGGTCAGCAGGATCGTCAGGACCGCGAAGGCCAGCATCAACATGGCCACGGGCAGCGATCCCGTCAGCGTCACGATCTGGCTGGCGAGATACTCGGCGGCGCCGGTCTTCTGCATGGCGAGGCCAAAGGCGGTCATGCCGGCGATCAGGATGAGCAGCCGCCAGTCGATCAGGTCGTAGGCCTCCTCCATGGTGATGAGGCGGGTGCCGATCACTGCCAGTGCCGCCACGAGGAACGCGATGGGTAGCGGAACCCAATCGAACGACGAGGCGATCACCGCGACGAGGAAGATCCCCACCGCGTAGAGTCCTTTGCGCCGCCGTGCGGGCTGATGCACGGTCTCCTGCAGGATCCAGAGGTCAGGGCTGTCCGCGAGGTCGCGGAGCCGGTCGGGCCTCCCCTGGATGAGCAGCACGTCGCCGATCCGTAGCGGCAGACCGCCGATCCGGGTCGCCAGGGCGTGGCCTTTGCGGTAGATGGCGATGACGGTGACGCCGAAGCGGCGGCGGAAGTCGAGCTCCTTGATCGTCCGCCCCGCGAGGTTCGACTGCGGCATCAGGATGGCCTCGGCGATCATCATGGTCTCGCTGGCCAGGTCCATGGGCTCCATCTTCAGGTCGGGCTTGATCTCGATCCCGGCCGTGTCCTTTACCTGGAGCAGGGCCTCGCGGCGGGTCTGGACGAGGAGCAGATCCCCTTCCGCCAAGGCCAGTGAGGGCTCGGCGTCCAGGCGGCGGCCGTCCCGCAGGATCGCCCGCACGTGCAGGCCCATCTCCCCCAGCCGGCTGTCGCGGAGCTCCTGGCCGGCGAGCGCAGATCCCGGGGTTACGACGACCTCCGAGAGGAACTCGCGGATGGCGTACTGCTCCTCGAAACCGGCCTCGCGGGTGCCCGGCAGCAGCCGGTGCCCCACGAAGACCATGTAGAGGAAGCCGACCACGCTCACCGCCAGGCCCACGGGAAGGAACTCGAACATGGTGAAAGGCTCGAGCCCTGAGGCGCGGACGTAGCCGCTGGCCGCCACGTTGGTGGAGGTGCCGATCAGCGTGCAGGTGCCACCGAGCATCGAGGCAAAGGCGAGCGGAATCAGGATCTTGCCAGGGCTGATCCGGCTCTTCCTGCAGACTCCCAGGACCGCGGGCATCATCACGGCCGTGGTGGTCGTGTTATTCATGAACGACGAGATGAACGTGGTCACCGGCATGACGCAGAGCAGCACCTTCGTGCGGCTCCCCCGGGCGAAGCGGTGGATGACGTCGCTCAGGTGGTCGAGGACGCCCCCCTTCATCAGGGCTCCCGAGAGCACGAAGATGGAGGCCAGGATGATGATGATCTCGTTGGAGAAACCGGAGAAGGCCTCGTCCACGGTCAGGATGCCGGACAGGACCAGGATGGACAGAAGGATCAGGGTCGCCATGTCCACGGACACCCATTCGAAGGCGAACACCACGACCACGGCGGCCAGCAGGGCCAGGACAAGGAAGATGGACAGGGTCATGGACGTGGAGATCCTTTGCCGGGTTTGAGAGACGGTCAGAGTCTTCGACCTGTCTTGCACGGGTCCTGCCACGCCCCGGGGCCATGGTAGGCTTTGCCTCCCCCGGCGCGCCCGCGACGCCTTCGATATCCGCGACTATCCGCGACGGGGTTCCCGTGAGGATGACATGGACCCGAGCCAGTTGATCGACATCTTCCTGCATCTGGACGAGCACCTGCGCCGGATTCTCGACCAGTACGGCGCCTGGACGTACCTGATTCTCTTCCTGATCGTCTTCGCCGAGACAGGCCTGGTGGTGACGCCGTTCCTGCCCGGCGACTCGCTGCTGTTCGCGGCCGGCGCCTTCGCGGCCCTCGGCTCGCTGTCGCTCGCCTGGCTCTTGTTCCTGCTGTCCGTCGCAGCGATCATCGGCGACACGGTGAACTACTGGGTGGGGCACTTCCTGGGAGCTCGGCTCCTGAACGCCACGCGGTTCCGGGTGGTCAAGCCCGAGCACCTCGCCTACACGCATGAGTTCTTCGAGAAGTACGGCGGCAAGACGATCATCCTCGCCCGCTTCGTGCCGATCGTCCGCACGCTGGCGCCGTTCGTGGCCGGCCTGGGCACGATGAGCTACGGCCGCTTCATGAGCTACAACGTGGTCGGCGGCCTCATCTGGGTCTTCACCTGCACGGTGGCCGGCTATCTGTTCGGCAACATGAAGTTCGTCCAGGAGAACTTCTCGCTGGTCGTCCTGGCGATCATCGCGCTGTCGCTGATCCCTGCCATCTGGGAGATGTGGCGCGCCCGTTCGATCCGTCGGCGGGCTTCGGGCCTACCTACCGAGTAGCCGTTCCCCCCTCTTCCCGCAACCAGAGAGAGGGGGGAACCGGGTTTTCCTAGAAGCTCGCGGTCGCCGTGAGCACGAAGGCTCGCGGCGCGGAGTAGCTGGTCGGCTTGCCGAATTTCGGGTTGTTCGGCGCCGTGGCGCGGCCGATGATCAGGCGGTCGTCTACCGTCGTTTCGGCCTGCTCGTCGAGGACGTTCAGAATGCGGCTTTCCAGCTCGAGACCGAAGAGGCCGAGGTCGAACGCGTGCGAGACCAGCAGGTCGAGGTTGGTCCAGCTTTCCATGCGGCGCGAGCCCGCCTCTTCCAGATAGCGGACGTGTGACGAGCTGGAGACCGCGGCGTCCGGCAGGCCGCGGGCCTCCCAGGCGCCGCCGCTCTGATAGCGGAGGTAGCCGCCGACGCGGCCGTTCTCCCAGGGCTGAACGGTCGCGAAGACCTTGAGGACGTGGGTGCGGTCGCCCCGCAGCAGGCCGTCGCGGTTGTCCGTGATCAACACGCCCGGGCCGTCCTGGAGGAAGGACGAGTTGTAGAAGAGGGACTCGGCGTAGTCGATATCCCAGTTGCCTTCCAGCTTGCTCCAGGTGTAGCTGGCGTTCACCGAGAGGCGCATGAGACCGTCGTCGACCGCTCTCCGGTTGAGGAGGAGGGTCGCGGCGGTGTACTTGCGGTAGGCGTCCGGCAGTTGGGCCACACGGAAGGGACCGCTGCCGAGACCGTCGGCGCTGATGTCTTCCATGATGTCCCCCACCTCGCGGTGGATTCCGAAGATCTCCGCCGACCAGGCGCTATTCAGAGGTCGGGCATAGCCGGCGACAAACTCGTCCGTGTACTGCGGATCGAGCCCGGCGTCGATGGTCTTGGTCTGGGTGTTCGCCGCGGGCACGTTGCTGATCAGATTGCCGGCGGCGTCGAAGGTGGCGCGGGTGGTGAAGATGCGGGTCGGCGAGGCGGCCCGGACCAGCGACTTGTTCTCGGTGTTGTTGTAGCGGCCGAAGAAGGCGTAGAGCTTGTCGCCGAGGTCGACCTTCGGCACGAAGGAGACGCCCAGGCGGGGCTGGATCTGCTGATCCCAGTCGAAGGTGAGGATCTTCCTCTTGGTCTTGGTGCCCGGCGTGCTGCCCAGGCCCTCGCCGTAGTAGACATCCTTGTTGACGAGCAGGCCCGCGGTGACGGTGGTCCGCTCGCCGAGGGTCACCTCGTCCTGAAGGAAGACGCCCAACGCCTCGCCGCGGCCCGTGTGGGGCGGCTGGGCGGAGACGTAGGTGGCCGTGTACAGCTTCGTGGTCGAGTTCCAGGTGACGGAGCCCCAGCCGTTCGCCACGCGCTCCAGCTCCTCCGAGGTCTCGTCGTAGCTGACGCCGACGCGAATGTCGTGGTCCGCGCCTCCCCAGCCCTGAAGGGTCTGGAACACGGCCCGCGCCTCGTCGCGCTTGAAGTCCTGGTTGTTGACCGCGAGGTCGTTGCCGCCAACGATCTGGCCGATCGCGTTGGCACCGCCCACGATGCGGTCGGCGGTGGTGGTGAAGCGGCCCATCAGCTCGGGGTGGGCGGCGTCGAAGGTCGGCCGGTATCCGAGGCCGGTGATGGGGTCGATCGAGTTCTCTTCCTTGTTGTGGTTGTACTTCGCCTCGACAAAGCTGTTCGAGGTCGCGACCCACGTCCAGCCGAGCGTACCCAGAAGATAGTCGGTGCTGTCGTTCGTGGCCGCCGCGGGAGAGACGTTCGAGCCGACGTTGGCGCGGTCGGTCGTGGTCTCGCGCGAGCGGACGGCGCCGAAGAAGCTGTGCGACGAAGCCGGGTTGGAGCTCAGCTTCAGGAAGTACTCATCGGTCTGCTGCTTGCGGTCCGGCACCGGGCCCAGGGCGTTGACCCGGTCCGTGGTCGTCTCGCTCGGGAAGCTCGCCGAGCCGTAGTACCAGAGGCGGTCCTGGACGATCGGGCCGCCCAGAGCGCCCGCGATGCCGTTGCGGTCGACGGTGTTCTGGAGGGCCTTGTCCTTGGAGTCGCTGACGAAGTCCGCGGGCTGGTAGTCGACGCGGACCCGGCCGGCCAGGTCGTTGGTGCCGGACTTCGTCACCGCGTTGACCACCATGCCGCCGGTGCGGCCGAACTCGGCCGTCACTCCAGCGCGCTTGACGTTGACCTCGTCGATGTCCAGCTCGGTGATGTTCGGCAGGATGTCCCCGTAGTGCGGGTTGGTGATGTTGATGCCGTCCACCAGGAAGTTGTTGTCCATGCGGGCGCCGCCGGCGTTCGGAGCCAGGCGGTCGTTCTCGCTGACGCCCGGGGCGAGCTGGAACAAGCCCTTGTAGGTGCGGGGGATCGGCAGATCCTCGATCTCTTCCTGTGTGAAGTTGACCTGCACCTCGGTAGAGCGGGTGTCGATCACCGGCGCGACCGCATTGACGGTGATCTCCTCGGACACCGAGGCGGCGCCGAGCGCGAGGTTCACCTGCGTGTCGCGGTCGACGCTCACGATGACCGCCCGCTCGGCCGAGCCCATGCCGGACAGCTCGGCGGTGATCGTGTAGTCGCCCGCGGGCAGGCGCTCGAAATCGTAGGCGCCGTTCTCGCGGCTGACCTCCGAGATGCCGGTGGGGACCAGCGGACCCGTGATGGTGACGGTGGCACCGGGCAGCGGCTGGCCGTCCGCGTCGCGAACGACGCCGGAGACCGAGCCGGTCTGCTGCGCGAAGGCCGTGCCGGCGAGCAGCAGGAAGACGAGCCAGATGGGACAGAGCCTCGAACGCATGTCGCTCTCCTCTCGAAATGAAACGGGAAACCTAGAATTTCGCGAGGATAGCATGGGGGGCCGGCCCGGTTGTCACACCGATGACACCGGATTTGGAACCTCCGGCCGGCCTCGTTCCAAGTCGCTTTCGACAGCTCAGGGGCGGACGATTTCGAGCAGCTCGATGTCGAAGACCAGCACGCCCTCGGGCATGCCGGGGAGCCCGCGGTAGGCGAGCTTCTTGGGAATCCAGAAGCGGCGCGACTCCCCTTCGACCATGAGCTGCAGTCCCTCAATCCAGCCGGGGATCACCTTCTTGAGCTCGAAGAAGGCCGGCGCGCCCTTGGCCAGCGAGGAGTCGAACATCTTCCCGTCCGTGGTCCAGCCCGTGTAGTGGACGCGGACGGCGCCGTTCTTCGTCACATGCCGGGTGCCGGTGCCAGGCTTGAGAACGGTCCACGCCAGCCCGGACTTCGAGGTCTCGGCGCCGGAGGGAGGTGCCGCCACGTCCGCGGGCGCCGGAGGCGGCTTCAGGATGTCGAGCAGCTCGACATCGAACACGAGCATCCCCTGCGGCCGGTCCGGCTTGCCTTCGTAGGCGAGCTTCGCCGGAATCCAGAAGCGCCGCTTCTCGCCCTTCACCATGAGCTGGACGCCTTCGCCCCACCCCGCGATGACCTGGTTGAGCCCGAACACGATCGGCTTGTTCCGCGCCACGGAGGAGTCGAACATCTTCCCGTCCGTGGTCCAGCCTGTGTAGTGGACCTTCACCTTGTCGGTGAGAAGCGGATGCTCCGTACCGGTGCCCGGAGTGAGCACCTTGCTGGCCAGCCCGGACGCCGTCGTCACGGCATCCGTGGGAGGCGCGGCCACGTCGGGTGGGGCGGGGATCGCTTCCTGGGCGGACGCAGCGTTGGCCAGGGGCAGCAGTGCGAGTATGAGGATGGCGAGTCGGGTCGGCATGGTCTTCATAGGGTGCTCCTTCCGGGGGCGTACCCTACCGCGCCGAGTCGGCTCTGGCAAGATTCAGCGAGATGTCGATTCGAAGCTCGGCCGCCCCTACTTCTCTCCGCGCCCCGCGAGGTCAGTCGTCCGCGGCAAGCGCGGAGTCGGCGATGCCTTCGAGGGAGGTTGAACTGCCTGTGGCAACAGTCGCTCCTGCTCTTTGAGGTCTCGGTAGAATGCCGCGAAATCGAAGTTGTACTCTGCCATCTGCTCCGCACGCATCCGATCAAGCTCGTCGACAATGGGGTCCATGCTCATTGGGATTCTCCAAGTAACTCCTCAGGAGTACAGATATAGGGTAGAGCCAAGCCGAACAAGTCGCAAATCAAGGCAACCCGCGGCAAAATCTCTGCATTGGCAATGTGGTTGCAGTTCCAGGTGAGGAGGTAATCGACCTGATGAACGGTGGCGGTTGCTATGTGCAGGGCGTCTGGGTAGGAAGCCTGAGACAGAAGCCCATTCTGAACAATGGCAACTGCTAGCTCCTGAGCAGCGGCGGTCACTTCCAGCAGAGGTATACCCTCAAGGACGGCGAGTCTCCTTGAAGCCGCCTCAGGGTTTCCCATGCGCGCCTCGTTCACGACCAGAAGAGAAGCAACAAGATCAAAGTCTTGCCTGCGACGCTCCCACCAGTCGAGTGAGATCTGCTGATGAGCGGCGGCGACGATGTCGCGACTGGGCCTAGCCGTGAGATAGCTCACCATGGAGGTCTCGATATAAACTCAGGCCTTCATACATTAACGTTAGCACAGGCTCAAGCCGCGTGCTTGAGCGCCTTCCGTGATGCCGCCGAGCAGTTGAAGACCGGCGACGTGGCGCCCGACTTCCGGAGGAAGCTCTCCGCCCGGCCTTCGCCCGGCGAGCCGCAACCCGCGGCAGGTCAGCGCCGGCACGTATCCGAAAAACGATATGCAGGCCCTCGTGGCCCGTCCGTTTAAACGAAGGGCTGTGTCCGTTCCCTCCGCCGGAATATTCAAAGTGAGCGAATCTACGCGAGTTTGACGAAACGAGTTTCACTACATAGCCAAGCTGAGGAGAAGTGACTACTCACATCAAACGGCGAATGTCGAAAGAATTCGGCAATGACCTTTTCGAGATCTGTGTCTAGATCGTGATATGGATAGATGACGAGATGACAAGGCTTGACCGCGGGCTGCGGCCCTTCAATCTTGCGACGAAGCGCCTTTTGAACTGATACATGCATTGCCAGTGACAGCTTCTCGGTATTGGCCGCAATCGGACCAGCCTTGCCGTGAGAAATGCTAGGCCGCCCTTCGGCCGGCCATATTTTGAGCCTCAGGTTCAGATCACGATTCCGGATCGAGACTTCTGTTGCGAAAAGGCCAATGTCTGCAAGCTCTTTAAATATCCATTCGACGGCCTGTGCTCGACGCTTTCTAAGTAGGCGCCAAGAGGGTGGGGTCTCGATGTGGATATGCAGATCAAAGCAGCGTAACTTGCTGTACAGAAATCTCAACACTTCGGTTTTCGCGACGTGTTCACTTGTCCAAGTCGGGGAGGTCCAAGCCTGCGTCATCTCTGCCCCCACTAAACCTCCGGCCTGATCCTCTAGGATAAAATCCGGGGTTTCACTCTTTTCTGAAAAGAGTAGCTCGCGACCAGTCTCGAAGCGAAGGAAGTGCAGGAAGGACAATAGCTGGTGGAATTCCTCATCGTCCTGTTCTCCAGCCGCACCTCTAGGGACCAACGAACATGAATAGGGCGCAGGTAGTAGCAGCTTCCTCTCCGCCAGCAGGTAAGCATGCCGCTTTATCCATCCCCACCTTGCAAGAATCTCGTGTCTTGTCGACCAACTTTGACCATCTAAAAATCTGACTATTTCTCCGCGAGAGCGGCCCGCAGCAAACAGCCCAACCGCAACCAAGGAAAAGAATTGAGCATTCAGTAGGTTGTATGCCTCCTCATATGCCTGAATTCGCCTGGCCAGCGAGGAGTATATCTTGTGGTCCAATCGCTGCCGCGATCGGTGCCGGCTCTTGAACAACCCCATCCGGTAATCCCATTCGCTTAAAAGCATCGCGTAGTCGTGCCGTCGAATAAATTCGATGTGATTCTGGAAGCGTCGATGATGAGCTTCAGCGGCTTCTCGAAGAATGCGGTCACTGCCCTGAAATGCAACACTGAGTGCGTCGAGCAGGTGAAGGGGCAAAGCCTCTGCGTGTAACAGCTCGACTCGGAATCGTTCCATTGCCAGCTATCCGCCTTTACATGCTCCGCTGCTCTTATCCGGTCGTGGGCTATGCGCCTTGTTCCGCTGAATTGCCACCAGTTGCAGCCGGTTGAGGCTGCTGCAACTGGTGGCCCTCTGTGACATCTAAGGTAAGCATTGGTGCGCTTGCAACTATCTTGATTAGATCCTGCCGGACCTGATCTTGAAGAGGAGATGCTAACTGTTCACAAAGCGTGTTAGCTAGAAGGAACCGGTTAGTGCGTTCGAGGCAGATATGAAACGATGCAAATTGACGTGCCGCTCGCCCGTAGAGGTAGAAGTTAATAGCTGAGATGACTTGTACTAAGGCTCCTGCAGCGATACCGATCCAGACCCCATTTTCCGATGACATCGCACGCAGTACGGCGTAAAGAAAAAAGAGGGTACCAACAGTGGCTGCAACGAGGGCAGAAGCGAAACTCTGCTGGGCCTGCTTGCGAACGTCTGCATAGTAGTCGAGGCTCATCTGCTGCATGAGCGAAGCAATTCGATGAGTGTCTCCAGGAGCTGAGGTTGCTATTGCGTCGCAGGCTTTCTGGAGATCTTTCAACGACCGCGGCAACGAGCTAACCATGCGACCACTTGACGATTGCACCATAACCTCCTCCTGCTCTTGATTAAAGCGTCACCAGCTCAAGGGGACTCACTAGAAAAGCGTGCAACGAGCGCTCAGTTCTTAGCGCATAGCCAATAGATTCGCTAACGTGCCACCATGGGTCAGCAAGTGCAAGGTCTGACATTGACTCCGCTATTCACCGAAGCTCTGACTCCCATGGCGTCACTGTGCTTTGGCTTCGATGCTACGCAGATCGCTTAGACGCGTCAATGTGATAGCGCCTGACGTATATGGGCCTTTCGGATTTGTGGACACTTGAGAGTCAACTGACAGGGGCGTGAGGGAGTGGCAGTACCCGCGAGAGCGTCGGTCTGGTCGTCCACTCCTTCAAGCCAAGCAACCACGACTCCATGTGGACGCTGGCGCCTCAGTTCCGAAATGACGTCGGTGTCGAGGAGATACACAGGCGCTCTCCTCTAATAGAACACGACTGGGGGCCGGCGGTGCCAGCGGCGGCGGGTGGGCACAGGGATCTCGGCTCTCCCCTCTTCGGCAAGGAGCAGCTCCTTGAGCGTAGGGCGGACCGGCGCCGTGAGCCGGCTCCATTCCTCGAATGGCACAAGGACGGCAACCTCGACTCCCTGCCAAGTTACGATCTGAGGCCCCTCCTTGAGGCTGGCCTCCAAAAGTTCGTTGAAGCGGGCCTCCGCGTCCTGCACTGGCCACCGTCTTGAGGATTGAGGTTCTGTCATCCAATCTCCTTTCGAGCCCCCAGTTGATTCGCCCCCTGCGGGCTTGGTCCGGCTGAACCGCTCAGTCCCTACCCGCGCGGCACTTGGCCAAAGAGCCCTTGGACGCGCAGCAGGCGGTGAGATCGGGTATGGCTGTATTGACAGTCGTAGCATGTCGGCTACACAGTTGGCCAGGCACTTTCAGGAGTAGCCACCATGGGAAAGAGCGACAAGACGAGCTCTGCCAAGACGACGCTCTATGACGTTGCGGAGCACCTCCGCACTCCGGAGGAGATGGCGGCCTATCTGGATGCCTGGCTCGAAGTGGCGCCGGACGATGCCGCTGGCATCGCCAAGGCGCTCGGCGACATCGCTCGGGCCAAGGGCATGACCCAGGTCGCAAAGGCATAGCCTCACCACCTACCTCCGAGGAGTACAAAAAGCGGGGAGGTTCAATCCTTCACGAAGGCACCCACGTTCCCGGAGCTGCGAGGCGCCTATCACGCTCGCACACCTCCGGCCTGTTCTACCCCCTCCCCGGCAGGCAGGCCTCGTGGGTCGAAATGGCGATGGCCTTGGACACGGCAGGCGCCATTTCTTCAGATTGTCAAAGAACCCACGCCCGGTGGCTGCCACAGGCGACACCTGTGTACCGCGGCTGCGCACCGAAGCGGCAATGGACGCTGCGCATGCGCGGCGCGTCCAAGGGGGCTCACGATACCGGATTGAGAGGGAGAGTCAAGACCCCAAAATGTCCATATTCTGTACGCTACCCGCGCCGGGAGCGTCGGGCCAGATAGACGGCGTGCCGCGGGCCGCCCTTGCCGGGCTTGCGGCGGTCGACCTGGAAGCCGGCGGCTCGCAGGCGCTTCTCGAAGGCGGCGTCCGGGTCTTCGGACCAGACGGCAAAGACGCCTCCGGGGGTGAGGGCCTCCCGGGTGCGCTTCAGGGCCTCGCGGCCGTAGAACGGATCGCCCTCGGCGCGGGCAGCTTCCCTCGGGCCTTCGTAGAGATCCAGGATGATCGCGTCATAGCCGCCCCGGGCGATCATCGCGGCCACGTCCTCCATCCTCACGGCGGCCCGGCGGTCCTTCAGGGCATTCTGGGTCAGGCGGGCGAGCGGACCCCGGCACCAGCGGACGACGGCCTCGTTGATCTCGGCGACCTCGACCCGCGCCGTGCGGGGGAGGACGTCCAGGGCGGCCCGCAGCGTGTAGCCCATGCCCAGGCCGCCGATCAGCACGCGCGGCTTCTCCCGGTTCATCACCTCGCGGCAGGCCATCTCGGCCACCGCGACCTCGGTCAGGTGGGCCATGCTGCTCATCAGCACCCGGCCGGCGACCGTGATGACGAAGTCGTCGCCATCCGAGCCGCGGCGCCGAAGCTCCAGCTTGCCTTCATCCGTGTCGACGGCGTCGAGCGTCTCCCAGGGTCGGGTCATGGAACACCTCCGAGTCGGGTGCGCACGGATTCCGGGGCGGCCTGGAAGTTCTGGAGGGCTCCGGCGGCGTCCCCCTTCTTTCGCAGGAGAATCCCGAGGCCGTACCAGGCGTCGTCGAGGCGCGGGTTGAGCTCCACCGCCTTCCTCAGCTCGGCGATGGCCGCGTCGGTCTGGCCGAGATCGTCCAGGGCCATGGCGAGCGAGTGGTGGAGCGTGCCGTCCGTGGGGCGGAGCTGGACGGCGTTGCGCAGCCACCGGACCGCGTCGGCCGGCTTGCCCCAGCGCCGCAGGTTGTTGCCGAGGCTGGCGTGGATCTGCCACATGCGCGGCCGGTAGGAGAGAGCCAGCCGGTACTGCTCCATGGCCTCGGGGCGCCGTTCCTGCTCCGCCAGGATCTGGGCGAGGTTGAGATGGGCCAGGTAGTTGCGCTCCGTGACCGCGGCGGTGTGCCGGAAGAGCGCCTCGCTGTCCTGCCAGTGGCGCAGCTGCAGGCGGCTGCCGAGGGCCAGGGCGACAAGGACGAGCACGGCCGGAAGGATCAGCAACCGGCGCAACAGTCCGCGCCTCTGCTGCACAACATCGGGCAGCAGATCGGGCAGCCCCCATGCAGCGATCAGGAAGAGGCCGATCGTCGGCAGATAGGTATAGCGGTCCGCCAGCGCCTGGCCTCCCACCTGGATCAGTCCGATCACGGGCACGAGCGTTCCCACGTACCAGAACCAGCCCACCGTCACGTACGGCGCTCGGCGGACCGCGAGGACCGCCAGGACAGTCAGCAGGACGAGAAGCACCGCGGCGAGCGCCGCCTTCCCGAAGGAGATCCCCGGCAGCATGGGGTAGAAGACCGCGAGGTCGCGCGGCGCGAGCGTCATCCCCAGGTACTTCACATAGGAGAGCGCCGAGTTGGCCAGCCGGTGCGAGATCGGGAACGTCTCGGTCGAGGCCAGGCTGGACGTCTGGGCGACGACCGTCACCACGGCGGACGCCACCGATAAAGCGAAGAGCGGGATCTTCTCCTTCACCCTCAGGAGGAAGCTGCTCCGATCGAACGGGTCGAGCCGGCGCAGCGGCCAGACGTCGAGCAGCAGGAGGACGAACGGCAGCGTCACCACCATGGGCTTCGACATCAGGCCGAGAGCGAGGCAGACCGCGGTCTCCACGTATCGTCGGCGCGAAGGCAATTGGACGTAGCGGTGCCAGGCGCCCATCGTCAGAATCCAGAAGAAGCCCGAGAGCACATCCTTGCGCTCGGCCACCCAGGCCACCGACTCCACGTGGGTGGGATGGAGGCCGAAGAGCGCCGCCACCACGGCACTCTTGACGGTGGAGCCCGTCATCCGCCGCAGCACCTCGAACAGCAGCACGGTGTTCAGCACGTGCAGCACCAGGCTCGTGAGGTGATGGCCGCGCGGGTTCAGACCGAAGAGC
This sequence comes from Holophagales bacterium, assembly GCA_031390755.1. Lineage (GTDB taxonomy): Bacteria > Acidobacteriota > Thermoanaerobaculia > Multivoradales > UBA5704 > DATMER01. The sequence continues at coordinate 26,763 of JANMTS010000028.1, forward strand.
TGGCAGTCCACCATGTGGGAGAGGATCGTCAGCGGATGCCAGTTGCTCGCGACATTCCCGATCAGCGCCCAGCCGAGCCCGTTCCAGGTCAGGCCGGCCTGGACCTCGGCGTTGTTCGTGACGTAGAGCGGATCGTCGAAGCGGACGAAGTCGTGGCCGGTGACCGGCAGGAACGTCACCAGGGTGACGAGGGCCAGAAGAAGCCCGAGGTAGAGAGGGAGCCGTTCACGCACGGTAGGGGCAACCCTTGTGACCCTTGGGGTCGGCCTCAAGGGGCAGGCACGAGACCTGCCCCTACGAGGGATTTACGAGCGAGAGACGTTCACCCGGACCCGATGCCAGGAGTTGTTCATGTAGCCTTTGAAGTTCCAGACCTGCGCCGGATGCTCGGGCTGAGTCTGGGCCGCGATGTCCCAGGCGCGGCAGACGATCTCGTGCTCCCCGGCGGGCAGATCGAGACGGGCTTCCCAGAGGCGCCAGGCCCAGCGGGAGTGTTCCGCGCCAAGCTCGGCCACGGTCCAGGTGCGTCCGCCGTCCGCGGAGACGTCGACCCGCGCCACCTCGCGCTCGCCCCCGAAGGCGAAGCCGCTCACGGTGACCGAGCCGGCCGCGAGCGTCGCGCCCTCGTCCGGCGACAGGATGAGCGAATTCACGTTGAACGGGCCGAGCATGAGCCCCGTGTCCCAGTCCACGTTGGTGTGGTCCACGTTCGGCGGGAAGAGCCGGTAGGCGAAGGCCTGGAAGTAGTTGTCCGACGGCTGCTCCTGAAGCGTGATGGTGCTCAGCCACTTCACGCTGCGCGCGCCGATGTAGCCCGGCACCACCACCCGCAGGGGGGCGCCGTGGGCCGGCGGCAGCGGCTCGCCGTTCATCTCCCAGGCCAGCAGCACCTCGGAGGACAGCGCCTTGTCGAGCGGAATCGAGCCGCCGAAGTTGAAGACGTTCCCGTGGCGCTCGGTCTCGTCCAGCCCGGTGAAGGCGACGTGCTTCGCCTCCGGCAGCGGCTCGACCGCCTTGAGGATCTCGCGCAGCGGCACGCCCTTCCACTCGGCGGTGCTCACGGCCTCGTTGCCCCAGCCCAGCTCGTTGGGGATCGGCTTCACCGCCATCATCTCCTCGCGGCGGTTGCCCGCGCACTGGAGCGTAGCCGTCACCGCGACCTTGGACAGGCGCTCCAACTCGTCGAGCGAGATCTTGAGCGGCTTGCGCACCAGCCCGTTGAGCGTGAGGCGGTAGAGGTCGCGCTCGACCATCGGCACGTCGCCGTGGTTGCGCACGAAGAAGGCCGAGCTCTCGGTCAGGAACGCGCGGCGCAGCTGCTCCGGCGTCGGACCGGCGTTCAAGGGCCGCTCCTGGCGGATCAGGATGTCGGGGTGCTTGCCGAGGCCGCGGGGGCTCTGGGGATCGGTGCTCATTCGTCGTAGCAGAGAGACTTGACCTTCGACTGGTAGATGCCGGTCTGAGAGTCCACCGGCTCGAACACCGTACAGTGATCCATCTCGCCGCCGTAGACGTGGAGCGTGAGGGCGACCCGGTCCGCCGTCGGATTGGCGAGCGTGTGATGCTCCAGGGGCGGGATCAGGGCACCGGCCGAGCCGGCGTCGGCGCGGAGGCGCTCCCGGGCTTCGAAGAGGAAGATGCCCGGCGCGGGCTCGTCCAGCAGCTCGAAGCGCTCGACCTCCATCTCCCCTTCGAGCACACCCTCGACACACCAGATGCCGGCGTGGTCGTGGAGAGCCGTCCGCTGGCCGGGCCCCCAGGTCATCACCACGGCGGTGAAGCCGAGATCGGGATCACGGTAGAGGAGGCGGCGCGAGTAGCTCTCCGGCTTGGACCTCCGGAACCGCTCGGGAAAGATCAGGCCCTCGGAGGGGATGAACGACTCCAGGGTGTGCTTGATCCGGTCCGTGATGGCGGCAACCTCGCCCAGCCGGGCGGCCTGGCGGAGTTGCTCAATCAGGGGGTCGACCAGCGTGTCGGCTTGCATGTCCGTCTCCTATCCTCTTCTCTTGGCTACATCCCGGAGAGCGCCGGAGCGGAATCAGTCGTGCTCGAGGTAAGTGTAGCCCGAGAGCCCTTCCTCGTACCGGCGCAGCAGGTGGCGCGACTCCTCGATGGTCATCCGCTTGGCGCGCAGGGCCGTCTCGGCCGCCTGCCGCACCTTGGCCACCAGGTGATCGCGGCTGTAGCGCACGTAGCGCAGCACGTCCGTGACCGTGTCGCCGGCCACCACGCCGTCGATCCGGTAGCCGCCCTCGTCGTTGAGGGAGACGTGGACCGTGTTCGTGTCGCCGAACAGGTTGTGCAGGTCGCCCAGGATCTCCTGGTACGCCCCCACCAGGAAGGCGCCGAGGTAGTAGGGCTCGTCGCGGAATTCGTGCAGCTCCAGCACGTCCTTGACGTCGCGGCGGTCGATGAAGTGGTCGATCTTGCCGTCCGAATCGCAGGTGATGTCGGCGAGCACGGCGCGGTTGAGCGGCTCTTCGTCGAGCCGGTGGATCGGCACGATCGGGAACAGCTGATCGATCGCCCAGGAGTCGGGCAGCGACTGGAACACCGAGAAGTTGCAGAAGTAGGTGTCCGCCAGCGCGCGCTCCAGCCCCTCCAGATCCTCGGGCGTCTCCGGCAGCGTGCGCGAGATCTTGAGCACCTTCTGGCAGATGGCCCAGAACAGCTCCTCGGCGAGGCCGCGGTCTTCGAGCGAGAGATGGCCGAGGCTGAACAGCGTCAGCGCCTCGTCGCGGTCGGCGATGGCGTCGTGGTAGGACTCCAGGACGTTCTTGCGCGACACCTCGCGCCAGGTGTCGAACAGCCGGCGCAGCGGCGGCGCGGTCTCGGGAGGGAGCTGCTTGGGCAGCGTACCGACCGCGAACTCGGAGACGCCGAGCACGTCGATGACCAGCACCGCATGATGAGCCACGGTCGCGCGGCCCGACTCCGAGACGATGTTCGGGTGCGCCACGCCGTGCGCGTCGCACACCTCCATCACGCCGAAGACGATGTCGTTGGCGTACTCCTGGAGGGTGTAGTTGAGCGACGACGTGAAGTTCGTCTGCGAGCCGTCGTAGTCCACGCCCAGGCCGCCGCCGACGTCGAGGAAGCCGAGCGGAGCGCCGAGCTTGACCAGGTTGATGTAGACGTGCGCCGCCTCGCGCAGGCCGTCCTTGACCGAGCGGATCGACGAGATCTGGCTCCCCAGGTGGAAGTGGAGCAGCTCGAACGTGTCGAGCATGTCGTTCTCACGCAGGAAGGTCACGGCGTTGAGCATGTCGCGGCCCGAGAGGCCGAACTTCGAGCGGTCGCCGCCCGAGGCCTCCCAGTGGCCGGAGCCGCGGGTGGACAGCCGGGACCGGATGCCGATGCGCGGCCGGATGCCCAGGCGCAGCGCGATGTCGCGGATGAGCGGCAGCTCCGACGGCTTCTCGACCACCAGGATGACGTGCAGGCCGAGCCGCGACGCGAGCAGCGCGGTCTCGATGTACTCCTCGTCCTTGTAGCCGTTGCAGATGATCAGCGCGTCCTCGTCGTCGAGGAGCGCCATCACCGCGAGAAGCTCGGGCTTGGAGCCCGCCTCCAGGCCGAAGTGGTATGGGCGGCCGTACTCCACAAGCCGCTCCACCAGGTAGCGGTCCTGGTTCACCTTGATCGGATAGACCCCGCGGTAGGCGGACTTGTAGCCGTACTCCTTGATGGCCTTCCGGAAGGCCTCGTTGAGCTGCACGACCCGGGACTGGATGATCTCCGAGAACCGGATCAGAAGCGGCAGGCCGATTCCCCGTTCGCGCACCTCGTCGACCAGCGCCTTGAGATCGAGCGCGGTCTTGGCAGGGCCCGCGGGGTGGACGAGCATGTGCCCGTCCCCGCCGACGGCGAAGAAGTCATTCCCCCAACCCCGGATGTTGTACAGCTCGACCGAATCGGCCGGGGTCCAGCGCCTCGTCAAGGAAGCAGTCGCCATCGCGCGCGGGTACTCCTTTCATCTGGAAATACGCAAAGCCCACGGGACACACTTCGACCCGCGGGTTGCGACCGGCGGACGATAGCACGGAATGGGAAGAGGGAAGTGTAGGGGCGGCCCTTGTGGCCGCCCTGGGTGGGGGCGGATCGGGATTTCGTTGTGGCGCGGGCAAGGGCGGCCACAAGGGCCGCCCCTACTTCAGGATGAACAGGTGCTGCGAAGGCAGCTCCTCGATCCGCCGCTCGATCGTGAATCCGCCAGCTCCCCACTCGGCCGTCACCTGCTCGACGGTCATCCGGTGCTCGACCGAGATGTGGCTCGCCGTCTCCCCTTCCATCCGGTACTCCACGAGCGCCACGCGGCCGCCGGGCTTGAGCGCCTCGCGGATCTTCTGAAGCATGATCTTCGGCTGCTGGAATTCGTGGTAGACGTCCACGAGCAGAACCCAGTCGAACGTCTTCGGCGGCAGCCGCAGGTCGTCCTCCGTGCCGAGCACGGTGACGATGTTCGAGATCCCCTCCTTGCCGGCCGCCTCCTTGAGCCGCTCCAGCATCTCGGGCTGGATGTCGTTCGCGTAGACCTTGCCGGACGGCCCCACCGCCTTCGCCAGCCGCCGGGTGTAGAACCCGGTGCCGGCGCCGATGTCGGCCACCCTGTCGCCGTCCCGCAGATTCATGGCGCACAGCGTGATCTCCGGCCGTTCCAGATCCTCGCGCCCTTCGCGCTCCAGCCAGTCCGCGCTCTTCCAGCTCATCACCTGAGCTGGAGTGCGGGGCTCGGTCGCGGTCGGGGCCGCAGTCTGGGCTGTAGCTGGGGCCGCGGTTGGGGCCGCAGCCCGAGAAGACTGCGCAGCGGGAGACGGCGCGCAGGCGAAGCCCGTCAGGAGCAGAAAGGGGACGAGGCTCAAGGCTGAACGGGACCAGCGCGGCGAAAGCATCCGGAAAGCCTACTCCTTCCCGCCCGCCAGGCACGGCCGGCCGTCGTTCGGCTGGCAGATCCGTCCGTCCGCGACCGGAGCAATGCCCTGGGGCTGTGCGGCCTTCAGGGCTTCCACCACGATCTCCTTGACGTCGCGGCCGTTCGCCTCGCAGTTGGTCACGATCTGCTCGGGCTTGAGCATGATGTAGCCGTCCTGGTCCCCGATCCCCGGGTTGACAAGGAAGTCGCTGACCGCGGCCAGGATCTCCTCGTCCGGGCGGACCGGCCGCGGTCCCTGCGGCGTCAGCAGGGTCAGGTTCGTGGCCCTCCTTCCCGACTGGTCGTGGACCCAGGCGAAACCGGCGAGCTGCAGCCAGGTGCCGCTGCCGGGCCAGCCGCGGGTCGAGTGGTCCGCGACCTGCTGCAGGATGGCGCCGTTGATCTTCACCAGCCGCAGCGGCGTCTCGTAGCCGAACAGCTCCTCGATCTGGCGCCGCGCGATCTTCGTGCCGGCCGGGAGATCCTGGTTGAGCCGCAGCGTTCCGGCGTTGATGAAGGCCACCTGGGCGCCGCAGGGCGCCGCCTCGCGGAGCATCTGGTCCGCGACCCAGTCGCCCAGCGAGGTCTCCTGGCCGCGGATCTTGTTCTCCTCGGCTTCGAGGACCGTGCGGGTGGAGCCGTAGAGCGTCTCCAGGCAGTTCGACGGCTCGCCCGTCTTCGCGCAGAACTCCCGCTCGTGCCGGGACTGCCACTGGCCGACCAGGATCTGGGCGTCGGGATCGGGCCTGGGCGAGTCGCCGGACAGCTCCCGAAACTCGTGCGCAATGCTCAGGCCGTCCAGGCCGCCGGGGCCGAGCGTGAGCTTCACCACCGTGGCCGTCCGGGCGTCGGCGTCGGCCTTGAGCACGAGGCGCTTGCCAACCCCGATCACCATCTTCTCGTGGTCGTGCCCGCCGAGGATCAGGTCCGGCCCGTCGTCCCCCAGGGTTTCGAGCAGATCGCGGTCGTCCGCGGCATTCAGGTGGGTCAGGCCGATCACTACCTCGGCGCCCTGCGCACGCAGCTCGGCGGTCAGCTCCTTCGCGGCCACGTTCGGGCCGCCGAAGTCGGCGTAGGCCACGCCGTCCATGGGGATGGTGAGGCCGAAGACGCCGATCCGGATGCCGCCGCTCTCCAGCAGGACCGTCCGCGAGACCCGGGGCGAGTCGATCACGGGCTTGCCGTCCTCGCCTGGCTTGAAGGTCAGGTTGCCGGCGAGCCAGCGGAACTGCGATTGCTCGATCCGCCGGGCCAGGATCGGCGCGTCCTTCATCCTGGTCTTCTCGAATTCGTGGTTGCCGAACACGACGACCATCCGGTCGTCGAAGGCCTCCGGGGCGCCGTCGAGGTCGTTCATGAGGGCGACCATCTGCTCCCCGTTGTACATGCGGCTCGCGAACGAGGGGAAGAGGAAGTCGCCGCCATGGAAGAGCAGCAGATCGGGATACTGGCCGGCCAGCTCCTTGCGCAGGGCGCGGATGCGGGCGAGCCCGGCCACCGTTCCCTGGTTCAGACCCTCGATCCGGTAGACGTCGTTGATCGACATCAGCACGGCGGTCCGGGTCGCGGGCGTTTTGCCGGCAGGCTCCGGGACGGTCGGGGCGGACTGCGGAGCCGGTGCCGAGGCGCAGGCGCCGAGGACGGCGAGCAGCGCGAGGGTGGAGGCGGTACGGATCAGACGGCTAGTCTGCGTCATCTTCTTCATCGGTCTCGGCGATCTCGGACGGGGTTAGAGGGCGTTCGGGCAGGGGTCGTTCCAGGATCCGGAGCTCACGCACGATCCGGCCACCGATCAGGTGCTCCTGGAGGATGCGCTCCAGGCCTTCGGGCTCGCAGTGGCCGTACCAGACGCCGTCGGGATAGACCACCGCGATCGGGCCGCCGTGGCAGATGTCCAGACAGTTGGCGCGGGTGGCATAGACGCCGCTCTTGCGCGCCAGGCCCAGCTCCTTGAGGCGCTTCTGGAGATATTTCCAGGACTTGAGCGTCGACTTGCGGCTGGCGCATTTGGCTTTCGTCGGGTCGCAGCAGAGGAAGATGTGGCGTTCGATGCGGTCCAGCCGCAGCTTCTCCGCGGTTCGGCGCTGCTTCCGGACGGCTTCCTTGGGCGGCTTCTGCATTATCCAATCTCTCTCTGCCGGGTCTTACTCTACCAGCCCGGCGCCCGGCGTGCCGCCGGAGCCCTTGGATATACTTGCCGCCGACACGAACCAGAGAGGAGTCTCAGTCCATGCCGAAGATCGACCTTTCCAACCTCTCGATCCCCGATTTGCAGGCCCTGATCAAGGACGCCGAGCAGGAGATCGTCAAACGCCGGGAGCAGGAGCGCGAAGGCGTGCTGAACCAGATGCGGGAGCTCGCCGGAAGCATCGGCCTCTCGCTGGAGGATCTGCTGAAGCAGGAGCGCGGCGGTAGATCCCCACGGGCCCCCCGGGGCACGGCCGGAGCCGGAACCGTCGCCGTGAAGTACCGCCACCCCGAGAACGCCGGCCTCACCTGGGCCGGCCGCGGCAAACGGCCCCACTGGGTCAACGACTGGCTGGGTGCCGGCGGGACCCTGGAGGAGCTGGAGACCAAGGGGTAGGAGGAGCTTGTAACCATGCATATTGCAAGCTAGACTTTCAATATGCATGGTTATCTCCCGCGAAAGATCCAGGGGAAGATCGCCGAGCGGCTCGCGGACTTCCCCGTCGTGGCGGTCCTCGGGCCTCGCCAGTGCGGTAAGACCACGCTCGTCAAGGAGACTGTCGGAGACCGCGAAGGCGTCCTCTATCTGGACCTGGAGCGGCCTTCGGACCTGGGCAAGCTCCGCGACCCCGAGCTGTTCTTCAACCTGCATCGCTCCTCGGGCACGGCCTCTCTCTTCTGCCTGGACGAGATCCAGCGGGTGCCGGATCTGTTCCCGCTCCTTCGCAGCCTGGCGGACGAAGAGCGGCGCAACGGCCAGTTCCTCCTTCTGGGCTCGGCGTCGCGCGAGCTGCTGCGGCAGACTTCGGAGACGCTCGCGGGCCGGATCGCCTATCTGGAGCTGACGCCCTTCCTGGCCGACGAGCTTCCGGCCGGCGACCCTGCGATGCTCCCGCGTCTGTGGTTCCGGGGAGGATTTCCGCGCAGCTTCCTCGCGGCCGGCGAGGAGAGCAGCCGCACCTGGCGAGAGAGCTTCACGCGGACGTTCCTCGAGCAGGACATCCCCCAGCTCGGCTTCAACATCCCCGCGGCCACGCTCTCCCGGCTGTGGCGCATGCTGGCTCACCTTCACGGGCAGCTGCTCAACGGCTCCCAGCTCGGCGCGGCGCTGGGGGTGAGCCACACGACGATCCGGTCCTATCTCGACCTGCTCACCCAGACGTTCATGGTCCGGCTCCTGGAGCCCTTCTCCACGAACCTGAAGAAGCGGATCGTCAAGTCGCCGAAGATCTACCTCCGGGACTCGGGCATCCTCCACAGCCTGCTCCAGATCGACACGCTGGACGGCGTGCTCGCGCACCCGGTCTGCGGTGCCTCGTGGGAAGGACTGGTGATCGAGAACGTCATCGCCGCGCTCCCGGGCTGGCAGGCCGGGTTCTACCGCACCGCCGCGGGAGCCGAGATCGATCTCGTGCTGGAGCGCGGCCAACGCCGGATCGCCGTGGAGTGCAAGGCGTCCACGGTGCCGACGGTCTCCCGCGGCTTCTGGAGCGCTCTCGACGACCTGGCCGTTGACGAAGCCTGGATCGTGGCTCCGGTCTCCGCGGCCTATCCCCTCCGGGAGGGCGTCACCGTCGCCCCGCTGGCGGCTCTTCTGGAGCGCGCCGCCAGCCTGACTTGACCTGACTTGACCTGACCTGACCTCTTTGAGCCCCCGAAGGGGGCGGCATCGTCTAGCCCGGGGTGTGAACCCCCGGGGAGGAGATCGGCCGCGGGCCAAATCCTCCCGGTCGCGCCGGAACCGCGCAGTCCCGCGTTCCCGGTCTCTCCGGAACCGCCGTAGCCCCGGCACATCATCCAGTCAGACCGTGACCAGATGCCATCCAGAATTCCCGGGGTCCCCACCCCGGGCTACATGCTGTCGCCCCCTCCGGGGGCTGGCTCCCTCGCCTCAAACAAGCTTATGTCGTAACAGATAAGCCCATGCCGTGACAAAATAACCTTATCTGTGACCAGATAACCTTATCTGAGGCGACATAACGTTATCCCGTGGCGATGTCGACTTATCTGTTACGAAATAAGCTTGTTTGAGGCGAAAGAAGCTTATTTGTGACGACATAATCTTATCCCGCGGCGAAGATACCTTGTTCGAGGCGAGATAAGGTTATGTCGCCACAGAGAAGCTTATCTTGTGACGACATAACCTTATCTGTGACGAGTCGACCAGCTTGAGGGCGTTTTACTTCTTCCAGACGCCGAGAGCCTGGCGCAAAGTCACGAGCTGGCCGAGGTGGTAGGAATTGTGATCTGCGGTCAGGAGGGCCTCGCGCAGGACGGTCTGGCCCTTGCCCCAGGGGAGGGGCGTGTAGAGGTCGGTCTTCGGATCGGCGACGAGATCCTGCATGGCCTTGTGATCGGCCCGGAAGGCAGCGACGCTGCGATCCCAGGCTTCGTCGTCCGGCGGGGTGTCGGTGTCCGGCCAGTAGCCGTCCGGCCACTTCGGGGAGACGTGTCCGGGGGTCCGGCTGAACTCCAGGATGTCCGACTGCGCCAGGCGCAGATGCTCCAGGAGCTGCCACGGGGTGTGGGGCAGGTTTTCGGCGCGGGCGCCTCGCCGGTCTGCGGGCAGGCCTTCGAGGATCTCGTCGACGGTGAGATAGGCGCTGCCGCCTTGCAGCAGCTTCACGAGATGGTCGCGGAGGATCTGGTCCCGATCCAGCTCCTGGTGATTCTGGCTCATGATGCCGAGATTCCCGCGAGGCCGTCGACCAGGGCGCGGCTGCCCTGGATCGCGACTCTCTGAAGGTAGAGCTTCAATCCCACGAGCCCGCCCAGCTCCTCGCCGCCTCCGGCGCGGCCGGGGCCGCCGTGGAGGGTCTGCGGCAGGGCCGCGCCCGAGCCGGGAGCCTCCTCGACGCTCGCCTGGGAGCCGATGTAGACGCGGCCGGTGGCGGTCGCGCCGTTCGCCAGGAACTCGCCGATCCAGCCGGCGTCGTCGCTGTAGACCGAGGTCACCAGCGTGCCGCCTCCCATCGCCATGATGCCCGCGGCCACCCCCGCCGATCCTGCCGTGGCGTCATAGGAGAGCAGCGTGGCCACCGGGCCGAAGACCTCCCGATCGTGGACCGGGCCGGCCGCCGCCGCGTCGTCGCTGCGCAGCAGGGTCGGCGCCAGGAAGAATCCCTTGCCCGCGGGGACGCCCGCGCCGTCCGTCCGCTCGGCCTTGCCGTGGACGATCCGGGCGCCCTTCTGCAGCTCGGCGAGGCCGCGCAGGGCGTCCTCGAGCTGGCCCGCCGTGGCGAGCGGCCCCATGCGCACGGTGGCGTCCGACGGATCGCCGGTGACGACCTTCTGGAGCCTCGCGATCAGCGCGGCCTGGACCTCGTCGGCGCGGTCCTTCGGCACCAGGATGCGGCGCACGGCCGTGCACTTCTGGCCGGCCTTCTGGGTCATCTCGCGCGAGACCTCCTTGATGAAGAGGTCGAAGGTCGGGGTGCCGGCGGTCACGTCCGGACCGAGCACGGCGGCGTTGAGGCTGTCGGCCTCGACGTTGACCCGCGTGGAGGAGGCCAGCACGTTCTCGTTGGAACGCAGCTTCCTCGCCGTGTCGGCCGAGCCGGTGAAGGCGAGCACGTCCTGCGGTCCGAGGCGGTCGAGCAGGTCGCCCGTGGAGCCGACGATGAGCTGGAGCGCGCCCTCGGGCAGGAAGCCCGCCTCGACGATCAGCTCGATGCAGCGCTCGGTGACCAGGGCCGTGGCCGTGGCCGGCTTGGTGACGACGGGCATGCCGGCGAGCAGCGCGCAGGCCGCCTTCTCCGCGAAGCCCCAGGCCGGGAAGTTGAAGGCGTTGATGTGGACGGCCACGCCCTGGCGCGGCACCAGGATGTGCTGAGCCCAGAACGCCTCGGTCTTGGCGAGCTGGACGCCGTCGCCCTCGGTCAGGAAGGTGCGGTCGCCGAGCCGCTTGCCGATCGCCGAGTAGTAGGCCAGCGTGCCCGTGGCTCCGTCGAGGTCGAATCCGCCGTCCGAGGCGGTGGTGCCGTTGTTCTGGCGGGAGAGGTCCAGCAGCTCGTCCCGGTGCTCGCGCAGAACCCGGGACATCTCCTTGAGGAGGCCCGAGCGCTGGGCGAACGTCATGGCGCGCAGGGCCGGGCCGCCCTTGTCGCGGGCGCAGGCCAGAACCTCGCCGAAGTCGATGCCCTCGCTGGAAGCGCGGGCGACCTCCTCCTCGGTCGAAGGGTTCACCAGCGTCGCGAATCCGGACGTGGCCTCGTGCCAGCGTCCACACACGTAGCTTCTCAGCGTCTTCATCGGGTTCCTCGTTTCAGCAGATCAGAGAATTTTCCGTCGGACCTTCCCTTGCGGTTTGAATCCTATACCGAGCCCCGGCCGGGTTGACCCCCGCGGGCCCTGGGAGTAAGGTCTCCCCAATTATCCTGACGTATGTCGCGCCTCCGGAGCATTCAGCCCCGGTCGGAGTCGCCTTGACGGAGACCTTTCCATGTCTGACCGCTTCACAGTGACGACGAGCCAGTCGTGGTTCTCACGCATTGCCCAGTCGATCAAGAGTGTGCTGTTCGGTCTGATCCTCTTTATCGCCTCCTTCCCCCTCCTCTTCTGGAACGAGGGCCGCGCGGTGAAGACCGCCCGCAGCCTCTCCGAGGGGGCCGGCGCCGTGGTGTCGGTCAGCGCGGACGCCGTGGTGCCGACGAACGAGGGCAAGCTCGTCCACCTGGCCAGCCCGGTCACGACCGACGGCCCGGTGGCCGACGACGAGATCGGCGTCGAGGCGGACGGCGTCGTGCTGCGGCGCAACGTCGAGATGTTCCAGTGGATCGAGGAGAAGAGGTCCGAGACCCGGAAGAAGCTCGGCGGCGGCGAGGAGACCGTCACCACCTACGAATACAAGAAGGACTGGAGCGACGAGCCCGTCGATTCGTCCTCCTTCCAGGAGCCGGGCGGCCACGAGAACCCCAACGGCTTCCCGCTGCCTCCCGAGGGATTCGTCGCGGACCCGGTCCGGGTCGGCGCCTTCGTGATGTCGGACGAGCAGATCGGCAAGCTCTCCGGCGAGCAGGATCTTCCGCTCGCCGACGACTTCCAGCCGACCCTGCCGGAGAGCCTCGCGGACCAGGCGCAGATCAGCCAGGGCAAGATCTTCGTCGGAGCCGATCCGGCCTCGCCCGTGATCGGCGACTTCCGCATCTCGTACCAGGTGATCGCGCCGCAGTCGGTGAGCCTGATCGGCGTGCAGACCGGCGACACCTTCGCGCCCTATCAGGCCGAGGCCGGCGACACGGTCCTCCTGGTGGAGGAGGGGAACCACACCTCGGAGGCGATGTTCAAGGCGGCGCAGGACGCCAACAAGGTGCTGGGCTGGATCCTGCGCGGCGCGGGCTTCGTTGCCATGTTCCTCGGCCTGTTCCTGGTGTTCCGGCCGATCGCGGTGCTCGGCGACATCGTGCCGCTGTTCGGCAGCCTGCTCGGCGTGGGCGTCGGCCTGTTCTCGTTCCTGGTCGCGGCGGTGCTGTCGTTCATCACCATCGCCATTGCCTGGATCTTCGTCCGGCCGGTCCTCGGCATCGCCCTGCTTCTGGTGGCGGGCGGCGCGCTCTACTGGCTGATCTCCGCGAACCGGAAGAAGCGCCGGAATCCGACGATTCCGCCCATGCCGCCCATGCCGCCCATGCCGCCGATCCCCGGTGGCTGACCCATGGCGAGCCCGTCCCGCACCAACCTGTTCAGCCTGCTGGCGCTTCTCGTCCTGGTCGCCGTCGTGGCCATCACGCCCGAGGCCCGCTCGGGAGCGCAACGCCTCGCCGACTGGATCGAAGGCGTCCGGCAGGAGCGCGCCGAGATCCAGCAGCGGGAAGCCGAGCAGAGGGCGAAGGATCAGCAGAAGATCAAGGAGCAGGAGCTCGCCCACTCCGAGAACAACGAGGAGCACAGGGAAGAGTCGATGAGCGGGATGGCGGTCCCGGAGCACACGGTCCTGGGCGAGGACGGCAAGTACCGCCCCGAGCCGGGTTACGTCTGGTACAACGACGACTCCGTGAACTTCGACGTGGTCTGGACGCCCGGAATGCTCCATCCCGAAAACCCCCGCGTCGTGGCCTCGGCCGAGCCCGACCAATGGGTGCCCGCCCCCGGCTACGACTGGGTCGAGGAGAAGGGGGTCAACGACCTCCGCGTCGCCTGGAAGCCCGGCAAGGTCCACAGCCGCAACGAGCACGTCCTCGCCGCCCAGAACGAAGGCGAATGGATGCCCGACGCCAAGTACATGTGGGCCAATGACGACCCCGCCGACCTGACGGTGGTATTGATCGGGGAGGACTAGGCGGCAAGGACCGAGCCGGCGAGCGAGGTGCTACCATGGAAGCCATGAAGAGGACGACGATCACGCTGCCGGAGGATCTGGCGGACAAGGTCGATTCCGAGGCTCGGCGTAGGCAGATCAGCGCCTCCGAGGTGATCCGCCAGTGCCTCGTGCTCGGTCTGACCGCGCCGAACGAAAAGCCCAGGGAGATTCCCTGGGCCGGCCTCTTCCATGATCCCGACATGACGCCCGCGGCGAAGATGGACGAGGTACCTACCTCCTACTGACTGACGCTGGACAGCCGGCACTTCCGGGCGGTCCGGCCCAGGCACTGCGCGAGCTTTCGGCTTCTTCCCTGAGCGGGCGGCTCACGCCGTCCGGTGAACGACCTCGGCTCCGGACGGCCACTCTCCCCGGAGGAACGAGTCGGCCGCGGGGAAGAACTCCCTGGGGCGCTCCAGGTAGGGATGGTGGCCGGAGCGCTCGATGGCCAGGAAGCGGGCATCCCGGGCGTAGGCCGCCCACTCGCGGGAGGCCTCCTCCGGCACCAGGTCGTCGCTCCCCTGGACCACGAGGAGCGGCGCCCGCAGGTCCGCCAACCGGCTGCGGTAATCCCAATCCCCCATGCTCGGCAGGATGTGGTCGAAGTAGACGCGCAGGGCGTGGCGCGGCCATTCGTTCGGGAAGGAGCAGACGTCCTCCAGCGGAAAGCGGACGAGCGCCGAGGTGTCGGACAGCATGGCCGGCAGCAGGAACCAGGTGAACCAGGCGCGGGCGAACGCCACCGGATCCTGCTCCTCCAGCCCTTCGCGCCGCAGCTCTTCCAGGCGCGGGATGCCGGGCGGATGGAGCAGCTCGTCGGTGGCCGGCATCTCCTGCTTCCACTCTCCGGGAAGCCGCGGGGTGATCGGACAGACCAGGAGGAGGCGCTCCATCCGTTCCGGGAAGTCCAGGGCGTAGGATGCGGTGACCGCCGCATTGAACGAGGTGCCGAGCAGGGACATCCGGTCCAGCCCGAAGTACCGGCGCACGGCCTCCAGGTCGGCTACGTCCTCGTCCAGGCTCAGGTGCCGGGAATCCGTGACCGCGCTCGACCGGCCGCGGCTGCGGGGGTCGTAGAGGATCAGCCGCCGGCCCTCGGCCAGCGGATGCAGGACATCACCCAGCCAGTTGGCGTTCGGCACCACGACGGTGTCGGAACCCTCGCCGAGTGTCCGGTAGTAGAGCTGGAGCCCCGACCGGATGAATACGAACCCTTCGCTGCTCTTCATCTGTTCGCGCCACGCCCCGGGGTGGGAGAGGTCAGGAGCGGCAAGTCTACTACAGGGAGGCGCTGCGCCCCGGGAGCGGAATTCGGCGCCCGGAACGGACGTTTTGGATGATGGAGTTTTTACAAAGCGATGACACCGCGATCCGACACCGTCCCGACCCGCTACTGGCATGCCCTCGACAACGGGCGGGTCCAGTGTGATCTCTGCCCCCGGTTCTGCCGCCTGCTGGAGGGCCAGCGCGGCCTCTGCTTCGTGCGCGCCCGGGAGAACGACGAAATCGTCCTCAAGACCTGGGGACGGTCGAGCGGGTTCTGCGTCGATCCCATCGAGAAGAAGCCGCTCAACCACTTCCTGCCCGGGACGCCCGTGCTCTCCTTCGGCACGGCGGGCTGCAACCTGGCCTGCAAGTTCTGCCAGAACTGGGACATCAGCAAGTCGCGCGAGACCGACACCCTGGCCGACCAGGCCACGCCCGAGGTCATCGCGGAAGCCGCCCAACGGCTCGGCTGCCGGAGCGTTGCCTTCACCTACAACGATCCGGTCGTCTTCCTGGAGTACGCCGTGGACGTGGCGCAGGCCTGCCGCGAGCGGGGCATCCGGTCCGTGGCCGTGACCGCGGGAGAGATCTGCGCCGAGCCGCGGGTGGACTTCTTCCGCCACATGGACGCCGCCAACGTCGACCTGAAGGCGTTCACGGAGAGCTTCTACCGCAAGATCTGCGGCGGCTCGCTGGAGGCGGTGAAGGAGACGCTGGTCTATCTCAAGCACGAGACCGACGTCTGGTTCGAGCTCACCACCCTCCTGATCCCGGGCGAGAACGACTCCAGCCAGGAGCTCGACGAGATGACCCGCTGGGTCGTCGAGGCCCTGGGGCCGGACGTGCCCATGCACTTCACGGCGTTTCATCCCGACTGGAAGATGATGGACCACCCGCCGACCCCGCCCGCCACCCTGACCCGGGCGCGGAAGATCGCGATGGAAAACGGCGTCCGCTACGCCTACACCGGCAACGTCCACGACGAGGACGGCGGCACCACCCGCTGCCACGCCTGCGGCGAGACGCTGATCGGTCGCGACTGGTTCGTGCTGACCGGGTGGAAGCTCACCGCGGACGGCCGCTGCTCTTCTTGCAGGACCGCATGCGCCGGCCGCTTCGACGGCGCGCCGGGCCGGTGGGGAGCTCGGAGGATGCCGGTGCGGCTGAGCGACTTCGTGCCGATTGGATCCAACCCCTACAGCTAGGGCTGACCAGCCCCTGGCTTGTCTGTATCTGGTTCGCGCCATATGCTTCAGCCATTCACTGGCTATCTAGATATGCCTACCGATTCTGAGTCCCAAGCTGGCCAAACGCTCGTTGACAGGCCTGATTCTTCTGACTTCTGGGCACAAGCATTGGTTCTTAGGCAAGCGACACGCGGGCGAATCACAGTGGACAGCGTCGATCTCATTCGAGAGGATCGCGACCGCGACCACTTCGTTATCCAGCCTGATTCGCGGCTGACCCGCCCATGAGATTCGACTGGCTCGACACACTCTTCCTCGGCGAGCCCGTGCGGGACTGGCTGATCGCGCTCGGTGTCGCCGCCGGGACGCTGGCCGTGCTGGCTCTCCTCAAGAAGGTGGGGCTGCGGCGCCTCGCGTCGCTGGCGCGGCGGACCAAAACCGCGGTGGACGACCTGCTGGTCGAGGTGCTGCACCAGACCCGCTGGCTGCTGATCCTGCTGCCCGTCCTCTTCCTGGGTTCCCAGTCGCTGGACGTGCCGCGGCTGCACCGGATCCTGAAGACCGCGGCGATCCTGGCCTTCCTGGTCCAGCTGGCCCTCTGGCTCCTGGCGGCGCTCGACTTCTGGGTGGAGCGCGCCCGGAGCAAGCGGCTGGAGTCGGATGCGGCCGCGGCCACGATGATCGGGGCGTTCAGCTTCCTCGGAAGGATCGTGCTCTGGGCGGTGATCGTGCTCGTCGCCCTGGACAACGTCGGGGTCAACGTCACCGCGCTCGTCGCCGGCCTGGGCGTGGGCGGCGTGGCCGTGGCGCTGGCGCTTCAGAACATCCTGGGCGACCTGCTGGCCTCGCTGTCGATCGTCCTCGACAAGCCGTTCGTGATCGGCGACTCCATCCAGGTGGACACGTTCTCCGGGACGGTCGAGAGCATCGGCCTCAAGACCACCCATCTGCGCAGCGTCTCCGGCGAGCAGATCATCCTCTCGAACGGCGACCTGCTGCGCAGCCGCATCCGCAACCACAAGCGGATGGCCGAGCGCCGGGTCGTCGTCGCATTCGGTCTCGACCACTCGACGCCGGCGGACAGACTCGAGGCGATTCCGGAGCTCCTTCGCGGGTGGCTCGACGGCCGGGATGACGTCCGGTTCGATCGCGCGCACCTCGTGCGGCTGGGGGAGGCGTCGTTCGACTTCGAGGCGGTCTACTTCGTGCTCTCCCCCGACTATCTGCTCCACATGAACGTCCAGCAGGATATTCTCCTCCGGCTCCTGCGCCGGTTCGAAAAGGAAGGGATCGAGCTCGCCCATCCCGCCCGACCTCAGCTCCTGGAGAAGGGTTCCCTGAACCTGCCGCAGGTTTCTTCGTAGATCCGTAGAGCGGCGCCTCCGCCGTCTCCAAGAAAGGAGCCTTCGTGCGCAGAGTCTTCTGCATCTTTTCTCTGTTGTTGTGTTCACTCACGGGTCTCGCCCAGGCGCAATCTGGCGCGGGCACCCGGCTGCTGCGCTATCCGGACGTCGCGGGCGACACCGTGGTCTTCACCTATGCCGGCGACCTCTGGACGGTCGCCGCCGGCGGCGGCACGGCCCGCCGCCTGACCTCCGACCCGGGGCAGGAGCAGTTCCCCAAGTTCTCTCCGGACGGCAAGTGGATCGCCTTCACCGCCCAGTACAGCGGCGGCAGCCAGGTCCACGTCATTCCCGCGGACGGCAGCGCCTCGCCGCGCCAGCTCACCTTCCGCAACGACATCGGCCGGCTCCCCCCGCGCGGCGGCGTGGACAACCAGGTGCTCGGCTGGACGCCGGACGGCAAGGAAGTCCTCTTCAACGCCCACCGGACGCCGTACAGCGACCGCAACAGCCGGCCCTATCTCGTGCCGGCCGCGGGCGGCATGGAGCACCCCCTGCCGATGCCCGAGGGCGCGAGCGGGACGCTGTCTCCGGACGGCAACCGCTACGTCTACACGCCGATCATGCGCGAGTTCCGGACCTGGAAGCGCTACCACGGCGGCCGGGCCCAGGACGTCTGGATCTACGATCTGAAGGCCAACACCTCGGAGCAGATCACCAACTTCGCGGGCACGGACAACCAGCCGGTCTGGATCGGCAACACGATCTATTTCACGTCGGACCGCGGCGGCTGGCAGCTCAATCTCTTCGCCTACGACGTGGGCACGAAGCAGACCCGCCAGGTGACCAACCACGACACCTTCGACGTGCTGTGGCCGAGCGGCGACGACCGCCACATCGTCTATGAGAACGGCGGCTACATCCATCTCTTGGACCCGGCTTCGGGCCAGACGAAGCAGGTGCCGGTCCAGGTGACCGGCGACTTCCCGGCGACGCTCCCCTACTTCAAGAACGTCACCGACGACATCCAGGCCATGCAGGTCTCGCCGTCCGGCAAGCGCGCGGTGCTCGGCGCCCGGGGCGAAATCTTCACCGTCCCGGTCGAGAAGGGGGAGATCCGGAATCTCACCAACACCCCCGGCATCCGCGAGATGGACCCCGCCTGGTCTCCTGACGGGAAGTGGGTCCTCTACCTCTCGGACAAGAGCGGCGAGCACGAATTCTACGTGCGTCCCGGCGACGGCGGCGACGCTGGCGAGGAGAAGCAGATCACCCAGGGCGGCAACGTCTGGCGGTTCCCGCCGCAGTGGTCCCCCGACTCGAAGAAGATCGCCTTCGGCGACAAGACGCGGCGCTTGCTCTGGGCCGACGTGGCCACGGGCAAGATCACCGAGGTCGACCGCAACCAGCGCGGCGACATCGACGACCACCACTGGTCGCCGGACAGCCGCTGGCTGACCTACGTCAAGACCGGCGAGACGCAGCTTCCGTCCGTCTGGGTCTACTCCCTGGACGCGAGGAAGGCCACCCGGCTGACCAGCGACTTCACGGCCGAGGCCGAGCCGGTCTTCGACCCCGAGGGGCGGTACCTCTACTTCCTGTCGAACCGGGATTTCAATCTCACCTTCAGCGGCTACGAGTTCAACTATCTCTACACCCGGGCGACGCGGATCTACGTGGCGCTGCTGAGCAAGGACGGCCCGGCGCTGCTCCTCCCGCAGAGCGATGAAGAGGCGGTGGAGGAGGACAAGACCAAGACCGCCGCCGGTACCACCGAAGCCAAGGCGACCGAAGCCAAGGCGGATGACGCCGCGGCGAAGAAGGACACGGCCGCGGCCAGGAAGGACACGAAGATCGACGCCGACGGCTTCGAGAGCCGCGTGCGCGCCATCCCCGCCCCCTCGGGCAACTACCGGAACCTGGCCGCGAGCGCGGACGGCGTCTTCTACCTGATGGGCGACGGACCGATGGCCACGCTCAAGATGTACAACCTGAAGGCCGAGAAAGAAGAGGTGATCCTCGACGGGATCAACGCCTTCGTTCTGTCGGCCGACGGCAAGAAGATCCTGTACAGCAAGGGCGACACCTACGGCGTGGTCGACGCCAAGCCCGGCCAGAAGGCGGGCGACGGCGCGCTCGGGCTGGACAAGCTGGAGATGCGGATCGAGCCGAAGGCCGAGTGGGCCCAGATCTACAACGACGCCTGGCGTACCCTGCGCGACTGGTTCTACGACCCGGCCATGCACGGTCTCGACTGGAAGGCGATCCGCGACCGCTACGGCGCCCTGGTGCCCTATGTCGCCACCCGGTCCGAGCTCGACTACATCTTCGCCGAGCTGGCCGGCGAGCTGTCGGCCGGGCACGTCTACGTCGAGCGCGGAGACGAGGGGAACCGGCCCCGCATGGAGAGCGGCCTGCTCGGCGCCGACGTCGAGGCCGCGGACGGCTTCTACCGGATCACGAAGATCTATCCCGGCGAGAACTGGCACCCGAACTTCCGGTCGCCGCTCACCGAGCCCGGGGTGAAGGTGAAGCAGGGGGACTACATCCTGGCCGTCGACGGCGAGTCCGCGGCCACGAGCAAGGTTCCGAACTTCTTCCAGCTGCTCCAGAACAAGGCGGACCAGGTCGTCACCCTGCTGGTCAACGACAAGCCCACCACCCAGGGAGCGCGGACGGAGCGGGTGCGGCCGGTGGTGACCGAGCAGAATCTGCGCTACCTGGACTGGGTGAACGCCAATCGCGCGAAGGTGACCAAGCTGTCGGGAGGACGGATCGGCTACATCCACCTGCCGAACACGGCCGAGGCCGGCAACCGCGAGCTCTTCAAGTACTTCTACCCGCAGACGCACACCGACGCGCTGATCCTCGACGACCGCTTCAACGGCGGCGGCTTCATCCCGGACGTGATGATCGGGCTGCTCAGCCGTCCGCTGCTCAACTACTGGTCGTCCCGGGATCTGCTGCCCAACAGCACGCCGGGCTTCGTCCACACCGGCCCGAAGGTGACGCTGATCAATGGCCAGGCGGGCTCCGGCGGCGACGCCTTCCCCTACTACTTCAAGAAGCTGGGGCTCGGGCCGCTGATCGGCACGAGAACCTGGGGCGGCCTGATCGGCCTCTCGGGAACCCCGGGCCTGATGGACGGCGGCAACGTCTCCGCGCCGAGCTTCCGCTTCCTCGACACCGACGGCAACTGGGCGGTGGAGAACGAGGGCGTGGCGCCGGACATCGAGGTGATCGACCGGCCGGAGCTGATCTACAAGGGTCAGGATCCGTCGCTGGAGAAGGCGGTGGAAGTGCTGATGGAGGAGCTGAAGAAGAACCCGCCGCACGAGATCAAGGTGCCGGCGCCGCCGAAGCAGGAGTGGCCGCCGAAGTAGGGAGGGTTGATCCCCGGGGTTGATCCCTTTCTCCCCTCCCCATCCCTCCCCTCGCGCGGCGAGGGGAGGGCGCCGCCGCCCTCTCTTCGCTGAACCGACTACGGGCGGCTCTCGTGGCCGCCCTCCTTCCTCCGGCACCTCCTGCGATGCAGGAGACCGGAATCCGGCGCGCTTCGTGGTAATATTTCGTGGTTATGATCGGTCGCCGCAAGGTTACGGAACACTCTGAGGGAGATGAGCGAGCGCGGGTTCCGGAGACGTTCGTTCCGCAGACCCCTCTCGGCCGGCGCCTCTGGCAGATTCACGGCCGGATCGTCGAATCCGGGGAGCCCCTCCTGGATTGGAAGGGCGTCGAGTCTCTCCGCCCGAGCCCACCCGCCCTGGAGAGAGCGGAAAGCTAAGAGTTCGAGCCTGGATGTAGGGGCGGCTCTCGTGGCCGCCCTTCTTCCTCCTACCGCTTCCACCTCCAGCCCTTCTCCTCGCTCGACAGGATCCACGCCACGGTCTTCCCTGGCTGGATGCCCTGGGCCTCGCTCCAGAAGTGCCGGTCGCGCAGGTGGCGGCTGGACGTGTCCGCCTCGGGCAGGGCTTCGACCTCTTCATGGATGCGGCGGAAGCGATCGACCCACCTGGCGCAGTTGGCCAGGCGGAGGTCCACCCAGCCGTCCCGCACCCAGGTCTCCAGCTTCTCGGGGGTCACGGCCTCGTCCACGGCATTGCCCGGCACGATCACCTTGGGACCGCGGACGATCTCGCCGGAGTCCAGCAGGATCGGCATGCCGATCGACACGATGCGGTTCGCCTCCTCGGGCTGCTCGCGGACGAGCCGGTTGAGGCGCTCGCAGACCTCCTCCGGCGTGGTCTCCCGGGCGGCCTTCATGGTCTTGAGCTCGGCGCGGAGGAGATGCGCTTCGAAGAGCAGCTTCGAGTTCTTCGGCGGGCCGAGCAGCTCGAAGGCCACGCTGCGCACGCCGTGCTCCTTCTCCAGGGCGCTCATCTTCTCGATGGCCCAGTGGCGCAGGATGCCCGCGCGGTAGGTCGGACCGAGCACCGCGCTGTCGAGCGCGCTCATGATGTCGTAGCCCGTGTTGCCGCCCTCGATCTCGAACACCGCGTACTTCGCGATCTCCTCGGGGGTCACGAACTCCATCTGCTCGCCGCTCGTGATGGTGACGAACTCCTCCAGGCTGAAGACGCCGTTCTCGCCGGTGTCGATGAAGACGTTCTCGTAGAGCTCGTCGCGCACCGGGGCGGCGCCGGGATCGTCGCTGGAAAAGGTGGCCCCGAGCGGTTGCGGCCGGGCGTCCACCAGATGGATCGGCTGCCGTTTGCGCGAGATCGCGCCGTAGCTGATGCGCTTCCAGGCGATCGCCGCCGCCGGCTTGATCTCCTTGACGATCGGACCGTTGGGCGTGCGCGCCATCAGGAAGAGGAGCATCGAGTGGGCGCCCGCCATGGCCGTCTTCGAAAGCAGCGTGCGGCTCGGCTTCTCCTCGGAATGCGTGTAGGGGATGTTCAGGCCCATGCCGCCCGTGCCCGTGGTGCCGATCTTCACGTAGACCTTGGCGCCGGCGTCGAACATGCCGTTGTACATGACCTGGATGTGGCGGATCAGCCGGGGCATGTAGAGGCTTTCGAGCAGCACCTCGACCGAGGCCGGGTCGAGCTGGTTCTTGTCGAGCTGCGCCAGGACGGTCTCGGCCGAGCCGAAGATGTCGCTGTAGGCGATGCCCGTCGCCGTGTTCACGGCGTCGATGACGATGTCCGGCCGGGACGTCATGAGCAGGTCGTAGAGCCGGAAGCCCTTCAGGTCGTCGCCCACCAGGCGGTTGAGCTGGGCGCGGATCTTCTCGCGCTTCGTGCCGCTCTGGCTCAGGTCGAAGATGTCGCCGGCCGACGGCGTGAGAACCGTGGCGCCCGCGAGCGGCGCGAGCTCCTGGCAGGCCTCCTCGGACTCCGAGAGGTGGAGACTGTGGATCTGGATCTCCCGCGGCCGGCGTTCGAGCAGCTCCCGGCACATGGCCAGTCCGACCATTCCGGCCCCTCCCAGGGCAAGGATCTTCCGATTCTCAATGTTCAAACGCAGTCTCCTTAGAGCTGACCTTCGAGCTGAAAGCGCGCCTGGTGGGCGGGGTTTGTCTGCCTCGGCGGGCGATTCTACCTGCAAGCCGGGGGTCCGGAGTCAAGCCCCGGGGCGTGGGATGAGAAGATCCCCCGGACAGTGTACACTCCCCCGGTTCCCCCGGAGCGGCTTCACCCGCGCGTCCGGCTGCATCGCATTGGACTTGGGCATTGGACTTGGACCTGGAGGTCGAGACGATGGCTTCCCCCTGCTGGACGGCGTGCTGGTCCGCCGCTTTGACCCTCGGTCTTTCGGTCGGTACGTCGATCGGTGCGCCGGCCGGTGCGGCCGCGCAGGATCTCTCCGCCCGCATCGATCAGGCCGCCCAGACAGTTGCGCCCGGGATCGTCGAGATCCGCCACCGGCTGCATCAGAACCCCGAGCTAAGCAACCGGGAGACGGAGACCGGCGCGCTCGTGGCGGAGCAGCTGCGGAAGATCGGCCTCGAGCCCCGCACCGGCATCGCGAAGACCGGCGTGGTGGCCGTGCTCGTCGGCGGCAAGCCCGGACCGGTGATCGCCGTGCGGGCCGACATCGACGCGCTCCCCGTGACCGAGGAGAGCGACCTCCCCTTCAAGTCGACCAAGCGCTCCACCTTCCAGGGCCAGGACGTCGGCGTCGCCCATGCCTGCGGGCACGACATCCACACCTCCTCGCTGCTCGGCGTGGCGGCGGTGCTCAAGTCGATCCAGAAGGATCTCCCCGGCACCGTGGTGTTCATCTTCCAGCCCGCCGAGGAAGGTCCGCCGGCCGGCGAGCGCGGCGGCGCCGAGCTGATGCTCGACGAGAACCTCTTCCAGGGTCTCAAGCCGTCCGCCATCTTCGCCCTCCACTCCTTCCCGGATCTCCAGGTCGGGCAGGTCGGTTACAACCCGGGGCCGACCATGGCCGCGGTGGACCAGTTCGTCATCAAGGTCAAGGGCAAGCAGGCCCACGGCGCCTATCCCCACCTGAGCGTGGACCCGATCGTCATCGCCTCGCAGGCCGTGCTGGCGCTGCAGACCATCCGGTCGCGCAACCTTTCGGCCCTGGAGCCGAGCGTGCTGACCGTCGGCATCTTCCGCGGCGGCGAGCGTTTCAACATCATCCCCGGCGAGGTCCACCTCGAGGGCACGGTGCGCACCTATAAGGAAGAGGTGCGCAACGAGGTGGAGCGCCGGATGCGCGAGATCCTGGACGGGATCACCAGGGCCGGCGGCGGCTCCTTCGAGATGGAGTACAAGCGAAACGCGCCGGCCACGGTCAACGACCCGGCCCTGGCGCGGACCGCGGCGGCGCTGCTGGAGCGCTCGCTGGGGGCCGGCAACGTCAAGCTCGTCGAGCCTTCGATGGCCGGCGAGGACTTCGCCTACTTCGCCAACGAGATCCCCGGGTTCTTCTTCCGGCTCGGCGTCGTGGCACCGGGGACCAGCTCGGGCGGCCTGCACACGCCCACCTTCCGCGCCGACGACAGCGTGGTGCCGGTGGCGATCAAGGCCATGTCCCGGCTATTGGTGGACTATCTGCGCGAACCGCGCTAACGAATCATTGCTTTCTGTCCGAGGTGACGGCATGCAAAACGTAGGACCATACAAGAGCACGTTCGGAATCGAGAACCATGGCATCGCCGAGGCGGGGACCGTCTACTGGAACCTGCCGCCGTGCCGCCTCCAGGAGAT
Organism: Holophagales bacterium; assembly: GCA_031390755.1. GTDB lineage: Bacteria > Acidobacteriota > Thermoanaerobaculia > Multivoradales > UBA5704 > DATMER01. Next base: position 51,122 of record JANMTS010000028.1, read on the forward strand.
GGCCGTACAGCGCGGCGAGGGCGTGACCGCGGCCGGCGGACCGATCGTCTGCCTCACCGGCCCCCACACCGGCCGTTCCCCCAACGACAAGTTCATGGTCTCCGATCCGAGCATCGACGGCGACATCTGGTGGGGCGAGGTCAACCGCAAGTTCGAGCACGCGAAGCTCGACGGCCTCCTCGCCAAGGCCCGCGAGCACGTCAAGGGCCGCGACCTCTTCGTGTTCGACGGCTATGCCGGCGCCGATCCGCGCTACCGGCTGCGGGTGCGCATCATCACCGAGAACGCCTGGCACAGTCTCTTCGCCCGCAACATGTTCGTGCGCGAGGAGAACCCCGAGGTTCTCGCCTCGTTCGAGCCCCAGTTCGTGGTCTGGAACGTCGCCTCGATGGAGGCCGATCCGCAGCAGGACGGCACCCGCAGCGGCACGTTCATCCTCCTCGACCTGGCCCACCGCATGGTGCTCATCGGCGGCACCCAGTACGCGGGCGAGATCAAGAAGAGCATTTTCAGCGTCATGAACTACTTCCTGCCCAAGCAGGGGGTGCTCTCGATGCACTGCAGCGCCAACTACGGCGCCACCAAGGACGACACGGCGCTCTTCTTCGGCCTCTCGGGCACGGGCAAGACCACGCTGTCGTCCGATCCGGACCGCACGCTCATCGGCGACGACGAGCACGGCTGGAGCGAGGACGGCGTCTTCAACGTCGAGGGCGGCTGCTACGCCAAGGTGATCCGCCTGAGCGAAGAGGGCGAGCCCGAGATCTACGAGACCACCCGCACGTTCGGCACGGTCCTCGAGAACGTGGTCTGCGACCCCGAGTCCCGGAAGCTCGACCTCGACTCCGAGAAGCACACCGAGAACACCCGGGCGAGCTACCCGCTCACCCAGCTCCGCAACGTGGACCTCGGCGGCATGTCCGGCCACCCGAAGAACATCGTCTTCCTGACCTGCGACGCCTCCGGCGTGCTGCCGCCGGTCGCGCGGCTGACCGACGCCCAGGCGATGTACCACTTCCTCTCCGGCTACACCGCCAAGGTCGCGGGCACGGAGAAGGGGATCACCGAGCCCAAGGTGACGTTCAGCACCTGCTTCGGCGCCCCGTTCCTCCCGCTCCACCCGGCGGTCTACGCCGGCATGCTGGGCGAGAAGCTCAAGAAGCACGACGCCAAGGTCTGGCTGCTCAACACCGGCTGGACCGGCGGTCCGTACGGCGTCGGAAGCCGCATCAAGCTCTCCTACACCCGCCGCATGGTGACCGCGGCCCTCTCCGGCGAGCTCGACGACGTCGACACCTGGACCGATCCGCACTTCGGTCTGGCCGTCCCGAAGTCGATCGAAGGAGTGCCCGACCCGATCCTCCGCCCCCGCGAGACCTGGAAGAGCGCCGACGACTACGACGCCAAGGCGAGCCAGCTCGCCGGCATGTTCGCCGACAACTTCGAGAAGTACGAAGACCAGGTCACCGACGACGTGAAGGCCGCCGGCCCCCGCAAGGTCAGCGCCGTCTGAGATCCGTCGTTCCCCGAACAGGGGCGGGCCCGGCGGCCCGCCCCTGTTCCGCCTCCTTTGCGCGTTTAACGGCAATTTATCGGCAAAGCATCGGCAAGCCCCGACATGGTCCTTGCATGGAATTCTTGTGCTCGATGCCTCCTAAGAGGGCTCCCCTCCCGGATGTAAAGAATCTGTAAGGCCGGAATGGATCGCGCGCCGAGCTGATTTGAAGGGACAGAGAGGGGAATTGTGATGATGCCCAAGACGGCGCAGAAGCAGCAACAACAGGAAGAGATCCGAGCGACTCTCGGGCTGAACGAATCCGGCCGGGGTCGGTCGTGGATGAAGAGGATCGTTTCGATCCTCGTGATCGTCGCGGTGGTGGTCGCCGGGTGGCTGGTCTACCGCTCGCGCAACGCGGGCACCAAGACCGCGAGCTACACCACCACGCCGGCCCGGGTCGGGGAGCTGGTCGAGACCATCACGGCCACCGGCACGCTGGAGGCCCTCGACACCGTCGACGTGGGCTCCGAGACATCCGGCCGCATTCTCGACGTGCTGGTGGACTTCAACACCCAGGTGACGAAGGGACAGGTGCTCGCCACCATCGACCCCGAGCAGGCCACGGCCCGCTCCCAGGAGGCCGCCGCGCAGCTCAACGCCGCCCGCGCTTCCGTGGCGCGCGCCCAGGCGACGGTCGAGGAGACCGCCCAGAACCTCAAGCGCATCGGCGGCCTGCGCGACGCCGGCCTGATCTCCCAGCAGGACTACGACGCCTCCCAGGCCACCGCCAAGCGTGCCACGGCCGACCTCGCATCGGCCCGCGCCCAGTCCACGGTGGCGGGGGCCTCCCTCTCGGAAGCGCATTCGAGCCTGCAGAAGACCTCGGTCCGCTCCCCCATCGACGGCATCGTCCTCTCCCGCGCGGTGGAGCCGGGCCAGACCGTGGCCGCGTCGTTCCAGACGCCGGTGATGTTCACGATCGCGCGCGATCTCAAGGACATGGCGCTCCACGTCCAGGTCGACGAGGCGGACGTGGGCAAGGTGCGGGAGGGGCAGACCGCCACGTTCACGGTGGACGCCTATCCGCAGCAGGACTTCGAGTCGAAGGTGGTTTCCCTCCGCAACGTGGCGACCGCGGAGCAGGATGTCGTGACGTACGAGGCCGTGCTCGCGGTCGACAACGACCGTCTGCTGCTGCGCCCCGGCATGACCGCGACGGCTTCGGTCATCACCCAGAGCAAGGAGGGGGTGCTGCTGGTGCCGAACGCGGCGCTGCGGTTCACGCCCCCCGAGGTCTCCGCGGCGGCCCAGGAGCAGCGGGGCGGCCTGTGGATCCCCGGCATCAGCCGCGGAGGCCCGGGAGGCGGGTCTCGGCGGCAGGGACAGGCGGGCGCGGGACAGGGGCAGGGTGCCGGGGGGGCGCGCGAGCGGACCGCCCGGCGTATGACCGGCACGGTCTGGGTGCTGCGCGAGGGCAAGCCGGTATCGGTCACGGTGACGCCGGGCTCGACGGACGGCCGCGACACCGAGGTTTCCTCGGACCAGCTCAAGGCGGGCGACGAGGTGATCGTGGACGTTGCCGCAGCGAATACCCCAGCGAGTACCTCAGGCAATGCGCCGAGGGCGAGGCCATGACTGCGACAACTGCGCTGCAGGTCGTGCGGACAGCGTCGGCTCCGGCTTACGCGTCGGTCGACGTGGCCGATCCCCTCCTGGAGCTGCGGCGCATCCGCAAGGTCTACGGCGAGGGCCAGGCCGCAGTCGAGGCCCTGCGCGGCATCGATCTCTCGATCGGCGACGGCGAGTTCGTGGCCGTGATGGGATCGAGCGGCTCGGGCAAGTCGACCTGCATGAACATCCTCGGCTGCCTCGACGTCCCCAGCTCCGGCGAGTATCTCTTCCGCGGCGTGGACGTGGGCAAGCTCGACCGCCGGCAGCGCTCCCTGGTGCGCCGGAACTACATCGGCTTCGTCTTCCAGGGGTTCAACCTGCTGCCGCGCACCACGGCGCTGGAGAACGTCGAGCTGCCGCTGGTCTACAAGCACATGCGCGCGGCAGAGCGCAAAGTCCGCGCCCGGGAGGCGCTCGCCGCCGTCGGTCTCGCCGGCCGCGAACGCCACACGCCGGCCGAGCTCTCCGGCGGCCAGCAGCAGCGCGTGGCGATCGCCCGCGCCCTGGTCACCGATCCGGCCCTCGTTCTGGCGGACGAGCCGACCGGAAACCTGGACTCCGCCACGAGCGAAGAGATCATGCGCCTCCTGACCAACCTGAACCAGGAGAGCGGCGTCACCATCGTCATGGTGACCCACGAGGCCGACGTCGCCGCCTGGGCCGGACGGCGCATCGTCTTCCGCGACGGCCACATCATCGACGAGGAGGTGGGCTGATGCTCTGGACCACCCTGCTCATGTCCGTGCGCGAGATCCGCCGCAACACCCTGCGCTCGCTGCTGACGATGCTCGGGGTGATCATCGGCGTCGGCGCCGTCGTCGTGCTCGTGACCCTCGGCAAGGGGGCGAGCGCGAAGGTCGAGGACGACATCGCCAAGCTCGGCAACAACCTCCTGATCGTCTCGCCCGGCGCGAGCCGCCGCGGTCCGGCCGTCAACCAGGCGCAGCCGTTCGAACGCGCGGACGTCGCCGCGATCCGCCGCGAGATCTCCGGCATCACGGCCGTGGCTCCGGCCGCGCAGAAGCAGTCGCCCGTGGTCGTCGGCAACCGCAACTGGACCACCCTGATCGTCGGCACCACGCCGGACTACATGGTGGTCCGGAGCTACACCATGAAGCTGGGCCGGTCGTTCACCGACTCGGAGGCCTCCGCCGGCGGCGCCGTGGCCGTCATCGGCGAGACGGTGCGCAAGGAGCTGTTCGGGTTCCAGGATCCGGTCGGCCAGCAGATCCGGGTCGGCCGGGTGCCGGTCGAGGTGGTCGGCGTGCTCAGCGAGAAGGGGCAGGCTGCCATGGGGCAGAACCAGGACGACATCGTCATGCTGCCCCTGGTCACCTTTCAGCGCCGCATCGCGGGCAACAACGACATCTCCAGCATCTACGTCTCGGCCGCCGAGGGCCGGCCGACGATCCTGGTGCAGAGCCAGCTCGAATCGCTGATGCGGCAGCGCCGCCGGCCGAGCGGCGAGGACGACTTCAACGTCCGCGACATGGCCGAGATCGCGGCCACCATGGCGAGCGCCACCGGGGCGATGACCGCCCTGCTCGGCGCGATCGCCGGCGTGAGCCTGCTGGTCGGCGGCATCGGCATCATGAACATCATGCTGGTGTCCGTGACCGAGCGCACGCGGGAGATCGGCATCCGGCTCTCGATCGGCGCGCTGCCGGGCGAGGTGCTGCTGCAGTTCCTCATCGAGGCGGTCGTGCTGTCGAGCCTCGGCGGCATGATCGGCATCGTGTCCGGACTGACCGGCGGGTGGTTCGCCGCCAGGTCGCTCAGCGTGCCGTTCGTCCTGGTGCCCGAGGTCGTGGTGGTGGCGTTCCTGTTCTCGGCGGCGGTCGGAGTGGTGTTCGGCATCCTGCCCGCTCGCCGCGCCGCGCGGCTCAATCCCATCGAGGCGCTGCGGCACGAATAGGCGCCCCGAATCGATAGAATGCGCTCCATGCGCTTTCGCTACCTCACCGCCGACGTCTTCACCAGCCGCCCCCTGGAGGGAAACCCCCTGGCCGTCTTCCCGGACGCCCGGGGGCTCTCCGACGCTCTCATGCAGCGGATCGCCCGCGAGCTCAACCTCTCGGAGACGACCTTCGTGCTGCCGCCGGACGATCCGGCCCACACCCGCAAGCTGCGGATCTTCACGCCCAAGACCGAGCTGCCCTTCGCCGGCCATCCGACCGTGGGCACGGCCTTCGTGCTCGCCTCCCTCGGGGAGATTGCGCTGACCGGCGACGAGACGCGCATCGTCTTCGAGGAGCCGGTCGGCCCGGTGCCGGTGGTGATCCGCAGCGAGGATGGCCGTCCCCGGTTCACCCAGCTTTCCGTGGCCCAGCTCCCGGAGACGGGACCGCCGCCGCCGGCCGATCCGGACCTGCTCGCCGGGATGCTCTCCCTGGAGCCCGGAGACGTGATCCACGACGGGGTGGATTTCCCGCAGCCGTTCTCCTGCGGCAGCTGGTTCCTGTTCGTCCCCCTCCGCAACCGGGATGCCCTGCGCCGCGCGCGGCTGCGGATCGACCTCTGGGAGAAGCTCCTGGCGGGCACGGCGGCCTCGAAGCTCTATCTCTTCTGCAAGGAGCCCGAGCTGCCCGGCTCGCACTACCGGGCCCGGATGTTCTCGCCCACCCTCGGCATCGGCGAGGATCCCGCCACCGGCGCCGCCGTCTCGGCCTTCGGCGGCTATGTCGGAAACCGGGCGAAGGAGATGGATGGAACCCTGAGCTGGGTCGTCGAGCAGGGCTTCGAGATGGGCCGCCCGAGCCTGCTCCACCTGGAGGTCGACAAGTCCGGCGGGGAGATCACCGCCGTGCGCGTCGGCGGCTCCTCGGTGCTGGTCTCCGAGGGGGTGATGGAGGTCCCGGAGGGCTGAAAAGGCGGGGAGGTCTGGACGGTCACGGAGGCACCCTGGTTCCGGAGGCACGCGCCGCCGCTCCTCTGCGCGCACCTCCGGCCTGTTCCGCTCCCTCCCCGGCAAGCGGACCTCCTGGGTCGGAACGGCGGTGGCCTTGGACTCGGCAGCCGCCACTCCTCCAAGTTGTCAATGAACCCCGTCCCGCCGGCGTTTCCTCTGCCGCCGCCGGGTTTTCCTGCGGCGCAATCCCGTTTGCCGCCGCGCCAGCCTCCTTTGCCGCTGCGCCAGCCTCGTTTGCCGCCGCCGCAACCTCGTGAGCGCGAGCGGCAACCCCGAGTGCGGAGCCGCAATCTCGTTTGCCGCAGCCGCAACCACGAACGCCGCAGCCGCAACCCGTTTGCCGCAGCGACAACCTCGTTTGCGGCACCGGCAAACAGGATCGCACCTGCGGCAAACAACGCTGCGGGGAAGCAATCCCGGTTGCGGCACCGGAAACATGCCACAGACGGCCCTAACGATACACAGCTCTCACCGCGTGTCAAGAGTCAAAATGTGGATTTTCTACACATTCTCGTCCAAGATCTGGCCATAATCAGTCTTGACTCGCGGGCGGAGCTGACGGAGGATGCTCATCCGCCGCTCGGCACACT
>JANMTS010000040.1:0-51432 GCA_031390755.1 Holophagales bacterium
GGAAAGATACCAGAGCCGGTCCACGATGGCCCAGGCAGAGGCGGTGCCCAGGTATTGCAGATCGCGAGTGGCGAGGTCCCACAATGCTTCGGAAGAGACTTGGGACTCGCAGTGCCCTTCCTGGAGACAGGGGCCGTTGTAACCACCCCCAGCTGGGCAATATTGTTGGGTGAAGTTGCCGACGGTGTGTGGCGTGGCGGAGGCGTGCTTGGCAAAATCAATGTCGCGTACGCCCGTGCAGGAGGTGCAGGCATCGCCGAAGCCATCGCAGTTGGAAGTTAGGAAACCGGCACCGATGCAAGAGTCGTGTGTGGCGAGAGCGGCTGTCCAGTCGCCGTAGGTCTCGCCTGTCCCCTTGTCCGGGGACGCGCCACTGCCGTCGTTGGCGTCCAGGCCGTGGCCGTACTCGTGAAGTGCTACACCTTGAATTTCGCCCGAGTTGGAACAACCTGTGCGGCGGCGGGTAAAATTGACAGTGGCTCCATCCCAGAAGGCGTTACAGATGCCATCAAGGTTCACATTGCTGGTAACTTGGGAGGTCAGCCAGGGGAGGCTGAGCCAGCCCCGAGCGATCTCCTTGGCACGGTTGAGATGGTAGAACTGCGTGCGGGAAGAATTGGTGTTGCCCTCACCTCCGAAACCAGGGGTTTCGCAGTCTGTGCCACTCGCGGTGCCGAAGGCCAGATTCCCGAAGCCATCCGAATTCAATGAGATCGCGCCGCAACTGTCATTGATCTTAACGTACTGACCGTTGAGGGCCGAACTAACGGGGCCACTGGTGTAGTTGTAGATGCCGGCCGAGTTGGTGTACCCGCCGGAAGAGATGTCGGCAAAGGGCATCGGCCGGACATCAGTCCCGTTGAGCGACGTAACGCCACCGGCGACCTGTGCCGAAGCGTAATCGTTGAGGTCCCGGAACTCCAGCAACTTGCCGCTTGTGGCGTCGATGCGGGCGCGCCAGGTGCCATAGTCGCCATCGCGGCGGAAGATGAACTGCCAGACGCGGGCGAGGCCGCGCCCCTTGGCTCGCTCGAAGCCATCTGGGCGGCGGCTGTTCACGAGCGTTACCGGGATGAGGTGCTGGGAGCCTCCGTCCATAAAGAAGTCTGCGGCGCTGAATCCCTCGATGTAATCCGCCAGGATTGACAACGCTTGATTGCGGGCCACCTTTGCCTTGGGAACTTTGGTTTCTTCGGCAGGCAGATTCTCGCTACCGAATTGGATCAGATTGCCGTTATTGACGCGGAAGACGACACGGGCGCCCTCGATCGTAATCCCATCGCGGACCACGTCAAAATCGACGAACCAGAGGTAATCGGCAGGATGCCCGGAGCGGCTCTGATTCAGAACGAGCGTGGAGGGATCGACGCCAAGTAGACTGGCGACGCTTGGCAAGAAGGCTCGAGTGATGGCCTCCATCCGGGCGAGGTCAATTCCCTGATTCTTACTGGGATCAGCGAAGACGTTCGTCATCTGGAGTTGGTTGCCGCGGCCAGGTACGAAGGGAATGCCTTCACCCTCAGCAACCTCGACCTTGCCGGTGCTCCTGTCGACGACGGCATTCCAGTCGCCATGCCCATTGCGGAAGCTGTCCCAGGCATTGGCAATACCGGCTGCGTCCGTGCCTAGGACGTCGTCGAAGGCTACGGAATGGGGAGTGGCTTGGAGAGTCTCGCTGACAAACGTCAGCGATCCCAGCCAACTCTCATCCTGCTTTGGGACGAGGGCGTTCGCAGCCTGGGCCAAAGTGAATTGGCCGATCACGAGAAAAATGGTTGGAGCCGTCCAAAACCTGGCCTCGAAAATCAATTCCGTTTCTCCTCATTGGCTTCCTCCAGCCTGATAGTAGATAGTTCAAAGCATTCGTGTGACTTACTTCAGAGCTTGGATCGCAGCTTCGATCTCCGAGGTGGATTTGCCCATCTCTTCGAGCAGGCTCCGATACTCCGCTAGAACCTTGGCTTGTTTTGGGTGCTCATATCCGGAACCGCGCTCGATCTCGAGAAGGATCGTCAAAGCCCGGCGCCGCAGCGGCTCGGCCTCAGTCAGGCGGTGAGTGGCCTGATATAGACTGGCCAAGCTGTTGAGATCTCTGGCGAAATCAGGGTGATCCAACTCGACGCTTTTCTCGTCGATCTCAAGCGCGCGGTGAAGCAATGGCTCCGCCTCATCGAGCCGGCCCGCTGCCAGGAGCAAGTCGCCCAGAGTGTTGAGATCCCGGGCGACGTTGGGGTGATCCGGGCCGAAGCTTTTCTCATCGATCGCCAGCGCGCGGCGGCCAAGAGGCTCGGCCTCGTCGAGGCGGTTCGTTTCGTAGAGCAGGCGGGCTAGATTGTTGAGGCGATTGGCAACGTCGGGGTGATCCGGCCCTGAGCTCTTCTCGTCGATCGTAAGCGCACGGCGCAGCAGCCGCTCGGCCTCGATAAGGCGATTCGTGTCCTTGAGAAGGATCGCCAGATTGTTGAGACGGATAGCTACCTTGGAGTGGTCCGGTCCATAACTCGTCTCGGTGATGGCGAGCGCACGGCGCATCAGGGGCTCCGCTTCGGTAAGGCGGTTCGTCGTCTTGAGAAGCATGGCGAGGTTGTTGATCTGGGTGGCAACGTCCGGGTGGTCCGGCCCGGAGATCTTCTCGGTAATCGCGACCGCGCGGCGCATGAGAGGCTCCGTCTCGGCGAGTCGGTTCATGCCATAGAGCAGATAAGCCAGGTTGTTGAGACGGTTTCCAACCTTGGGATGGTCAGGTCCGAAGCTCTTCTCATCCATCGCGAGCGCACGACGCAGCAGCGGCTCCGCTTCAGCAGGCCGGTTCGTGTCCCTGAGAAGCAACCCTAGATTGTTGAGGTTGGTGGCAACCTCAGGGTGATCCGGCCCGAGGTTCTTTTCATTGATCACAATGGCGCGGCGAAGCAGCGGCTCCGCTTCGTCGAGGCGATCCGTGTCCTGAAAAAGAATGGCCAGGTTATTGAGCCGGACGGCGACGTTGGAGTGGTCCGGCCCGAGGCTCTTTTCGTCAATTGAGATCGCACGGCGAAGCAGTGGCTCCGCTTCGTCGAAGCGGTCTGTGGCCCAGAAAATGACGGCCAGGCTGTTGAGGCGGTCGGCGACGTTGGGGTGATCCGGCCCGAAGCTCTTCTCGTCGATGGCAAGGGCACGGTGTGTCGTTTTCTCCGCCTCGGACCACTCGGCGAGCTCGAGTAGCGATTGACCAAGTAAATCTTGCAGGTCCGCATCATCCTCGCGCAGGATAAGGGCTTTGCGGAGCGTCTCAACCGCACCGCCGTACTTTGCCTGCTCATACTGCGTCGCGCCCAAGTACCCCAGCGCCTCGATGAAGTTTTTCTCTTGGTTGTCAACCGCTTCGCGCAAGAGCCCTTCCGCTTTGGGGTACTCGCCCAAGAGGTATGCCGCGATGCCTTTGTCCTTGCGGCCCTGGGTATCCGCGAATGACGGGATGGCCGTTTCCAACTGCTTCGCGGTGAGACCGTGACGGGCGGCGATCTCGATGAGAGCTCGTTTCCGGTCTTCCTCAGTCCACTCGTCCTCGCCGAGTGCCTTGTGCGCTCGTGCATTCCGTGCCTCGATGCCGACCTGCCGGAAGACGCTTCGGCGCATGAGCACCACCGTGGCGGCGTCACTGCCGTCGGGGACGTTCACCATGGGATCGACGAGAAACCAGTCTTCAACTCGAGGGGAATCCACAAGAGAAATCTTGATCTGCTGGCCCAATCGATGATCGGCGGGGAGGTCGAGCTCCGTGGCTCCGGCCCGGTTCGTCGGCCTGGACTTGACGAGCTCGTACATGAAGCGGAGGCCGGAGAGCGGTTTCCCGTCCACATCGTGCGCTACTAGAAAGATCTGCTTCCGAGGTGCCGCCTCCAGCATCGCGGCAAGAAGCAGGAAGGCGAGGCCAAGAAGGATGTGTCGTTTCATCGTTTCTCCAGGACGAACCAGCAACTGTCGCGGCCCGCATAGCAGAACTCATCTCCCGGTGCCCAACCCTCTCGCTCGGCCCGCAAACGCACCCGAGTCTCCCGTCGCACCGAGAGCTTGAGCGCAAAACGGCCCTCCGCATCCGAGAAGGCTTCTCCCGGTGCGCCATCCTGCCGGGAGACTCGAATGCCCGACAAGGCCCGGTCGGCATCGTCGGCTACCCGGCCTCGTAGCCAGGACTCAGGTAGCTTCAGGCGGATCTCGGCCCGTGGATTCGGAGCCTCACTCAACTGCAGATCCGTGCGATTACTGTCCCATTCCTCATGCTCCGCCCAGAGCGAGATCAAGCCGTCCGCAGGGACCTTCGACCCGAGGACCTTGACCTCCCACCAGCCGTCCGGGAGCCGCCGCGGCGTCATGCCGGCCGAAGCGTGAAGCGTGGCTCCTTCGGCAGGCAGGCCCTGGGGGTTGAGGACGTGGACGCGGACCGCATAGATTTCCGGCTTCGGCGGCGGGGTTGCCGTGAAGCGCGGCCGGAACCAGAAGCCGAGGGTCAGGATGACGGCCAGAAGCAGGATGCCCAGACCCCAGCGCCGCGCGACACTTGGAGTTTGCCGGGTGCTGGAAAGGCCCACACGCTCGACGGTTCCGCGGGCCGCGACGACGATCGCACCGCTGGCGATGTCCCAGATCCGTCGAACGAGGTGACCCTCGGCGACCGCTTCCGTGGCGACCGGGAGCTGCGCGGGGCGCCTGGCGAGGGCGAGCTCTTCGACGGTGCTGGCCTGGGAATTCTCGTCCGGAGCGGAGATGCCGGTAAGGCCAGCCAGCGCTTTGGAGACTTCGGTGGCGCTCTGTGGGCGAAAGCGACAATCCTTCTCCAGCAGCCGGTCGACAAGATTGGAAAGCTTTTGCGGCACTCCCAGGCGGACCTCTACGAGCGGCGGCGGCTGGAGGTTCAGGATCGAGGCTTGAGATGCCACCGAAGTAGCAGCCCGGAACGGCGGCTTTCCTGCCAGCATCTCGTAGAGCAGGGAGCCCAGCGAGAAAAGGTCCGAGCGGGCATCCAAAGGTCGCCCGAGCACCTGCTCGGGCGACATGGCGTAGCTGGTCCCTACGACGAGGCCCGTTGTCGAAATCGAGGTTTCCTGGTCTTCGTCATCCCCTTGGGGGAGCTGCTTGGCGAGTCCGAAGTCGAGGATCTTGGCACGGCCCGCGGGGGTCACCATGACGTTCGCGGCCTTGAGATCACGGTGGAGGATCCCGTGGGAGTGGGCTTCGGCCAGCCCTTCGGAGATGTCGAGGCCGAGCCGGATAGCCTCCTCGAAAGGCAGGCCGCCCTTTTCCTGAATCAACTTTCGGAGCGTCTGGCCTTCGACCATCTCCATGACGATCCAGTCGCCGTCAGGGCTCTCGACCAGATCGTAGATGTGCACGATTGCGGAATGATTGAGCCGCGCTGCGGCCTGTGCCTCGCGCCATAGCCGCTGCCGAAGCTCGGAGACGTGGGTGTCCGTGCGAATATGCTTGACGGCAACCGGCCGTTTGAGCCTCTCGTCCCAAGCGCGCCAGACAACCCCCATGCCGCCGCGCCCTAGCGGCTCGGCAAGCCGGTAGGGACCGACCCGTTCGGGCCGTGCGGATTCGTCGAAGCGCGGTTCCATTGTCGAATCGACAGGGCCCGAGCTACGAGTCCCGGAGGATACCCTGACGCACTCTCTCTCAACTGCGGTTTTGCAAAGTGAGTATAGCGAACTGGCGGATGGATGCAATGGTTGTGACCGAGTGGCCATCCGGATACTTCCTAAGATGCTTTAGGGTCGATACTCACCCCTATGAAGACAGACGGCCCGGCACAATGCGACGACCATAATCGGGTGTTGCCCGGCCACCTGCCCGGAAAAAGGGTCAGAGGTTTCGAGAAGAGGAGCGTCTCCCGCCAGCCTCGGAGAGGGTTCATTCATGGCTCTCCTCCTGCGTTCTCCTCCTTCAGGGTCTCAAGGTCGCTCAGAGGCCGCGTTTTTCGCCTGCCCTGCGGGAGCCGACTGCCTCCAGGAAGGTAAATTCGCCCGCCTCCGCGTCTCTCGTCGGCTCTTCAGGCAGACCCCTCCCTGGAGCGTCGAGATGTCTGACGCTCGAATCGATATAGAGGACGCTGAGGGTCGGGTTGTGCCTGCCGCCGCCTATGGCGAGGACGAGGGCAAGGCCCTGACGAACGGCAGCCCAGGCGGGAAGGAGCCCAGAGGAAACCGGGCCGAGCGATCCCCCGCCTTGAGCAGATCGGCCGCATCCCGGAAGGCGGCCAGGAAGAGACTGTAGGCCTCCCGAAGTCCCTCCCGAATCGCCTTGCTCGCGGCGTGGAACCGGGGAGCCGGCGACTTCTTGGTCTTGTTCGGCCGGGTGTGCGGGCGCTGGCTCAAGATCTCTGCGGCGCCGAGAGCGGGAATCCCCGTTGCAGTCCGTGCCGCTGTGGCCTCAGTCTCGATGTCTTCGATCAGGCTGCGCACCCGTGCGCGATATTGCTCCGGCTCCAGGTGCTCCCAGCACGGCAGAGGGGTCAGGACGAAGGCCTCCTCGGCGGCGAACTTCAACCGGCCAAAGTCCTCGCCGCGATTGCGCGCGGCGTACTCCTGCGTCCGGTCGAACCAGTAGCCCTGGAGCGACTTGTCGTCCAGGATCGCCCTCGCCGAGTGAACGCCAGGCCACTGGTCGACGCGTTCCACAAGGTGCTCTTTGACTCCGTGAGCGAGGCAATATCGCAGACGCGCCACCTGGGCGGTCTCCTCTTCGCTCACCACGATCGCCGAGTAGCGGCGCGACCAGAACGGGCCGCTCCAGTCGACCAGGGCGCCGACCTCCCGGGCGACGTTGCTGTTGACGTACTGCATGAATCGGGAGAGCTGCTGGGCATCCTGCACCGAGAGCAGGGCATGCCAGTGGTTCGAGACGAACACCACGCAGGAGCAGCGCACGTCATAGAGACGCTGCGCGCGTCCGAGCACGCCGATCACGGTTTCATTGAGGGTAGGGCTCGGGCGAAGAAGGAGCCGGGACTGGATAGTCCGGACGGTCACTTCCACAAGCGAGCCCCCATCGGGTACGAAGCGCACACCTCTTGGCATGCCCATATAAAGAACGGAATACCACCCGCGAATGTCACATCAGGGAAGGCTTAAGTACAGGCGAGGCCATGAATCCCATCAGAGCCCTCGCATTGCGCCCACCGGGATTTTAGTGGGACAATTTCGCTATGGCGATGTCGACGGTTGATGCCAAGCGACGAGTAGTGATTCCTGCGGCGAGTCCCGGGGAGACCTTCGATATCCAGAGCCAGGGCGAAGGCCGGTTGCTCTTGGTGCGCGTTGAGCAGCCGAAGCCGGGGGCCGCCCGGACCAGCAGAGCCCGCTGCCTCGAAGCCATCGCCGCCTCCCCCCTGCAACCGACGAAGTCACGGAGCCAGATGTACAGCGAAGCCGTGGCCGAGTATGTGGTCCGCCACGAACCCGATTCCCTGACGGAGCAGATCAATGCTGTCTGCGCCGAGGTCGATACACGGCCCGATGCATTCCTCGCGTCAGCCGCGCGCCGAGTCCTCGAACGCACCGAATGGTGATCTCCCAGGGCGACATCTGGTGGGCGACCCTGGCAGCAGGGCCAGATCGGGAAAAGGGGTCAGAGGTTTCGAGAAGAGAAGCGTCTCCCGCCGGCCTCGGAAAGAGAGCTCATTCATGGTTCTCCTCCTCCAAAGCCGCTCAGATGCCGCGTTTTTCGCCCCCGGAAAAGGGGTCAGAGGATTCGAGGAGAGGAGCGTCTCCCTCCGGCCTCGGAGAGAGCTCATTCATGGTTCTCCTCCTCCAAGCCCGCTCAGAGGCCGCGTTTTTCGCCTGCCCTGAGGCAGCCGGCTGCCTCCAGGAAGGTAAATTCGCCCGCCTCCGCGGCTCTCGTCGCCTCTTCAGGCAGACCGCTCCCAGGAGCGCCGAGATGTCTGACGCTCGAATCGATGCAGAGGCCGCTGAGGGTCGGGTTGTGCCTGCCGCCGCCTATGGCGAGGACGAGGGCAAGGCCCTGACGAACGGCAGCCCGGGCGGGAAGGAGCCCAGAGGAAACCGGGCCGAGCGATCCCCCGCCTTGAGCAGATCGGCCGCATCCCGGAAGGCAGCCAGGAAGAGACCGTAGGCCTCTCGCAGACCCTCCCGGATCGCCTTGCTCGCGGCGTGGAACCGGGGAGCCGGCGACTTCTTGGTCCTGTTCGGCCGGGTGTGCGGACTCTGGCGCAAGATCTCTGCGGCGCCGAGAGCGGGAATCCCCGTTGCAGCCCGTGCTGCCCTGCCTTCTGTCTCGATGTCTTCGATCAGGCTGCGCACCCGTTCGCGATACTGCTCCGGCTTCAGGTGCTCCCAGCAAGGCAGAGGGGTCAGGACGAAGGACTCTTCGGAAGCGAAGTCCAGCCGGCCGTACTCCTCCCCACGATTGCGCGCGGCGTACTCCTGCGTCCGGTCGAACCAGTAGCCCTGGAGCGACTTGTCGTCCAGGATCGCCCTCGCCGAGTGAACGCCAGGCCACTGGTCGACGCGTTCCACAAGGTACTCCTTGACCCCGTGAGCGAGGCAATACCGCAGACGCGCCACCTGCGCGGCCTCCTCTTCGCTCACCACGATCGCCGAGTACCGGCGCGCCCAGAACGGGCCGCTCCAGTCGACCAGGTCGCCGACCTCCCGGGCGACGTTGCTGTTGACGTACTGCATGAATCGGGAGAGCTGCTCGGCGTCCTGCACCGAGAGCAGGGCATGCCAGTGGTTCGAGACGAAGACCACGCAGGAGCAGCGCACGTCATAGAGACGCTGCGCGCGTCCGAGCACGCCGATCACGGTTTCATTGAGGGAAGGGCTCGGGCGAAGAAGGAGCCGGGACTGGATGGTCCGGACGGTCACCTCCACAAGCGAGCCCCCATCGGGTACGAAGCGCACACCTCTTGGCATGCCCATATAAAGAACGGAATACCACTCGCGAATGTCACATCAGGGAAGGCTTAAGTACAGGGGCCTGGGGTTCAGCTTGCGGACGAAGGGGGATCGCCCTGGGCGGCTTCCTCCTCGCTCACCACGATCGCCGAGTAGCGACGCGACCACGGTTCTTACAGACCGGTTCGGGTTGGTTCAAGCCGGTAGAACAGCCACGCCGTACTCATGGAAGACTGAGTCGCGGGTGGGGTCGTCGGCGAGCCACCAGAGGAAGGCGTGGCTATCGAGGAGGAACTTCATTCAACCTCTCCGCGAAACGCGGCCAGAACCTCCGGTGGGAGCGGTTCTTCGAAATCCGCCGCCACGCGGATGCGGCCTTTCAGGCGGCCCGGCTTGCGTGGTTCGGCCTTGAGTCGCACCAGCCGCGCAACGGGCTTGCCACTCCTCGCAATGACGATCTCTTCACCCCTGGCGACGCGATCGAGAAGGCGGGAGAGGTGTGTCTTGGCATCGTGGACGTTGAAGACTTCCATGGTTCCCCCTTGACCAAGTTAGTCTACCAGAGGAGCCCGAGGGTACGTGCCCGCCACGTCGTCTGCGTCGAGACAATGGATCCTGGGCCCCCCGGTCACCAGGGGGGGATAGGGTGCCAGAGGAGTCGAGAGGGCTCGTCTTCCAGGATCGCCCTCGCCGAGTGAACGCCGGGGCACTGCGGCGACGCGCACATCGGGAGGCCCACCTTGCGGTGCATGAACCCAGGGGGTTATCCTTCGGGTATGAAGACGGCCATATCCATTCCCGACAAAGTATTTCAAGAGGCCGAGCGGCTTGCAGGCCGCCTGAAGAAGTCACGGAGCCAGATGTACAGCGAAGCCGTGGCCGAGTATGTGGTCCGCCACGAACCCGATTCCCTGACGGAGCAGATCAATGCTGTCTGCGCCGAGGTCGATACACGGCCGGATGCATTCCTCGCGTCAGCCGCGCGCCGAGTCCTCGAACGCACCGAATGGTGATCTCCCAGGGCGACATCTGGTGGGCGACCCTGCCGGAGCCGGTCGGATCCGGACCTGGCTTCGACCGCCCGGTTCTCGTCGCGCAAGGTGACACATTCAACCGTAGCCAACTCGCGACCATCGTCGTGGTTCCTCTTACGAGCAACACTCGGCTGGCCGCGTTGCCGGGCAATGTTCTGCTGCACTCCAGAAGCACCGGCCTGCCGAAGGATTCGGTCGCCAATGTTCCCATCAGAGCCCTCGCGTTGCGCCCACCGGGATTTAGTGGGACAATTTCGCTATGGCGATGTCGACCGTTGATGCCAAGCGACGAGCAGTGATTCCCGCGGCGAGCCCCGGGGACACCTTCGATATCCAGAGCCAGGGCGAAGGCCGGCTGCTCCTGGTGCGCGTTGAGCAGCCGAAGCCGGGGGGGCCGCCCGGACCAGCAGAGCTCGCTGCCTGGAGGCCATCGCCGCCTCGCCCCTGCAGCCGAAGATGACGTGGGACTCCCTGAAGGCCATGACCCGGGAGCCATGATCCTCCTCGCACCGCTGCCGGAGCGCAACTCCGCGCTGGATCGGCTGACGGCGTCGGGGCGTCTCATCCCGGCTCGCCTCGATCTCACGTCGCTCGGACCACCGCCTGCCCTGCCCCTTGAAATGACTCTCTCGGAGGCCCTCGCGGAGCAGCGCCGGGATGATTGAGAGAAAGGGGGAGTTGCTCAACCTGGACTCCTCCGCCCCCTCGAGCGAGGGGTTCTACTCCTTGCCGCGGGCCCTACGAAGGCGCTCGATCTGCTCTCGAAGTGGCTTCCAGTACTCTTGATCCAGACGGCGTTCTGCATCTTCCTCATCACGTAGTGCCCGGCCGAGAGAACCGTCCTCAACGCGCTCCGGGCTCGCCAACCGGAGGAGGGGCCTCTCTCCAGCCAGTTCCTCGGCGGCATCGGCATGAGCCCGGGCGGCCTCCACAAGAAGCTCGGGCGACCGCAATTCCCGAAGCCAGAAGCGGATCCGTTCTGGAGTGGGCTCGTCCTGATGATTGAGGTAGTTGACGTCCACGAGACGGCGGATCATCGGCCAGTCTTTGTCCCGCTGCGTTTTCTTGGCCGCCACGAGATCGGGTAGAGCCATCACGTCCAGCTCTTCATCCTCGAAGGCGAGGGTCGTCCTCCGCGCCCACAGTTCGGGGAAGGGAGCGACGCCGCGCATGTGGGTCATGACGTCGATTCGCAATCCGGCAACCTCAGGTTGGCTGCAACGGAAGTGAACAGCGAGACCCTCGCTCAAGTGCTTGAGCGCCATGGGCGGGACGGCGATGACGACAGCACCGAGCTCGGCGAGCGCCGCTCCGAGGTGCTCCAGATTCGCCGGGTCTGGCAGCAGGGCCAGATCCAGATCGCGGCTAAACTCCGCTGCGCCGTACAACACGCAGGCCTGGCCGCCCATCAACAGGTGGGCGACCTGATGTTTCCGGATCGTAGAAAGGGCTCTGCGGATCGGGCTCGGGATCAAGAGAGCCTCCCATCGAAACGTAGTGATGCCAGAGCCGGGCGCTCTCTTCCCAGCGTTCCCAGGGCGTCATCCGGTACCAGGCGGCCCACTCCGGCTCGCAGATGTCTTCGATCTCGATTCTTGGCATGGTCCACTCAATCCCCCGAGCTTCCATTATAGGCCTGTGCTTCCCAGAGAAAGGTCGGAGAATGGTCGCTCCAACTCGACCCCCGCGCTACACCCCCTGAAGTCAGCGCGCTTTGTTGAGGCAGGGCGCCACCGCTCACCGTTCCGCGAGCTTGATGGCGTCAACGATCTCAAAACCCTCTTTGCGAGCCGCCTGGTTCAAACGGGCATCAAGAGAGTGGAACCGATGGCCTCGAGGATGGTTCTCCGCCCAGCGAAGCGCGGCCCCGAGTTGCAGGGCATCTGCCGCACGAAGAGGGTGCCGAAGAAGAACGCGTTCCGCATTGTCGCGCACCTGCTCCGAGGGAAGAACTTCGCTCCAACCCTCGCGGAGGAGCTTCAGGCGCTGGCGAGCCTGATCGGCAGCCGTCGGCGTCAGGGTCGCGTCACTCTCTCTACGCGCGATGGCAGAGAAGCATTCGATCGAGGTACCCCACCAGACGCCAACTCCAGAATCGGCGCGGAGGTGCTCTCGGCGACCAGAAGGGGAACGACCGCCGAGGTGTCCCAGAAGATCACCATCCCGTCGATCGCTCCTCGGAAACCGCCCGACGGACTGCGTCGTCAGGGTCTTCCGGCTGGGGAAGATCCCAAAGCTCTACCGACAGGGGCCGCTTGCCCAACCGAACCGCGCCCGCCGCGGCAAGCTCGTTGAGCTCGTCGCCCTGGCTCGGAGAGGGGCCAAGAATGGCCACCGGTCGGCCGCGATCGGTGACCGTCCATTGCTCGCCGTCCTTGACGCGGCGGAGACATTCGGAGAGATGGGCTTTCAGCTCAGAGACAGACACGGTTCTCTCGGTCATATCCATAATGACCAGTCTAGTCATGACGGGGAGCGAGGTCAACGATCAACCAGCGCATCGGCCAGTGGCAGACGGCCCAAGCCCTGTGGCAAGATCCGAGGCCATGATCGAAAGACCTGAAGCCTCCGAATACGCCCCGTTCTATGCCGGCTACATTGCTTCTCTCCCGGACGACATCGACATCCTGGCCTTCCTCGGCAAACAGAGGGACGAGCTTCAGGCCTTCGGCAGGGCCACGGCTCCCGAGAAGGAGACGTTCCGCTATGCCGAGGGCAAGTGGAGCCTCCGCGAGGTGGCGGGACACCTGATCGACGGCGAGCGGGTGTTCGCGTACCGCGTCCTCCGCTTCTCGCGCGGCGACCAGACTCCGCTTCCCGGGTTTGACGAGAACGAGTTCATCGCCGGGTCGACGTACAACGACCGGGCGCTGGCGTCGTTGGTGGACGAATTCGTGCTGGCCCGGGGGTCGAACTTGGCGCTTTTCGAGAGTCTGCCGGCCGAGGGGTGGCTCCGGACGGGGACGGCGAATGGGTACTCGGTTTCGGTGCGGGCGCTGGCGTTCATCATGGCGGGCCATGTGAACCACCATCTGAAGATCGTCCGCGAGCGGTACGGGATCTCGTTCTAGAAGGCCGACCAAAACAAGGGCGGCCACGAGGGCCGCCCCCTACCATTACATCTCGGCCCAGCGCCTGAGGAGGTTGTGGTAGATGCCGGTCAGCTGGACGGCGGCCTGGTGGGACGACGCCAAACGGCTCTCCTCGGGAGAGGGGCGTATCACGGGCGTACGGGCGTCGAGCCAGGGGAAGGGCCTCCCTCGGACGGTGTAGAATCGCGCCTCACCCCCTCTTGGGAAGGAGGCGTCATGCCGTTCGGAAGCTTGTGGCTCCCCGTCGTTGCGTCGGCTGTCGCAGTGTGGCTCGTGAGCTCGATTCTCCACATGGTTCTGAAGTACCACAAGGCCGATTACAAGCGCCTCGGCAATCCGACGACGGAGGCCGCCGTGGCCCAGGCGATCCGCGCGGCCGGTCCGACGCCCGGCGTCTACCCGATCCCCTACTGCGAGCCCAGCCAGATGAAGGATCCCGAGAACCTCAAGAAGTATGAAGAGGGCCCGGTCGGAATGATCACCATCCTGGCCAACGGGGCGCCCAACATGGGCAAGTACCTCGGACTCTGGCTCGGGTTCTGCTTCCTCGTGAGCCTCACCGCCGGGTACGTGGCCCGCCACACCCTCACGGTCTCCTCCGACCCCCTGGAGATCCTCCGGATCACGGGAGCCCTGGCGTTCGTGGCGTACGGCTACGGCAACATTCAGGATGCGATCTGGCGGGGGATGCCCTGGTCCAACGCGATGCGGGGGCTCGTCGACGCGCTCATCTACAGCGTCGTCACCGGCATGGTCTTCCGGCTGCTCTGGCCCGCCGGTTGAGCCAGGAAGAGCCCGCCTCCATGGCAAAGCCCGCGCCGGAGACGAATTCTCCTGGCACGGGCTTTTGCCTTTCAGGGGATCAAATCAGTTGGCGTGGAGCTGCTTCAGATACTCATAGGTGGTCGGCAGCGTGGCCAGCAGCTCGCGCTGCTGCCGCTTGACCTCGGCGAAGTAGGGCTCCGCGCGGGTCTGGCAGTCCTTGCGGTGCAGGAGCGCCGGCATCGGCTTGTCGGGCAGCATGCCCAGGCCGCCGAAGATCGAGTAGTAGCTGCCGTTGGTCCAGAAGTTCCGGAACTCGGATTCGAAATTGCCGTAGTAGCTCGACTCGTCCGACGTCGGCATGTTGACCGGCAGGCCGGCCTTGTAGGTCTCCATCTTCTCCAGGATGTTGTCGGAGAGGCGAAGCTCCTTGTTCACCCGCCAGAACGCCGTGTCCATCCGCGGCGAGACCACATAGTGGGCCTGGATGAAGTCGCGGCAGTCGTCGAACATCGCCTCGATCTCCTTGTTGAAGCGGTCGATGAGGACCGGATCGAAGTTCTTGTCCGGGAAGTACTTCGCGAGGAAGAAGTTGGCGGCGTAGGTGAAGTAGATGCCCGTCGACTCCAGCGGCTCCAGGAAGCAGGATGACAGGCCGATGCCGACGACGTTCTTGACCCAGGCGCGACGGTTGCGCCCCACGCGGAAGCGGATCTTGTTGAGATGCGTCTTCTCGGGGTCGAGGTTCCAGAGCTTGCAGAAGTCGCGGCCGGCCTCGTCGGGGGTCGCGAACTGGCTCGAATAGACGTAGCCGGAGCCGAACCGCCCGAGCATCGGGATCTTCCAGGTCCAGCCGGCGTCCATGGCGATCGACGAGGTGAAGGGCTCGATGCCGTTCTTCTCGTCGTCGTGGGGAATCGCCGATGCCACGGCGCTGTCGCACAGGAGGTAGTCGCTCATGTCGATGAACGGCTCCTCCATCGCGCCGTTGATCAGCAGCGAACGGAAACCCGAGCAGTCGATGAAGAAGTCGCCCTCGATCGTGCGGCCGCCCTTGGTCAGCAGGGCGGTGAGGAAGCCGTTGGCGTCCTTGGTCACCCCCGAGAGCTCGTCCATCACGTGGACGACGCCCTGGTTCTTGGTCGAAAAGTCGCGCAGGAAGTCCGCCATGAGATGGGCGTCGAAATGCCACGCATGGTTGACCGCCTTCCGGCCGTCGAGATGGCGGGGAGACAGCTTCGCATCCATGACCGGGGGCTCTTTGAAGCAGGCGTAGTCGTACGGCTCGCCGTCGCCCGCGCGCCGCCGCAGCAGCCAGTAGTGCGAGAGCGGAACGTCGTCGCAGTTCGGCAGCAGGCCGAACGGATGGTAGAAGTGGTTGTTGACGCCGTCCGCGGTGGCGGGCGCCTGCCAGTTGACGAACTTGATGGCCGTCTTGAAGGCGGCGTTGCAGTGCCGCATCCAGTCGTCCTCGGCCAGCCCGAGATAGTCGAAGAAAGCCCGCTGCAGGTTCGGCACGGAGGCTTCGCCGACGCCGATCCTGGGGATCGCGGGCGCCTCCAGAACGGTGATGCGCACGGACCCCTGGAGCGCCTTCGAGAGGTACGACGCCGTCATCCACCCGGCGGTGCCGCCGCCGAGAACGACCAGATTCTTGATAAGGGTGTCCTGCGGAGAGCTGTCGCTCTTGTGGCTCATCGTACTCCCTCCAAAAGTCAGACCTGCATTGGATTAGATACGCCGCCCCAGAGGGCAGCGTACCCATAGAGTGCAGAAAGACAGGAGAAGCGGGACAGCTCGAAGAAGAAAGGGCCCTGGACGGGCCGTCAGCGCCCGGCCCGTTCCTGGGCGCGCTGCATGAGCAGCTCCTGGCTGGAGCGCGGCTCGGCGCCGACGCCGGGAGTCCGCTGGACGTAACTTCCGTCCGGCTGCATGTCCCAGGCTTTCACGTTATCGCCGAGCTGGAGGTCGAGAATCGTCTTGAGCTCCTCCTGGGCGCGCGCATCCTCGACCGGCACGATCGCCTCGACCCGGTAGTCGAGGTTGCGCGACATCCAGTCGGCCGAGCCGAGGAAGTACTCGGGCCTGTCGCCGTTGCCGAAGAAGAAGATGCGGGAGTGCTCCAGGAAGCGCCCGACGATGCTGATCACGCGGATGGTCTCGCTGGTGCCGGGGATTCCCGGCCGCAGCCGGCAGATGCCGCGCACGATCAGATCGATCTCCACCCCGGCGGCGGAGGCGGCGTAGAGGGCCTGGGAGATCGGCTTGTCCTCCAGCGAGTTCATCTTGGCGATGATCCTGCCGCCACGGCCGGCCTTCTGGTGGTCGACCTCGCGCTGGATGAGCTCCAGGAAGCGCTGCCGCATGTTGATCGGCGCCACCAGGAGCTTCTTGAACTGGGGGTTGTGGACGTAGCCCGTCAGCATGTTGAAGAGCTGCACCACGTCGTCGGCGATGTCTTCGCGGCAGGTGAGCAGCCCGATGTCGGTGTAGAGCTTGGCCGTCTCCGAGTTGTAGTTGCCGGTCGCGATGTGGGTGTAGCAGCGCAGGCCGTCCTTCTCCTGGCGCACGACGAGCGCGACCTTGGCGTGGGTCTTCAGCCCCACGATGCCATAGGCCACGTGCGCGCCGACCTTCTCCAGGCGCTCGGCCCACTCGATGTTGGCGGCTTCGTCGAAGCGCGCCTTGATCTCCACGGTGACGGCGACCTGCTTGCGGTCCTCGGCGGCGCGGATGAGCGCCCGCATGTTCGGCGAGTCGGCCGAGGTGCGGTAGAGGGTCTGTTTGACCGCCAGCACCGCCGGATCGAGCGCCGCGGACTCGATGAACCGCTGCACGCTGTTGGTGAACGAGTCGTAGGGATGGTGCACCAGGATGTCGCCGCCGGCGACCGCGCTGAACAGGTCCACCTCCTCGCCCGGCTCCAGCGGGTGGAGCCGGGGATGGGCGACCGGCGTCCAGGATCGGTAGCGCAGCGACGGCAGCGGCGCCGATCCAAGCTGCATCAGATCCTTGAGAGCCAGCGGGCCGTCGATCTCGAAGACCTCCTGCTCGCCCACCTCGAGCTCCTCGAAAAGCAGCTTGAGCATCCAGGCCGGCATCCCCTTGGCCACCTCCAGCCGCACCACGGTGGCGAAGCGGCGCTCCCGCAGCTCCTCCTGGATGGCTTCGAGGAGGTCGTCCGCCTCTTCCTCGTTGCGCTGGACGTCGGCGTTGCGGGTTACCCGGAAGGGGTACGACTCGGCGATCTCCATCCCCGGGAACAGGCTCTCCAGGTTGTGGGCGATGACCTCTTCGAGCGGCACGTAGCGCAGGGTGCCCGGCACCTGCAGCCAGCGCGGAAGGATATGCGGAGCCTTGATCCGGGCGAAGCGCGGCTCGTCCTCGCCCGGCGCCCGGAGCGACACCGCCAGCGACAGGCTCAGGTTCGAAATGAACGGAAACGGGTGGGCCGGATCGAACGCGAGAGGCGTCAGGATCGGAAACAGCTTCTTCCTGAACTCACTGGCCAGGTGCTGGCGCTCACCAGCCTTCAGCTCGTCCCACGGGAGGATTTCCAGGCCGTGCTCGCGCAGAGCCGGCAGAAGCTCGCGGTTGAGCACGCGCCGCTGGCGGTCGAGGAGCGGACGCACCGCGGTGTGGATCTCGGCGAGCTGCTGGCTCGGCGTCCGGCTGTCCGGCGGCAGCTCCCGGAGGTTGCTGGCGAGCTGCTGCTTGAGGCCGCCGACGCGCTTCATGAAGAACTCGTCCAGGTTGCTGTCGAAGATCGCCATGAACTTCAGGCGCTCCAGCAGCGGCGTGGAGGGGTCTTCGGCCTCGTGGAGCACCCGGAGGTTGAACTCCAGCCAGGAACGCTCGCGGTTGATATACAGGGAAGCCGGGTCGAGAATCTCGACCGTCGGCTCGGCGGGGCGGATCTTCTTCGGTTCGGACATGCGGTCGGCCTGCGGGAGCGATAACGAGAATCTCGCGCCTGGGCTCAGGCCCACAGTCTGGCACAAAGCCGGGTTCGGACTCCATGGCGGCCGTGTGACAAGTGGACAGGCGGCCGCAGCAGAGAATTCCGGAGGCATGCGGCTAGGTGCGGGGCGCCAATCCTTTCCGCGTGATCCTCAACAGAAAGCGAAGGGCCTCATTCACAGCGCCAGAATCCGGAAAGGCCGCAGCCACATCCGGTTCCAGATGGATGGTGACCTCGTCCGGCTTCTTGCGCCCCGGCCCCCGGGCCACCACACGCAGGGAACGAAAGTCGTACTCAGGCCGAAGCTCGTCGTCAGCCAGCTCAGATTTCTTCTTCATAGGTTCGGCGCTCTTTTCTGGTTGCTTGTCGGGCGCTGATCAATCGGGTCGTCCCTCGGCGCTCCGTGTAGGCCACCACCAGCAGCCGGCCTTCCGCGGATTGCCCCATGATGATGAAACGGGTCTCGCCGTGAGAGTGATCCGGATCCTCGAAGGCGACGAAGAGGTCATCCTGGAAGACGGTCTGGGCTTCGCCGAAGGCAACGCCGTGCTTGGCAGCGTTCGAGGCCGCCTTCTCGGAATCCCACTCGAAGCGCACCGTCAAAGTATAGCCTCAGCCCGGCCGATCGTCGTTACGCCTTCGCGACACCTCTGTCACGGCATTCCCATCCGTGACTCCTATTCTGGCAGTCATGACATCCAGAGCCGACCTGCACGTCCATAGCAAGCACTCGAACCAGCCGACCGAGTGGATCCTCCGCCGGCTCAAGGCTCCCGAGAGCTTCACCGAGCCCGGGGAGATCTATCGCCTGTGCCGCGAGCGCGGCATGGATTTCGTGACGATCACCGACCACGACTCGATCGACGGCGCCCTGGAGATCGCCCATCTGCCGGGGACGTTCCTCTCCGAGGAGATCACGGCCGAGTTCCCCGAGGACCGTTGCGAGGTTCACGTCCTGGTCTACGGCATCACCGAGGCGCAGCACCGCGAGGTCCAGAGGCTGCGGCGCAATCTCTATGAGCTGCGCGACTACATCCGGACCGAAGGAATTCTCTGCTCGGTGGCCCACCCGCTGTTCCGGGTCTGCGGCCGCCTGACGCTGGGGCAGTTCGAGAAGCTCCTGGTGCTTTTCGACCGCTTCGAGACGCTCAACGGCATGCACGACCGGCGGCTCAACGGGCTGGCCCGCATGATTCTCAGCTCCCTGTCTCCCGAACTCATCGATCTTCTCGCCGAGCGCCATGGCCTGGAGCCCTGGGGGCCGCGGTCCTGGGTCAAGCAGTTCACCGGCGGCAGCGACGACCACGGCGGCGTCTACATGGGGACGACCTGGACCGGGACGCTGCCGGCCGCCTCGGTCGAGGCGTTTCTCGGCCACCTGCACACCGGCCGGTGCGACGCCGGAGGCGCCACCGGCTCGACCCTGCGGCTGGCGCACAGCCTGAACACGCTCGCCCTGGAATATCTGCGCCGCCAGGCCCCGTCCCGGATCGCCGACTGGGTCCATCCGCGCCTCCTCGACCGCGCGTCCCACTGGGTCTCGACCCATGCGATGGGAAAGGGTTCCAATCTCCTCGATCAGGCGTCGCAGCGCTTTCTTGGCCGGATGACAGGCAGGGGACGGATGACAACCCGGCAACCGCAGGCCTGGGTCACCGC
This sequence comes from Holophagales bacterium, assembly GCA_031390755.1. GTDB lineage: Bacteria > Acidobacteriota > Thermoanaerobaculia > Multivoradales > UBA5704 > DATMER01. The sequence continues at coordinate 19,403 of JANMTS010000040.1, forward strand.
CGACGACGCGCTCGGGCGTAGAATCGTGGCGTGACGACGGCGATCCAGGTGCAAGCCCTCACTCTTCCCGGTACTGCCGGTTCCGGCCTTCCCGGAACGGCCGGCTCCGGCCTTCCCGTGCCGGCCCACCGGCCCGCACCCGGCCGGCTGGCGGCGATCGACATCGGCTCGAACTCGATCCACATGATCGTGGTCGCTCCGGTGCCGGGGGGCGGCTACCGCGTGCTCGGGCGAGAGAGGGAGATGGTGCGCCTGGGCAAGAGCGCCCATCGCCGCGGCGCGCTCTCCGAGGCCGCCATGCGGGACGGTCTGGAAACCCTGGTCAAGATGACCACCATCGCCGGTCTCAAGGGTGCGGAGCGGGTGGTGGCCGTGGCTACCAGCGCGGTGCGCGAAGCGGCCAACGGCGACGACTTCCTCACCCGGGTCAAGGCACAGACAGGCCTCGACGTGCAACTCCTCACAGGCATTGAGGAAGGTCAGCTCATCTACCGGGCCGTCCGCGAGGTCGTGGATCTCGGGCAGGGGACCGCCGCGGTCGTGGACGTCGGCGGCGGCAGCACGGAGTGGATCGCCACCCGCGCGGCCTCGGTCGAGCAGGTCACGAGCATGGCCCTGGGCTCGCTGCGGTTGGCCAACGATCTGCGCGGCGATCCGCCCTCGGGGCCGTCGATCGAGCGGCTGCGCCGGCGCATCCAGAAGCGGCTGCGCGACGAGATTCCCCGCGGCCCGGTGGAACGCCTCGTCGCCACCTCCGGCACCGCGGTCGCCTGTGCCGACCTGATCGATTTCTTCGCGGGCCGGGACTGGAAGGAGGCCGGCGCCGTGCTTCGGGAGGTCCGCCTCAAGGATCTCGCCCAGCTCCTCGACCGGCTCCGGCCCCTGGCGCGCCGCGACATCGCCGCGCTGCCGCCGGTCGGCGGTCCCCGGTCGGAAAGCCTTCTCGCCGGCGCCGTGCTCGTCCACGAGCTGGTGGCCCATGCCGGCCTCGACCGCTTCCTGGTGAGCGACCGGGCCTTGCGCGAGGGGCTGGTGCTGGCCGCGCTGGGGCAGCCCATCCCGGCCGCCCGCGAGCCCGAGGACCTCCGGCGGCTCCAGATCCTCCGCCTGGCCGAGCGCACCGAGAGCGTCTACCGGCACAGCCTCCAGAGCGCCAGGCTGGCCGTCCGCGTGTTCGACGTCACCGCGTCGCTCCACGGCCTCGGGGCGCGCGAGCGCGAGTGGCTCGAATACGCCGCCCTACTCCACGACATCGGCTACTCGATCCACTACCGGAACCACAACAAGCACTCGTACTACCTGATCTCGAACGCCAACCTGGACGCCTTCGATCCGCGCGAGGTGGAGATTCTGGCGCACCTCGCCCGCTACCACCGCGGCTCGCCCCCCAAGCGCGGGCATCTGGAGTTCATGGCCCTCAAACCCTGGCAGCAGCGGACCATCCGCCAGCTCACGGCGCTCCTGCGCGTCGGCGACGCCCTGGACCGGACGCACGCCTCCCGGGTCGAGGAGATCTACGGCTCGATCCGCAAGAAGCGCGTCAAGCTGGAGGTCGTCTCCCGCTACGACGTCGAGCTGGAGCTGGAGGCTGCCCGCGAAAGTGGCACCTATTTTGAAGAGATTTTCGATTGCCGCTTGCGGCTCCGCCAGGGGCTTGAAACGGTGGTCGCCTGAAAGGGTGGTACCGGATAACGCCCTGTTTCCGCCTGTTGCAAAAAACACCAACTCCGGAAAACCTTCCGCCCGATCGGCGACAAGCGTGTAAATGCCACTGTCACAGAGAGTTAACAGACCTATCACACTGCGGTTACATGACCATTGTGGAAATCTCTCCACACTCTCTGCCCGCCACTCTTTCCAATCCTTGCAGGATCGCGACAAGCTCAATGTTTTCAGAATCTTAGCTCGGTTGCACAGACCGTTGGTCAAAGAGGGCAAAGGGCCGGCAAACTGCGTTCAGAGAGGCTCTCCCGGGCACTTTTCCGCATGGTTTTCCGCAGGAGCTGTGGAGAACTCCGTGCTAGCCTCCGTAGCATGGCACGAGAACGAATTCTGCTCGTCGAAGACGAGCCCGACATCGCCGAGGTTCTGCAATACAACCTCGAAAAGGAGGGGTTCCAGGTGGACCTCGCCAGTCGGGGGGACACGGGACTGGAGATGGTGCGCCGGGAGCACCCCGACCTGGTCCTGCTGGATCTGATGCTGCCCGGCGTGGACGGCCTGGAGCTGACCCGCCTGCTCAAGCGGGACCCGGCCACCGCCCACCTGCCGATCGTGATGCTCACGGCGCGCGGCGTGGAGGTGGACCGCATCGTCGGTCTGGAGCTGGGAGCCGACGACTACATCAGCAAGCCGTTCAGCCCGCGCGAGCTGGTCCTGCGGGTGAAAGCCGTGCTGCGCCGCATCCAGCCCGACGAGATGGCGAGCGAACGGCTGGAGGCCGGCGGCATCGAGCTGGACATCTCCGGCCATCAGCTGCGCGTCGGCGGCAAGGAGATTCCGCTCACCGCCACCGAGTTCCGGCTGCTCCGCCTCCTCATGGAGCGCGGCGGCCGCGTCCAGACCCGGGGCCAGCTTCTCTCCGACGTCTGGGGCTATGCCGAGGACATCGACAGCCGGACGGTCGACACCCACATCCGGAGGCTGCGGCGCAAGCTCGGTCCCGAGGCCGACCGCATCGAGACGGTCATCGGCGTCGGGTACCGTCTGAAGCCCTGATCCCGCCCTGCGCCTGCTCGGTTTCTCTCCCAAGCTGCGCCTCGCTCCGCTCTGGCCGGCGCTGGCGGCGGTGGCCACCGCCAGCGTGCTCCTCTGGTATCTCCTGCCGGGTCTCTTCCAGAGCAGCGCCTCGACGCAACTGCTGGACACCCTGCGCATCCTTTCGCCGATCGTGGCCGACCGGGCGGTGCGCGACGGCGCCAACCTCCAGCCCTGGTTTCATGAGATCGGCGACGGCGCGGGCCTGCGGATCACGCTGATCCGGAGCGACGGCAGCGTCGTCGCCGACAGCGCCCGCACCGGCCCCGAGGTCCACCGGATGGAAAACCACGCCGGCCGGCCCGAGGTGCAGGACGCCCTGGCGCGCGGGCAGGGGGTGGCGGTGCGGACCAGCGACACCACCGGCCAGACCTACGTCTACGCGGCCAGCAGGATGTCGGACTCCAAGGGCGAGCTGTTCGTGCTCCGGCTGGCTCAGCCGCTCTCGGATCTTCAGGCCCTCCGCGGCCACCTCGCAGCGGCCATGGCCCTGGCCGCGCTCGCGGCGGGCGTGGCCATCCTGCTCACGTCGCTGTGGATCGACCGCCGCCTCTTCCAGCCGCTGGAACGCCTGATCGGCGAGTCGCGCGGCCTGATCAACGGCGCGGTGCGCCGGGTCCAGGTTCCCGACGAGGACGAGCTGGCGGCGCTGGCCGTGGCGCTCAACCGGCTGGCGGAGACGGCCGAGGCCCAGTTCGCGGCGGTCCGCGACGAGCGCGATCACCTCAAGGCGATCCTCTCCAGCATGTCCGAAGGAGTGCTCGTCGTGGGAGCGGAGGGCCGGGCCCGGCTGCTCAACCCGGCCTTCCGGCGTCTCTTCGACCTGGAAGAGGATGCCTCGGAAGCGGGCCGGCCGATCCTGGAGCTGATCCGCCATCCCGGATTGAGCCGGCTGGTGGACGACACGCTTCGGCAGGGGAAGGGCCAGAGCGGCCAGATCGAGATCGTCGCGCCCGAGCGCCGGACGCTCCTGCTGGCGAGCGCCGCCCTGGCCGGCGGGGAGCGCGGCGCGGTGGTGGTGGCCCGCGACACCACGGAGATGACCCGCGTGGCGGACATGCGCCGCGACTTCGTGGCCAACGTCTCGCACGAGCTGAAGACTCCGCTCGCGGCCATCCGCGGCTATGCCGAGACCCTGCGCGACGGTGCCCTGGACGAGCCGCCCACCGCGCGGCGCTTCACCGACCGCATTCTCCTCCAGTGCCGGCGGCTCCAGGCCCTGCTCGACGACCTGCTGACCCTCTCGCGCCTGGAGAGCGTGGACAGCCAGCCGGCCAGGAGAGAGCCCGTGGATCTCAAGGCGGTCCTCGTCCGCGCCGCGGAGGTGCTCGCGTCCGCCGCCCGCGAGCGCCAGGTCGGGATCGACATCGACGCCGAGGACGACCTTCCTCCCGTGTCCGGCGATCCCGACAGCCTCGAGCGTCTCGTCCTGAACCTGGCCGACAACGCCGTCAAGTACAACCGTCCGGACGGCACCGTGCAGCTCCGCCTCTTCCCGGCCGAGGGCTCCCAGGTGATCGAGGTGACCGACACCGGTATCGGCATCCCGCAGGATGCCATCGCCCGCATCTTCGAGCGCTTCTACCGGGTGGACAAGGGCCGCTCCCGCGACGAAGGCGGCACCGGCCTCGGCCTCGCCATCGTGAAGCACGTCACCCAGGCCCACGGCGGCCAGGTCGAGGTCGAGAGCCGCATCGGCAAGGGCTCGACGTTCCGGGTGAAGCTGCCTCTGTGAGGGCCTCCCGGGCTCAGTGGTAAACTCGGCCCCATGCTGAGCGCCGCCGCCGTCGAGCCGATCCCTCTCTCCACCGACCCGGACGGAGTGATCCGTGTCGCAGGGACCCGGGTCACTCTGGACACCGTGGTCGATGCGTTCATGACCGGCGCCTCCCCGGAGGAGATCGCCCAGGACTTCCCGGCGCTCCACCTCGACGACCTCTACGCCGTCATCACCTACTATCTGAGACACCGCGGCGAGGTCGACACCTACCTGCGCGAAAGGCAGACTCGGGCCGAGGCGATCCGCCGCACGGTCGAGGCTCATCCCTCTCAGACCGGTCTGCGCGACCGGCTTCTCGCCCGTCTCGCTTCCTGACGAACTGCTCTTCCTCCTGCTTCAACGGCTGCCTTGACTGGGGCCGTGCCGCCGGCGAGGCGCCGGCGGTCCCAGGGGTGGGATGGCCGCCTCCTCTCTCCGGATTTTTGTTGTAACTCGGCCGCAATTCGCAGCAGAAACCCGTCCGCGGCGTGGCTATTCGCGTCAACTCACAGCGGAATACCTGCTTGTCGCAGCAAAGCGCCCGCGTTTCGCGGCAATTCACATCCTTGTCGCAGCAAAAGTCCAATAAGTCGCATCAGAATGAAGGTGTGCGGATGCGACAAACGGGGTTGCGGATGCGGCCCGCCTGTTTTCTGCTGTGACAAACGGCATTTCTGCTGCGGCAAACAGGCGGGTCGCAGCAGAAAACCCGTGAGTCACATCCGAATTCCAGTCTCCGGCGCTGTCACCAACCTGCCACCCGGCCGCCTCTGAGTCCTCAACCGCCGCTGGCATAAAGGGGGCGTGACACCCGCTCCCCTCCTCTCCCGCCGGGATGTGCTCGCGGCTCCGCTGCCTGCGATGGCCGGCCGCGGGCGCCGGACGGCGGTCAAGGCGCTGATGCTTGCGTTCGGCCCCTCGATCTCGGTCGAGCGCCCGGAGCGGATCGCGCTTCCCGGACCCGTTCTCTTTGCCCTGAACCACAGCAACTCCGCCGAGGCGATGCTCGTGCCCGCGGCGCTGATGTGGCTGCGGGACGGAGCGCCCGTCAGCTTCCTCGCGGACTGGATGTATCTCCGGTACCCCGGAATCGGCTGGCTCCTGCGCCAGGGCGAGGTGATCCCCGTCTACCGCAAGCCGGCCCGGTTCCGCCTGTGGGAGGCCCACCGGCTGGAACGCCTGCGCGAGCCCGTTCTCGACGCCTGCCTGAAGCGTCTGGAGGCCGGCTCGTCCCTGGGGATCTTCCCGGAAGGCACCCGCAACCCCGCTCCCGACCGGCTGCTCCGCGGCCGCGGCGGGCTCGGCGAGCTTGCGCTCCGCACGGACGCGCCCGTGGTGCCGGTCGGCATCCACTATCCCGCCGCCGCGCGCCTGGGGCGGGCGCCGCGCGTGGGCAGGACCGTTCTCCGGCCCGGCGAGCCGCTCGATCTTCAAGAGGAACGGACCGCGGCCCTGACAGCCGCTCCCCGGGAACGGGCCGCTCTGATCCGCCGGGTCGTGGACCGCGTCATGGACTCGCTCGCCGCGCTCTCGGGCAAGGCGGGCCACCGTTTCAATCCAACCGTGAAGGAGCTCTCATGCTGCGAAGCGCCGTCATCGCCAGGAAGATCCTGACCGAACAGGACCGGGAGCTCGGCTGCTCGGTCATCGAGACCGTCTATCTGCAGGAGAAGCGCTGGATCCACGACGCCGGATCCGAGATCCCGACCGATCCGGAGGCGCAGCAGGGCCAGTCGTGGTTCCTGGTCACCGTGGACGACGAGCCCGCGGGCGTCATCCGCCTGGTCTACGACCCTGTGCTGGACCTGCCCGCCGAGCTCGGCGTGGATCTGGAGGCGGGGGTCGATCTGGAGCGCCTCCGGCGGCACGGCCGCTTCGTGGACATCGGACGCTTCATGATCGTTCCGAGCTACCGTCGGCACTTCCGGGTGGCGCTCAAGCTCATGCGCGCCGCGATCCTGGAGGTGGTCTCCCGCGGCTACACGCACTTCCTGACCGACGTGTTCGAGGACGATCCCCACTCCCCGTATCACTTCCACACCCGCGTCCTGGGCTTCGAACGCATCGGAACCCACCGCTTCGGAGAGCTGGCCTGCGCCAGCCGCCGGATCATCCTCATCCTGGACATCGCCCTCGCCTGCCGGCGCCTCGCGACGAAGGAGAACAAGGTGTTCCGGGAGGTCGCCGAGGGCGTCGGCGAGATTCTGGAGAGCCGGCTGGGTTGTTCCCAGGGCCTGACGGTTGCTCCTACGGCCTGACGGCCGGGGCCGATGGCGTGAAGCGACGCCAGGGCTGCCGTCACCCTGGCGCCCTCAAGTTGTCACAGAGGCGCCTCTTCCCGGCGCTTTCGAACGCGTCGCGATGCGGGTAAGATCGATCGAATCGGGAAAGGGCAAGATTCTATGGAACGACATCTGGATCAAGAGTTAGACCGCCTCCGGCAGATGCTGCTGCGGATGGGCGGCATGGTGGAAGGCATGGTGGCCCGGGCCACCCAGTCCTTGCTGGAGCGCAAGGGCGACCTGAGCGCCCAGGTCATCGCCGAGGACTCCGAGGTCGACCAGTTGGAGATCGAGATCGACGAGGTCTGCCACAGCATTCTCGTGCGGAGGCATCCCACGGCCGTGGACCTCCGCTTCGTGGTCGCCGTGATGAAGATCAACGGCGATCTCGAGCGGATCGGCGACTCGGCGGTGAACATCGCCCAGTCGGTCGAGCAGCTCAACGAGCAGCCGCCGCTCAAGCCGTACATCGACCTCCCCCATCTCTCGCAGCTGGTGCAGGCCATGGTGCGCAAGAGCCTGGACGCTTTCGTGAACCGCGACGTCGCCCTGGCCACCGAGGTCTGCGGCTCGGACGACGCGGTCGACGGCCTCTACAAGCAGCTCTTCCGCGAGCTGCTGACCTACATGATCGAAGACCCCAAGACGGTGAGCCGCGCCCTGCACCTGCTGCTCATCTCGCGCAACATGGAGCGCATTGCGGACCATGCCACGAACATCGCCGAGGACGTCATCTACTACGTCGAGGGGCGGGACATCCGCCACTCGTCCAGCCAGATGCAGCCGGCCGTCCGCACGCAGTAGCCGTCTCCTTCCCCCCTCTCGACAACCTCCGGACAAAAAAAGAGGGAGCCGCTCGCGCGGCTCCCGTTGCAGAGGCTGGCGAGAGTCTCGCCCTAGAAGATGATCTGGTACTGCAGGCGAAGCTCGTCGTTGGTCACGCCGGTCGCCTTGTTCTCGAGCTGGCGGTAGTCGGCCTGGATCTTGTGGGAGTGCTTGTTGAAGAAGTATCCGAACGCGACACCCCGTTCCTCCTGCTCGTCGTCGTCCCGGTCGTTGTTGGGATCGATCTCCGCCAGGCGGGCGGCGAGCTCGAACTTCTGCGGAATGACGAAATAGCCGAGCTGGGCGACGAAGCCGCCGTCGTCGAAGTCGGAGACATTGTTGTCGCGGTCGTTCGTCGAGTCGTGGTACGCGGTGAAGAAGGAGAAACCCTTGTACTTGAAGACGAAGTCGCCGCCGACGATCTCCCTGTCGACGCTGTGAGCCGGCGTGCTGCCGGCGGCCGCCACCGGCCGCTCATTGCTCTCGTACTCGGCGGCGATCGCGAACAGCGGCTTGTTGGAGCTCTCGAAGTCGCCCTCGGAGTACTTCACGTCGCCCAGGGGCTGGAAGGTCAGGCGGGCATTGAGCTGGTAGCTGTCGTTGTCGTTGCGGGAGACCGTCCGGCCGTTGCCGTTGAAGACTCCCACGCGCCAGTCGACCTTGCCGCCGGCCGGAAGGCCCCAGAACTGGACGCCGATGTCACGGCCCCGGGCGAAGCGGTTGGTGACGAGCGCGCGGTCGACGAACTGCTGGCTGCCCGAGGAGGTCAGCTCCTGGCGGCCGAACGGCACCTTGAACTGGCCGGACTTGAGCTGGAACGTCTTCTTGCCCTTGCTGAGGTCGTAGTTGATAACGGCGTCTTCAAGAGGATTCGCGCTGTCGGCGAAGTTGAGTTGCATCTCGTAGGTAAGGTTCTTGGTGTAGGCCCAGCCCTCGAACTTGGTCTTGGCGCGGCGGATGCGGAAGCTGCCCACGTCGTCGCCCTGCTCGGGCATCTCCTGCGTCCAGCGGACCTGCACGCGGTTGGAGATCGCGAGCTCGGCGCTCTTCGACTTGATGGTGGTCTTGCCGTCCTTCCAACTCACGTCGAACGCCGGAACAACCGGCTTCGGGGTCGGCCGCTCATACCCTTCCAGGTTGTGCTTGAAGAAATACAGGTCGGCGGCGGTCTCGTTCTCCGCCACCAGGGTCTCGCCGTTCGCGCCGGCGCCGGTCAGCGTGATGGCCGTGCCGATCTCCCCCGACTCCGACCACGACTTGAACCGCTCGGGCGTGTTGAAGACGTAGACGCGTTCATCCTTCACGACTTCCTTGTAGTAGAGACCGATCACCTGCGCCGAGGCGGAGGGGACGACAACCAACGCGGCCGTGACGGCCGTCAGAGCCAACAGCGCCACCACCAGACAGCGGCCAGCCGCAAAACGAGTCGATCTAAGCATTCCTGCTCTCCTTATTTTCCATTGGATTTGACCTACAGGCTCGGCCGTCAGGATAGGAGGCGGTCCGAACGACTCCGCGACGGCTCTGTGACAGCCTTGCGACAGGCAGAACGGGCGTTCTTTTGTCACCTCGCTGTCACACGGACGCGGGCCGGCTGACAAACCCCTTTGCGATCCTCCGCAGGACGGTGGGCTCCGGCCCCCGAAAACCAAGTCCGATCACCAACCTGGTTTCCTGAAATGCAGAAGGAGAAAACGATGACGCACCATCTGAAGGTCGCTCCGCTGGCCCTCTTGCTGGCCCTGGCCGGCAGCCTGGGCAGCACCGCCCTGTCGGCTCAGCCGGCCAAGGTCGATCCTGCGATCAAGGGATACGCGAAGACGAGCGGCGTCTCCGGCAACGCCAATTCGGTCGGCTCGGACACGCTGAACAACCTGATGACCCTGTGGGCCGAAGGGTTCCGCAAGCAGTACCCGAACGTCCGCGTCCAGATCGAAGGCAAGGGCTCATCGACGGCGCCCCCGGCCCTGATCGCCGGCACCGCCCAGCTCGGCCCGATGAGCCGCACCATGAAGTCCGACGAGATCGACAACTTCGAGAAGAAGTACGGCTACAAGCCGACGGCCATCAAGGTGGCGGTCGACGCCCTGGCGGTTTACGTCAACAAGGACAATCCGATCACGCAGCTCACCATGCAGGAGGTCGACGCGATCTTCTCCAAGGGCCGGACCTGCGGCGGCAAGCCGGTCGCCAACTGGGGCCAGGCCGGCCTCCAGGACGGCCAGTGGGCCAAGCAGCCGCTCAGTCTCTACGGCCGCAACTCCGCGTCCGGCACCTACGGCTTCTTCAAGGAGCACGCTCTCTGCAAGGGCGACTTCAAGGACACGGTCAAGGAGCAGCCCGGCTCGGCCTCGGTCGTCCAGGGCGTGACCGAGGACCGCTTCAGCATCGGCTACAGCGGCATCGGCTACCGCACCTCCGGCGTGAAGCCGGTCAAGCTTGCCGCCAAGAAGGGCTCCCCCTACTACAGCACCGATCCGGCAGACGTCTACTCGGGTAACTATCCCTTGTCCCGGTTCCTCTACATCTACGTGAACAAGGCTCCCAACAAGCCGCTCGACCCGATGGTGCGGGAGTACATGAAGTTCGTCCTCTCGCAGCAGGGCCAGGAGACCGTGGTCAAGGACGGCTACCTGCCGCTGACCGCGAAGACGGTGCAGGAAGAGCTCGCGAAACTCAACTAAGCTCTGCAGGCAGGATCCGCGGCCCGGCGGGAGTCTGCCGGGCCGCTTTTCGCGGCGTCTGCCGGGCCGCTTTCGCGGTGTCTGCCGGGCCGCTTTCGCGGTGTCTGCCGGCCGCTTTTCGCTTCCGGTCCCATCGTCCGTAACTTGTGAGTGAGCCGATCTTGAGCCAGACGAACCCGCGCAGCCCAAGCTTCGAAACTCCCCGCCGGCGCCTGATCGCCGACCGCGCCGCCCGCTGGATCGTGTCCGCGGGCGGCCTCGCGATCATCGTGAGCATCCTCGGCATCCTGGCCTTCATCCTGATCGAGGTCTGGCCCCTGGTGGTCGGCGCCAAGGTGCGCCCCTCGCGCCAGATCGCCCTCCAGGGTCCGGAGGCCATGGCTCTGATCTCCGACGAGCACCGCACACACGTGGCCACGCTGGCCGCGGACGGTCACGTGCGGGTCTTCCGGCTCGCGGACGAAAAGCTCATCCTCGACACCGATCTTCTGGGTCTGGTCGGAGGAGCCGAGCTCACGGGAGCGCTCGTGCCGCCTGAAAGCCAGGCGGTGGCCGGCGCCACCCGCGACGGCAGGGTCGTGCTGGCCCCGGTGTCGTTCGACGTCAGCTTCGACGGCGACCGGCAGGTGGTCACTCCGAGCGTCGCCGCCCCCACGGTGGTCGAGGTCGATCCCGAGCGTCGCCCGCTCGGCGCGTTCACAGCCCAGCGCTCCGAGGACGGCAGCGCCACCGTGGCCGCGCAGCTCGCGGACGGCCGCCTCGCCGTCGTGCGCCGCTCCGTGCAGGAGAACGAGATGACCGGCGAGTCCGCGGAGTCGCTGGAGCGTTTCGAGGCCGACTCGCCCGCGGGGCTCACCACGCTGGTGATGGACGCCGACCAGCGCAACCTCTACGGCGGCACGGCCAAGGGAGAGATCCTCTGGTGGCGCTTGGAGGGCGGCGCGCCGGGCGGCCTTACGCTCGCCTCGGCCGGCACGTCGCCGATCACCGCGCTCGACCTGCTGATCGGCGGGCGCTCCCTGGTGGTGGGCCAGGAGAGCGGCTCGCTGAGCGTCTGGCTCCAGGTCCGCGAGCGCGCCGGATCGGACCAGACAAGCCTGGTCCGGGTGCGCGACTTCCCGCGCCACCGTGCCGCGATCCAGGAGATCACGCCGTCCCAGCGCGGCAAGGGCTTCCTCGCGATCGACACCGGCGGCGGCCTCGGCGTCTACTACTCGACCTCGCACCGGACGCTGTGGACGGGCATGTCGCCGGTGGCCAAGGCGTCCTGCCTGTTCTACGCCCCCAAGACGGACGGTATGTTCGTCGCCGGCAGCGGCCGGCTCGCCGCGATCGACATCGACAACCCGCACCCCGAGGTGACCTGGAAGACGCTGTTCGGCAAGGTCTGGTTCGAGGGCTACGACCGTCCCGAGCATGTCTGGCAGTCGAGCAGCGGTACCGACGACTTCGAGCAGAAGCTCTCGCTCACGCCGCTCCTGGTCGGAACCCTCAAGGGGACGTTCTACTCGCTGCTGCTCGCCATCCCGTTCGGCGTGCTCGGCGCGATGTACACCTCCCACTTCATGCATCCGAGCTACAAGCGGGTGCTCAAGCCGCTGGTGGAGATCATGGCCTCGCTGCCCAGCGTGGTGCTCGGCTTCCTCGCGGGTCTCTGGCTCGCGCCAAGGATCGAGACGGCCATGCCCGGCCTGATCCTGATGATCGTGGTCCTGCCCGCGCTGGTGCTGCTCAGCGGCTTCGCCTGGAATTCTCTTCCGCGCGGCTTCCGCAACCGCTTCCACACCGGCACCGAGGCGCTGATCTTCGTGGTGGTGCTGGCCTTCGGCATGTGGCTCTGCTTCAAGCTCTCGGGGCCGTTCGAGGCCACGGCGTTCGGCGGCAGCTTCCAGACCTGGCTGCGGGAGACGACCGGCCTCGGCTACGACCAGCGCAACGCCGTGGTCGTCGGCCTGGCCATGGGCTTCGCGGTGATCCCGATCATCTTCGCGATCGCCGAGGACGCCTTCACCAACGTGCCGCCGAACCTGGTCGCCGGCTCGCTCGCCCTGGGCGCCGACCGCTGGCAGACCGTGACCCGGGTGGTGCTGCCCACGGCCTCGCCGGGCATCTTCTCGGCGATCATGATCGGCTTCGGCCGCGCCGTCGGCGAGACCATGATCGTGCTGATGGCCACCGGCAACACGCCGATCATGGATTGGAACCCCTTCAACGGCTTCCGCACCCTGTCGGCGAACATCGCCGTCGAGATCCCCGAGGCGCCTCACGGGGGCACGCTGTACCGCACGCTCTTCCTGGCCGCCTTGCTGCTCTACCTCATCACGTTCGCCATCAATACTGTCGCGGAGCTGGTGCGCCAGCGCCTGCGAGAGAGATATTCTCAGCTCTGATGCCGGAGAAGGAGCCCATGAACCCTCCCCTGACGCAGTCTTCCGTGGCGGAGACGGCCGGCCGGCTTTCCGCGCGCCCAAGCGTGCGCGAGTCGGACCGGACCGCAGGCCTTTTTGGCGGCCACCAGCAGCGCTCCGCGATCCTCGGCCAGTCCTTCACCTGGCTTTGCGGCGGAGCCCTGGCGCTCAACATTCTCTTCGTGCTCGGCATCCTCTTCCTCCTTGCCTACCACGGCCTGAGCTACTTCTGGCAGAAGGATCTCGTCGAGCTCACCTTGAAGGACGGCAGCAAGGTTCTCGGCGAAGTCTGGGAGGTCGAGAAGACCGCGGCCACGCCCGAGCAACCCGCGCAGGACCGGCTCCGCATGAAGACGGGCAACCGCGACGTGACCGGCGTGGACTTCGCCTGGATCGCGACCGCCGATGTGGCCTCGCGCAACAAGCCGTCCGACGCCGTGCTGCTGGAGCGTCTGGAGTGGGGCAACTTCCACGGCTTCCTGGAGGAGCTGCACGACGGCGACAAGGTTCTCGCGAAGGGCTCCGACGAGGTCTGGAAGGCCTTCCCGGCAATGCACGAGAGGAAACGCGCGCAGCGCGAGGAAGCGGAGGCCCTCGAGAAGGGAGCCATCGGCGACGTCAACTACGAGATCGAGCGGCTCCGGCTCGACCGCCGCAAGCTCGACCTCGAAGCTCACTCTCCAGTCGAGAAGACCAGCCGGATCGAGGAGATCGACCGCAGCATCGCCGAGCACGAGGCCGACTACCAGAAGCTGGCGGAGCGCCTGTTCCAGCTGCGCGAGGAGCTCGACAAGGGCACCCTGACCGTGCGCACCGCGGACGGTCAGACCAAGGACATGCCGATCGCCAACGTGGTCCGCGCCGTGCGCACCGACGATCTCGGCGTCCCGGGCAAGCTGAAGCTCTACGCCTCGCGCGCCTGGGAGTTCGTCTCGGCCGACCCGCGGGAGTCGAACACCGAGGGCGGCATCTTCCCCGCCATCTTCGGCACGGTGATGATGGTCTTCCTGATGTCCTTCGCCGTGGCGCCGCTCGGCGTGCTCGCCGCGCTCTACCTGCGCGAGTATGCGAAGCAGGGGCCGCTGGTGCGGATGGTGCGCATCGCGGTCAACAACCTGGCGGGCGTGCCCTCGATCGTCTTCGGCGTGTTCGGCCTGGGCTTCTTCGTCTACCTGATCGGCGGCTCGCTCGACCAGCTCTTCTATGCCGAGTCCCTGCCCACGCCTACGTTCGGCACCGGCGGCATCCTCTGGGCGAGCCTCACGCTGGCGCTGCTCACCGTGCCGGTGGTGATCGTGGCCGCCGAGGAGGGCCTGGCCGCCGTGCCGCGGATCGTGCGCGAGGGCTCGCTGGCGCTCGGCGCCACCAAGTTCGAAACCATCCGCCGGGTCGTGATCCCGGCCGCGGCCCCCGGCATCCTGACCGGCATGATCCTGGCGATGGCCCGGGCGGCCGGCGAGGTGGCGCCGCTGATGATCGTGGGCATGGTCAAGCTGGCCCCGGCGCTGCCGGTCGACGGCCGCTCTCCGTTCGTCCACTTCGAGCGCAAGTTCATGCACCTGGGCTTTCACATCTTCGACGTCGGCTTCCAGAGCCCGAACATCGAAGCCACCACGCCGCTCGTCTTCGCCACGGCCTTCCTGCTGATCGTGGTGGTTACGATGATGAACCTGGTGGCGATCTCGCTTCGCAATCACCTTCGCCGGAAATATGCAGGCTCGGCGGTTTGAGCCCATTCCCCCTCTCCCCGGCCCTCTCCCCTGTGCCGGGGGAAAGGGAGAAAGACTAGAGAAGTGAGATGATTGAGACGATGACCAAGCCGACCATCGATCCGGCGCTCGACCCCGGGATCAAGGATCCGATCCTGACGATCGAGTCGCTGTCCCTTTTCTATGGCGAGAAGCAGGCGCTCAAGGACATCTCGCTCAAGATTCCGGACAAGAAGATCACCGCCTTCATCGGCCCCTCCGGCTGCGGCAAGTCGACGCTGCTGCGCTGCATCAACCGCCTGAACGACCTGATCGACGGCGTGCGGACCGAGGGCGACATCAAGTTCCAGGGCGGGAGCATCTTCGACCCGCGGATCGAGATCAACGCGCTACGCAAGCGGATCGGCATGGTCTTCCAGAAGTCGAACCCGTTCCCGAAGTCGATCTACGAGAACGTCGCCTACGGCCCGCGCATCCAGGGGACGAACCGCAAGCGCGACCTCGACGACATCGTGGAGAAGAGTCTGCGCGGCGCGGCGCTCTGGGACGAGGTCAAGGACCGGCTGGAGGACAGCGCGCTCGGCATGTCCGGCGGCCAGCAGCAGCGCCTGTGCATCGCCCGCGCGATCGCGGTGGAACCCGAGGTCATCCTCCTCGACGAGCCCTGCTCGGCGCTCGACCCCATCGCCACCGCCCGCATCGAGGAGCTGATGCAGGATCTCAAGACCCAGTACACCCAGGTCATCGTGACCCACAACATGCAGCAGGCCTCGCGGGTCTCGGACTACACCGCCTTCCTCTACCTGGGCGAGCTGATCGAGTACGGCAACACCGAGAAGATCTTCATCAATCCGATCAAGAAGCAGACCGAGGACTACATCACGGGCCGGTTCGGGTAGACGATCGAAGAAGGGCGTGCGGGGCTGTCAGCCCCGCACGAACACGTCCGGCGGGCAGGGCTTGCCGACCACGTGCTCCACGCTCGCCAGAATCGCGCTTTGCAGATCGGGATCATTCACCAGGCGGTCGTCCTCAAACCGCAGGGTGGTGATCCCGTTGCGCTTGAGGAGCTGCGGCTGGACGCGGACGAAGGCGCGGTAGACGTCGAGCTGGCCGGCGTCGCGGCCGGGCGCCTGGGCGGAGATGAAGCGCATCACGGCTTGCAGGCTGAGCGACGGCCGGGCGGAGGGGGCGTGGATCGCGGGCATGGCAGGCATGGAGATATCCTCCTCGGGAAGGGTGAGCGGCTCGAAAGGATCGAGAGGCGTGGTTTCGGGAGTTGGGGCGGCGGGCTCGGATGGGGAGATTCCCGGATCGTCAGGAGCGGCAAGCCCACGGAGACCGCCGCTCAGGAACTCCGCCAGCGTGCGCGTCTCTCCTGAGACGGTGGCCGCGGCGCGGACGTACTCCCCCAGCGTGAGGGGCCGCTCGGCGATCAACCCCAGCTCCAGGAGATGCCCGAAACCGCGGTCGCGCTCGGCGTCCGCGAGGCCCAGGTGCTCGCCGATCCGGGCCACGGTGTGGCGGCCGGTGACGGCCAGGAGCAGACCCCACTCCAGGGCCGGCAGGCGCAGGTTCTCGGGCGTCCCCACGAGTCGGTCGAGCGGCGCGGCCAGCTCGTAGACGGCGGCGGGTGCGATGCGCAGCCCGCTCATGCGCCCGACTCCAATCCCACGACCAGCAGGGCGGTGCAGCCGCGCCAGCGGATCGGCATCACGAAGGCCGACGGCGGGATCCTCACCGTCTCGAAGTCCCCCGGTCCCAGCGAGACCGGAACCGAGATCTCCCAGTTGCCGCCGAACGCCTGGCTGGCGTTGCCCGACAGGACGTTGGACAGCTCGCGGCACATGTCCTTGAGCGTCCTCTCGCTCACCTCGGCCTCGCCGTGGACCCGCAGCAGGCTCTGGAGCAGCGGCACCGGCGAGGTCAGGTAGAGACACCCCTCATACTCGCCCCGGATGCGCACCAGGCTGGCGTAGTCGAGGAGCGCGGGCTCGCCGAACTGGAGATAGGGCTCCTCCAGGACCGGCTCGTCCCCGGGCGTGAGCTTGGCGAAATAGTCCAGCGTGATGCTCCGGAAGAGCTGCAGTTGCCTCGGGTCCACGATCGTCCGCCCTCCCCCCGCTCAGCGGCGGCGGTGGTCCTCGTTGACGTAGAACTCCAGGAGGAGCTGCTCCACCTGGCCCTCCAGGTTCACCGGCTCGTCGCAGCCGTCGTCGATCGACATCACCGGATTGGGCCAGCCGAGGATGGCGAAGAATGCCTCGCGGCCGGCGAGCGGTCCGGCCTGAGCATGGACGAGCTTGCCGAGCCGCAGCCCCAGCCGGCCGCGGTTGGCGCCGCCGGTCACCGTCAGGGTGCAGGTCTTACGCTCCAGGTGGATCACCTGGAGGAAGCTCGCGAGGCCGATGCCCCGCACCACGCTCTGCCGGCTGCGGCGCAGGAGGCGGTCGGCCTGGGCCAGCAGCTCGTCCATGTCCGGCGGGTTCGGCAGGAGCGCATCGTAGGCGGCTTCCGCGGGAAGGCTTGCCGGGCCGACTTCGCTGAGGAGCAGGACCGGGACGTGGGGAACCACCTCCCGCACCCGCTCGAGGAAACGGATCTGGTCGATCCGGAGCGGCTGGTCCAGCGTGGCCAGAATCAGGTCGAGCTCCGCGGCCGCGAGGGCCAGATAGGCGGCGGCGGGGTCGGCCACCGGGACCGTGCGGTAGCCCGGGTTGTGCAGCGCGAGGCCGGAGCCCAGGATCTCGCGCAGCAGCGGATCGCTCTCGACGATCAGGATCCGCGCGGCGGGACCGGTCCGGCCGTCCGCCCGGGCCGGCGCTTCAGCGGCCATGAGCTTGGGCATGCAGCACCAGGGCGTCGATCGCCTCGCTCACCTCGCGCTCGGTGAAGGGCTTGGTCAGGAAGCCGCAGGCGCCGCGCTGGATCGCCTCCAGCGCGATGCGGTGGCTGTTGAGCGCGGAGATCACCAGGATCGAGGTGCACGGCTCGGCCTCCCGGATGCGGATGATTGCGGAGAGGCCGTCCAGGTTGGGCATCGTGAGATCCATGGTCACCAGCTCGGGCCGGTGCTCCAGGAACATCGCCACCGCCTGCTCGCCGTCCTCGGCACGCAAGACCTCGGTGACTCCGAACGTTCCACCGACTCCGCGGGCCACGGCGTTGCGCACGACCAGCGAATCGTCCACCACCAGCAGCTTCACGGCGCATTCTCCTGCAGCAGCGGCAGGAGAAGCTGGAACGCGCAGAACCGGCCCGGCTGGCTGTGGACCGCGACCCGGCCGCCCAGCTCCTCGATCCGGCTGCGCACGAGGTCGAGGCCGGCGCCCCGCCCGGCGTGGAGGGTGGGTCCGGCCGCCGTGGAAAAGCCCGGCTGGAAGATGAGATCGCGCAGCTCCTCTTCCGAGGCGGTGGAGGCTGCCGGAAGCCCGAGCTGCCCGGCCCGCGCCCGCAACGCTTCGAGGTCGAGCCCGCCGCCATCGTCCTGGAAGACCAGCTCGATCCGTCCCTCCTCGGGCCGGCGGCGGGCGGCGAACTGAAGAGTGGCCAGGGGCGGCTTGCCCCGGCGGCGGCGCTCGTCCGGGCTCTCCACGCCGTGGACCAGCGAGTTGCGGGCGAGCTGGGCCAGGGTCTCCCGGACGACCGGAGCGTAGCGCGGCGGCAGCTCCAGGCCGTTC
Source organism: Holophagales bacterium (assembly GCA_031390755.1). GTDB lineage: Bacteria > Acidobacteriota > Thermoanaerobaculia > Multivoradales > UBA5704 > DATMER01. The sequence continues at coordinate 37,507 of JANMTS010000040.1, forward strand.
GCGCGCCAGACGAACCGGGCCGGCTTGCCGAGCTCCGCGGCCAGGCCCGCGACGAAGCGCTCCAGCGAGGCTGGCAGGGTTTCCGGTTCGGGCTCGGGCGTCGCGGCGGGCGTCGCGGGAGCTGCCCCGGCACGGCCGAGCCGCGTGAGCTGCTCCTTGACCGCGCGCACCTCGGCGACCAGGGCCGAGAGCGAGGCCATGCGCTCGATCACCGACTCCGACGAGCCTTCGAGCGCGCCCTCCACCTGGTGGATCTCCTGGGCGAGCGGAGCAAAGCCAAGCAGGCTCGCCTCACCCTTGCACCCGTGCAGCTCCCGCCGCAGCTCGACCGGCTCCAGGAGCTCACCGGCCCGCCCAGCACGCCGGACTTGCAAGTCGATGCGGTCCAGCAGGGCGACCGTGGCCTCAGGGTCGGCCTGCACGAGGGTGAGCGCCAGGCGAAGGCGCTGCTCGGCGCGGCGCTGCTGGGCTTCCACCTCCCGCGCCAGCTCGGCCTCGCGGGTGAGATCCTCGATCCGCACCAGCACATGGCGGATTGTCCCGGTGTCGAGCCCCGCGTCGAGCCCCCGGGTGAACCGGAACGCCAGGGTCTTGCGCCGGCCGCCGCCGAAGTGGGCCTCGACCTGGAGCAGGGGGTTGATCTTCGTGATGAGGCCCTCGATCACCCGGGGATCGAAGAGCATGTCCAGATATGCGGCGGCGAGCTGCACCCGTTCCGCATCGAGGATGCGGGCGAGCACCTCCGGCAGCCGGGTGCCCGCCAGACCGCGGGCCTCCAGGATCTCCTCCACCGAGCCCGCGTACTCCAGGCCGATGCGGTGCTCGCGGTCGATCAGCAGCAGCCCCTCCCGCACGGTGGCCAGGATCTGCCGCATCTGCCCCGCGCGCAGTTGGGTCACCCTGGAGTCCGCGGCGAGCAGATCCTCGAAGTCGATCAGGCGGACGGTTTCTCCGGAACCGGCGCTCTCGCTGGGCGACCGGACCACCAGCGGCTCGTAGAGGAGCGCGCGCGGCCGTTCCAGCCCGCGGCGCACGGCCTCCCCGATGCGCAGGTCGCCGGGGAGCACCATCGGACCGCCGCCCTCGCCCTGGCGGGCCATCATGAATTCGATGGGGCGCGGATGATAGAGATCCATGCCGCAGTAGCGGCCGACCACGTCCAGGTAGTGCCGCCGGGAGAGCACGCTGCGGAAGCGGCCCTGCTCGGTCAGCAGCAGCCCCGGAACCTCCGGATGCTGGTGGAAGAAATCGCCCGCCCGCTTCGCCTTGTCGCTGAGCTCCAACGAGTCTTCATGCCCCGGCAGCTCGGCCAGGGTGGAATCCGTGGTGATTCGGGAGAGGAACCCGGAGCGCATCGTGACGCCACTGACCTCGCTGTCCTGGGAAGTGCCGCTCAGACGCGGTCAGGGCAAGTCTAGGCGCCGCCTGTCGCAAAGAGGCGACCCGGAGGTGACGGCTGTGAGGCGGCCGACCCCGGCGGGCCGGCCACCTCCCTGCTACTGCGCTCTCTAAAACGAGCTGTCCAGGCTCACCTGGACGTTCAGCCCCACGTCGATGTCCTTGCCCAGGAACGCGCCGGTCGCCGCGGTGCCATCCTGGAGCCACGTCGTTCCGTTGGGAGCGTAGAGGTTGATCGAAAGCGTGTTGCTCGTGCCGATGTCCACGGCCTTGGGCGTCGCCGTGAGCGCTCCGCTCGTGCCGTTGATGCCCGCCACGTAGAAGAGGATCGACGAGGCGTCGATCGACGCGCCCGCGGCCGGCCCCACCGTGGTCAGGGTCTTGGTGCTGAGCTTCTGCTGCACCCTCACCTCGGACGCGGCCGAGAAGAAGAGCTTCGCCTCGCGGTCGACCGTGATCGAGCGGAAGTGATAGACGCCGCCGGTGAAGGTGACCGTCCCCTTTCTCCCCACCACCAGGTCGAGATAGCTCCCCGGAGCGAGGGTGCGCGTGCCGTTGTTGGCCACGTTGATGTTGGTGGTGCCCGGTGTCGCCGTCAGGAAGGCCGGCAGCGCCGGGAAGACCGGCAGGGCGAGCGGCGACCTCTGGAGGCCGCTGATCGTGCCGTTGTTGGTGAGCCCGTTGTACGAGATGTCGCCCCCGACCACGGCGCCGGCCGCGACGGTGAGGCTGTCGGCCTCCACGTCCCAGTCCGTCGGCGTGGTGACCGAGTCGCCCAGGCTGAGCTCCGCGCCGTTCAGGAACGGTCCGGTGCCGGCCTTGTTCACGATCACGTCGCCCGAGAGCACGTCCGCGCCGCTGCGCAGCCAGGCGCTGTTCGTGGCCAGGATCGCCACGCGCCCCAACGCCTCGCCCACCGTCACCGTGACCTGCGCGGAGCTCGTCCCGCCCTGCCCGTCGCTCACCGAGTAGGTGAAGGTGTCCGAGCCGGTGAAGTTGGCGCCCGGCGTGTAGGTGACCGTGACGCCGTTCGTAGCCGCCGTGCCGCCGGCCCCCTGCGTGACGGCGGCCACCGCGAGAGCGCCGCCGTCGATGTCGGCATCGTTGGCCAGCACGGAGAGCGTGACCGGCGTTCCTTCCACCGTCGCGCCCGTGTCGGGACCGGCCACCGGCGGGTCGTTCACGGGGTTGACCGTGATGGTCACGTTCGCCGTCCTCTCCACCCCTCCGGCATCGCGGGCGGTGTAGGTGAAGGTGGAGACGCCGCTCCAGTTCGCGGCCGGCGTGAACGTCACGGTCGTGCCGTTCGTCGCGGCCGTGCCGTTCGCGCCCTGAGTGACGGCCGAGACCGTGAGGGCGTCGCCGTCCACGTCGGTGTCGTTCGCCAGGACGGCGACCACGGCCGGCGTGTCCTCGCTCGTGACCGCGCTGTCGGCCACCGCGACCGGCGGATCGTTGACCGGAGTCACCGTGATGCTCACCGTGCCCACGGACGTGAGGCTCCCCGGGTCGCGGATCGTGTAGGTGAAGGTGTCGGGGCCGAAGTAGTTCGCGGCGGGCTGATATCTCACCTGGTTGCCGGTCAGCGTCGTGACCGTGCCGTGGGCGCCCTGCGTGACCGACACCAGGGTGAGCGCCGAATTCTCGGGATCCGTGTCGTTCGCGGCCACCAGGATGGTGACCGTGCCGCCGTCCTCGGCGAGGGCCGCCGAATCGGCCACCGCCACCGGCGGGTCGTTCACGGGGAGGATGCTCACGTTCACCGTGGCCGTGTCGGTCCCCCCGTTGCCGTCCGCGATCGTGTAGGTGAACGAATCGGTGCCGGTGACGTTGAGGTTCGGCGAGTAGGTGATCGTCTTGTCGGCGTTGAGCACGGCCGTGCCCTTGGCGGGCTGGGTGAGCGCCGTGACGGTCAAGGTGTCGCCCTCGGGATCGTTGTCGTTCGACAGCACCGCGATCGCGAGCGGCGTGTCCTCGGTCACGAGCGGCAGGTCGTTGTTCGCGTTCGGAGCGTCGTTGACCGCCGTGGTGGTCACGGTCGCGAGGGCGGAGTCGGTGCCGCCGTGGCCGTCGGAGATGTAGTACTGGATGAAGTCGGTGCCGCTGATGTTGGGCATCGGCGTGTAGGTGATGGTGCCGTCCGCGTTGAGCACCGGCGTACCCCGGGTTCCTCCGTTCACGCTCGTGACCGTCAGAGCGTCGCCGTCCGCGTCCGTGTCGTTGACCCGGGGGTTGAACGTGAGCGGCGTGTCCTCGGGCGTGGTGACCGAGTCGGCGACCGCGTCCGGAACGTCGTTGACGGGCGTGATGGTCATCGCGACCGTCCCGATGGCCGTGCCGCCGTGGCCGTCAGAGACGGTGTAGGTGAAGGAGTCGCCGCCGTTCGCGTTGGCGTTCGGCGTGTAGATCACATACTTCCCCAGGAGGCTCGGGCTCTGGTTGATCACCACGGAGCCCTTCGCTCCCTGAGTCACCGCAACGACGACCAGGTTGTCGCCGTCCGGGTCGGTGTCGTTGCCCGCCACGTTGAAGTTGAGCGCCGTGTCCTCGTTGGTCGTGGCGGAGTCGTTCACCGCCGTGGGCAGATCGTTCAGCGGGTCGATCGTCACGAAGACGGTGGCCGTGTCCTGAGCCCCCGCCGGGTCCGAAACCGTGTAGGTGAAGTTTTCGAAGCCGCGGAAGTCGGGGTTGGGGGTGTAGGTGACGGTGCCGTCCGGGTTGAGGACGAGCGTTCCGTTCGTCACCGGCGACAGGTTCCCCACCGTCAGGAGGTCGCCGTCGATGTCCGTGTCGTTGGCGAGGACCGCGATGGTGATCGCCGTGTCCTCGTCGGTGGTGACCAGGTCGTCCCAGGCCTCCGGCGGGTGGTTGACGCTGCTGACCGTGACCGTCACCGTGGCCGTGTCGGTGCCTCCGTTGCCGTCGGAAACCGTGTAGGTGAACGTGTCCACGCCCTGGAAGCCCGGGTTGGGCGTGTAGGTGACCGTGGCGCCGGCCGCGATCGCCGTCGACCCGTTCGCCCCCTGCGTGGCCGAGGTCACCGTGAGCGGATCGCCGTCCGGATCGGAGTCGTTGGCCTTGACCGCCACGTTGACCGCCGTGTCCTCGTTCGTCGCGGCCACGTCGTCCACCGCGTTCGGCTGCTGGTTCGGGGGCTCTCCCCCGCCCTCCCCGATGAAGACGGCGGTGTCGAAGGAGTACAGGGTGTACATGCTCCGCTGCACGAACAGGAGATCGCCCGGCATCGCCTGCGCGATCCCGTCCAGGGTGTTGACGAACGGCGGCGCGGTCGGCAGCGAGGCCGTGAACAGGCCGGTGTCTCCGCCGGTTTCCGTGAGCGTCAGGTACAGAGAATCCCTGTAGTCGAGGCCTGCCTTGACGTCGACGTTCACGAATTCTGTGTCGGCACCGGGAGTCGCATTGCCCAGGGGGCGGCGCATCCAGACCTGGACCGCGTCGCCGATCTCGATGGAGTCGATGTCCTGACCCTGGCCGTCCGTCAACCACAGCTCCGAGTCCCGCATCCGCGCCGTGGCGGACACGCCGCTCCGCGTCGCCGTCACCGTCGAGACGTTGTCGGGCGCCGCGAGGTAGTCCGGAAATTCGAGCATCCCGTCGCCGGGGACCGGCGGACTGTAGGCGCCGGGGAGGACGCCGGTCGGCAGCACGCCGGCGAAGACGCCGGTGTCGGGGCCGGTCTCCGTGAGCGTCACGGTCTCGACGTCGTGCTTCGAATCGCCGTACCGGCGCGCGCTGACCGTCGCGGTCAGGGTCTCCGCACTGGCGGGGTTGGCATTCGCGTCCGCCTCGACAACCTGGACATGGATGTCGTCGCCGAGCAGGTAGCTCGCGGCAGCCGCTCCCTGATCGTCGAGAAGCTCCACCGTGAGCGGCACGATGGCGACGACCGCCACCACCCGGCCGGTGGGATCGTAGGGATAGTTCTCCGCGCTGTAGACCACCTCGACCGTGTCCGACGGCTCGACATCCAGGTCGTAATACGAAGGATATTCGCCGGCCGGAACGGTCTCGACCGTCCCCTCGAACACGCCGGTCGAGGCGCCCGTCTCCGTGAGGCCGACGTACAGGTAGCCCCCGCCTTCGCGGGAGCTGACGATCACCGGGAAGGACTGGGGATACGGGGCCGTGTCGGCCCGCGGCGCGGTGACGCGGAGGCTCAGGACATCACCCGCGGAGGCGGTGGTCCGGGGCTCGCCCTGGCCGTCCAGAACCTCCACGATCGCCGGCACCAGGAGGAGCGACGCCGACGTCAGGCCGTCGCCGGCCGTGATCGTGTCGGGCTCGTTGGTGACCACGAACTCCCGGCCGGTGGTCAGGATGCCGCTGGTCCAGGCGTTCCGGGTCATCGGGATCGAGCCCTCGAAGAGGCCGGGGCTCGCGGAGAGCTCGGCCAGGCCCAGCGGCTCGATGTCGCGGGTGATGCGCGACCGGATGGTGGCCGTGGGCGGCGCCTGTCCGGCCGACGGCAGGTCGAGAACGCGAACCCGGGCCGTGGTCTCCTCCAGCAGGACGGACACGGGCAGACCGGCCTCGTCCACGAAGCGCACGGCCGAGCGAACCACGGCCGCCTGGTCGCGGGAGCTGGTGACGCCGTTCGCGTCCTCGTGTTCCACCTCGACAGTCTCGCCGGGCTGCGCCTGCAGCTGCCCGTCGCCGGGAACGGCGGCGCCCTGCGCGATCGGCAAGGCGCCCTTGAAGAGATAGGAGCGTCCGTCGGTCTCCAGGAGCTGGAGCTCCTCCACGTCGCCCGTGGTCAGCGAGCGGACCGCCACCGTCTTCAGATCGAGCGCGGGACCGGTGTACGCCGAGGCCTCGAGCTCGACCCGCAGGTCGGCGCCGAGGGCGAACGTTTCCGCCTCCGCGCCGTCGCCGCCGCCGTCGTCGTCGCCGTCGACGAGCCGGAGGATCGAGCCCGTGAGGGCGGCCGTCGCCGACAAGCCGCCGTGCTCCACGATCAGCGTGTCGAACTGCGGCAGCGCCAGATCCGTTTCGATCAAACTGTTGGAGCCGTACCAGTAGCCGCCGTTGCTCTGCTGGATGACGCCCTCGAAGACTCCCGTGTCCGGGCCGGTCTCGCGCAGGATCATCGTCTCGGAGTCCTGGCCGATCAGCAGGTGGATCTGGAGGGCCATGCTCTCGACCGCGGCCGGATCGAGGTTGAGGGAGATGTCGACCACCCGCGCCCCGATCATCCCGTCGGTCGGGAAGGCGCCCGTGACCCGGCCGTCCCGCGGCCGGATGAGCTGAACCGAGGAGGCGGCGACCAAGGCCGAATCCGAGGACGAGGTCGTCCCGGTCTCCGGCTCCGCGTGGGTGACCGAGACCGTCTCGCCGGCCGCGGCCTGAAGGCGGCCGTCCTCGGCCACCGGCGCACCGGTCCCCAGGGGGAGGGAAGATTCGAACACGCGGGTGCGGGCGCCCGTCTCGGTCAGCAGGACGACCTGGGAGTCGCCGCCCGTCGTGGTGACGGTGGCCGTGGTCAGGTCCGGCCCCGCGGACTGGTCGGCATAGGCGTCCCGGACCCGGATGCGCACCGGTCCGCCGAGCGTGACCGTCCCGCCGCCCCCATCGCCGGCTCCGCCGCCGGCATCCCCGTCGGCGTCCAGCAGGTCGGATTCGGAGAGACCCACCTCCACCGAGTCGGTGGCCGTGCCATAGGTGGCGGTCGCGGTGTCCAGGGTGGGATCCGGCGCGTAGATCCAGGTCGTGTAGAGCTGGTCGGCGTCGACCCCCGTGATGTTGTCGAGGGCGTAGTCGCTGGTGAGGAAGGCCTCTCCCTCGAACACGCCGGTGGCGTCGCCGGTCTCGATCAGATCGACCAGGGCGGTGTCCGCACCGTTCGCGGAGCCGAGGCTCACCGCCACGGAATCACGGCCGGGGGTCGCGTCCGCCGCGGGATCGATCACCCGCAGCAGGCTCTTGCTCTGCTCCAGAACGCGGGACGTGGCCTCGCCCCACTCATCCAGGAACGTGATCGTCGCCGTCTGCGCGGAGACGAAGCTCGTGAACACCAACAACACCATCATCAGCAGAAGCGTTTGCCGCCTGCCCATGGAAGACTCCCTCCCCCGGTTTCGTCCGGGCTCTGAATGGATTCGCTGCTAGATGTGACTTCAGAGGCCAAAACATGTCAAGTCGGCGTCGGCGGTGAGGCGGCTGACTCGGCGGGCGATTGCGCATAGAATCCCGGCTATGGCTGCCTATTCGGCGGAGGAGATCCTCGACCAGCTGGACGAGTGCGCGGAGGCCTACACCTTCCCCGTGCTCGACAACGCCTACATCTACCCGGCCGACGCGCGGATGACCCTGTACCGGGACGAGGCGCGCTGGGCGCTGGTGATCGAGGTGCTGGGGTTCAACGTCCACATGGGGGGGACGGAGGGGATCGACGACGCCCTCTACGTCTTCGGCAACTGCCTGAAGCGGACGCCCGGGATCAGCCCCGACGCGGCGCGGCGCCTCGTGAGCCCGGGGGATTCAGGCCCGCTCTTCGAGGAGGACGGCGCCGCCATCCGCCAGGGGGTCACCGACCTGCGCATCCGAGGCCGGGCCGTGGCCGCGCCGCCCTCCGCCCAGGGCTTCGATCTGCTGCGGACCCTGGCCCTGCAACACCGGGATCTGCTCCTCGCCACGGACGAAGAGCTGAGAGCCGGCCTTCCCGCCGACCTTCCCCAGGTGCTCCGCCTGGACGAATGGTGCCACCCCGACATCGCCGAGGGGGATCTCCCCAGCGAAAGCCCGACCTTCCAGCTCCTGGCCCGAGTACTGGAAACCGGCGACCCGTCGGTCTACCGTCCGCGGCGCAAGCCGAACACGCACTGGTCGAACTGGCCGGAGGGCGGGGTTCTTTAAAGACTCGGCTACGGAACCAGACCGAGCTGGATCTTGATCGCTCGCTCGACCAACTCTATGTCGTCCTGGGAAAGGCCGTCGATCTTCTGGCTGAGGCGGCTCTTGCTCACCGTAGCCAACTGATCGGCCATAGCCTTTCTTGGCTGCCCTGAAAGTGTGACCCGAGCCTCGCTCGGAAAGGTTCTCTCCACGTTGCTCGTCAAGGGGACGACTTGAACGCGGTTCAGGAAGCGGTTGGAGGCGTCATTGCTGACGATGACGGCGGGCCGGCGCTTCTGGATCTCTCCACCGATCGACGGATCAAAATCAACCCACCAGACCTCACCGCGCTTCAACGGCAATGTCCCTCATCGTGACCTCCGCCCACTCCTGCGCCTCGGCCTCTCGGTTCTCGTCCGCCGCCATCTCCCGGTAGGCGGCAGCCAGATCGAGAGACGCAACGTGCGGCCTGACCAGAGTCTCGATAAACTGGCTGATCTTCTGCCGCCCTATCACGCGGTGCAGACCTTCATAGACCTGCTCGTCAACGGTAATGGTGAGCTTCTTGTGCATGGCCATCTCCTACGTATTCATACGTATGTTAGAGACCTTCATTCCTCGGGTCAAGAAAACGCCTCAATCTCCGCACTCGCTGGTAGCTAACCCGTCTCGACGAGCGCCGCGAGCTTGTCGAGCGACATCTTCCATCCGGTCTCGTTGTCGGCGGGTGAAACGCCGGGCGGCAGGTCGTCATGGACCGCGAGCAGATCCGTGCCTCCGTCCTTCCCCTCGGTCAGCGTGTAGGTGACCGTCATCTCGCCGCGCATCGCGGGATCGTCCGTCTCGAATTCCATGGTCTCGACGACCTGCTCGTTCGGCACCAGCCGGACGAAGCGGCCGTGGTACGTGTCCGTGTGCGCGCTCGTCTTGCCGGTCTCCGTCGGGGACTCGTAGGTAAGCGAGATCCGGATCGCGCCGCCTTCGCGGGCGTCGAAGTCATGCACGTGGCTGATCAAGCCGTCCGGAACCATCCAGTCCGCGACCGCATGGGCGTCGGTCAGCGCGCGATAGACCGCTTCGGGCGGCGCTTTAAAATGGCGCTGTAGACGGGTCGAGCGCTTGGTCATGGGAGCTCCTTGGCCCTGCCATGCAGGCAGGGCCGGGACGCCTCGAAACCACTCTGCGATCCGTGGGGCAACCTCGTGGAGGGCTCACTCAGTATCTCGACTGCTCGATAGGATCCTGCGGCGGAACGCACCTTCGCGCTTCCGCCGCAGGTGATGCACGGACTAGTCGATCGGCGGACCGATCGGGCACTCCCAGGGGCCACCCCCGTTGGCGCACGACCAGCTGACACCGGTCGTGGAGCAGCCCAAGTAGGAGTAATTGCAGCACTCCTCGACACTCGTGAAGTAGCCCCAGTACAAATACGGGTATTCATCGCAGACAACCTGACACTTGTAAAAACCCGAACCGCAGGGACCTTCGCCGTACAAAGAGGCGAGAGCAACGGATTCAGGACCCGGAACAATGGAAGCGCTGAGCTTAGCGTTGCATTGCACTCCCCCAGGCAGCTCGCTAGCGCTGAGACCTGCTCCAAATAGAACTGCCCCTACGATCAGAGCACTGACCATTCGCCTCAATACCATGATTCTCCTTCCCTTCGTTGAAGGCTCCCAAGACGTAAGCATGCCTGGGAACCATGTGGTGGGGCCGGGAGATTCTCAGGGATCGCGCACTCTGTCAACAGAAACAATTGCTCTCCCCGCGGAGAGGAAAATACCGTCGCCGTCCCCTGAGCTCAGGACTTCGTATGCCGCTCGATCGCGCCGAGGATCGTCGGCCAGTCGTCCGGGTGCAGCTCGTGCCCCGTTCCCGTGAGAGTCAGGAGCGTCGTCCGCGGCAGATCGCGGGTCAGCGCCAGCCCGTGCTCGTACGGCAGGACCGGGTCTTCGGTCCCATGGATGACGAGCGCGGGCGCCTGGATCTCGGAGAGACGGCCGAGCCACTGCTCGCCGCCGCCGAGCTGGGCGTGGTTCATGGGCGTCCGCAGGTCCGGCGTGCGGTCGAAGTCGGCCTCGGCCATCCCCCGGATCAGTGCCTCGTCGAACTCGTGCGCCGAGCCCGACAGGATCCTCCAGGAGCCGCCGTTGTAGTCGACGACCGCCTTCCGATCCACCCAGTCGAGATCCTCCGCCCGGGCGAAATACTCGCCGACCGCCGGCGACATCGGGGGCATCTCAGGATCGCTGTCGGCGAGGCGCTCCGAGGCGATCAGCGTCAGCGTGAGCACCCGCTCCGGCGCCTTGAGCGCCGCGAGCTGGGCCAGGTATCCGCCCAGGGACATGCCGACCAAATGCGCCCGCTTCACCCCGAACCCGTCGAGCACCGCGAGCGCGTCGTCGGCCAGATCGACCACCGAATACGGCGTCGTGCCGGGCGGATAGCTCGTGGACCCGCCGGTGTCGCGATGGTCGTAGCGGATCACGAAGCGCCCGCGCGCCGCCAGCCGCTCGCAGAACCGCTCCGGCCACCAGATCCCTGACGATGCGGCCCCCATGATCAAGAGGATGGCCGGATCGGACACCGGCCCGAAGCTCTCGGCGTTGAGCTTCACGCCGCGGGTGTCGATCGTTTTTGCTTCCATGAAATCTCCGCTCAGCTCTGCAGCCGCTTGAGGAGTTGAATCTGCCCGGCGTGGTAGAGATCGTGAGCCGCGACGCCCTGGATGAGATCGCCGAGCCTGTATTTCGTGTTCTCGGGAGTCCGGTCGAGATCCGCGTCGGCCACGCCCGCGACGGCCTCCAGCAGGAGGCGGTGCTGCTCGTCGAGCAGCTTGAGATCCTCCCGCCAGGCCTTGACGTCCGGCTCGCCCGACCGCGGGAACCAGTTGCTCCCCTTCAGGGGAAAGCCGCCGCGGGAGCCCCCGAGAATCCGTCGCGAGACCGTGTACTTCCAGTAGGCGGCATGGACCGCAAGCTCCCAGATGTTGTGCCGCTCCGGCCCGGGCCGCCAGAGCGCCTGCTCCGGCGTCAGGCCACGCAATGATCCGCGCAGATTCGTGCCGTGCCAGGACTTCCGGTCGTAGGCCTGCTCCAGTGCGCGCAGCTGCAGGGCGATTCGTAAGGACGGAGAGGGATCGGCTTTCGGCATCTTGTTTCTCTGAGGCATCAGAGCGGCGCATTCGAAGTCGCCATTCCGGCCGTCGCGGTGCATTTTACCTTCGGCTCCCAGCTCTGGGAGATGGCCTCCCAAGTCTGGGAGATGCCTTTCCAGAGTTGGGAGATGACCGCCCAGAGTTGAGAGATGACCGCCCAAAGCCGGGCACTGTCCTAGTTTCGATTCGGCCCCCCGGAACCCATGGTCCGGCGGCGGAGAGGGGGCATAAGGTGGGCCGGTTCCCGCACCGCCCATGCAGCCTCGTCGATAGGCTTGGCGGGCCGGCCGGCATCCGGGTAGGCTCCGCCCCATGGCCCGCCTCGAATGGGACAGATCCTACCAGCTCGCGGTGCAAACGCTTGGCGTCGCGCTTGCCTTCTTCGCGTTCGCGCGCAACTTACAAGGAACTGGCCCAATGAGCCGGCCAGTCTTGGGCCTCTTGGGCAGCGGCGCTGTTTTGCTGACTCTCGCCGTGTGGTTTATTACGCTCGCGGTGATTCGCCGTCCGGGCTCTAAAAGCCGACGATTGTGGACGGGGTTAGCGGTCGTTGTCGTTGTGGTTGCCCTCGGCTTATCCGGAATTCGTTTCTATTATGACCTGACCGACCTCGGACAGGGGATATTGCTAGGCGTTGGCGGCATGCTTCTACTAAATGGAATACGGTCCTATTTCCGTCCATTCGTTGAAGTCCGGCCTGTCAGCGGAGCGACTCCCCATGCGCTCCTGGAAATCATGAATTGCGGCAGGGCCGGGGAGTTCTATGCTAGCGCGAACGTTCTATGGGCAGTAGGCGAAGGCGTCATGGACTTCCAGGATCGGACTATGAGGCCGCCCTGGCTGAGGACTGGAACTTCTGACCCGCTATTCCTGGGGAATGGCCAAGTGGAAAACCTCGTGTTGGCGACGTGTTCTAGCACGCCATGGATTGGACCCGACATATCGAAGGGCGTGGAATGGTTTCGGATCAAGCTGGAAGACGGCGAGGCTTTCTCGTCTCTTACGCAAGAGAAGACAGAAATCTGCATCCGCGTGACAGTAGCCCGGAAAAAGAGTTCAACGGAATTCCGACAGCCGCGATCCCACGTTGCAGATTTTATAATCACCGGTCACCCCGATTGGGATCTCACGATAAAACCCTTTAACTCTGCGTCGCGGCCAGGGGGCTCGCCAGAGCCCCCTGCTCCCGGGTGAAAGCCTCCGGGGTGTGTCTTACTCGGCCGCCGGTCTGTCCAAAAGCCCGATCAGGTCCGCGACCGACCACACCCGCGACGTGACACCGGCCGCCGCGGACCACCTGCCACGCGCGGGACAGGGGAAGCGGCGTCTCCGCGTCGGACTCGGACTCCCAGTCTCTCCAGCTCGCGAACCAGCGACCCCAGATGTAGAAGACGGTGAGGTCGGATTCGTCCGGGCTGTAGTCGGGCGCCGTGTCCGAGTCGAACACGATCCCGGCCGCGATGTCGTAGAGCTGACGGCGAAGGGACTCGGAGTAGTCGGCGGTTTCGAGGTCAGGGATAGAATGGGGACGGTTGAGCATGGGACTCATCTCCTGTGCTTGGCTAGGCCTCGTTCGGAGGGTCGCATCTCCGGGCGGGGCCGCTTGTCGTTTTGAGGGGAAACGCTTCCCTCACAAGGGGAAGGTACAGCAGTTCCAAGAGCTTGGACGGTCGCGGGCAGGGGAAATCGAAACTAGGACACTACCCAAAGTTGGGAGACGGCCTCCCAAAGTTGGGAGACGGCCTCCCAGGGCTGGGAGATGACCTCCCACAGCTGGGAGACGGCCCAACCGACGGCGGAGGTCAAAAGCCGACTTGGGGAGATGCTGTAGAATTACGCCGTGACCACTCGCGCCGCACATCTCTTCGAGGAAGCCCTGAAGCTGTCGCCACAGGAGCGAGTGGACATGGCCGCTGAATTGCTGGCCAGCGTCGATGAGCCTCAGGAAGGTGTCGAGCAGGCCTGGGCCGAAGAAATCGAACGGCGTGCCCAGCGTGTCCTCGCAGGTGAGTCTCCCGGAACGCCATGGCGTGAAACCCGAGCCCGGATCGTGGAGCGCGTGCTCAAGCAGTGAGCAGACCTCTTCTCACCGAGGAAGAGGCGGATGAAGAGCTTGAGGACGCGGTCCGATGGTACGAGGAACGTCGGCCGGGGCTCGGAGCCGAATTTCTCTCCGCGGTCGATGACTGCCTGACTCGGATCGCCGACCTGCCTGATTCTCTAGTGTAGTGCGTCACAAAGATCGGTCCTTATGCAGTCCACGAATCTGGAGCCGAATGTGTGGCGCCGGCTCCGGGAAAAGCCCCTGTCTCTGATCCCACCTGCCTCGGGGCGTGCTCTGCACGCCCCGGCTTGTCTCCACCCCGCCTGCGCGCAGGGAGATTCACCTCGCCACGGGGGAAGATCCCCTCGCGACGCAGTAACGTTACCCGGCAACAGGCAGGCTTCCCCAGCGGTCCGATAAAGTGCCGCGCCGCGAGGTGAGATCACCCGGGTGCCGGGTGCCGTCACCTCGCCAC
>JANMTS010000048.1:0-31344 GCA_031390755.1 Holophagales bacterium
GCCCCGGGAGAGGGGCGCCCCCGCACGCCCGAAACTCCCACCCCCCCCGAAACCCCGCAAGTCTCCCCCTCTCCCGGGGCGGGGGACTCGGGCGGACCGGGAGAGGGGGCCGGGGGGTGAGGGTTCAGATCTTCAAGGCAAATGACTCTTGCCGACGTCTCCGGCAGCCGGGCGAGCAGCTCGCGGCGCGTGACGAGCACCGGCGCCGCGGTGTCCTCCAGCATGAAGGCGAGGCGGTCCGGCGGATAGGCGGGATCGAGCGGTGCGAACGCGCCGCCGGCCTTGAGGATCGCGAGGATGGCCACGATCGCCTCGGCCGAGCGTTCCAGGCAGAGGCCGACGAGTTGGTCCGGGCCGACTCCCGCTTCCAGAAGGACGCCGGCCAGGTCGTCGGCCCGGGCGTCCAGCTCCGCGTAGGTCATCTGCCCGCCGGGGAACCGGAGCGCCAGGGCTCCGGGCGCCCGCCGGACGTGCTCCTCGAACAGCTCGGGGATGGAGGCGTCCCGCGGGTACGGGGCGCCGGTGTCGTTCCACTCCTCCAGAACCTGGGACCGCCACGCCTCCCCGGACTCCTCGAAGCTCATAGGAGCTGCGCCAGCTCCTCCTCGCTCAGGCTGTCGACCTTGGCGATCATCAGCTCCTCGACCACGAGCGCCATCTCCGCCAGGGTCGGCGCCTCGAAGAGGGTGCGCAGCTTGAGGTCGATGTCGAACGTCTGATGCACGCGCGACACGAGCTGCGTCGCCAGCAGGGAGTGCCCGCCCAGCTCGAAGAAGTTGTCGAACGCGCCGACCCGCGGCACGTTGAGGATCTCCATCCACAGCTCGGCCAACGCCTCTTCCACCTCGTTGCGCGGCTCGACGAAGCCCTCTTCATCCTCCGAGCGGCCCCAGACGGGCGCCGGCAGCGCGCGGCGGTCCACCTTGCCGTTCGCGGTCAGCGGCATCGACGCCAGGATCACGAACGCCGACGGCACCATGTAGTCCGGCAGGCGCTCCTTCACGAACGACCGCAGGTCGGCCACGTCGAGCGTCTGCCCCGCTTGTGGAACTGTGTAGGCCACGAGGTGCTTCTGGCCCTTCTCCTCGAGCGCCAGGACCACCGCCTGGTGGACGGCCGGGTGCCGGCCGAGGATCGACTCGATCTCGCCGGGCTCGATGCGGAAGCCGCGCACCTTCACCTGGAAGTCGACCCGGCCGAGGAACTCGATCTCTCCGCCTCCAGTGCTATCCATCACCCAGCGCGCCAGATCGCCCGTGCGGTAGAGCCGGTCGCCCTCTCCCTTGAACGGATCGGGGACGAACACCTGCGCGGTCCGCACCGGCTCCGCGAGGTAGCCGCGGCCGACGCCGAGGCCGCCCACGCACAGCTCGCCCGCGACGCCGGTCGGCAGAGGACGCAGCTCGCGGTCCACGATGTAGAGCTGCGTGTTCGCGACCGGCTTGCCGATGGGTGTGTGGACCATCGACGCCGGCGGCGCCTCCGGGATCGGATGATGAGCCACGTCGTCCGAGCACTCGGTCGGACCGTAGGCGTTGAGCAGCGGGATGGCCGGATAGAGCGCCAGCCAGCGCCGGCAGAGATCCGGCGGCAGCGCCTCGCCCGTGGGGATCATCCAGCGCAGACTACCGAGGGTAGGAGTGGACGGAACCTCCAGCATGGCCGCCAGCACCGAGGGCACCACTTCCAGGATCGTGAGGCCGTCGCGCTCCGCCGCCGCGAGCAGCCCGGCCGGATCGTGCGCGACTTCATCGGGATAGATGTGGACCCGGCCGCCGACCACGAGCGCGACCAGGAGCTGCCACACCGAGATGTCGAAGCTCTGCGAGGCGTTCTGCGCCACCACGTCGGACGCGGTGAGATCGAGATCCTCCACCTTGGCCAGCAGGTGGTTGAGCATGCCGCGGTGGTGGATCATCGCGCCCTTGGGAAGACCCGTGGAGCCCGAGGTGTAGATGACGTAGGCCAGGTTGTCCTGGCCGGACCGGGACGGAAGGGCTTCCGCATCGCCGGCATCCGCGGACGCGGGAAGCGTCTCCATCTCCAGCACGTCGATCTCGGGCGCCAGCGCCGGTCCCAGGCCGTTGCCGGAGAGCAGCAGCTTCGCGCAGCTCTGCTTGAGCACGGCGAGCGCCCGCGCCTCGGGCTGATTGGGATCGAGCGGCAGGTAGGCGCCGCCGGCCTGGAACACCGCGAGCACGCCGGTGAGGAAATCCAGGCCGCGCTCGGAGAGGATCGCCACCAGCGACTCCGGACCCACGCCGCGCGAGATCAGCTCCCGTGCCCAGGTCCGCGACCGGCCGGCAAGCTCGCCGTAGGTCAGGCTCTTCCCTGAGCACACCGCGGCGACCGCGTCCGGCGTCCGCGCGGCCTGGGCCGCGAACAGACCGGCGAAGGTCTCGCCCTCCGGCCGCGGCGCGGCTGTCTTGTTCTTGTTCCACTCGCGCAGCACCTGGGTGCGCTCGGCCTCGCCCATCATCGGCAGATCCTGGATCGGCCGGTCCGGGTTCGCGGCCATCTCCGCGTAGACGCGCTGGAGGTGGTCCACCATGCGCCGCGCCGTGGCGCGGTCGAAGATGTCGGAGTTGTACTCCAGCCAGCCGACCGTGCCGGACGGCCCTTCCGCCATCCACAGCGAGAGGTCGAAGTTCGCGCGGTCGTTGCGGATTCCGGAGCTGCTCATCTTGAGGCCCGGCAGCTCCTCGTACACGGCCGGGAAGTTGAGCAGGTTGAGCATCGCCTGCACCACGGGGCTGCGGGACAGGTCGCGCTCGAAGCGGATCTCCTCCAGCAGCTTCTCGAACGGGATGTCCTGGTGCGCGTAGGCCTCCAGGGTCGTCGTCCGCACCCGCTGCAACAGCTCCCGCGCCGTGGGCGCGCCCGCAAGGTCGGTGCGCAGGGCGAGGTTGTTGACGAAGAAGCCGATCAGCCCCTCGACCTCGGCCCGCGTGCGGTTGGCGATGAGCGCGCCGACGCCGAAGTCGTCCTGCTGCGTGTAGCGCTGGAACAGGATCTTGTAGCCCGTCAGCAGGCCCATGAACAGCGACGCGCCCTCGCCCTGGGTCAATGCCTCCAGGCCGCGGCTCACGGCCGGCGGGATCTGGAAATCCTCGTACGCACCGTTGAACGTCTGCACCGGCGGTCGCGGACGGTCGCCGCGGATGTCGAGGAACGGGATGCCCGAGAGCTTGCCGTTCCAGTAGCCGATCTCCCTGGCCAGCACCTCGCCCTGGAAGTGGCTGCGCTGCCAGTCCGCGAAGTCCAGATACTGGATGGGCAATTCTGGCAGGGGTGAAGCTTCTCCAGTGAGCAGAGCCCGGTAGTGATGGGTCAGCTCGACCTGGAGCACGCCCATGGACCAGCCGTCGGTCACGATGTGGTGGACCGCCAGGATCAGCAGGTGCTTCTCGGGCGCCAGGCGCAGCAGCACCGCCGAGATGAGCGGCCCGGCCGCGAGGTCGAACGAGGACGAGGTGTGGCTCAGGATCAGCTCGCGCTCCTGAAGCCGGCGCTCGTCCTCGGGCAGGTGCGACAGCTCGATGACCGGCAGCGGGATCTCCAGGTGCGGCAGGATCTCCTGGGACACCTTGCCGTCCACCGCGGGGAAGCGGGTGCGCAGCGTCTCGTGGCGGCGCACGATCTCGTTGAGCCCCTTGTGCAGGGCGTCCACGTCGAGATGCCCTTCGAGGCCGATCGCGGCCGGGACGTTGAACGCGGGCGTGCCGGGCTCGAACTGGTCGAGGAACCAGAGGCGCTGCTGGGCGAACGAGAGCGGCAGCGGCTCGCCGGTCTCGCGCAACGGGCTGCGCGGGATCTTGACGGTCTCGTCCTCCTTGCCCTCCTCCTGCATGTAGCGGATGGCATCGGCCAGCTCCGCCGCGGTCGGGAAGGAGAACAGGTGCTGGAGCGGGAAGTCGACGCCCAGCTTGCCGCGCACGCGGGACAGGATCTGCGTCGCGAGCAGCGAGTGCCCGCCGAGCTGGAAGAAGTTGTCGTGGATGCCCACCGGCTCCACGCCCAGGATCTCCTGCCAGATGCGGCAGACCTTGGTCTCGCGCTCGTCGCGCGGAGCTTCATAAGGATTGAACAGGTTCGGCCGCGGATGGAGCGTCTGCACCGATCCGGCGGCCATCGCCAGCACCGGGCTCATCGCCGCGTCGCCGGGAAGCGGCGTATAGGCAGCGGCATCCCCGGGAACCGGCGCGAAGACCGGCGCGCCCTCCGAACCCGGCACGACCACGTCCGGAACGTCGATCCAGTAGCGGCGGCGCTCGAAGGGATAGGTCGGCAGCGAGACGCGGCGGCCCTCGGGGGCCGTCTCTGAGGCGAATGCGGAGGCATCGTCCGACCGGCCCGACCGCAGCGCCTCGATCGCCTCGTCGCGGTTGGCGCAGACCACCGTCCGGCGGTGCTCGAACGTGTGCCGGCCGACCCGCAGCGTGTACTCGACGTCGCCGAGATCCAGCTCCGGATGATCTTCCAAATGGTCCGCGAGACGCTGGCAGGCGCGGCTCAGCGCGTCCTCGCTCCTCGCCGAGACCGGCAGGACGTAGTGATCGCGGGGGTCGCGGCTCGCCGGCTTGGCGGAGACTTCCGGCGCCTCTTCAAGCACGAGATGGACGTTCGTGCCGCCGAACCCGAACGAGCTGACGCCGGCCCGGCGGGGCTCGCCGGCCGCGGTCTCCCAGGGGCGCAGCTCCGTGTTCACGAAGATCGGGCTGGACGCGAAATCGATCTCCGGGTTGGGATCGGTGAAATGGAGGCTCGGCGGGATCTGGCGATGCTTGAGCGCCAGGATCGTCTTGATCAGGCCCGCGACGCCCGCGGCCACGTCGAGGTGGCCGATGTTGGTCTTGATCGAGCCGAGCGCGACGAACTGCTTGCGGTCGGTCTCGGCGCGGAACGCCTTGGTCAGCGCCTGCACCTCGATCGGATCGCCGAGGCGCGTGCCCGTGCCGTGCGCCTCGATGTACGACACCGACTCCATCTCCACGCCCGACGCGGCCCAGGCCTCCGAGATCACCTCGGCCTGGCCGTCGACGCTCGGAGCCGTGTATCCCACCTTGAGCGCGCCGTCGTTGTTCACCGCCGAGCCCAGGAGGATCGCGTGGATGTTGTCGCCGTCGCGGATCGCATCCGTGGCGCGCTTGAGCACCACCACGCCCGCGCCGCCGCCGAAGAGGATCCCCTCGGCCCCGGCGTCGAACGCGCGGCACTTGCCGTTCTTCGCGAACACCGAGCCCTCGGCCGACTTGTAGCCGGTGAGCAGATGCACGTTGATCGACACGCCGCCCGCCAGCGCAAGATCGCACTCGCCGTTGAGCAGGCTCTGCGACGCCGTGTGGACCGCCACCGCCGACGTCGAGCAGGCGCTGGCGATCGTGAAGCTGGGGCCCTTCAGGTTGAGCTTGTAGGAGACCCGCGTCGCCAGGGAATCTCCGGCGTTGCCAACCAGGAGCTGGAGCGGATCCATGCTCGCCAGGAGCGCCTTGTTCGACATCAGGTTGAAGAGCAGGTAGGTGCTCGTCGTCTGGCCGGCGAAGACTCCGGTCACCGTCTCCGTGAGCGTCTCCGGATCGTAGCCCGCGTCTTCCAGAGCCTCCCAGCAGACCTCCAGGAAGAAGCGCTGCTGGGGATCGAGGATCTCGGCCTCGCGGTGGTTGATCCCGAAGAAGCCGGCGTCGAACCGGTCCAGGTCCGCGGGCTGCGCGGCCACCCGGATGTACGACGGGTCGGCCAGCAGCGCCGGGCTCACGCCCAGGGCCGCCAGCTCCTCCACCGTGAACGAGCGGACGGAGTCCACGCCGTCGCGGAGGTTGCGCCAGAGCTCCTCGAGATTCCGGGCTCCGGGAAACCTTCCCACCATACCGACGACGGCTACCGCGTGATCGAAGTCTCTGGACATGCTCTCTTCGTCTCCAAGCTGCTCGCTCGTTGGGTTCAGGGGGAGAAAGGGATCGACACCGCCAAAAGCGGAGCGCCGTAGGGTATCACGGCCCTACCCCACTAGGTTAAGTGCCAAACGGTCCTCAAGAGGGGACATTCCCCTTGCAACTTCAGGCCCTTGCAACTCCAGGGAAGTCTGGAGGATCATAGACCCTCGCCATGACCGACACCGAGAAGCGCCCGTTTCCGTCCGTGGTCCCCATCCTGCCCCTGGCCTATCCCCTGCTCCTGCCGGCCACCGTGGTCCCCTTCACGGCCGAAAGCGACTGGCAGAAGGCGCTCGCCGAGGATGTGCTGGCCGGGGACGGCTACGTGGCGGTGATCCAGACGCAGGAGCCCGGCCCCGGGCTCTCGGCGGAGCGCGCGGTCTTCACGGTCGGCTGCCTCGGCCGGATGGAGACCGGGCGGACCGAGAACCCGGACGAGTTCCTGGTCGGCGGCGTGGTCCGGTTCCGGGTGCTGGAGCGGCTCGATCCCGTCCGCGGCTACCCCCTGGCGCGGATCGACTGCACCGAGTTCCTCGACGACTGCACCGCGATCGAAGAGGGGCTGCCCTTCACGGAGCTCCGGCAGATCATCCGCAACCGCGTGGAAAAACTGCAACCCGGCTTCGATATCGGCGTGGTGGAGCGCATGGCCGGCACGGAGATCGCCACGGCCATCGCCCACTCCCTCCCCTTCTCACCGGTGGAACGCCAGGCCCTGATGGAGGCGCCGCACCTCCGCGAGATCGAGCCCATCCTGCTCCAGCTCATGGCCGGCCCGGGTATTGGCTCAGGTACTGGCCCCGGTACCAGTCCCGCCCTCGGCAGCCAGCGCGCGCCTCTCCCCGTCTTCTAACTCGTCACAAAGGCATTTCTTCGCTGGGAGCGCCGGCTTCCAGCCGGCTCAGTCGCGGACGAAGGTGCCGCGCTTGGTGTCCTTGCGGACGCCCGGGAAGGGAAGGACGCGGCCGTGGGCCACGCAATAGACGCCGGGCGCCAGCACGCCCGAGGCGAAGATGGCCTCGGTGAGGTTCTGGAGGGCGTCGGACTGCTTCATCTCGAAGGGGCGCATGGCGCCGGTGAGGACGATCGGGACGCGCGGCTCGGGGATCTCCCGGTGCAGGTGCTCGCCGGTGACGGCCAGGGTGTCGGTGCCGTGGAGGATCACGATGCCTCCCTCCCCCACTCCGCACATGGCGCGCGACACCTCCATGATGCGGACGCGGTCGCCGTCGGTCATGAACTGGCTGTCCTTGCTCATCAGCTCGAGGACGTTGACCTCGGTGTCTTCGAGCCTCAGCTCGGACAGCATGCGGCGGACGATGGATTGCCGGTTGGCGAGCTCGCCCGTCAGCTCGTCGTAGGTCTTCTCGATGGTACCGCCGGTGGTGATGAGGGTCACGGTTCTCACGGCGCGAACTCTACCTCACGACGCCGGATGACGCGGGCGGCGGCGGCACGGGCACGAAGCACGAGCCGAGGCGGCTCAGCAGCTCGAGGTTCCAGGACAGGCGCTGGCCGTCCTCGTAGCCGCGCTTCCAGTCGTCGCTGCCCTTGCGCGAATCGAAGCTGAACGTGGCGCTGAGGAGGCTCGGGCAGTCGCTCGGCATGTATATGCGGCGGCCCTTGTCGACGCCTTCCCCGTAGCCCGTCATGTACTCCGTGTTGGAGCGCTTGTTCGAGCTGATCCGGGACGCTTCCCGGCGCGCGTCGTCCATGCGCTCCTGCACCGCGATGTTCGTCTGCTCCGCCTTCCAGGTCGCGTAGAACCCGAGCGTCCGCTCGTAGCCCTCCGGGAAGGGCGCCAGGCGGCGCCCGTTCCAGGCGGGAGAGGCTTCGGCCTCGCGCCGCGAATCGTGGAGCTCGAGCAGCTCGGCGAGCCGCCCTTCGATCGCGCCGATCTCCGAGCGCGCCGGAACCGGAACCCGGAGCTGGATCCTGCAGAGCCGCGCGTCGTAGAGCGTGAACGGCCCCTCGCGGCGCTCCACGAGCAGCTCCTCGCCCAGGTCCAGGAACACATCGATCCGGCTCCGCTTGACGTCGATCCGCTCCACCTGCGCCGTCTCGCCGTCGTCGAACCGCTCGCGGGCCTTGCTGGTCGTGCGGACCCCGATCACCTCGTTGTCGTTGTAGTACTCGTCGCAGCTCGACGAGATCGGCACCTTCAAGTCCACCCAGCCACCGCGCCAGCGGGCGTTCAACGTCTCCTCGACTCCGGCCGCCGCGGCCAGGGAGGGGAAGGACAGCAGAAGGACGAACAGCATGGCAGAACGGGATTCAGGCCTCATGGCGGTCTCCGCTAAGGGTAGTGCGTCACAAAGAGCGGTCATTATGAGCGAGGGTTAGCCCCCTCTGCACGCCCCGGCTTTTCTCCACCCCGCCTGCGCGCAGAGAGATTCACCTCGCCACGGGGGAAGGTTCCCTCGCGACGAAGCAAGGTTACCCCGGCAGCAGGGGGCTTCCCCAGCGGTCCAGTAAAGTTCCGCGCCGCAAGGGGAGATCACCCGGGCGCCGGGTGCCGTCACCTCGCTGCCAGGTGGGCTTTCCTGCGGCTGGACAACGTTACCGCGTTACGAGGTAAAGCTCCCCGAGGTCGCGCCACGTCACCCGGCCACGAGGCAAGCTCGCTTCAGGTCAGAGAAGTTTCCCTCGCCGCAGCGCCAGGTCACCCAGGGGCTGGGGAAGAGCCCTCGCCTTGAGCAAAGTCACCCGGCGTTCCGGACAAGATACCCGGCGAGCAGGTCGGCTTCCCTCGCCGCGAGGCGGGTTCCCCCGCCGCGAGGTGGGTTTCCCCAGCTGCGAGGGAGTTGCCTCGGCGGCGAGGCGGGCTGCCTCAGCCGCGAGGTGAGTCGCCGCGGAGACCGTCGCGCCGCCTCGCCATGAGGTAAGGCTCCCTGGAGGCCAGGTAACGTCCCCCAGGAGCCGGTTGCAGCGGTCCGGGCGCCGCCGAGTCGAGAGGGACGGCAAACCGCGGCTTCCGACGCGGAGGGGAATGTACCCGCTGGCTCGACGGATCGCGAGCACACCAGCTGGCGATGCCGGGCCTCAATGGATATTGGAAAGTAGATCGCGCGGAGTCCTCACCCCCCGACCCCCTCTCCCATCTCCCTTCCGCCCCCCGCCGGGAGAGGGGGAGCCCCCGCTCCTCTTGCTTTCCGGTTTTGGGTGGTGGCGCCCCCTCTCCCGGGGTTGGGGGGCTGGGAGATGGGAGAGGGGGTCGGGGGGTGAGGACTCCGCGCCGCGATGGCTGGCCTTTCTAAACACCCTCTAAAACGCACCGACGGGAGGGACTTCGCCACTCTCCATCGTCTCTTTGAAACGTTTGCGTCTCTTCGAACGCCTCACTTGACGAGATTGACGCGCGGACGGGGCCATGCAAGCATTTCAGAAATCCTGACGACTCCTAGGAGACCCCCCGTTGAAAGCCAAGCTCCCCATCATGCTCGACGATCCGCAGTCCTCCCGGCTGGCAGGGCTCGACGACTTCGAGGAGTTCATCACCCGGGACGAGGACTTCTTCCTCGACGGCCCGGTAAGCCGGCGGGTCGCGGTCCTCGACTTCGACGCTCAGACGGGCGCGATCCTGCCCGGTGCCCGGTTCGTGCCGCCGGGGCCGCCCGGCAAGCGGAAGCTCGGAACCTACGAGGTCGCTGGCGCGCAGGGTGTCTATGAGAAGGCCTTCCAGCAGGTCTGCACCTTCGCCACGGTGCTGCGCACGATGTACCTGTTCGAGGAGCCCGACGCGCTCGGCCGCCGTCTCACCTGGGCCTTCGGCTCTCCCCAGCTCCTGGTGATCCCGCGGGCCGGTGAGTGGAACAACGCGTTCTACGACCGCGGATCGCACAGCCTGCAGCTCTTCTACATCCCCCGGCCCGGCCGCGAGCCCGCCTTCTCCTGCCTGTCCCGGGACGTGCTCTCCCATGAGACCGCGCATGCGATTCTCGACGGCATCGCGCCGGACCTCTACAACGCGCTGGCCCCGCAATCGCTCGCGCTGCACGAGGCGCTGGCCGACCTGACCGCGCTGCTGATGTCGTTCCGCAGCGAGAAGCTCCGGCGGGCGGTGCTCAAGGCCACGAACGGCTCGATCGCCGACTCGACCGCGTTCAGCACCGTGGCGCCCGAGTTCGGCCAGGCGCGCGACCCCTCCGGCGCCTCGCGCTACCTGCGCTCGCTGCTCAACCAGAAGACGCTCGACCGCGCCGACGAGTCGGTCGATGCGAACGGCTTCCCGAACCGGGTCAACCGCTTCAACCCCCATTCGCTCTGCCAGGTGCTCTCAGGCGCCCTGTACACGGTCATGGCGAAGATCCACGGGTCGCTCTCCACCGACTTCTCCGGCTCCGGCAAGGCGCTGTTCGTCGGCGGCGAGCGCTTCAAGCGGATGATCCTGCGCGCCCTCGACTACCTGCCTCCCGGCGAGGCCTCGTTCGCGGACTACGGCCGGGCGATCCTGGCTTCGGACCAGGCGGCCCATCCCGACGACGGCCAGGAGCGCGAGTGGATCCGGGACGAATTCGTCCGCCGGGCCATGGTGCCGGACCGGAAGGCGCTGGACGTCGAGACGAACGTGCGATTCGAGCCTCTCGAGTCGATCGACCTGGCGACGCTCGCGACGAGCGACTGGGCCGCCTACGAATTCGCCGGCCGGCACCGCGATCTGCTCCGCATCCCCGAGGGGGTCCCCTTCCAGGTCCGGCCGCGGCTGGACACCACGAAGTGCTACTACCTGAAGAAAGGCGCGGACCCCGTGCCCATCCGCGAGCTGATCTTCAAGGTCTCCTGGAGCCACCACGAGCCGAACGGCGCCGGCGTCCCCTTCCCCGGCGGCCGCCAGGTGACGGTGGGGACGACGCTCGCGATCGACTGGGAGACGCGAGTGCTGCGCGCCCGCCTCACCTCCGAGTGGGGCGGCGAGCAGCAGACCGACCGCGACGAGACCCTCAAGCAGCTGGCCGAGAGCGGAGCGCTCCAGACCGCCGACGAAACCGGGAAAGAGAGCTCCCTCGTCCGTCTGGAGACCCAGGAAGGTCTGCTCCGCGTCCGCGGCACGGCGCGTATGCTCCACCTGGGCCACGCCGGACCGGCCGGAGTGGATCATCCACCGGTCTCCCCGAGGGCGACGCCGCCCCCGATTCCCCCGCCCGGCGGCGACGCCGGTGCGTTCTACGATCTCGTTGAAAACCGCTGCCGTCCGCGGCAGTGATAGAAAGGATGGTCCCCATGGCCGAAGAGTCACAGCCGAGAGTCTGCCTCGACGTCGAGCTGCCCCTCGCCTTGCAGGAGCTTGCCGCCGAGCGGGCGATCGAGGAAAACCCCTCCAACCTGCCGGTGTTCCGCAACCAGCCCGCGATGGGCGTCGGCCCGTCTTCCCTCCATCTGGCCCTGCTCACCGGCAAGAAGTGGAAGAACGGCAGGACGCTCCACGTGCGCTTCCTCGAAGGCACGCCCGCGGTCAAGGCGAAGGTGAAGGAGAAGGCCTTGCAGTGGTGCGAGTTCGCCAATCTCAAGCTGGAGTTCGACGACAGCCCGGACGCCGAGATCCGCATCGCGTTCAAGACGGACGGCTCGTGGTCGTACATCGGCACCGACTGCCTCCTGATCCCCAAGAATCAGGCGACCATGAACTTCGGCTGGTTCGGGCCGACGACGGCGGACGAGGAGTACAACCGCACGGTGGTCCACGAGTTCGGGCACGCGCTCGGCTGCATCCACGAGCATCAGCACCCGCAGGCCGGCATTCCGTGGGACAAGGAAGCGGTCTTCAAGTATTACGAAGGGCCGCCCAACAACTGGACGCGCGCCCAGGTGGAGACGAACCTGTTCCAGCGCTACGGCGCCGACATCACGCAGTTTTCCGCGTTCGACTCGAAGTCGATCATGCTCTACCCGGTGGACAACAAGCTGACGATCGGCAACTTCGAGATCGGCTGGAACACGGGGCTGTCGGCCACGGACAAGGAGTTCATCGGCGTCGCCTATCCCAAGGCGCCCGCGCCTTCGGTCCAGGGCACGGAGCTCGCGGCGGGCGCGACCCTCTCGGCGTCGATCGGCAAGCACGGCGAAGAGGATCTGTACCACCTCAAGATCGACACGGCCGGAACCTACACGGTCGAGACCTCGGGCGACACCGACGTGATCATGAGCCTGCTCGGACCCGGCACCCAGACGAAGCTGGTGGCCGAGGACGACGATAGCGGTCAGGGCCGCAACGCGAAGATCTCGAAGGCGCTTCAGCCCGGTGAATACTGGGTGCGGGTGCGGCACTTCCGGTCGACCGGAACCGGCAGCTACAAGATCTCTCTGAAGAAGGGCTAGTCGGCAGAAGTGAACGAAAGCGGGGGCGCATCGCGCCCCCGCCTCGCGAAGATCTCTTGGTGTAGTTGTTACGGGCAGGAAGCCAGGGCGCTGGTGTCCTGGATCGGCCGGAAGGCCGTGTTGATCGGGTTCGTGTATCTCGCCTGGATGCCGGTCTGGGTGTCGGTGACGATGAGCTGCACCTCGACGTTGGTCAGGCCGCCGGCGAAGACCCAGTAGCGGTTGTTGATGCCGCAGCCGTTCAGCACCTTGACGACCACCTCGACGTTCGAGTCGACGAAGAACCAGAGGTAGCCGGTGTCCGAGGTGAGCCGGACGGCATGAGCCGTGCCCGACTGCCCCTGCCCGGTGCGGTAGGAGGCCTCCACGCGGAAGCGGTCTCCGTTCAGGCACATGGCCGTGTCGGTGGTGATGCAGGTGGTGTCGCCCGTCGCGGTCGTGGCCGAGATCGTGTTGGAGTAGGCCGAATCGCCGCTGGCGTTGCGGGCCTTGAGGCGGAAGAAGTAGGTGGTCGCCTCAGCGAGTCCGTGAACCTGGGCGCCCGTGACGTTGGCCGGAATCGCCGTGCCCGCGTCCTGGAAGGTGCCCGAAGTGGTGCGGAGCTCCAGCCGGAACTCGGCCTCGTCGCTGGAGTTGTCGGTCCAGGTAAGGTTGATCTGGTCGTCCGAAACCGTGGTGGCCAGCAGGTTGGACGGCCCCTCCGGAATCGCCTCGGCGGTGATCTGCGAGGGTCCCGTGCCGGCGGCCCCCATCGGAACGACCTGGAGATCCTGAACGTTGAGCTCAGGCTCCTCCTGGGAATCCTGGGCGAATGCAGGTGAAGTGATAGCGGCGCCGAGAAGCAGCAGGGCGATCGCGGGAAGCATGGTCTTTGCTTGCATCGGGGAAGTTCTCCTTTCTCTTCCGATGCCTTTCAAGGTTCGTGCCTACTCGTATCGCAGGGCGTCTATAGGGTCGAGAGCCGCGGCCCGGACCGCCGGATAGATCCCCGAGGCCAGCCCCACGCTCATGGCTACGCCGGTCGCGAGGAGGATCGCGCCGCCGGTCACCAGCGTGTCCCACCCCGCGTAGACCGCCACCCCCCGGGAGATCGCCAGCCCGACGGCGACGCCCGCCAGGCCGCCGAGCAGGCTGATCGCGAAGGCCTCGACCACGAACTGGAAGCGGATGTCGGACTGCCGGGCTCCCACGGCGCGGCGCAGGCCGATCTCCCGCGTGCGCTCCAGGACGGTGGCGAGCATGATGTTCATGATTCCGATGCCGCCGACCAGCAGCGAGATGCCGGCGATGCAGCCCATCACCACGTTGAACAGCCGTTGGGTCCGCCGGCTCTGTGCAAGAAGTGCTTCGGGCACGACGATCTCATAGTCGGTTTCGCCGCCGTGCAGCCGGTCGAGCAGGCCGCGCACCAGCGCCGCCGTCTCGGCGCCGCTCGCCCCTTCCTTCATCCGCACCACGATCTCGTCGAGCGGCGCGTCGAGCGGTGGATGCTCCAGCTTGCGGCCGGCCGTGGTGACGGGCAGGTAGATCTCGCGCTCGACCGAGCCGACCTGCACGCCCTGGAAGCGGGTCTCTGTTTTCCCGGACTTCTGCCCGGACCCCTGCCCCGGTTCCTGCGGGGCGAGCGGCGCCAGCACGCCCACGACCTCCAGCCAGACGTCGTCGACCTTGAGCAGATTCCCGATCGCGGGGCCGTAGCCGAACAGATCGCGCCGCACGCCCGGCCCGATCACGCAGACCTGGGCGTGGTCGCGCTCGTCCAGCGGATCGAGAAACCGGCCTTCCTGCAGGCGCAGGCTCGCCAGCGCGGCGTGGCGGTGGCCGACGCCGTAGACCACGGCCTCGGACTTGCCTCCGGCGGCGAGCACCTTGTAGGGATCGACGCGGATGCGCGGAGCCACCTCCTCCACACCCGGCACGGCGTCGGCGATGGCCGCGGCGTCGCGGAAGGAGACGCCGAGCGACTTGCGCCGGACCTCCTCCATCTCCTCGCGCGGCAGATCCCTGGCCCGGACGAGGACGTTGCGCACGCCGAGGCGCTCGATCATCCCGAGCGCCTGGCGCTCCGCCCCCTCGCCGATCGACAGCATCGCGATCACCGCGCCGACGCCGAAGATCATGCCGAGCATGGTCAGCACCGAGCGCAGCTTGTGCGCGGCGAGGCTCTCGAACGCTGAGCGGAAGGACTCGCGCGGGCTCATGGAGCGGAGGCCTCCCGGGCAGTCTCCCCGGAGGGATCAGGAGTCTCGTCCGGCGATTCCGGCGAACCCGGCGAATCCCGCCGGGTGGGATCGGCGAGCGCCACCACGTCGCCGCGGGAGAGCCCGGACTCGACGACCACGCGCCCGGCGCCCGACGGACCCAGCTTGACCGTTACTGCCTCGAAGACTGCCTCGAAGACCGTCTCGAACGCCCCGGCATCCACCTTCCGCCGGTAGACGACCGGGCTGCCGTCGCGCTCGAACACGGCCTGCCGCGGCACGGTCAGGGCGCCGGCGCGCTCGTCGAGACGGAGGATCGCCCGCACCCGCTGGCCCGGCTTCATGGTCGCGGGATCGGTCCGGTCCAGCGCGAGGGTGATGCCGAAGTACTGGACGGGAGAGCCGCGGAACCGCGGCCTGGCCAGGGAGTCGACCCGCGCGATCCGCGCCGCGTGCTCGACGCCCGGCCGGGATTCGAGGATCACCGTGGCCGGCTTGCCGGGAGACAGCCCGCCCGCGTCCGCCTCCAGCACGAACACCTCGGCCTCCATCGTCTCCAGCGCGGGGATCTCGGCGAGCACCTGGCCGTTCCACACCATGTCGCCGACGCGGATCGGCTCGCCGTTCCAGTCCCGCTGGAGGACGAGGACGCCGTCGTGCGGCGCGGTCACCTGGAGCGAGGCCAGGGACGCCCGGGCCCTCTGGATGCGCGCTTCGGCCTGGCGCATCTCGATGCCGAGCAGATCGAGACCGGCGCCGGTCAGCGACTCCTGGCCGCGGCGCGCCTGCCGGGCGTGGCTCTCGCGCTCCCGGGCCAGATCCTGGTCGATCTCCGACTCCACGATCTCCGCGCGGGAGTAGACGATCCCGTCCTTCTTCTGGAACTGCTGGGCGGCGTTCAGCTCCTTGCGGGCCAGGGCCAGATCCTCCTCCAGCTTGCGGACCTCGGCCAGGCCGTGGACGCGTTCCTTCTCCGCCTTGAGCCGGGCTCCGGCCAGCTGGTCCGCGGCCTCCTCCAGCTCCTTCTCGATCTCGCTGGGATCGAAGCGCGCGATCACCTCGCCGGCCCGGACGCGGCTGCCGTCCTCGGCCAGCCAGCCGACCGGCAGCGGCGCGGTCGCGCCCGTGGGCACGCTCACCGGCGTGGCCCGGGACGCCTGCAACGATCCTTCCGCCGGCACCACCCGGACGAACGCCGAGGGCTCGACCGTCTCGACCGGGATGTCCGCCCGCCGCGCCGCGCGGGACATCAGGCCCGCGGCGGTGAGCGCGACGCCGACGGACACCGCCAAGCCGATCGCCGCGGCGAGCCTCCAGCCGCGGCGGCTCACCGGTCGCCCTCCGGGTCGGGTTCGGCGCCAACCCCGCCAACCACCACCCGGTCGCCCTCTGCCAGCCCGGACACGACCTCGACCAGCCGGTCGTTCCGGCGTCCGAGCTTCGGCTGCACGTCCTCGGTGCGCCAGCCGTCCCGGCGGCGGACCAGCGGCCCGCCGGCCCGGCTCTGGACGGCCTCGACCGGAATCGCCAACACCCGCGCCCGCTCGATCTCCACGGTCCCCACGAAGCGCATGCCCGGGCTCATCCGCTGCGGATCGGTGGCGTCGAGGTCGATCGCCAGCTCCATCACCTTGAGCGGGCTGCGCCGCGATCTCGGCTGCACGGAGCCGCGGATCGCGGCCACCCTGCCGGGGAAGACCAGCTCGGGGTGGGCGTCGAGCCGGAAGGAGACGCGCTGGCCCGCGGCGACGCGCCCGGCGTCGGCCTCGTCGACCTGGCCCACGGCCCGCATGCGCCGGAGATCGGGGATCTCCACCACCTTCTCCTCGCGCCAGGCCGAATCGCCGACCTTCTTCTTCTCGCCGCGCGCCATCGCGTAGACCACCGTGCCGTCCCGCGGCGCGGTCACGGTCATGGCGCCGATGGCGGCCTGGGTCTCGCGCACCCGGTTCGCGGCGCGGTCGCGGCGGGAGCGGAGCATCTCGATCTCCGCCCGCTCCTGCTCGCCAAGCAGCCGGATGCGGTCTTTCCGGAACGCGATCTCCAGCGTGGCCAGGTCGAGATCCTTGCGCGTCTCGCTCAGCTCGATGGCGGAGACCAGCTCCGGCGGCACTCGGACCTTGAGGGCCGAGCGCCGCTGCTTCGCCTCGGCCTCGGAGAGCCGCAGCTCCTCCTCCCGGCGCTTCATCTCCAGGTCCACGCCCCGCTTCTCCAGCTCCTTCTGGGCGGAGTCCCGCTCGGCCTCGACCGTCAGGAGCGTGGTTTCCAGCTCGGACGCGTCGAACCCCAGCACCGGCTGGCCCGCCCGGACCGAGGCCCCCTCGGGAGCCAGGAAGGCGATCTTGAAGTCCCACAGGTCCGCGACCGGGGGCGGTCCCAGGTAGGCGGCTTCCGTGGCTTCCAGCGTCCCCGTGACCTCGACGCCCAGGACCAGATCCTCGCGCTTGACCTCGGCCCAGGCCTCCCCGGAGCCGTTCGCTCCAAGCCGGCCCGCGAGAGACCACGCCAAAGGAAGGCCCACGATGCCGACCCCGCCAAGCACCGCCAAGGCGCCGAGCACGGACCGCTTCATGCCCCCCCTCCGAGACCCGAGCGCAGCGCAGCGCCTTCCTTGACGCCGTCCTCGACGAGACACTCAGCCGCGGTGCAGACGCCCAGGCGCACCGGCACGGCCGTGCCGTCCGCGAGGACCGCCTTCGGTGGATTGGACGAAAAATCGAGCGCCTCGCGCGGCACGATCAGCCCCTTGATCTCGGGCGCCAGCACCTCGACCCGCACCGACAGCCCCGGCCGCAGACGCGGATCGATCCTCGTCAGGTCGACCCGGACGGGGAAGAAGCGCCGCAACGATCCCGACGCCCCCGACGCCCTCTCCCGCGCCACCGGGGCGATCGCGGCCACGCGGCAGTCGAAGGTCTCGGAAGGGTAGGCGTCCACGGTGCAGACCGCCGGCATGCCCGGAGCGATCCGGCCGTCGTCCACGTCCGAGAGCGCCGCTTCGACCACCAGGGAGGAGAGATCGGGGAGGGTCGCCAGGGTCATCCCGGCCCACACCGTGTCCCCTTCCTGGAGCTTGCGCCCCTGCCAGGGGTGCTGACCGATCAGAATGAAACCGCCCTCCGGAGCCCGCAGGGAGAGGGCCTGGATCGACTCCTCGGCCTGGCCGATGGCGCGCCGGGCCTTCTCCAGCTCGATCGTGAGCAGCCGCAGCTCCACCGCGCTCTCCTGGATGTGGGCGTCCAGGACGGACTCGGCCTTGGCCAGGGTGGTTTCGGCGCGCTCCACCGCCAGCTGCCGATCCTGGATCTCCCGGGCGGCGAAGAGATCCGGCGGCAGGTTGGCCTTGCGCCTCGCCTTCTCCACCTCGCCGCGGCTCTTCTCCACCTCGAAAGCCTTCTCGGCCCGCCCCGCCTCGATCTCGGCCCGCTTGCGCTCCAGCTCGTCCGCGGCCTCGGAAGCCTTCAGGCGCTTTTCCTGGAGCTCGGAGGTGAAGGACGAGTTGTCCAGCTCGACCACCCGCTGGCCGGCGCGGACCGGCGTGCCGTCGCGCTCCATCCACCGCACCTGAAGCTCCCGGGTCCGGGTGCTGGGAGCCTTCAGCTCCAGGGCGCGGGCGGCCGCCAGCTCCCCCGTCAGGAGGAGCCGGGGGCGCAGCGCACCGCGGCGCACGGTCATAGAGATTGAGGATTTTGAATCGGGCGCTCCGGAAGCCCGGACGGGCTGACCCCGTTCGGCGTGGCCGCCGCGATCCACGCAGCCCCCGGCAAACACCGGCAGACAGAGAAGGAACGGGAGGAGGAACAGTCGGCGGCGCGCCATCTTTCAGACAACTCTACGAAGCTGGCGAAGCCGCCGTCTATCCCTTTGCTGACTTTCCGGCAGATCTCTAACGCGGAGTGGCTGTCGGAGCCGCGCCCCCGAAGTCGACCGAAGGCGCAACGTCCGCTCCAGCCCGGGCCTGGAAGTACGGCCGCGCCTCGAACCCGAACAGGTTCGCGAACAGGTTCGTGGGGAACCGCTTCACACGGGTGTTGTACGACTGCGCCACCTCGTTGAACGAGCGGCGCTCGACCGCGATCCGGTTCTCCGTGCCTTCGAGCTGAACCATCAGATCCTGGAATCCCTGGACCGCGCGAAGCTCGGGATAGCGCTCGACCACGACCATCAGGCGCGACAGGGCCGACGACAGCTGGTCCTGGGCCTGCTGGAACTGGGCGAACTTCTGCGGATCGTTGAGGATCTCGCTCGTCGCCTGGGTGTTCATCTGCCCCACCTGCGAACGGGCTTCGATGACCTTGGTCAGCGTCTCCTGCTCGAAGTTCGCCGCGCCCTTCACCGTGGCCACGAGGTTGGGAATCAGCTCGGCCCGCCGTTGATAGACGTTCTCCACCTGCGCCCACTGCGCCTCGACCGCCTGCTGCGCGCCGACCAGACCGTTATACGAAGCAACTCCCCAGAGAGCCAGCACCACCAGGACACCGGCCACTGCGAGACAACCCATCTTCTTCATCACACGACCCTCCTTCGGCGCCCATCATATCCCCGTGTTACAGTCCGCGGCCATGCGGCAGTATCTGGACCTCGTCCGGCACATCCTGGAGCGGGGGGTTGAAAAGGCGGACAGGACCGGCACCGGCACCCTGAGCGTCTTCGGCCACCAGATGCGCTTCGACCTCTCGGAGGGCTTCCCCCTCCTCACCACCAAGAAGCTCCACGTCCGCTCGATCGTCCACGAGCTGCTCTGGTTCCTCGCCGGCAGCACGAACATCGCCTATCTCCACGAGCACGGCGTGAGGATCTGGGACGAATGGGCGGACGAGAACGGCGAGCTCGGCCCCATCTACGGCCGCCAGTGGCGCTCCTGGCCGGGGGCAGGCGGACGTCTTGAGGGGAAATCGATCGATCAGATCGCCAACGTCGTCGAGCAGATCCGCGTCAACCCGGACTCCCGGCGCCACATCGTCACCGCCTGGAACCCGGCCGAGATCGACCAGATGAAGCTCCCTCCCTGCCATGCCCTGTTCCAGTTCTGGGTCGCGGAGGGGCGCCTCTCCTGCCAGCTCTACCAGCGCAGCGCGGACGTGTTCCTCGGCGTGCCGTTCAACATCGCCTCCTATGCCCTGCTCACCATGATGGTGGCGCGCTCCTGCGGCCTGGAGCCGGCCGAATTCATCCACACGCTCGGCGACGCCCATCTCTACCTGAACCATCTCGACCAGGCCCGGCTCCAGCTCACCCGGGAGCCCCGGCCGCTGCCGCGCCTGGAGATCAATCCCGACGTGAAATCCATCTTCGACTACCGCTTCGAGGATTTCCGCCTCGACGGCTACGATCCGCACCCGTCCATCAAGGCACCGATCGCGGTCTAGACTCTCCGGATGAGGATCACGCTCATCGCGGCCCTGGCCCGCAACCGGACGATCGGCCTGAACAACAGTCTCCCCTGGCGCATCCCCGAGGATCTCCGCCGCTTCCGCCGGCTGACGCTCGGCCACGTGCTCGTCCTGGGCCGCAAGACCTACGAGTCGATCGGCAGCCGCCCGCTGATCGGCCGCACGCTCGTCGTGGTCAGCCGCGGGGAGATCGCGGCCCAGTCCGGCATTGAGCATGCGGCCTCCGTCGAGGAGGCGCTCGCCCTGGCAACGCGGATCTCGGAGGCCGGCGGCTGCGACGAGCTGTTCGTGGCGGGCGGCGCCGAGATCTACCGCCAGACCCTGCCGGCCGCCCACCGGCTTCAACTCACGCTCATCGAGGAAGACTTCCCTGGAGACACCCACTTTCCCGAATTCGACCCCGCCGACTGGACCCTCGTCGAGCGCGAGGACCACGGCCCGACCGAAAAGGTTCCGCATGCCTGGTCGTTTCAAGTCTTCGACCGCAAGGCGTGAGCCGCCCCTGCGCTGGCTGGCCCTCGCGCTGCTGGCCGCGCTCTCCTGCAACGCCGTGGACTCGTGGACGGCACAGAAGGCGAACACCCTCGCCGATCACACGAAGGTGTATCTGATCGATCTGAAGGACAGCGGGGCCGACACCGGCAATGCCGGCGATACTGGCCGCCGCATCGGCTGCGGCGACAGCGTCGTGCCCGTGGAGGTTTCGCTGGTGCGTCCCCGCCGCGCGCTCGACGGAGCGCTGGAGACGCTGCTCGAGATGTCCCACGACTACGACCCGGCGAGCGGCTTCTACAATCCCCTCTACGCCTCCCGCCTGAGCATCGACCGGATCGACCAGGTCGGCCCCGAGGTGAAGGTCTATCTCAAGGGATATCTGGAGATCGGCGGCGAGTGCGACAGCCCGCGCGTGATGGCCCAGCTCACCGAGACCGCCCTGCAGTTCCCGGATGTCCAGCGGGCCACGTTCTATCTGGAAGGAAAGCCTCTGGCGGGGCTGCTGTCGGGCCAGGGGCGGTGAGGCTTCGAATCCTCACCCCCTGGCCCCCACTCCCGGGGGGAGAGGGGGAAGAATGCGGGGAGGAACGGCGATCCTCTTGTTCAGGCTTTTGGGTGGTGGCGCCCCCTCTCCCGGGGCCCCTCTCCAGGAGATACTCGGGCGGGAGATGGGAGAGGGGGTCGGGGGGTGAGGACTCCCCGCCCCTACCGCTGCAACGTAAAGCTCACCGTCAGGTTGAAGTACACCTTCACCGGAACCCCGTGCAGCGTGGCCGGCGTGAACCGCCAGGTCTTCACCGCGTCCATGGCCGCCTTGTCGAGCCCCATCGGCTGGCCGCGCACCAACTGGACGTCCGTCACGTAACCCCGCTCGTCGATCACGGCCTTCACGATGACCACACCCTCGATGCGCGCCTTGCGGGCCAGCTCCGTGTAGCGCGGCTCCGTCCGCGACACCACCACCGGCCGGGTCACCGCGCCGCCCACCTGGATCGGCTCGTTCCGCTCCGGCATCTCGGGGGCTGGGGCCGGGGTCACGGAGACGCTCGGGCCCACGGGACCGTCGCTGAAGTCCACTCCGAAATCCGGGTCGCCGTGCTCAACGCCGTAGATGGAGCCGCGCGGATCGCCGTTCGGGGGCAGGCCGGCGACCGAATCGATCACGGTCGACGGCGTCGTCGCCGGCTTGTCCAGGTCCGCCGTCTGCGTGGGCTGGATTGGCTGCTCCGGCGCGACGGGCGCGGGCGGCTTCACCGCGGCCGTGGTCTCGGGCTCCGACCGGCCGCTGCCCAGAATGGGCGGCGGAGGCGGCGGCAGCTGGACCATGAACGGCTCCACGATCATCGGCTCCGGCACCGGGGGGACGTTCCAGGTTCCGGCGAACGTAAACGTGGCCACTGCGATCACATGCAGACCGATGGCGACCGGCAGAGAAAACCACGCACGGCGAGACGGTTTCTTCGCTTCCAGACCGATCAAAGAGTGCTCGAACATTGTCGTGCTCCCGCTTTCAAGTTTTGATCGTGTCCACCTCGATCACTCGCCGGGGTGGGTACATCCGGAGCGCTCCTACCTTGATTAGAGAGGAGGCGGGGCAAGAAAGTTCCACACTCTTTTTTCTTCCGCTGGGAGCGCCGGCATCCTGCCGGCCAACACACTCTGGTTAGTAGCCGGCAGGATGCCGGCGCTCCCAGCGGGTGTTACGCTCAGCTCCATGATGCGCACCGCCCGTCGAGCCGCGGCCCTCCTGACCGTCCTCCTCACCTTCGCTCTTCCTGTAGCAGCCGGCCGTCTCGACGGCACGATCGTCGAGCATCTCCCCAACGGCCTCACCGTCATGATCCTGGAAGATCACACCCTGCCCATCGTCAGCGTGCAGATGCTCTACCGCGTCGGAGCGCGCAACGAGCAGACCGGGGCCACCGGCCTCGCCCACTTCCTGGAGCACATGGCCTACCGCGCGACCGAGCGCTTTCCGGACACGGACGTGGTCAGCCGCCTCTACGGCGTCGGCGGCGAATGGCACGGTTACACCTGGATCGATCAGACCACGTATTTCGAAACCGTTCCGCGCGAGCATCTGCCGCTCGCTCTCGACATCGAAGCGGACCGCATGGCGCGCCTGCTCCTCCCCGAAAAAGAGCTCGAAGCCGAGCGCGGCGCCGTGCTCACCGAATTGCACGGATATGAGAACGATCCCGCCGCCGTGCTCCACGACGCCGTGGCCGCCGCCTCGTTCACCCAGCACCCCTACCGGCAAAACGTGATCGGTTGGACGAGCGACGTGGAGCGGATCACGCACGCCGACATCGCAAGCTTTTACCGTCAGCACTACCGGCCGGCCAACGCCGTGCTCGCCGTTGCGGGAGATCTGCAACCGACCGAAACCCTCGCCCTGGTCCGCAAGACCTTCGAAGGCATTGCAGGAGGAGCCCCGACTCCCCTCCCCCGGACCGTCGAGCCGCCGCAGACCGGCGAACGCCGTGTGACCGTCCCGCACGTTGGAACAGGACTCTGGTTTCAGATCTCCTACCGAGCCCCCGCCGCAACCGATCCGGACTATCCCGCCTTCCTCCTGATCCAGGCCCTCCTCGGAGGCTCGACCGGAGCCAGCTTCCGCCAGGACGGCGATCCCATCCCCGCCCGGCCCGGAACGCGTCTCAACCCTCTCAACGCTATCGGCGAGGAGATCTCCACCACCTTCGCGGCCACGGCCAAGCCCTACCTCTTCACCCTCGCCGGAAAGGCAGAAACCGAGGGGACGATCGAGACGGAGATCGAATCCCGCATCGCCGCGCTCCGGGAAGGCCCCGTCCCAGCCGACGAGCTGGACCGCGCCCGCACGGCTCTTCTCACCGACCTGGAGCTGGACGTGGAAACCCCCGAGGACGCCGCCCACGAGATGGCCTACTTCGAAGGGATCGGAGCCTTCGAGATCCGGAAGCGCCTGCCCGAGCTGGTCTCGGCCGTGACCGCGGAAGACATCCGCCGCGCCGCCTCCGCCTGGTTGCAGCCGACCCGGAGGACCATCGGCTGGAGCCACCCCGGCCCGCCGCCGCCGGCAACCCTTCCCAAGCAGTCCACCGCTCTCCCGCCCGCACCCCCGCCGCCGCCGCCCATGGAAGCCGCGAGCCCCGCGCCCCGCGTGAAGACCCTGCGCAACGGCATCACCCTGATCGTCCGCCGCCTCCCCCGGGTCCCCGCCGGCTACCTCCGAGTGGTCGTCCCCGGAGACAGCCTGACCTTCGAGGGCGTCGACGCCAGCGTGGACGAGCCCGCCTGGAGGCATACCTCGCTGGGCGTCCGCTTCCGCGCCGGAGAGCTTGCCCAGGCCGTGGCCGAGATCCGCAAGGCGATGGACACCGCTGTCACCGAGCCGCCAACCGCCTCCGACGATCCCGAGCTTCTGCTGGACCGAGCCCTTCGCGACGCGCTCGGAGCCGTCCCCACCGCCACCTCGCCAAGCCCACAGACACCCGTCGTGATCGTCGCCGTCGGAGATCTAGACGAAGAGGCATCGCTCCGCCTCCTGGAGCAATCCTTCTCCACCCTGCCGAACCGACACCCCCTCGCCCCGCTCGCCCTCCAGGTCCAGCAATCCCCCATCCAGCTCGCCCTCCCCGGAAGAGCCCAATCCCAGATCGGCTACGCCGTGCCCGTCCCCCCGGCCTCGCCTGAATCCTCGATCGCCTGGAGGATGCTCCTCTACCTGGCCGCTCACGACTACGAAGGAAGGCTCGGCAAGGAGCTGATCGCCAGGCGCGGCCTCCTCTACTACATCGGAACCGCCTGGCACACCGACGGCCGCACGTCCTGGCTCGCCCTCACCGCCGGAGTCAACCCCGACCGCCTCGACGAAACCGCCACCCTCTTCTTCGGCCTGCTCGACGCCTTCCGCGATCACCCGCCCACCGAAGCCGAAGTCGAAGAAGCCCGCCAACACCTGATCGGCCGACGCCTCACCGCCCCAATGAGCAACGAGGAGCTCACCGCCGCCTATGCTCAGGAGCAGATAGAGCAGGGGCGGCTCCTGACCAACGCCGAGTGGGAACGAGAGGTGAGGGCCGTGAGGCGGGATGATCTCCTGAAGATCCTCCCCGCCTTTCTGGCCGGCGTTCGGGTCGTCGTGGATGTCCGGGAGCCGGCGCAACTTCCTGATATTCTGTTCCGCGACGGCAAGTCGTTTGCCCGGAGGGATCAGGACATGAGAATGGAGCTCTTGCGGAGCCGGAGAGCGGAGATTCTGCGGCTGGCGGCACTCCACGGCGCCACCAACGTCCGCGTCTTCGGGTCGGTGGCCCGAGGCGAAGCAGACGACCAGAGCGATATCGACTTTCTCGTCGACATGGGCAGCGGCCGCAGTCTGCTCGACCTCGGGGCGTTTCTCGACGATCTGCAACGCCTGCTAAGACAACCGGTCGACATCGTCACCGAACGCGGCTTGAAAGCTCGCATCAGGGATAGGCTCCTCCGGGAGGCAGTCCCCTTGTGAGGGACATCCGGGAACGAGTTCTCGACATCCTGGAGTCGATCGAGCGCATCGAGAAGTACGGGCGCAACGGCCGGGGCGAATTCGAGACCAACGAGCTCGTTCAGGTGTGGATCCTGCACCACCTTCAGATCCTCGGCGAAGCCGTCTACGACCTGCGCTGGAGCCGGACAACCCGGAAGTTGAGAGAGGGGGGTCTCGGCGTCATCGTTAGGCATCGCAAAGATTTTCCTTCTCTTTGTCACGCCTTGCCTAGCAGGCGACCGATAGCAAAGACCTCTCGGTAGTTCATTACCGGCATAAGGATCGTCCCATCGTTCTTCAGCATGCAGGATCGCGGCAGCGCTGGTGCCGACCGAGACACGAAGATTTTCCAGCAGCACCCCAAGAAAGCCATATCGTAGTTCCACTGTCCGTTAGTTCTAGTTCTGGCCGGCGTGAATACCAATTCCCGCGCGAGACCCCCTGTATCTGGATCGCGAAGTGCGCCACAATATATCGGATAACCATCGTCTAGGGCTGCGCCTGGGTCCGCTACAAGAAGGTGCCGAATCCTATCAGCATGAGGCCCAAGTTTAACCGCGGAAAGGATTGGCTTTGTGGAGACATGCGCACGCCAGAGAACTGACAGCAAGAACCTTCTAGTGGTTTCATGGTCAATGCCGGAAATCTTAATAGCCAGAGTATTACTGAGATTCAGCGGGAATCGTCTAGGGGAACTCCAAAAGCGGTGGAACGGTTGATCGAACCGCCGGTTGAAGAGCGTTTCGCAGTCCTCGCAAAACAAGTGCTCCCATAATCCCGACTGCACCTTGCTTCGCCGCCCATCCTCCGAGCTTATGGCGATCGCGCGAGAATCTTCATCGTATATCGGTCGATACGCCCACTCCGGGATGATATGGGATTGACACAGCTTGCGTTGCTGCCTGCACAGCCTGCATTCCCCGTACACGCTCTTGCCCATTGCTCCAGACTGCTCGCCCTTCCTCTATTTCCTGCGGCGCTTCCTTATACCGTCAGCCCAACTATCGAGTTCGTCTATCTGCTGCTTTAGAGCGTTGGGTTCCGGGAATGGCGTTCCATCGGCGGGCGGGCGGTCATGCCCTCGGAGCCAACGTGAGCATTCGGTCATTCCCGCCTCAAGTGTCTTGCAGTCCTCTTCGGTGATGTCATAGAGGCGCTTCACCTTCTGCGTCTCGATGCTGTGGCGGAAGCGCTCGACAA
Source organism: Holophagales bacterium (assembly GCA_031390755.1). Lineage (GTDB taxonomy): Bacteria > Acidobacteriota > Thermoanaerobaculia > Multivoradales > UBA5704 > DATMER01. The sequence goes on from JANMTS010000048.1 coordinate 26,051, forward strand.
CATCGTTCAGAAGGACCTCGGTTGTGGCCCGCTCCCATGCCTCACGCAGCAGGCCGTAGATGTCTCTGGCATCCACCTCATAACTTCCCCGAGCAGTTCGGAAGAGCTTCTCAGCCGCTTGCCAGCGGTTCCGCAGCACTCCGATCCGATCCTTCGTATTCATGGCGAACCACGGAAGGTCGGCCGAGCACAGGCCAACCTCAATCTCCCGGCGGACATACTGATGCGAGAACGGCACTTCTTGTCGGCTTGCCTCATCGAGAAGGAAGCGCAGGAATAGAAGATCGTGCGTAAAGACAACAACCTGTCGCTCTGCGGCCTCGGCCACAAGCCGGCGCGCGATCCGTTCCCGCCACTCCTCGTCAAGCGACGATACAGGATCGTCAAAGATGATGGCGCTCCGACTAGCCGCCGTCTTTAGCTCGGTAAGGAAGGATGCGAGCGAGAGGGTCCGCGACTCGCCCTCACTTAGCACCTGGATCACGGGGACTCCTGGTGCGTTCGTGAAGACGAGTCGATGAAAAAGTTCGCCCTTCCTTCCCCCTGCCGTCTGGATTTCAATCGCAAGATGGTCAAACTCAAGCCGTTCTAATTCCCCTTGAAAGCCAGCCCGGAGCTGGTCGGTCACTAAGCGCGTGGTGAGTTCGGTACTCTTGGTTGTAATGGCCTTCGTCGAAGTGTCAGCTATGCATTGGTCATAGGCCGCAAGGCGTTTCTTGCGCTCGATCTCCCCCAAGATCGTCTGTAATGCTCCGCTGAGAGTAATGCGGGCCTCAAGCTCTTTCAGCTCGGCAGCATCTCCAGGGGTCATTGCCGGCTTTGTTGCCAAGAGTTGCCTTGCCCGCTCTCGTAAAGCAGCAGCGGCAGTCACAATGTCGGCCTCGGGGCTCTGCGTCAGCCCGTTCGCGAGGAACCCTACGCCTTGTGCAAGAGCTTCATTGATGCCGTTCTGAATGCGCTCGGCAGCTTGGAGGAAATCCTGAACCTTCTTGGCGAGCGGCGGATTCTCGGCGCTAAGCTCGCTGATAGCTGGATCAAGTTCGGCACGCACTACCACCGCGCGTGTCACTGTAGAGACCGCCGTCTCGTGCGCTTTCTCTGCCTGCCGCACTTGTGCTTGTGCGTTTGAGGACACATATTCGGCGAAGTGCCGCAGTCGTGCCTCAGCTTCCTTGCCGATCTCCTGCTGGCAGAAGGGGCAGCGCGCGCCAGCCGCCAAGGCAGGGAATGAAGACTCTGGATAAGCTATGCTGGAGAATGTTTCCGCTGCCTCCCACATCTTCCGCCACGTCTCTTCGCCGGTTCCTGGGAGAAGGTCGGGAGTGAGCGCCGTCTCCCTCAAGAGAGCGAGCGCGCCTTGCGCAGCACGAAGCGATTGCGCGGTCGATCGCATCTGATCGAGGGCGTTGGCGCGGAAGACCGCGAAGAGACCGGCCACATGGCGAACAAGGAGATCAGTGCGCTCAGCTCTCGAAGTCAGCTCTCGTGCTCGCTGCTTTGGATCAGCAGCCAGGAGATCGCGTTGGTGCGCGCGCAGCTCCTCAAGGCGCGCTTGCTCTTCGGCCGAGAGCGTCGCCAAGCCCCGCACGTCGTCAACGCTCGTAAGCGAACTTAGATGCTCGATAAGAGCCCTGACCTTGGTGCCTTCGGGGACCGTTGGCAGGTTTGGAGCGACTGCGCCGAGCTTGGCCTTCTCGCCTTCAAGTCGCCCTCGTACCTCGCCGCAGAGGTCGGCCAATCTATCGAAGATGTCGAGGCCGAACGGCCGAAACGCTACGTCGGTCTTGCCCCGCAGGTACACCGGAGCACAGGCCGCGTCGAAGACGCTGACCTCTGCCAGCGCGTCGGACGGCGACGAACCGACTATCCATTCGATCGGTGTGCCTTCGGCGCCTTCCTGGAATTTGATCGTAGCTTTCAGCTTTGCAGGCGCCGTCCCACTTAACACGTTACCAAGAATTGTCTCGGTGAAGCGTGAGCGGCAGGCTTGCTTGAGGATGCGGGTATAGCCGGACTTTCCAGCCGCATTCTGCCCATAGGCGATGGTGAGATGAAGCCCAAACGTTATCGTTTGCTCGGCAGCCAAAGCATTGGCGCCGCGATGGTGGGTCAGGCTGACGAGAGAAACGGCTTCTCCTCCGGCGCCCTTAGTAGCCAGGTGCCCCTTGGCGAGCACCTGGGGCGCATGATGCTCAGTAAGTCCCCTCGCGGCTTTGGCGAGTTGAACGAGATCGTCAATCTCGTCTGACGCCACCACTCCGGCTGAAAAGAGGCGTCGCAGCGCGTCCCGCTGCCATCCCGGACGATCCTTCGACCATTCGAGGATCTCTGTGGATAGGTCGTGGTTAGAGGTGGTCACTCTGGTAGTGTACCTTCGCAGTCCCTAAGCTGAAAAGAGGACATGAGGCGCTAGGCGGGTAAGTTCGCCCCGGACCGAATAGGTGCCACCCATTTCCTCCTGGCCCAAAAGGTGCGGCCCAAAAGGTGGCCCGGGAATAGGTGCCTTGCGCCCCAAATAGGTGCCCCCTATAAGTACCACCCGAATAAGTGCCACCCGTTTCTACCGGCTGACCTATCTGACCGAGCACCCTCTGCGGATCGACGGGGTGCTCGTGCAGGTTTCGGTTTCCATGGGCCTGGCTGCTCACCCGGAGCATGGCAAGACGCTCTCCGAGGTCACCGAGCGGGCCGATCAGGCGTTGTATGTGAGCAAGCGGGAAGGCCGGTCGCGCGACCACATCTGGGCGGCGTAGATATCGATCACGGGCTGTTATACTTATTTCCCATGCTCTCCCAGAAAGCCCGCACCTGGGCAGTATGGGCGGTTCCCCCGACCGCTCTGCTGCTTTTCCTCGCGTCCGGGGCCTACAGCGAAGCCGGTGTCAAGGTGACCTACTCCGTGGACGTGAAGCAGGAGGCGGCCGCGATCGCGATCGTGATCGCCCCGAAGCTTGCAGCCCTCCGGGCTGACTTCGACCGCGAGCGCCAGTCGAAGGAGCCTCTAGCTCTGCTCGACAGCACCGAGAAAGCTCTGCTGGAGATTCTGAGCGCTCCGGAGCTCGCGGCGATCCGGGATGCCGTGAAAATGGAATTCCGCCAGGCCCGCGCCGAAGTCCTCGGAACGCGATCGAGCCGCCATTCCGGAGGCTCGCGGCTCAGGGTGGTGCCAGCCGCCTTCCGGCAGTCGCCCTCCCCTTCCGCGGACAGCTCCGCCCTCGACCGGATCGCACGGCTGCTTGCAAAGCTCACCGGCGCGGCGGAGAAACAGGAGCTTGCCCGGGACGTCTGCGTGGTCAGCCGGCCGCGGACCCGCGCCCGGGTCCTGCTCTACCCGCCGAGCTACGCCCGAGGCAAGCAGGAAGCGCATACCGCGGAAAAGCGCACCCTCTACCTCGGGCTGTATGCATGGGAAGCGAAGCTCACAGGGTGGATCCGGTGCGTGCCGGACCGGGCAGGTCTGGCACCTCAGGGTTGCGCCTTCCTCGACCTGCTGACCAACGAACAGTCGATCATCTCCTGCGACTTCGACCTGAACAGTTGCGTGCTCAAGAGCGGTCCGATCCCGAAGGGATGCCAGTGAAGCGCGATCCGAAAGCGCCTCCCCTGCCGACGCCTCTCGCCCGCCGGCTCGTCCGGTACGTGGTGGGCTTCGGGATCGCCGTCGGCGTGGGGATGGCGCCGTTCCTGGGCCGGATTCCAGGGAGCGGATCGCTCCAGCAGCTCTTCCCGCCGGACATGCGCGGGACGCTCATCCCTCTCTCGGTCTTCCTGATGGGAATCGTCGCCGTCGCGGTGCAGTTCTATTCCTCCGAATCGATCAACCGGGCGGTCCTGCGGCGCCGGTTTTCGCTCGCCCTGATCGCCCTGCTCTTCGGGCTTTTCGTTTTTCTGGGTCTCTACACCGTGTTCGTCGAAACCGTTCCCATCTCCAAGGGCGACGTGATCAAGACCACGGCCGTCGTCACCGGTGGAGACACGCGAGCTTCGAGCTGCGGCTGTGCCAGGGAGCTCAGCAACGCCGAATGCGTGAAGAGCCTCTCCCTCGATTCTGCGGCGATCGCATCGTGCTGGGGCCGCTCTCTGCGGCTTGTCCGCTTCTCTCTCAGCCTTTCCTACCTCCTCCTGACCGGCGGCTTCGGAGCGCTGGTCGGGGTGCTCCTCCTCCAAGAGGAGAGCCGCCGGGCGCAGGCGAAGCGCTCGCGGCCGTCGGCCGCGGCATCCACTCCCTGACTTCGACCGCAAGCTCCCCGGAATAGGTGCCACCCATTTCTCCCACCCGTTTCTCCAGCGCCTCCGCCGGCTCCCGAGGCTGAGGAACCCCGGAGGGCGGAGCTACCCGAATAGGTGCTGCCCCGAATAGGTGCCACCCATTTCTCCTGGGCTCCCATGCTGCATTAGGCCAGCGGACGTCCAGACGGACATCGAAGCAAAGATCGGAACGGCGGTGGCCTTGGACTCGGCAGCCGCCATTCCTCCAAATTGTCAATTAGCACTACCTAGCTTTACGCAGCTTTACGCAGCTAGATGGAGCTTGTTAGTCGTTGATTCTATTGACTTTTCACCCCTATGTAGTACTATAGAGCCCAGCCGATTTGTACGCCGCCGGGTTACGTGCCGGTTACGCAGAAAGGGGCAGGGGATGAAAGGAAAGATCACCAAACGGCTCGTCGACAGCCTCCAACCAGATCCTGAGCGCGATGTCCTGGTCTGGGACACGGAGCTCGCAGGCTTCGGACTCCGCGTCTCTCGCGGAGGAGTCAAGAGCTACATCTTCCAGTACAAGATCCATGGCAGGGCTCGCCGAATCACCCTGGGCGTGCATGGACGCGCCTTGACTCTGGAGGCCGCCCGCAAGCTCGCTCTTGCGCGCCGCCTCGCCGTCCAGGCCGGCGGAGATCCCGCCTCCGAAGCCCAAGAGGCAGCGGCAGCGCCGACCGTCAACGACCTCGCCAAACGCTACCTCGCCGAGCATGCGGCCAAACGATCGAAGGGCACTCAGCGCAGCGCCGAACAGTTCTTCCGCCTCTTCCTGCTTCCGACCCTCGGCTCACGCAAGGTGGCCTCAATCACCTGGGCCGACCTGGAGGCTATCCACCAGCGTCTCGCTCACATCCCGTACCAAGCCAATGGCCTTCTCAGCTGTGCCTCGAAAGCATGGGCGCTCGCCGCTCGATGGGGCTGGTTCCCCCGGGACCATCCCAACCCGGCCCGTGGCCATGATCGATATCCCGAACGGGTCCGAGGGCAGGCACTCGACCGCGAGCAGCTTGCACGGCTCGGCGCCGCACTCGACC
>JANMTS010000061.1:0-88118 GCA_031390755.1 Holophagales bacterium
GGCGACGGCCAGACCACCAAGGTCGCCAACCAGATCATCGTGGCGCTGAACATTGCGGCGGTGGCTGAAGCACTGGTCTTCGCCAGCAAGTCCGGCGCCGACCCGGCCAAGGTGCGGCAGGCACTGATGGGCGGCTTTGCAGCCAGCCGCATCCTCGAAGTGCATGGTGAACGCATGATCAAGCGCACCTTCAACCCGGGCTTTCGCATTGGGCTGCACCAGAAGGATTTGAACCTTGCGCTGCAGGGGGCCAAGGCGCTGGGTGTGAGCCTGCCGCAGACGGCCGGCGCGGCGCAGTTGATGCAGGCCTGCGCCGCGCAGGGCTGGGATCAACTGGACCATTCGGCACTGGTGAAAGCGCTGGAACTGATGGCCAACCACGCGGTGGCGCAAGCGCCAGTGGGCTGACACACCGCGCAGGGTTGGACGACAGCCGTCGCCGGCTGCGGGCGCGCTCAGCCGGGGCCGTTGGCGGGCCCGGGCCGCGCCCCTGCGGCTCGGCGGGCACGACCATGTCCTGCTCCTGACTCTCCATCATGCCGTGGCCGACGGCTGGTCGTTCGGCCTCCTGGTGCGCGATCTTGGCGAGCTGTACGCGGAGGGCGAGCCGAGCCTCCCGGCCCTGCCGGTGCAATACGCCGACTATGCCTACTGGCAGAGGCGGTGGCTTCAGGGCGAGGCGCTCGACGCGCAGCTGGCCTACTGGCGCGAGCGGCTGCGCGGCCTGCGCGTCCTCGACCTGCCGACGGACCGTCCGCGTCCTCCGGTGCAGACGTTCCGCGGCGCGAGCCTCCCGGTGCGCCTGCCGGCGCAGCTCTCGGAGACGATCGAAGGGTTCGCGAAGCGCCAGGGAGCGACCCCCTTCATGGTGCTGCTGGCGCTGTTCGATCTCCTGCTGGCCCGGTATGCCGGCCAGGAGGACGTCGCGGTGGGCACGCCCATGGCCAACCGGGACCGCGCCGAGGTGCGGGGATCTCATTGGCCTGTTCCTGAACATGCTCGTGCTGCGCACCGACCTCTCGGGCGATCCGGGCTTCTCCGAGCTTCTGCGGCGGGCGCGGGAGACCGCCCTGGGCGCCTACACGCATGGCGACATCCCGTTCGAGAAGCTGGTGGAGGAGCTTCTGCCCGAGCGGGATCTCAGCCGCACCCCGCTCTTCCAGGTCATGCTCTCATTCCAGAACACCCCGATGCCCGAGCTTCGTCTGCCGGGCGTGACGGCGGAGCCTGTGCCGGCGTCGAGCGGAGTCGCCCGCTTCGACCTCACGCTGGCTCTGGAGCCGGGCGCGGACGGGGAGCTGACCGGGACGTTCGAGTACGCCACCGACCTCTTCGACGCGGCGACGGTCGAGCGCATGGCGCGCCACTTCGAGGTTCTCGCCGAGGCCGCCCTGGCCGACCCCTTGCGGTCCGGATGGGATCTGCCGTTGCTCACCGCCGGGGAGCTCCGCCAGCTCACCGAATGGAACGACACGAGGCTCGACGTCTCAGGACCGACGACGATCCACGGCCTGTTCGAGCGCCAGGCCGCGCTCACACCCGACGCCGTGGCGCTGGTGTTCGAAAGCCAGGCGTTGACCTATGGCGAGTTGGATCACTGGGCCAACCGGCTCGCGCAGCGGCTGCGGCGGCTGGGCGTCGGCCCCGAGTCGCGGGTCGGCCTCTACTCCGAGCGGTCCCTCGAAATGGTGGCCGGGCTGCTGGGCATTCTCAAGGCTGGCGCTGCCTACCTGCCGCTTGACCCCGCCTATCCGCGCGATCGCATCGCCACCGTTCTGGCCGATGCCGCGGTGACCGCCCTCGTCGTGCCGCCGGGAGCAGGGCCCGACCTGGCGCAACGCGTTCCCCGCGTGGCGCTGACCCGCGCCGGAGAGGATCTGGCCCAGGAGAGCCCGGAGCCTCCAAAGGGGGGAGCCCTTCCGGACAGTCCTGCGTACGTCATCTACACCTCGGGCTCGACCGGCCGTCCCAAGGGTGTCGTGATCCCGCACTCCAATGCCGTTCACTTCTTCGCCGGCATGGACCACAGCCTGGGAAGCGAGCCCGGCACCTTCCTGGCGCTGACCAGCATCGCCTTCGACATCTCGGTCCTGGAGCTGTTCTGGGCGCTGACCCGCGGCTTCCGGGTGGTGCTCCAGCGCAACGAGGTCGAGGCGCTGTACGCAGCCGCTCCTCTTCCAGGGGCCGCCTCCGGCACGAGCGAGCGCCCGATCGATCTGAGCCTGTTCTACTTCGCCGACGAGGGCGGGGGCGGCGACCGCTACCGCCTGCTGATCGAAGGGGCGAAGTTCGCCGACCGCCACGGCTTTGCCGCGGTTTGGACGCCGGAGCGGCACTTTCACGCCTTCGGCGGCCTCTACCCTAATCCCGCCGTGACCAGCGCCGCCATCGCCGCCGTGACCGAGCGCATCGCGATCCGCGCCGGCAGCGTCGTCGTCCCCCTGCACAGCCCGCTTCGCGTCGCCGAGGAGTGGGCGGTCGTCGACAACATCTCGCGCGGCCGGGTGGCGATCTCGTTCGCCTCGGGCTGGCACGCCCGCGACTTCGCCATCGCTCCGCAGAGCTTCCGGCGCCGCAAGGAGCTGATGCTCGAATCGATCGACACCGTCCGCCGTCTGTGGCGGGGCGAGAGCGTGCGCGTGCTCGACGGCGAGGATCGCGAGATCGAGGTCGAGATTCACCCGCGGCCGATCCAGCCCGAGCTGCCGGTCTGGCTTACCGCCGCGGCCAACCCGGAGACGTTCGAGATGGCGGGGAGGCTCGGCGCCAACGTGCTGACCCACCTCCTGAGCCAGACCGAGGACGAGCTGAAGCAGAAGATCGACCTCTACCGGCGGACGTGGCGAGAGGCGGGGCACTCCGGCGAGGGCCACGTCACGCTGATGCTGCACACCTTCGTCGGCACCGAGCCCGAGGCGGTGCGCGAAACCGTGCGCGAACCGCTGCGCAACTACTTCCGCAGCTCGGTCGACCTGCTGCGCGGCATGGCGGCGGGCCTGGGCATGGACGCCGGCGACCTCCGGCCCGGCGAGCTGGACCTGCTTCTGGACCGCGCGGTGGAGCGCTACTCCGAATCCAGCGGACTGTTCGGAACCCCCGCCGCCTGCCTGCGGACCCTGGACCGGATGCGCGCGCTCGGCGCCGACGAGATCGGCTGCCTGATCGACTTCGGGGTCGACACCGACGAGGTTCTCGCCTCCCTGCGGCACCTGGACGACGTGCGCCGGACGAGCGCGCTCCCCGCGGCCGAGCGCGACACCTCCGTGGCGGCCCAGATTCTGCGCCACGGCGTCACGCATCTCCAGTGCACGCCCTCGCTCGCCCGCATGCTGGTCTCGGACGCCCGCACCGCGGCGGCGCTCGGCTCGGTGCGGACGCTGCTGCTCGGCGGCGAGGCGTTTCCCGCGCCGCTCGCCGAAGAGCTTGCCCAGGTGACAGGCGCCCGGATCGTCAACATGTACGGGCCGACCGAAACTACGGTCTGGTCCACCACCCATCCGGTGCGCCCGGGGGAGTCGCCCATCCCGATCGGCCGTCCGATCGCCAACACCGAGGTCCACGTGCTCGACGACCGGTTCTGGCCGGTCCCCCTCGGCGTCGCGGGCGAGCTGTGCATCGGCGGCATGGGAGTCTCCAGAGGCTACCTCGACCGCCCCGACCTCACCGCCGAGCGGTTCATTCCGGATGGCTTGGGAGCACGACTCGGGGGGCGCGTCTACCGCACCGGCGACCGGGTGCGCCGCAAGCCGGACGGCAACCTGGAGTTTCTCGGCCGCCTCGACCATCAGGTCAAGGTCCGCGGCTACCGCATCGAGCTGGGCGAGGTCGAGGCCGTGCTCGGCGAGCATCCGGGAGTCCGCGAGGCCGTGGTCGTGGCCCGCGAGGACGAGCCGGGCGACACCTACCTGGCGGCGTACGCCGTGCCCGCGGCGGGCGGCGGAGGGCTGCGGCTCGCGGTTGACTCCGCGCGGCAGGAGGAGCTGCTCGCGGGACGATCCCGGTTCGTGCTGCCGAACGGCCTCGTCGTCGCCCACCTGGGCGACCTCCACACCCGCGCCGGCTACACCGAGATCTTCGAGGACAACACCTACCTGCGGCACGGCGTGACGCTGGAGGACGGCGACTGCGTGTTCGACGTCGGTGCGAACATCGGCTTCTTCACGCTGTTCGTCCACCAGCGCTGCCGCCCCTCGGCGGTCTTTTCGTTCGAGCCGATCCCGGCCACCTTCGACGCCCTGCGCACCAACGTCGAGCTCTACGGCCTCAAGGCCACGCCGATCAACTGCGGCGTCGGCGACAAGCCGGGCACCGTCGAGTTCACCTTCTATCCCGGCATGGACGGCCTGTCCGGCCGGTACGCCGATGTCGAGCGCGACCGCGAGATCACCCGCGCTGTGATCCTCGACGGCCTGCGCCAGCGCGGCGAGGCGACGACGTTCTCCTCTGGCGAGCTGGAAGAGATGCTCGACCGCCAGTTCCGGGCCGAGCGCTATCTCTGCGAGCTGAGGACCGTCTCCGACCTCATCCGCGAGCACGGAGTCGAGCGGATCGACCTGCTCAAGATCGATGTCGAGCGTGCCGAGGTCGACGTGCTCGCCGGCATCCAGGACGAGGACTGGGAGCGGATCCGCCAACTCGTGCTGGAGGTGGACACCCGGGAGAACCTGGAGGCGATCCTCCGGCTCCTCGGCGAGAAGGGCTACGACACCGTCGCGGAGGATCTCGTCACCGTCGCCCCGGCGGAAGGCATCTCGGCGGTCGAGGTCTCGATGGTCTACGCCGTGCGGCGCGGCCAGGGGAGGCCCGTGCCGGTTGAAGCGAACCCCGTCGGCCTGCGCGCGTTCCTGCGCGAGCGCCTGCCGGACGCCATGGTCCCCGCGACCATCACGATGCTCGACGCGCTGCCGCTCACGCCCAACGGCAAGGTGGACCGCCGCGCGCTGCCCCTTCCGGGAGCCGGAGGCCGGCGGACTGCGACCGTGGCCTACCAGGAGCCGGCGTCCGAGGCGGAGCAGCGGATCACCGCCATCTGGCGCGAGCTGCTCCCGGCGGACCGGATCGGCGTCCACGACAACTTCTTCGAGGTCGGCGGGAACTCGCTGCTGCTGGTGCGCGTCCACAACCGGCTCCAGGAGGAGTTTGGCCGCGAGATCCCGGTGCTGGAGCTGTTCCGCAATCCGACCGTCGCCGCCCTGGCCGCCTACCTGGCCGGCGAGGCCGAGGCGCGGCCGTCCGGTCTCGACGAGGTGAAGAGCCGCGCGGAGAAGCAGGCCCAGGCGATCCAGCGCTCGTCCACCCGCGACCGGCAGCGGGAATTCATGCGCCGCAAGCGCGAGGAGGGGAACGATGTCTGAACCCGCCCAGGACGCTCGGCCCCGGACCGCCGGCGCGCAATCGCTGGTACTGCCCAACGGGATGAGCATCGTCTGCCAGACGCGGACCGAGGCGCGCTTCCTCTACGAGGACATCTTCGAGAAGGAGATCTACTGCCGGCGCGGCGTGTCGCTCGCGGGGGTCGACTGCGTCTTCGACGTCGGCGCGAACATCGGCCTGTTCACGCTCTTCGTGAGCCGCCGCCGCCCGTCGGCAAGAATCTTTTCCTTCGAGCCGGCGCCGCCGATCTTCAGGATCCTGAGCGCGAACACCGGAGACCTCGCGAACGTGAAGCGGTTCAACTGCGGCATCTCCAACCGCCGCGGAACGGCCGAGCTGACGTTCTACGCCAACAGCTCGGGCATGTCGTCGTTCTATGGCGACCTGGAAGAGGAGCGGGAGGCGCTCAAGGCCATCATGGCCAACCAGCTCCGCAAGGGCATGGAAGGCATGGACGAGGTCATGCGCCATGCCGACGACCTGCTCGACGAGCGCTTCCGCTCCGAGACGATCGTCTGCGAGCTGCGCACCCTTTCGGACGTGATCCGGGAGGAGGGCGTCGAGCGCATCGACCTGCTCAAGATCGACGTCCAGAAGAGCGAGGCCGACGTGCTCGCCGGCATCGAGGACGGCGACTGGGGCAAGATCCGGCAGATCGTCATCGAGGTCCACGACATCGAAGGCCGCCTGGAGCAGCTGACCCGGCTGCTCGCCGACCGCGGGTTCCAGGTCGATTCCGAACAGGACGACCATTACGAGACGTCGGCCCTGACCAACGTCTTTGCCGTCCGCCCTGGCATGGCGCAGGCGGAGCCCACGGACGGACCGCGGATGCCCGGGGTGCGCGACCGCATGGCCCGGCTGCGTCAGGCCGTTGCACAACAGAACAGCAGCACTGGAGGACAGGATGGCTGATGAGCCGTTGATCGAAGGCGTCGCCGTGATCGGCATGTCGGGCCGGTTTCCCGGGGCGCGCGATCTCGACGAGTACTGGCGGCTTCTGCGCGAGGGCGTGGAGGCGATCTCGTCCTTCACCGAGGCGGAGCTTCTCGAAGCCGGAACCGATCCCGAGATCCTGCGCGCTCCGGGTTTCGTCCGCGCGGGCGGAGTGATCGAGGACGCCGATCTGTTCGACGCGGCATTCTTCGGCTTCAACCCGCGCGAGGCCGAGATCATGGACCCCCAGATCCGCCTGTTCCTGGAGCATGCCTCGACGGCTCTGGAGAGCGCCGGCTACGACTCCGAGCGCTATCCCGGCTCGATCGCGATCTTCGGCGGCATGACGCTCGGCGGCTACCTGACGCGCAACATCGCCGGCAATCCCGAAGCCGCGCGGGCGGCCGGCGACCTGCAGATCCGCATCTACAACGACAAGGATTTCCTGGCCTCCCTGACCGCCTACAAGCTCAACCTGCGCGGGCCGAGCGCCACAATCCAGACCGCCTGCTCGACCTCGCTCGTGGCCACGGCCATGGCCTGCCAGAGCCTGCTGAGCTATCAGTGCGACATCGCCATGGCCGGCGGCGTCTGCATCCCGGTGCCGCTCAAGTCCGGGTACTTCTCGCACGACTCCGTGTTCAGCCCGGACGGCCACTGCCGGGCCTTCGACGCCTCGGCCGACGGCACGGTGGCCGGGGCCGGAGTCGGCATGCTCGTCTTCAAGCGCCTCGAGGATGCCCTGGCCGACGGCGACCGGGTGCTTGCCGTGGTCCGCGGCTGGGCCGTCAACAACGACGGCTCCCAGAAGGTCGGATACACGGCCCCCAGCATCGACGGCCAGGCGGAGGTGATCGCCATGGCGCAGGCCATGGCCGGCGTCGAGCCCGACACCGTGAGCTATATCGAAACCCATGGCACCGGCACCCCGCTGGGCGACGAGATCGAGGTCGCGGCCCTGTCGAAGGTGTTCCGCGAGACGACCGACCGCCGCGGCTTCTGCGCCATCGGATCGGTCAAGACCAACATCGGCCACCTCGACGCCGCTGCCGGAGCCGCGAGCCTGATCAAGACCGTCCTCGCGCTCAATCACCGGGAGCTGCCGCCGAGCCTGCACTACGAGCGGCCGAACCCGCGCATCGATTTCGCCGCGAGCCCGTTCTACGTCAACGCCGGCCTCGCTCCCTGGAAGTCGGAGGACGGAGAGCCGCGCCGGGCCGGCGTGAGCGCGTTCGCGGTCGGCGGCGTCAACGCCCACGTGATCCTCGAGGAGGCGCCGGAGCTGCCTCCGACCGATGCCGGCCGGCCCTGGCAGCTTCTGACCCTCTCGGCGCGGACCCCGGCGGCGCTCGACGCCATGACCGACCGCCTCGCCGAGCATTTACGACGGGCCTCGAAAGCCAATCTTGCGGACATGGCCTTCACCCTCCAGGTCGGCCGCCGTGTGATGGAGCACCGCCGCACGCTCGTCTGCCGGGATACCCAGGATGCCCTGGAGGTGCTCTCCAGCCGCGATCCGAAGCGGATGGGAACCGCGGTGAGCGAAGCCAAGGCGCGGTCCGTCGCCTTCCTCCTGCCCGGGCTTGGAAACCATTATGTGGGCATGGCCCGCGAGCTGTACGACCAGGAAGCGGTCTTCCGCCAGGAGATCGACCGCTGCGCCGAGCTGCTCCGGCCGGAGCTGGGCCTGGACTTCCGCACCCTCCTATATCCGGAGACAGCGGCTCCGGTGGAGCCGGCCACGCCTGCGAATACCGGTCCCGACCTGCGCCGGATGGTCGGCCGTAGTAGCGGCGATGGGGCGGACGAGGGAGCCGGGGAGCTGATCCAGACGCAGATCGCGCAGCCCGTGCTCTTCGCCGTCGAGTACGCGCTCGCCCGGCTCTGGATGTCCTGGGGCGTCAAGCCGAAGGCCATGCTCGGCTTCAGCATCGGCGAATACGTGGCCGCCTGCCTGGCCGGGGTCTTCACCCTGGAAGGCGCGCTGGCCCTCGTGGCGCGGCGGGCGAAGCTGATTCAGGATCTTCGGCCCGGAGCCATGCTCGCCGTTCCCCTGTCCGAGCGCGACGCCGAAGCCCATCTCGGCCAGGAGCTTTCCATCTGCTCGATCAACGGTCCCGAGGTCTGCGTGGTCGGCGGCCCGGAGGCTGCCGTGGCCGAGTTGGAAGCGCGGCTGTCGGCGAAGGGGCTCTCCTGCCGGAGGCTCCAGACCACCCACGCCTTCCATTCGCGGATGATGGAGCCCATCGCCGCCGCCTTCACCCAGCTCGTGGCGGGCATCGAGCGCCGAGCGCCGACGATTCCGTTCCTCTCGAACGTCACCGGTACCTGGATCACCCCGGCGGAAGCGACCGATCCCGCCTACTGGGCGCGCCACCTGCGCCAGCCCGTCCGCTTCGCCGACGGCCTGCAGGAGCTGTGGCGGGAGCGGAGCCGGGTGCTGCTGGAGGTGGGGCCGGGTCAGACGCTCAGCTCCTGGGCGCTGCAACTTCCGGGTCTCCCGGGAACCGGGACCGCCGATCGCGTGGCGGTCCCGTCGATGCGCCACACCTACGATCCGCAATCCGACCAGGCGTTCCTGCTGAATGCCGTGGCGAGGCTGTGGCTCGCCGGAGCTCCGGTGGATTGGAAAGGTTTTCATGCCGGCGGGCGGCGGCGGCGTATCGAGCTGCCGTCCTACCCGTTCGAGAGGCGGCGCTACTGGATCGAGCCCAACCGCAGCACGGCGATGTTCACGAAAGCCGAGACGACGCCCATGGGCCACCGACTGCCGCTGTCCGAATGGTTCCACGTTCCGGTCTGGCGCCAGTCCGCGCGCCTCGCCACGAGCGTGGCAGGTCCGCTGACCGACGCCGGGCCTTGGCTCCTGCTGACGGACTCGGAGCTCGGGCTGGAGCTGGCGGAGAGGCTCGAAGCGCTGGGAGCCCGGGTGGCCCTGGCCGCGGTTGGAAACCATTTCGAGCGGGTGGGGGAGGGCACCTATGTTGTCGATCCTCAGCAGCCGGCCGACACCGTGCGGCTGTTCGAGGAGCTGGCCCGCGAAGGGCTGACCCCGCGGCGCGTGGTGCATCTGTGGAGCTGCGGCGCGCCCGTTCCTGCAGATCCTGGCTTTCACGGCCTCGTGCATCTGGCGCAGGCGCTCGGCGACCGGCGTCCGCAGGAGCCCGTCGACCTCGCCGTGGTGACGAGCGGCCTGCTCTCCGTCACCGGTGCCGAGGAGCTGGTCCCGGAGAGGGCCACTCTCCTGGGACCGAGCACCGCCATGGCCGTCGAGCTGCCGGGGGTCTCCAGCCGGGGGATCGACCTGGCCCTTCCCGCGGGACGCGGCCGGCGCGGGACGATCGAGCGCCTGCTCGTCGAGCTGACCTCCGGAGCGGCTGAGCCCCTCGTCGCCTTGCGCGGCGGCGGACGCTGGCTGCGGGACTTCGAGCCGGTGACGCTCGAGGTCGCGTCTCCCGGTGGCGGTCTGCTCCGCGATCAGGGTGTTTACCTGGTGACCGGCGGTCTGGGAGGCCTCGGTCTGGTGATCGCCGAGGAGCTGGCCCGTTCCCGCGCGCGGCTCGTTCTGGTCGGACGAACCCCGTTTCCGCCGCGCGAGGATTGGCCGGAACGATCTGTCGCCAAGGATGAAACGGCGAGGACGATCCGGAGACTCCAGGAGATGGAGGCCAAGGGTGCCGAGATCCTGGTCGTCAACGCGGACGTCAGCCAGCTCGACGACGTGCGGCGGGTCCGGAGCCTGGCGCTCGACCGCTTCGGCCGGGTCGACGGCGTGGTTCACGCCGCCGGCGTCATGCCGGGCGGCATGCTCCAGGCGATGACGCGCGAGCGGGCCGATTCGGTCCTGGCCCCCAAGGTCGCGGGCACGAAGGCGATCGCCGAGGTGTTCGCCGGAGACGGTCTGGATTTCCTGATGCTGTTCTCGTCGTTGACCTCCCTCTTCGGAGCCTTCGGGCTGGCCGATCACACCGCGGCGAACGGCTTCCTCGACGCCCTGGCCTACGCCGAGCCGATGGGGGAGGGCACCCGCGTCGTTTCGATCGATTGGGACGCCTGGCTGGAGGTCGGCCAGGCCGCCGCCGCCGCGGTCCGCTATGGCGTCGAGAGCGAAGGAGGCCCCGGCGAGCCTGTCCGCCATCCGTTGCTCGGAGAGCGGCGGACGGCCGCGGGCCAGACGGTCTATCGCGCCCGTCTCGCCACCGATACCCACTGGGTGGTCGCCGAGCACCGCGTCGCCGGCCTCGGCCTGCTGCCGGGAACCGCCTACCTGGAGATGGCGCGGGCCGCGTTCTCCGATCTTCAGGGAGACGGCCCTGCCGAGCTGTCGAGCGTTGCGTTCCTCGCGCCGCTCGTGGTTCGCGATGGCGAGACGCGAGATGTGGAAACGATTCTCACGGGTGGCGCAAGCGACACCTACTCGTTTACCGTGCGGAGCCGCGGAGGGTTGGGACAGCCCTGGCACGACCATGCGCAGGGACGGGTCGGCCGGGGTTCGGGATCGCTTCCCCCGCAGCGCTCGCTGGAGCGCATCCTCGCCGTCGAGGAGCGCGCCATCGCCTCAGATGCGGCGCCCGAGGCCGGCGGCCCGGCCGGGAACCGCGAATCCGGAATGACCTTCGGACCGCGCTGGAGCGGCCTGCTGAGCGGTGTGAGAGTCGGCTCGGGCGAGGCCCTGGCAAGGCTCAACCTGCCCGGAGCTTTCGCCTCCGACCTCGACGACTACGCCGTGCACCCGGCCCTGCTCGACGCCGCGACCGGCCTCTCCCAGCTGCTCGGCGAGGGCACCTACCTGCCGCTCGGCTACGAAGGGATCGTCTTCCATCGTGCCCTGCCCGGACGCATCCAGGTCTACGCCCGCTTTGACGAAGCCGCGTCCGGCGCCGATCTCGGAACCCTCTCCTGCGACATCGCCGTTCTCGACGAGGCGGGCGAGGAGGTCGCGACCATCCGGGGCTACACGCTGCGCCGGATCACCGATTCCACGGCCGTCGCAGTGCCCAGCAACGAAACGACCGAACCGGCCGCGGCGGGCGCCGGGTTGCTCGGCGGCATCCGTCCGTCCGAAGGGGCCGAGGTTTTCCGGCGCCTCCTTTCGGCCAGCTTCCTTCCGCCTCAGATTCTCGTCTCCACCCGGCCCATGGCCTTCGTGATCGAGCAGGCGCGAGCCGTTCCGGGATCGGAGTCCGAGGCGCCGCAGCTTCGTACCGAAATCCATGGCCGGCCCGATCTGCCGACTCCTTTCGAGGCGCCGCGCAGCGAGTTGGAGGAGAGGCTCGCGAATCTGTGGCGCAACATCCTCGGTCTCGACCGGGTCGGCGTCCACGACAACTTCTTCGACCTCGGCGGCGACTCCCTCATGGCCACTCGTCTCATCGGCCGGCTCGACGAAGACTTCGGCGTCCAACTCTCCCTGAGGACCATCTTCGAGGCCCCGACCGTGGCCGACCTGGCGGTCCGGGTGGTGCAGGCGAACGCCACCCAGGTCGAGAGCGAAGACCTGGCCGCCATCCTCGCCGAGATCCAGGGACTCTCGGCAGACGACCTGCTGAAGGCTGCCGCGGACGGAGGAACGTCATGACCGATCTGAGCAAGATGATCGCAGGCCTTTCGCCGGAGCAGTTGCAACTGCTGCAGGCGCGCCTCGAACAGAAAGCTCAGCAGGATGGGCTCAACCCGTCGAAAGGGATCGTGCCCCGTGGACGCGAGACGGACCGGTTTCCTGCGGCGCCGGCTCAGCAGCGCTTCTGGCTTCTCGATCAACTCCGGCCGGGGACGCCGGATTACAACATCCCCGTTGCCGCCCGTCTGCTCGGGCCGCTCGACATCGGCGCCCTGGAGAGGAGCTTTGATGCCCTTCTGGAGCATCACGAGGTGCTGCGAACCGTCTTCACGGCGGAGAACGGGGTTCCCGTCCAGGTGGTTCGAGGAGGGCGGCGGAGCACTGCGGCGCGGATCGACCTGAGAGGCCTTCCCGTCGAGGAACGGAGTCGGGAAGCCCGCCAGCGTGCCCAGGGCGAGGCTCTCACTCCGTTCGATCTCGTGCGCGGACCTCTCGTGCGCGTCACCTTGCTGATGCTCAGCGCCGAAGAGCACATTGCTCTCGTCACTCTGCATCACATCGTGGCCGACCGTTGGTCGGTGAGCATCTTCTTTCGCGATCTCATGGCGCTCTATGAGGCCTTCCACTCTGGCCGGCCGCCGGCTCTCCCACCGCTGCGGATCCAGTACGCAGACTATGCCTGCTGGGCTCGGGAGCAGCTTGAACGGGAGAAGGGGGGACTGCGGGATCAACTCGACTACTGGCAACGGCAGCTCTCGGGCGCCCCGCCGAGTCTGGGCCTGCCGACCGACCGGCCGCGGCGCGCCGTTTCCGCGCACGCAGCCGTCCGTCTGGAGCATCGACCGATCACGATTCCGCTCCCCCTCGCATCCCGTCTGCGGCAGGTCGGCCAGAGCCGTGAGGCAAGCCTCTCGATGGTCCTGGTCGCCGCCTTCAAAGCCTTGCTCCACCGTTTCGCCCAACGCGACGACCTCGTGATCGGCTCGCCCGTGGCGAACCGCAACCGTGCCGATCTGCAGCAGATGATCGGCTATTTTGCCAACGACCTCGTGCTGCGGAGCGATCTGGCCGGAGATCCGGCCTTCTCCGAAGTCGTCTCGCGCGTGCGCCGCGTCATGCTCGACGCGGCCGAGCATCCCGATGTTTCTTTCGAAAAGCTGGTCGAGGTGGTGCAGCCCGAGCGCGAGCCCGGCTTGCCTCCGCTCGTCCAGGTCTTCTTCGTCCTGGAGAACGTGCCGGCGTCGGCCGGCGAGATTTCGGGCTTGACGGTGGAGATGCTGGATGTCGAGAGGCCGGCCGGTCAGTTCGATCTGCTGGTCTACATGACCGAGAGCGAGGAGGGATGCCGCGGCTCGTTGTTCGCCAACGGGGATCTTTTCGACTCCTCCACGGTGGATGCGCTCGGCGAATCGTTCCTGGCCATTCTGGAACGCGTCGCGTCCGATCCGGATCTACCCATTTCCGGCCTGCCTCTCGCCCGGCAGCTCGAAGCGTTGGGCGAAGCCGCGCGACTGCGCGACCGGCGACAGACGATCGCCGTCGCGGCGACGTTCACGGCCGATCTGCTGGAGGAAGGTCTCGCCTTCTGGATGGACGAGTTGGAAGTCCCGGCGCGCGTCGCCTTCGCTCCGTACAACCAGGTCTTCCAGCAGCTCCTCGATCCCTTCAGCCTGTTCGGCTCGAACGATTTCGGCGTCAACGTGGCGCTCGTTCGATTCGCGGATTGGGAGCGCTACGGGGGTGGGGTCGATGCCGGAGAGCGCCTGCGAAAGGATCTCGACGACTTCGTGCTGGCCCTTCGCTCGGCAGCGGAACGGTCGTCCACCCCCTTGCTGGTGATGATCTGTCCGACGGCACCAGGGCCGCGGGATTCCCTCCATGCAGAGTTGGAGGCCCTGCTCCTGGCGGCGGCCGGCACGTTGCCCGGAGTCTCCTTCGTGCCTTCGGACGTGATCCTCCGGCTCTATCCGGTCGCTGCGGCCTTCGATCCGCACACCGATGAGATCGGGCATGTGCCCTACCGCCCCGCATTCTTCGCCGGCCTCGCGACCTTGATCGCAAGGAACATCCACGCCCTGCGTGGGCCGTCGGTGAAGGTGATCGCCGTCGACTGCGACAACACGCTCTGGAGCGGAGTCTGCGCCGAGGACGGGCCGCACGGAGTCACCTTCGGCGAGCCCCATCTGGAGTTGCAGCGCTTCCTGGTAAAGAAGCACGACGAGGGCACGCTGATCTGTCTTTGCAGCAAGAACCGCGAAGACGACGTCCTGGAGGTGTTTGCAGGGCGAGCCGAAATGCCCTTGCGCCTTTCGCATGTGGTGGCCCACCGCATCGGTTGGGAGCGGAAGTCCGACAGTCTGCGCTCGCTCGCCGCCGAGTTGGGCCTGGGGCTCGCCTCCTTTGCCCTGCTGGACGACAGCCCCGTGGAGCGTGCCGAGGTCCGGGCGCATGCGGCGGAGATCCTGGTGCCGGAGCTGCCGGAGGACGTGCGGTTGTGGCCCCGCTTTCTCGAGCACTTCTGGGCGTTCGACCGTCTCGATGTCACGGCCGAAGATCGCGGCCGGAGCGCCCTCTATCGGCAGAACCGGCAGCGCGAGCAGTTCCGCGCGCAGTCCCTCACGTTCGCCGAGTTCCTGGAAAGTCTGGAGCTCACGATCGAGATCGGAGCTCCAGATCCGTCCGATCTGCCGCGCCTGGCGCAACTGACCCAGCGAACCAATCAGTTCAATGCGACCACTGTCCGTCGGTCCGAGGCCGAGCTCGCGGATCTTCTGCGGCGCGGAGAGATCGAGGCGCGGGCCGTGCGGGTGAACGACCGCTTCGGCGACTACGGGCTGGTGGGGGCGTTGTTCTATCGCGTCAGGATGGATCGCCTTGAGGTGGACACGCTTCTGCTGAGCTGCCGTGTCCTGGGCAAGGGTGTGGAGCACCGGATGCTCGCCCATCTCGGCGCTCTCGCTCGGGATCGAGACATCGCCACGGTGAGCGTTCCCTTTGTCGCCACCCCCCGCAACCGCCCGGTCCTCGACTTTCTGGAGTCCGTCGGCGGCAGCCGGGAGCTCACCGAAGACGGCAGTATCTACCAGGTTCCGGCAGGGCTGGCAGCCTTGCTCTCCTTCAGGCCGGACGCGATGCCGGGGGTTGAGGACTCCAAGACCGCTCCGGTTCCGGAGGCGACGGTCGATCGGCGTGTCGTGGGTGAGCGGCTGACCCGGATCGCCGTTTCGCTCTCGGAGCCTCAGGCAGTGCTGGACGCCGTGGCCGAACGCAACCGGCGCAGCCGCGGAGCCCACGCCGGTGAATTCGTGCCACCGTCCACTCCGATCGAAGAGATGGTGGCCGAGATCTGGCAGGAGCTGCTCGGGATCGAGCGAGCCGGTGCCAACGACAGCTTCTTCCGCCTCGGCGGTCACTCCCTGCTCGGGACCGTGCTGATGTCGCGCATCCGCGACGCCTTCGAGGTCGAGCTGCCGCTCTACGCCCTGTTCGAGGCGCCGACGGTCGCGGGTCTCTCCGAGAGGATCGAGGAGGAGCTGATTCGAAGCGCCGACGCAGGCGACCTCGACGCCGGCCTGACCGAGCTCGCGGAGCTTTCCGACGAAGAGATCCAGGCGCTCCTCGCCCGGGAGGCGGGGGAGGCGAGTGCGCTCAAGGGACGGTCGCTATGAAGCTGATCCTCGTCCAGAACATGCTTTACGTGCCGACCCTGGGCGGCGCGAACAAAGCCAACCGCGCACTGATCGAAGGATTGGCCCGGGCGGGGCACGATTGCCGCGCGCTCGTGCCGTCGACCGGCAGTCACGGACCGGGTGACCGCCAGGCCTTTCTCGAAGCGCTCGCCGTGCGGGGTCTGGAGGTTCTTTCGTCCTCGCCGGGTGTCGACGTCTTCCGTTCGGCCGGGGTCGAGGTCCATGCCATCACCGAGCGTCGGCTGACCCGCCCCTATCTGGTCGAGCAGATCCGGGAGCTCCAACCGGACTGGGTTCTGGTGTCGTCGGAGGATCCGGGCCAGGAGATGCTCGAAGTGGCGCTGGAGGTCACGCCCCGGGTCGTCTACATCGTGCATACGCCGCTGCACATGCCGTTCGGCTCGCACAGCTTCTCGCCGAGCGAGCGCAAGACTGCCTTGATTCGAAAGTGCGCCGGCATCCTCACCGTCAGCCGGTACGTCAAGGACTACATCCGGCGCTGGGGAGGCATGGACTCCGAGGTCATCCCCTTCCCGGTGTACGGCGACGGTCCGTGGCAGCACCTCGCCGACTTCGACCAGGGCTGCATGACGCTGGTGAATCCGTGCGACTTCAAAGGCCTGCCGATCTTTCTGGACCTCGCCCGCTCGATGCCGGAGGTTCCGTTCGCCGCGGTGCCCACCTGGGGGACGACGGCTGCCGACCGGGCCTCGCTCGAGGAGCTGCCGAACGTCACCCTGCTTCCGCCGGCCGACGACATCGACGAGATCTTCGCCAGGACCCGAGTGCTGCTGATGCCGTCCTTATGGACCGAAGCTTTTCCGCTCCTTCCTGTGGAGGCGATGCTGCGCGGCATTCCGGTGCTCGCCAGCAACGTCGAGGGCCTCGCGGAGGCGAAGCTCGGGGTCGATCCCATTCTGCCGGTCACGCCGATCGACCGCTACGAGGATCGTTTCGACGACAGAAAGAACCCGATCGCGGTGGTCCCGCCGCAGGATGCCGGCCCCTGGCGAGAGGCCCTTCTGAATCTGATCGGCGACCGGCAGCGGTACGAGGATCTGTCCAGGGTCTCCCGCGATACGGCGCAGTCGTGGGTCGCCCGGTTGAGCATCGACCCCTTCGAAAGGTTTTTGCACGGCCTGACCCCGAGAGAGCCCGAGGCCTCCGCGGCGGTGCCGGGGGGAGTCGATCACGAGGCCGTGGTCCAGGATCTGGCCCGGAGGCCGCGCGAGGCAAAGACCCTGCTCGCGCTGCGTGCGCTCCAGGCGAAACGCCAGAACGCCGGCCGTGGAGCGGATCGGGCGCGGGAGAATGCCGGGATTCCTCGCCGGGAGGTGCGCGATCGGGCGCCCCTCTCCTTCGAGCAGGAACGCCTCTGGTTCCTCGATCAGATCGATCCCGGGAGCTCCGCCTACAACGAGCTTGGAGCGGTTCGCCTGCTCGGCGATCTCGACCCGTCGGCTCTGGAGAGTGCCATCGACGCGATCGTCGCGCGCCACGACGCGCTCCGCACGACCTTCACGACCGAGGACGGGGTGCCGGTGGCGGTCATCGAGCCTGCCGGAAGCTTCCGTCTATCGCGGGTCGATCTGGGGGGCTTTGGGGGCGAGGCTCTGGCCGTGGCGCACCGACTCGTCGCGGACGAGGTGCAGACGCCGTTCGATCTGCAGAGCGGGCCCTTGCTGCGCGCCGTCCTCTACCGGCTCGCCGCCGAGGATCACGCTCTCGCCATCGTGGTGCATCACATCGTCTCCGACGGCTGGTCTCTCGGGGTCTTCGTCAGCGAGCTGGCCGCTCTCTATCCGGCCCTTGCCGCGGGGCGACCGCCGCTCCTGCCCGAGCTGCCCGTCCAGTATGGCGACTATGCCGCCTGGCAGCGCAGCTGGATGAGCGGGAAGCGGCTCGACGATCAGGTCGCCTATTGGGCCCAGCAGTTGCGCGGTGCGCCCGGCCTGCTCGACCTGCCGACCGACCGGCCGCGGCCTGCCGTACCGTCCGGCCGCGGCGCACGGCGGCTCCTCTCCTATCCGGAGGCGCTCGCCACGCGCGTGAGGGAGATCGGGGAGCGGGCCAACGCAACTCCGTTCATGGTTCTGCTGGCCGCCTTTCAAACGCTCCTCTGCCGTCACACGGGCCAGGACGACATCGTCCTGGGAACGGACGTGGCCAACCGCCAACGCTCGGAGCTGGAGCCGCTCATCGGCTTCTTCGTCAACCAGCTCGTGCTGCGCATCGACCTGTCCGGCAATCCGGCGTTCGACGAGCTGTTGGCGCGCGTGCGGCGAATGGCCCTGGACGCCTACGGCCACCAGTCCGTGCCGTTCGCCAAGGTGGTCGAGGCGGTGCAACCGGAGCGCGACCTGGGCCGGACCCCCCTTTTCCAGGCGATGTTCGCCTTGCAGAACGCGCCGGCCAGAGACCTGGATCTGGCCGGGCTCACCCTGCGGCCGTTCGAGGTCGACAAGGAGAGCGCCAAGTTCGATCTCGTGGTGCTCCTGGTGGAGTCCGGGGAGGGGCTGGGGGGGCTGGTCGAGTACAGCACCGATCTGTTCGACGGCACGACCCTGGGGAGGCTGCTCGACCAGTATGGGCGCGTCCTCGAAGCGGCCGTTGCCGAGCCGGGGCGGCGAATCCAGGATCTCCCGCTTCTCTCGAAGGCGGAACGCCATCAGCTCGTGGTGGAGTGGAACGACAGCGGGCTTGCCACCGGCCTCCTCTTCCCGGAGCTTTTCGCGGAACAGAGCCGGCTCACGCCCGATGCCGTGGCCGTGGTCTGTGAAGGCGAGCGGCTCACCTATCGCGAGCTGTCGGAACGCGCCCGGAGCCTGGCTGCGGCGCTCGCCGGGCGTGGCGCCGCTCCCAATAGGGTCGTCGCCCTGCTCTCCCGGCGCGGAATCGATCTTCTGACCGCGGTCATGGCCATTCTGGAAACCGGTGCTGCGTACCTGCCGCTCGATCCCGACCACCCGCCTCGCCGGGTCCGGCAGATCCTCGAAAGCAGCGGAGCGGCCATGGTGGTCGTCTCTGCCGATCTGCGCGAGCTCCTGTCTCAGGCACTTTCCGAGGTGTCCGAGAAGGCGTGCCCGCAGGTTCTCGGGCTCGACGAGGCGCTGTCCCGGGAGCAGTCGTCCCCTCTCCTGCGTCGCCCGGCCCCGGCGACCCCGGCGACCCCGGCGACCCCGGCGACCCCGGCGGACATTGCCTATGTGATCTATACCTCGGGATCGACCGGCGCCCCGAAGGGAGCCATGGTCGAGCACCGCGGCATGGTCAACCACCTGTGGGCGAAGGTTCACGAGTTGGGACTGACTCCAGCCGATACGGTGGCTCAGAATGCATCCCAGTGTTTCGACATCTCCGTCTGGCAGCTCCTGGTTCCCCTGATCGTCGGAGCACGGGTTCAGATCGTTCCGGACGATCAGGCCCACGACCCGGCCTCTCTCCTTGACCTGGTTGAAGGAGATGGGATCTCGGTCCTCGAAACCGTTCCTTCGCTGCTTCGGTTGATGATCGAAGAGGCAGAGCGCCGAGATGTCGGACGCCCGGGCCTCAGAAGACTGCGCTGGCTGATCCCGACCGGGGAAGCGCTGCCGCCGGACCTCTGCCAGCGCTGGCTTGACCTCTACCCCGACGTTCCACTGCTCAATGCGTACGGTCCGACGGAATGCTCGGACGATGTCACGCATCGCCGGATCTATGCATCCCCGGTTCGCGGCGCCGCTTCGGTCCCGATCGGCCGGCCGCTGGCGAACCTGCGCCTCTACATTCTCGACCGCCGCCTGCGCCCCGCTCCGGTCGGCGTGGCGGGTGAGATCTGCGTCGGAGGCGAGGGTGTCGGCCGCGGCTACCTGGGCGATCCCGAACGGACGGCGTCCGCGTTCCTGCCGGACCCGTTCGCAGAATCGGCGGGAACCCGGATGTATCAGACCGGCGACCAGGGACGCTGGCTGGCGGACGGCGAGATCGAGTTTCTGGGCCGGATCGACCATCAGGTCAAGGTTCGGGGTTTTCGCATCGAGCTGGGGGAGATCGAGGCCGCCCTGGTCGCGCACCCCGCCGTGCAGCAGGCCGTGGTCCTTGCAAGGGAAGAGGGCGGCCACACCCGGCTTGTCGCTTACGTCGTGCAGGATCCGTCGGCCGCGCTCTCCGGTCCCGAGTCCGAGGACGCCGGCGTCGAATCCGAGAAAGTCGAGCAATGGCGCACCGTGTTCGACGAGGTCTACAGGCAGGGGAGCGCGGCCCGGCAGGACGAGGCCGTCAACCTGCGCGTCTGGGTGGACAGCTATACGGGCGAGCCGCTGCCTGAGCCGGAGGTGCTGGAGTGCGTCGAGGATTCGGTCTCCCGGATCCTGCGCCTCAGGCCGCAGAGAGTGCTCGAAATCGGCTGCGGCACCGGACTTCTGTTGATGCGCATCGCCCCTTCCTGCCGTTCGTACTGGGGGACCGACCTCTCGGGCGAGGTGCTCGCCTCCCTCGCCGACCGCGTCGCCGCCCGGCGTCAGGATCTGCACGACGTCCGGCTTTTCGAGCGCGCGGCGGACGACCTGCGAGACATCCCTGAACAGCACTTCGACGTGGTCGTTCTCAACGAGGTGGTTCAGTACTTCCCGAGCGCGGACTATCTCCTCCGGGTGATCGATGCCGCGCTCGCCCGTGTGCGGCCGGGAGGCTTTCTCTTCGTCGGCGGCTTGCGCAACCGCAATCTGTTCGAGGCCTTCCACGCTTCGATCCAGCTTCACCAGTCTCCGGACACGTTGCCGGTGACCGAGCTCCGGCGGCGGGTCCGATCGCACATGGCGCGGGAGAAGGAATTGCTCGTCGCTCCCGAGCTCTGGCAGGAGGTGCGCCGCCAGCAGCCGCGGATCACGTCGCTCCGTCTCGATCTCAAGGGAGGAAAGGCACGGAACGAGCTGACCCGGTTCCGCTACGACGTCACGATAGAAGTCGAAGGCTCGAACGAGGCGTCGGCACCGATCGAATGGCTGGACTGGCGCAAGGAAGAGCCGGGCCTCGACGGCCTGCGCCGCCGCCTGGGCGCGGCTGCGGAGACGCTCGTCGGCATCGCGGGAGTGCCGAACGTTCGTCTGCGCCGGGAGGTCGGGTTGACTGCCCTGCTGCGGGACGGAGCCCGCTCGGATACGGCAGCCGAGCTCAAGACTGACCTAAATACTGAGCTCGAGGCGGCCGCGGCCGATCCTGTTGTCGATCCCCATGACCTCTGGAGTCTCGCGGCCGACCTCGGGCTGGACGCCGAGATCCGTTGGTCGGACCTCGGGGCCGATGCCTTCGACGCGGTCTTCCGGCCGGCCGGCGGACCTCCCTGGCCCGAAGTGCCCGGCCCTCTCGCGAGGCCGCACCGGCCGCAGCCGTGGGCGCACTATGCGAACAATCCACTCCAGGGCCTCTTCTCCGAGCGGCTGGTTCCAAGGTTGAGAGCCGATCTGGCCGAGCGCCTTCCGGACTACATGGTGCCGTCGTCCTTCGTGCTTCTCGAGGCCATGCCGCTGACCCCCAATGGCAAGATCGACCGCCGCGCGCTTCCGGCTCCGGAGGAGGAGCGTCCGGAGCTGAACCAGGCTTTCGTCGGGCCGCGCTCGACCGTCGAGGAGAAGCTTGCCACCCTCTGGGCTCAGGTGCTGCGCCTCGACCACGTGGGAGTTCACGACAACTTCTTCGAGCTGGGCGGCGATTCCATCCTGAGCATTCAGATCGTCGCCCGGGCCAACCAGCAGGGTCTTCGACTGACGCCTCGACAGATGTTTCAGCACCAGACGATCGCCGAGTTGGCCGCGGTGGCGGGCGCGGCGCCGGTGATGGGGGCCGAGCTGGCCGATCAAGGGCCGGTCGAAGGGGAGGTTCCGCTGACTCCCGTCCAGCGCTGGTTCTTCGAGCAGGCGCTGCCCGAGCCGCACCACTACAACATGGCGGTTTTCTTCGCCATCCGTGAGCTTCTCGACCCGGTGCGGCTCGAACGCGCGACAGCTGCGCTTTTGCTCCACCATGACGCGCTGCGCCTTCGCTTTCACCTCGAAGGCGGCGAGCGGCGGCAGACCCATTCCGCTCCGGGAGGGCCGGTCCCGTTCCACTTCGTCGACCTCGCCGCCCTATCCCCGTCGCTCCCGTCGCTCCATGCGTCGGCGCTCGAAGCCGCCGTATCGCAGGCACAGCGGTCGCTCGACCTGGAGCGCGGCCCCCTGCTGCGAGTCGTCCAACTCGGAGCGGGGCCGGGCCGTGAGGGCCGGCTGCTGATCGCCGTTCACCACCTCGCGGTGGACGGAGTGTCGTGGGGCATTCTTCTGGAGGACTTCAAGTCGGCCTACGACCAGGCGGCGCGCGACGGCGAGATCCGGCTGCCTGCCAAGACCGTCTCCTTCCGGCGCTGGAGCGCGTTGCTCTCCGAGCGGGCGGCCGCGCCCGAGCTGACGCCGGACGTGGACTTCTGGCTGAGCCAGAGCCTCGCTGCGGCCAGCTTGCCCCGGGATCTGCCGGGACCGGGACAGGGCCCGGGAACCGAGGCGTCGGCCCGCCAGGTGACCGTCGGGCTGAGCGCGGAGGCGACGCGGGCCTTGCTTCAACTGGCCCCTGAGGTTTTTCAGACCCGGATCAACGATGTCCTGCTCACGGCGCTGGTGGAGGCCTTCGCCGCCTGGACAGGGGAGCGACGGCTGAGGGTCGATCTTGAAGCCCACGGCCGGGACGCGGTGCCGGACGTCGATGCCACGCGGACCGTGGGCTGGTTCACTGCGGACTTCCCGGTCCTGCTCGAGGTGGACGACGACGCGAGCCTGGTCGAGGCGCTGCAGTCGGTGAAGGAACAGCTCCGCAGGATTCCCAACGGCGGAGCCAGCTATGGCCTCCTCCGGTATTGCGGCAACCGGGACACGGCGGAGGCGTTGCGGCGCCTGCCGCCCGCCGAGATCTCCTTCAATTACCTCGGGCAGGTCGACGGAGAAAGGGCTGAAGCGAGCTCGGTCTTCTCGGACGCCGCGGAAGACAAGGGCGCCACGCAAAGCCCATCCGGCCTGCGCAGCCACCTGCTCCAGATCGACTGCAGCGTCGTGGGCGGACGTTTCCGGGCCGACTGGACCTACAGCGAGCAATGCCATCGGCGTCCGACCGTCGAGTGGCTCGCCCGGGAGCTCATCGCCACCCTCGAAGCGCTGGCCGCCCACTGTCGGGCCGCGGCCAGGCCGGGCTTCGCTCCGCACGTTGATTCCGGGCTTTCCCAGAGCGACCTCGAACGCATGTTTGAGCAGATTGACGGCACCAGGTAGGAGGCAAACCGGATGAGAAAAGACAACGTCGAGTCGGCCTACCGGCTCTCGCCAACCCAGGAAGGGATGCTCTTCCATACTCTTTACGAGCCGGAGTCCGGTCTCTACTTCCTTCAGTTCACCTGCACTTTGCGCGGCGAGCTCGATCTCGCGGCGTTCAAGGCGGCCTGGGAAGGTGTCTTCGTCCGCCATTCCGCCCTGCGCACCGGTTTCTATTGGGAGGGCCTTGAGAAGCCGGTCCAGGCGGTCTGGCGTACGGTGGAGCTTCCGTGGTCGGAGATGGATTGGCGGGATCTTTCCGCGGCCGAGCAGCGTCACCGCTGGGATGAGCTCGTGCGCGCCGATCGCCGGGAGGGAATCGACATCCGCCAGCCTCCCCTGGTTCGACTGACCCTGGCCCGGATCGAAGACGACGCGTGGCGCTTCTGCTGGAGCATCCCCCACCTGCTGATGGATGGCTGGTGCCTGCCGATCCTTCTCAACGAGGTCTTCGCTCTCTATGTGGGCCGATGTCGCGGCGAAGACGTGAGTCTTGAGCCCGCCCGGCCCTACCGTGACTACATCACCTGGCTGATGCAGCAGGATCATGAAGAGGCGAAGCGATTCTGGCGCCTCCTCCTCGCGGGCTTCACCTCGCCGACCCCGCTGGCCGTGAGCCGGCCTGCACCGGCCGCGGATGACGGCCGTTACATCGAACGCGGGCTCGATCTGTCACGGGCGGCCACCGAACGCCTGGCCGGGATCGCGCGCCGCTACAAGCTCACCGTGAACACGCTGGCGCAGGCGGCCTGGGGACTTCTGCTCTTTCGCTACAGCGGGGAACGAGATGTGGTCTTCGGCTCCACGGTGTCGGGGCGTTCGGCGCCGGTGCCGGGCATCGAAACGATGGTGGGCCTCTTCATCAACACCCTGCCGGTGAGGGCTCTCCTCGATCCCCAAGCCGCGGTGATCCCCTGGCTTCGGAGCCTGCAGGAGCAGCAGGCCGAGATGCGCCAGTTCGAGCACAGCCCGCTCGCCGACGTGCAGGGCTGGAGCGAGCTGCCGCGCGGTGTTCCGCTTTTCGAGAGCATCCTGGTCTTTGAGAACTTCCCCGTAGATCCCGGTCTGCAATCGGGCGTCCGCGCGGCGGTGCCCCTGGCGATCGAGGACGTGGTCACCCTGGCGAAGACCAACTATGCCCTGACCGTGCTGGTGCAGCTTGGCGAGCGGCTGGCGTTGCGCGTCAAGTATGAGCCCGGGCTGTTCGAGACCACCACGGCCGACCGCATGCTCTCCCACTTCGAGCGGCTTTTGTCGGGACTGGCCGCGACCCCCTCGCAATCCCTGGGCGAAGTGGAGTGGCTGAGCGCCGCGGAGCGGCACCAGCTTCTCGCGGAGTGGAACGACACGGAGGCCCAGGCCTCCAGCGGCTTGACGCTCCATGAGCTCTTCGAACGGCAGGCCCGGAGAACGCCGGATGCCGTCGCGGTTGTCGCCGGTGGCGTCGAGCTGGGCTACGGCGAGGTTGAACGGCAGGCGAACCAGTTGGCCAGTCACCTGCGCTCGCTCGGCATCGGTCCGGGCGACTCGGTCGCGATCCACGTCGGCCGCCGGTGGGAGATGATTCCGGCTCTGCTGGGTATTCTGAAGGCCGGCGCGGCCTATGTGCCGGTGGACATCGCGTTCCCGCGGCCGCGCGTGCTCTGGATCCTGGGCTCGCTGCATGTGTGCTGTGTGGTCACCCAGCCGTCCCAGGCGGAGCTTCTTGCCAGCCTGGCCCCTGAGCTGCCCCAACTGCGCCACGCAGTCTGGATGGGCGGCGTTTCCGGGCAGGACGACGCCTGGGCTCGCGAGCGCGGTGCGTCGGTGTCGTGGGCCGATCTGTCGGCTCTGCCTGCCGAGGGGGCGCCATCCGATGCCGGGCCGGATGACTTTGCCTACACCATCTTCACCTCCGGCTCGACGGGCATGCCCAAAGGGGTCAGGGTGCGCCATCGGCCCGCCGTCCAGCTCGTCGAGTGGGTCAACTCGACGTATGGCGTCGGACCGCACGACCGCGTCCTCTTTGTGACCGCGCTGGGTTTTGATCTGTCGGTCTACGACATCTTCGGCCTGCTCGCGGCCGGCGGCTCGATCCGCCTGGCCGACACCGCCGACATGCAGGAGCCCATGCGCCTGGTGCGCGCGCTCGTGGACGAGCCGATCACTTTCTGGGACTCGGCCCCGGCCCAGCTTCAGCAACTCGTGCCTCTTCTGGAGCAGGAAGGTGAGCCGGCCCGGGAAACGGCGCTTCGGCTCGTCTTCCTGAGCGGCGACTGGGTGCCGCTGGCGCTTCCCGGGCAGGTGCGATCGACATTCAAGGATGCCCGCGTCGTGGCGCTGGGGGGAGCCACCGAAGCGACCGTCTGGTCGAATCACTTTCCAGTCGAAGCGGTGGCGCCGGAGTGGGCGAGCATTCCCTACGGCCGACCGATGTGGAACGCCCGCTACCACGTGCTCGACGGTCAACTGGAGCCGTGCTGCATCGGCGTGCCGGGCGATCTTTATATCGCCGGCAGTTGCCTGGCCTCGGGGTATGCCGCCGACCCGGCTCAGACTGCCGCCAGCTTCCTCCCCGATGCGTTTGGCGGGGTCGGCGGGGCCGGCGGCCGGATGTACCGGACGGGCGACCGAGCCCGCCATGGATTCGACGGCAACCTCGAATTCCTCGGCCGGCTCGACCAGCAGGTGAAGATCCGCGGCTTTCGAATCGAATTGGGCGAGATCGAAGCGGCGCTGGAGCAGCATCCCGCCGTGCGCGCCGCCGTGGCGGTGGCTCGGGAGGACGAACCGGGACGGAAGAGACTGGTGGCCTACATCACCACGCCTTCCAATCCCGATGCCCCGCCGCCTGCCGCGGAAGAGCTGCGCCGGTTTCTGAGCGATCGCCTGCCGGAGTACATGGTGCCGCCCGTCATCGTGCTGCTCGAATCCTTTCCCGTGACCGCGAACGGCAAGCTCGACCGCCGGGCCTTGCCGGCGCCGAACGCCGGAATCCGGCCGGCCGGCCGAGTCGAGCCGCGCGATGAAACGGAGCGGTTGCTCACCCGCATCTGGTGCGAGGTTCTGCGCACGGAGAACGTCGGCGTCGAGGACAACTTCTTCGAGCTGGGCGGCGACTCGATTCTGAGCATCCAGATCGTCTCGCGTGCCTTGAGGCACGGGTTGTCCATTCAGCCCAGGCAGCTCTTCGAGCTGCCGACGATCGCGGAGCTGGCCAGAGTGGCGGTCCCGGTGGGCGCCGAACCGACTCCTTCCCATGCCGGGGATACTCCGTCGACCCCCACCGAGATCCGTCTCTTCCGAGCCGAACCGGGAGGTGAGCTCGAGATCGAGCTCACCGGCGTCGATCCTGCTTCGAGGTCGAAAGCTCTCCAGGCCATCGCGCCCGCCGAGACGGGAGCGGTCTGGGATCCAGGGCCTGGCTGCGGCGAGGCCGAGCTCATCCGGACCGTCAGTCGCTTCGCCGGGCTGGCCCCCGTGCTTCTCGACCTGCCGGAGCATCGCCGCCTCGAATCCGTCGCCGAGCTCTCGCCGGCCCAGGAGGGGATGCTGTTCCACAGTCTCCTCGCGCCGGACTCCGGAGTCTATTGCACCCAGATGGGCTGCACTCTCGAGGGGGATCTCGATGTCGCCGCGTTCCGCGAGACCTGGAAGCGCGTCCTGGCCCGCCACTCCATCCTGCGGTCCTTCTTTCATTGGGAAGGGCTTGAGAAGCCCGTCCAGGTGGTCGTGCGCGATCTCGACCTCCCGTTCCAGGAGCTCGATTGGAGCCGGATGGGGGAGAGCGAGCAGAGAGCGCGGCTGGCCGAGTTGGAGCTTGGCGAACGGGCCCGTGGTTTCGAGCTCGACCGGCCGCCCCTCCTGCGGCTGAATCTCATCCGGCTCGGCGGGCTCGGCAGGACTGGCAACGGTGTCCATCGGTTTCTCTGGACCTGCCACCACCTGCTGGTCGACGGCTGGAGCCTGTCTCTGCTCTTTCAGGAGGTCTTCGTGCTGTACAAGGGCCTGCGCGAGGGAATCGAGCCCGCGCTGGAGGCCGGCCGGCCCTACCACGCCTACATCTCCTGGCTGCAGCGCCAGGATCTGGCGGGGGCGGAGTCGTACTGGCGGCGCGCCTTGCACGGCTATTCGGAAGCCGCGCCGCTGGAGATCGCCGGAGGGGACCCGAGCGGCGGCGCGGCCATGGGTTGGTGCGAGCACAGCCTGGACGAGCTGCTCGGCCGCAGCCTCCGCGCCTTCGCGCGGCGCCACCGGCTCACGCTCAACACCCTGATCCAGGGAGCCTGGGGACTTCTCCTGTCCCGCTACACCGGACGGGATGACGTGGTCTTCGGAAGCGCCGTGTCCGGCCGTCCGGCCGAGCTTCCCGGAGCGGAGTCGATCGTCGGTCCGTTCATCAACACCCTGCCGGTCCGCGTGCAGGTTCCAGCGGCGGCCGAGATCCTGCACTGGCTCCTCGCGCTGCAGGAACGGCAGGTGGAGCAACGCCAGCACGAGCACAGCCCGCTGGTCAGGATCCAGGGCTGGAGCGAGCTGCCCGCGAGCCAACCGCTTTTCGACACCCTCCTCGTGTTCGACAACTACCCGACCCCGGAGGTCGCACAGGCGGACGATCGCCTGCGGGTGCTCGACTTCGGAGGCCGCGAGCAGACCCACTATCCGTTGACCCTGCTGGTCGACGGCGGGGCGCTCACGGTGCAGGCGCTCTTCGACACGGCCCGTTTCCATCCCCAGGGGATACGGCGTGCCCTGGTCCACTTCGAGAGCGCCCTCCTGGCGTTCGTCCGGCATCCGGCAGCGCGCCTGCGCGAGGTCGAGCTGCTGGAGGAGGCGGAGCGCCAGCAACTTCTCGTCACCTGGAACGAGACCGGCCCGCAGGTCCGGGAGGACGGCGTCTGCGTGCAGGAGCTGTTCGAGGCCCAGGCGCGCCGCCGGCCCGAGGCGCCCGCCCTCGACTGGAATGGCTCCTCGCTCACCTACCGCGAGCTCAACGCGCGCGCCGACAGCCTGGCAAGGCACCTCAGGCGGCTCGGAGTCGGACCCGAGGTGCTCGTCGGCCTCGCCGTGGAACGCTCGCCGGAAATGCTCGTCGGCCTCCTTGGAGTCCTCAAGGCGGGCGGCGGCTACCTGCCGCTCGATCCCAGCCATCCGGCGGAGCGGCTGGTTTCGGCCTTGAAGCGCTCCGAAGCCCGCCTTCTGCTCGCCGGACGCGATCTTCCTGAGGCGCTGGCGCAAGCCGGCCCGCCGGTGCTCCGCGTGGATTCCTGGGAGGCCGACACCGGGCTCGCGGTGGAGAGCCGCGCCTGGCAGACGGCCGACGCCACCTGCTATGTGATGTTCACCTCGGGCTCGACCGGAGAGCCCAAGGGAGTTCAGGTCAGCCACCGATCGGTGGTCCGGTTTCTCCGGGCCATGGCCGAGCGGCCGGGTCTCCGCGAGTCCGACTCCGTGCTCGCGGTCACGACGCTGTCGTTCGACATTGCCGCCCTTGAGCTTCTGCTGCCCCTGAGCGTCGGGGCCCGGGTCGTGCTTGCGGACGCCGAGACCGCCGCCGACGGCGTCCTGCTTCGGCGGCGTCTCGCCGAGTCGGGGGCCAACGTCATGCAGGCGACCCCGGCGACGTGGTGGATGCTTCTGGAGGCGGGCTGGACGGGCAGCGCCGCTTTCACAATGCTCTGCGGCGGCGAGGCGCTTCCCCGGGAGCTGGCGGACCGGCTGCTCGCGACGGGAGGTCGGCTCTGGAACCTCTTCGGCCCGACGGAGACCACCATCTGGTCGACGATCGCGCCGATCACCCCGGTCATTCCTGAGGGCCGCACTGTGCCGATCGGCCGTCCGATCGCAGGGACGCGGGTCTATGCGCTCGACCCGGATCTCCGGCCGCTCCCGGCCGGAGTGGCAGGCGAGCTCTACATCGGCGGCGACGGAGTCGCGCGCGGCTACCTCGGCCGCCCCGACCTCACCGCGGAGCGCTTCCTTCCGGATTCCCATGCCGCCGAGCCGGGAACGCGGGCCTATCGCGTCGGCGACCTGGTGCGGTGGAGCTTCGACGGCGAGCTCGAGTTCCTGGGCCGGACCGATCACCAGGTCAAGATCCGTGGCTTCCGCATCGAGCTGGGCGAGGTCGAATCGGCCCTTCTCCGGCATCCGGCCGTTCAGCGGGCGGTCGTGACCGCGGCTTCCGATCCTTTCGGCGGCCGCCGTCTGGTCGCCTATGCGGTCCCGGCCGGTACCGACCGCCCCCCCTTTGCGCAGGTCCGGGCCTCTCTCGCCTCGACGCTGCCCGAATTCATGATTCCGTCCGTCCTGCTCTGGCTGGACGAGCTGCCGCTCACGCCGAGCGGCAAGGTCGACCGCCGCCGGCTTCCGGTGCCCGAAGCGCCGTCCCCGGAGGCGGGGCCGGCCGCCGTTCCCCTGACCGCCACCGAAGACGTGCTGGCCGTGATCTGGAGCGGAATTCTGGACTGCCGGCGGCCGGGGAAGGACGAATCCTTCTTCGATCTCGGTGGGCACTCTCTCCTGGCGACCCGGCTGGTTTCCGGCGTCCGGGAGGCGTTCGGGGTGGAGCTGTCCCTGCGTCGGATCTTCGAAGCGCCGACGCTGCAGCGGATGGCGGCGGTGATCGACGCCGCGCGCCGCACCGGCGATCTCGCGGCGGTGCCGCCGATCGTCCCCGTCCCCGTCTCGCGCCGGGGCGATCTGCCCCTCTCGTTGTCCCAGCAGCGCCTCTGGTTTCTCGCCCAGCTCGATCCCGAGAGCGCGGCCTACAACATCCCGTTCGCGCTCCGGCTCTCCGGGCGGCTCGACCGTAGCGCGCTGGAGCACGCCTTCACCCGGCTGATCCGGCGCCAGGAAGCGCTCCGCACCTCCTTCCCGACCCTCGACGGCCAACCCGTGCAACGCATCGCGCCGCCCGGACCGCTCGCGCTGGCCGCGGTCGACCTCTCGGCGCTTCCGCAGGACGAGCGGGAGCCGGAGCTCCGGCGGTGGATCGAGGTCGAAGCCGGAGCTCCGTTCGACCTCGCGCGCGGTCCCTTGCTGCGCTTGCGCCTTCTCGCCCTGGCGCCGGAGGAGCACGTGCTGCTGATCACCATGCATCACATCATTTCCGACTGGTGGTCGGTTGGCGTGCTCTCGAACGAGCTGGCCGAGCTGTATGCGGCGCTGGCCGGCGGCCGGGAGCCGCGGCTTCCGGAGCTGCCGGTCCAGTACGCCGACTTCGCGGTCTGGCAGCGGGAGCTGGCGCGCGACGAGGTGCTGGCCGGGCAGACAGCCTATTGGCTGCGGCAACTCGCGGGCTTGCCGCCGGCCCTCGACCTTCCGTTCGACCGGGCGCCCGGCTCGACGTCCGACAGCCTGGCGGGACGCTGCTCCCGGCGGCTTTCCCCCGCCGCCACCGAGCGCCTCAAGGCGCTGGGGCGCCGCTACCGCGTGACGCCGTTCATGACCGTTCTCGCCGGCTTCCAGCTCCTGCTCCAGCGTCTGGCCAACGAGGACAACGTGACGGTCGGCATCCCGGTGGCCGGCCGCGAGCGGCCCGAGACCGAAGGATTGATCGGTTTCTTCATCAACACGCTGGCCTTGCGGACCGATCTCTCCGGCGACCCGAGCTTCGCCGAGCTGTTGCGGCGGGTCCGCGAGGCCACGCTCGGTGCGTACTCCAATCAGGATCTGCCGTTCGAGCGCGTGGTCGAGGAGCTGCAGCCGCCGCGCGATCCGAGCCGCAACCCGATCTTCGACGTGCTGCTCAACTTCCTGAACACGCCGCCGCCCTCGGCGCTGGAGCTGCCGGGTCTGACCCTTCGCGCCGAAGGGACCGTCGAGGTGGAGTCCAAGTTCCTGCTCACCCTGGAGGTGGAAGAGGAAGACGGCGGGCTCGACTTCCGCTTCATCTACCGGCAGGCGCTGTTCCGGCCGGAGACGGTGGAGACGATGCTGCGGCAGCTCCTGCACGTCCTGGAGTGGGCCGTCGAGACGCCGGAGCACGCCATCGGCACGCTGTCGCTCGTCCTGCCCGGGATGCGGGGTCTCCTGCCCGACCCCTCCATCCCGCTGGCCGCTGCGGTCTACGAGCCGGTCGCCGAGTCGCTCCACGCCTGGGCGCAGCGCGATCCGGACCTGCCGGCCCTGCGCTTCGGCAGCCGCACCCTGAGCTATCGCGAGCTCGACTCGGCCGCCGAGCGCGTGGCCCGCGCCCTGACCGCGGGCGGGCTCGTGGCGGGAGATGTCGTGGCGCTGCTGGGCCAGCGCTGCCCCGGGTTCATGGTGGCGGTGGTCGGGATCCTCCGGGCCGGCGGAGTCCTCCTGCCGCTCGATCCGACGCTGCCCGCGGAGCGCCGCAAGCTTCTGCAACAGGAGGCCGGCGCGCGGCACCTCGTCCGCCTGGGCAGCGGCGCGGTCGAAGGGAGCTGGGGAGACAAGCGGCTCTCCGGCCTGCGCCTGGCGGTCAAGGCGCAGACCGGAGAGCTGACCGGCGACGTGCCGCTCTCCGAAACCCTGCCGCCGGTGTCTCCGGAGGCCCCGGCCTATCTGTACTTCACGTCGGGCACCACGGGCGTGCCCAAGGCGGTGCTCGGCCGGCACAAGGGGTTGAGTCACTTCGTCGCATGGCAGCGGCAGCGATTCGGGATCGGTCCCGGCGACGTGTGCGCCCAGATGGCCGGCGTCGGCGTCGACGTCCTTCTCCGGGAGAGCTTCGTGGCCTGGACGGCGGGGGCGCTTCTCACCGTGCCCGACGATCCCGACGTCCTCGCGGGCGGCGCGGCCGCGCTGGCCTGGGCCGAGCGCGAGAAGGTGTCCATCCTCCACTCGGTGCCGACTCTCGTCCAGTCCTGGCTCGACGAGGCCGCGAAGGGGCTGTCCCTGAACTCCCTGCGCTGGCTCTTCCTGGTGGGGGAGCCGCTCAACGCGGCGCTCGTCGACCGCTGGCGCAAGGCGTTCCCCGCGGCGCGCTCCCTGGTGAACCTTTACGGGTCGACCGAGACCAATCTGGCGAAATGCTATTTCGTGGTGCCGGACCCGCCTCTTCCGGGCGTCCAGCCTGCGGGTGTTCCGCTTCCGGAGACCCAGGCGCTGGTGCTCGCGGGAGGGCGCCTCTGCGGCATCGGGGAGCTGGGGGAGGTGGCGATCCGTACCCCCTTCCTGAGCCTCGGCTATCCCAATGCACCGGAAGAGACGAGACGGCGCTTCGTGGTCAATCCGTTCCGGGACGACGCCGCGGACCTCCTCTATCTGACCGGCGATTCGGGCCGCTACCGGCTGGACGGGACGCTGGAGGTCCGGGGCCGGCGGGACGATCAGATCAAGATTCGCGGCCTGCGGATCGAGCCGGCCGAGGTCAATGCCGTGTTGTCGCAGCACCCGGCGGTCGCCATGTCCGTGGTGATCGGCCGGCGCCGCGGCGAATCGGGCGAAGGCGCCCTGCTCGCCTATGTGGTGCGGGCGGAAGGAGTGACGGTCACGTCCGGCGAGCTGGCGAACCACCTGGCGCGCCTGCTGCCGCCGGCCATGGTGCCCTCGTCGTTCTTCTTCCTTCCCGCGCTGCCGTTGACCGAAAGCGGCAAGGTGGACCGCAAGGCCCTGCCCGCTCCCGAGGAGCTGGGCCGGGAGCGCTCGGGCGCCCTGGTCCCTCCGCGCGATGCCCTGGAGCACCGGCTGGCCCAGATCTGGGAGCGGGTGCTGAACGTCCAGCCGGTCGGCGTGACCGACAACTTCTTCGACCTCGGCGGCCACTCCCTGCTCGGAGTCCGGCTTCTCGCCGAGCTGAGGAGCCAGCTCGGCCGCGAGCTGCCTCTCGTCAGCCTTTTCCAGAAGGGGACCGTCGAGCATCAGGCCTCGCTGCTGCGCCAGGGTGGCGGTGCGATGCGCGACCTTCCGCTCGTGCCGATCCGAACCGAGGCCTCGGCGCCGCCCCTGTTCTGCGTCCACCCGGGCGGCGGCGGCGTCATGAGCTACCGCCCGCTCGCGGAGGAGCTCGGGCCGGACTTCTCTCTGTACGGGCTCCAGGCGCGCGGCGTCGAGCGCGGCGAGGAGCCCGCTCATCAGTTGGAGGAGATGGCGTCCCGCTATCTGAAAGCGGTGCGCGCGGTGCAGGGGAAAGGTCCCTATCGCCTGGCCGGCTGGTCGTTCGGCGGCCTCGTCGCCTTCGAGATGGCAAGGCAGCTCGCGGCGGGCGGAGAGGAGGTCGGGCTGCTCGCGCTGCTCGACACGAGGCTGGGCGACTGGCCCGCCGAGGCAGGGCTGCTGAAAGAGGCGTTGAACGTGCGCGGCGACCGCGAGCTGGCTCAGCTGCTCGCGAAGGCTCACGCGCAGGGAACCCTTCCTCCGGATTACGACCTGGCCGACCTGAGGCGCTATCTCGCGCTGATCGCGGCCCATCGCGAGGCCAAGACGAACTACCAACCCCAGGCCTATCCGGGGCCGGTGACCTTCTTCCGCGCCGAGGTGCAGCCGAAGGATCTGCCGGAGGATTCGAGCGCCCATTGGAAGGAGCTGGCGGGAGGCGGCCTCCAGGTGATCACGGTTCCCGGCGATCACTACAGCATGATCACCGCCCCTCACGTCGAGATCCTGGCTCGGCGGCTGCGGGAGCGCATGGGCCACGCGGGCCACGCTGCGGAGCTGGCATCCCTTCAGGTGTCGTCCTGAGGACGGCGGAGGATCCCATGAAAGGCGGAACCGAACGATGAGGATCGAGCCCCCAGCCGTGACCGAGCGGTACCGGGCTATCACCCGGCAGAACGTCCCCGCGCTCCCGGAGTGGCAGCGCCTGGACGCGGACTGCCGCGAGGCCGTCGACGTCGTTTCGCGCGTGCTCCCCTTCCGGACCAACGAGCACGTGGTGCGCCAGCTGATCGATTGGGACCGGGTGCCGGACGATCCGATGTTCCAACTCACGTTCCCTCAGCGGGCCATGCTCGACGCCGGGGACTACGAGCAGATCCGCGATCTGATCGCGCGCAAGGCCCCGGCGGCCGAGATCGAGCGCGCGGCCGACGCTCTCCGGTTCCGCCTGAACCCGCAGCCGGACGGTCAGCTGACGCACAACGTCCCGGAGATCGGCGGGCAGCGTTTGGACGGGATCCAGCACAAGTATCAGCACACCGTGCTCTTTTTTCCCAGCCAGGGGCAGACCTGCCACGCATACTGCACCTACTGCTTCCGCTGGGCCCAGTTCGTCGGCATCCCCGAGCTCAAGCTCGCGGCTCATGAAACCGCCCAGCTCGTCGCCTATCTCCAGGATCATCCGGCCGTCACCGACGTGCTGTTCACGGGCGGCGATCCGCTCATCATGAAAACCCAGATGTTGCGGCGCTACGTCGAGCCCATGCTCGTCCCCTCGCTCGGCCGGGTCCAGAACCTGCGCATCGGGACCAAGGCCCTGGCGTTCTGGCCGCAGCGGTTCGTCACCGATCCGGATGCCGACGACCTGCTGCGGCTCTTCGAGCAGATCGTCGCCGCCGGCCGGCACCTGGCGTTGATGGCCCACGTGAGCCATCCGGTCGAGCTCACCTCGCCGATCGCGGTCGAGGCCATCCGGAGGATCCGCGCGACCGGCGCCGAGATCCGCGTCCAGGCGCCGCTGGTCCGGCATGTGAACGACGACCCGTCCGTCTGGGCCGCGCTGTGGAAGGAGTGCGTCCGGCTCGGAATGATCCCCTATTACATGTTCGTGGAGCGCGACACGGGGCCGCGCAACTACTTCGAGGTTCCCCTGGAGCGCGCCTACGAGATCTATCGATCCGCCTATCAGCGGGTCGGCGGCCTCGCCCACACCGTCCGCGGTCCTTCCATGTCCGCGTTTCCCGGCAAGGTCAGAGTTCTCGGGGTTCAGGGGATCGCCGGCGAAAAGGTTTTCGTCCTCGACTTTCTCCAGGCCCGCGATCCCGACTGGGTGCTGCGGCCCTTTTTCGCCCGCTTCGACCCGAGCGCCACCTGGTTCGACCAGCTCAAGCCGGCTTTCGGCGAAAGCCGCTTCTTCTTCGAGGAAGAGCCCCGGTCGCACCCTGGACCTGCCGGGGAGAGAATTGCCACGGCAACGCTTCCCGTTTGACTGCGAGGAATTCGATGACGAGCCCTGCCGAGCAGCCCTTGCAGTCTCTAAATACTGCGCCCGTCTTCGTCCTGTCCTGCGCCCGCAGCGGCTCGACCCTGACGCGCCTGATCCTGGACACCCATCCCGAGATCTACAGCCCCGCCGAGCTCGACATGGGGGCGACCGCCCGCCGCCTCTACACGA
Source organism: Holophagales bacterium (assembly GCA_031390755.1). Classification (GTDB taxonomy): domain Bacteria; phylum Acidobacteriota; class Thermoanaerobaculia; order Multivoradales; family UBA5704; genus DATMER01. Next base: position 35,092 of record JANMTS010000061.1, read on the forward strand.
TGATCGCCCGGCTGGAGGTCCGCGACAATGTTCCGTACGAGGCCAACCCGCAGATCCTCGCGCAGGTCCGTCAGATTCTCGGCGGACTGATGGATGACCACGCCCGGCGCCGCGGAAAGCGGATCTGGTGCGAGAAGAGCCCGGATAATCTGGGTCATCAGGATTTTCTCGCCCGTGCGTTCCCCGAGGCCCGCTTCGTCTGCCTCTACCGCCACTGTCGGGATGTCGTCCGCTCCTGCCTCGAGGTCAGCCGCCACGGTTTCATTCCCGTGCTTCACGACTACGTCCGGCAGACGCCGGATGACACCGTGCAGGCGACCGTCCGCTACTGGACGGACAGCACGGCCGGGATGCTCGACTTCGAGCGGCGCTGGCCCGGCCGGTCGTTCCGGTTGATCTATGAAAACCTTGTCACCCACCCGGAGGAGACGCTCCGGCCGCTCTTCGAGTTCCTCGGCGTCGCCTGGGATCCGACGCTCATCGAGCGGATCTTCTCGGCGACGCACGACCGCGGCGAAGGCGACAGTCTCGTTCTCTACAGCGGCCGCATCAACCGCGACAGCATCGGCAGCGGCCGCGTCATTCCGCTGGAGACCCTGCCCGTCGAGCTGGGCGCACGGATGGAGGCGTTCCTGCGCGAGCTTGGCTATGAAGGAAAGGATCTTGCGCCGGCCACCCCGGAAGCACCGGCTACCCCGGCAACCCCGGCAATTACCGTCGTAGCCAAGGCGGGCGGCGGCGCCAGTCAGGGCGAGGATGCCCGCTGGGTGTTCGAGACGGTCCTTCCAAAGCGTCTCGACTCCCTGGAGGAGCCGCCGTTCGACGCGCTCTCCTGCTGCTTCGCCGTGCGCGGTGCGGGGGGAGGGGACTGGGTGATCGAGATGGATGAAGACGGTTTCCAGGTGATCCCCGATTCGCGGCAGTCGCCGGTCACGATCGAGATCGACACCGCCGATCTGCTGGATCTCGTCCACGGCCGCCAGAACGCGCTGCGCCTGGTCATGGAAGGGAAGGCGCGGGTGACGGGAGACATCGACGACACCCACCTGCAGAAGCTTGTGACGCTGCTGCGGGTGGATCTGTGACGATGAGAACGGGCGGCTCGTTCACCCGCTCTTGCGGAGCCACTGCCGCCAGCGCTGCCAGGATGAGAGCCGCTGCCCGCCCTCCTCGATCCAGCTGGCTTCGAACCAGTGAAGCCCATAGGAGCCGGGCCACTCGGGCAGTGCGTGGAGGGCCAGCTTTTCGTCGGCGTTGATCGGAAAGAAGACCTTCTGCTCGAAGATCCGGATGTCCGGAAAGCTCCTTCCGAGGCGCGTGAACAGGGTAGGGCCTGTCCAATCCGGCTCGTCGGGCCGGAAGTATTTCGGGATGTCCCGGATGACCTTGTTCAGGAACTCGTGCCCGGGGGTTGCTCCGAAGACGCCATTGGCGATGCGGCAGCTCGGGTGCGATCGGGCGAGGAAGCCGTCACAGTTGGCGATCAGGCCGTCGATGGGGCGCAGGCACTCAAAGTCGGTATCGAGAAAGACGCCGCCGTGCTCAAACACGATCTCGACGCGCAGGATATCGGCCTTGCCGGCCCAGGAGCGGGCACGATCGAACTGCTCCTGGTTGCGCAGCCGCGGCACATCGTCGTTGCCCCAGATCCGGATGTTCCACTCAGGGTGGTGGAACTCCCAGCTCTCGATCCAATCGCGATGCTTTTCGGGCAGCTCCCTGGGGCCGAGCCAGATGAAATGAAAGGTTCTGGGAATCATGGTCTCACCATACCTTTTTCAGGAACGCCGGAGCCATCGCGTCATCCGCTCGGAGAGCGTCTGAAGTCGGGATGGCCGCTTGACCCAGCTGGCCTCGAACCAGTGGATGGCATAGGCACCAGGGAAGTCGGGTTTCATGTGCAGCACGGTCTTCTCCCGGAACGTGACAGGAGAGAAGATCCGCCGCTCGAAGACTCGCACGGCGGAGAGGCTCTCGCCGATGCGAGTGAACAGCGCTGGACCGGCCAGGTACGGCTTCCTGGGGTTGAAGTGCCGCGGGATGAGGTCGAGCATCGTGCGGGTGAATTCATGACCCGGCACCGCGCCGAAAATGTTGTTGTTGATCACTCCGCGCTCTTCGGTCCGGGCCACGAAGCAGTCACAATCCGTCAAGAGCTCATCAATGGGACGGAGGCACTCCATGTCGGTATCGACATAGACACCGCCGTGCTCATGAACGACCTCGACGCGCAGGATGTCGGCCTTTCCGGCCCAGGACCGGGACGCTTCGAACTGCTTCTGATTGCGGATCCGCGGCAGGTTGTCGTTGCCCCAGAGCCGGATCTCCCAGTCTGGATGGTGAAACTCCCAGCTGTCGATCCACTCCCGGTGCCTGTCGGGCAACTTATTGGGCCCGATCCAGATGAAGTGAAAGATCCTCGGAATGATGGCCGTCTCCCCGTGAGCACCGCTCGTAGCGTTGTAGCGCGCAGAGTATAGCCGACGATACATTCCATGCGCGAGGAGTCAACATGAGCCTGATTCAAGATGTCCGTTTCTTTCTTCGTGTCCTGCGCCGGAACCCGCTTTTTGCTGGAACGGCGATCCTCTGTCTCGCTCTCGGCATCGGCTCGACGACGGCCATGTTCGCCGTCGTCGACGCGGTGCTCCTGAAGCCCCTGCCGTACCCGGACGCCCATCGCATCGTCGGAATCTGGAATCACCTCTCCCTCATGAACCTCCCCTGGATGGAGACCTCGGCGCCCGAGTATCTCGATCACGTGGAGCGCAACGAGGTCTTCTCGGAGCTCGGCGCCTACATCACCGGCGCCGAGGCCACGATCCTCGAAGGGGGCGAGTCGGAGGCGGTGGTCGTCGGCCTGGCATCGCCGAGCCTGTTCCGTCTTCTGGCCGTCCGGGCGGCGCTCGGGCGCACGTTCACGGAGGAGGAAGCCGTTCCGGGGCGCGACCGCGTTGTGCTCCTGTCGCACGGGCTCTGGCAGCGGCGCTTCGCCTCCGATCCCGGGATCCTCGGGCGGGGCATCGACATCGACGGCGACCGGCTGGTGGTGGTGGGCGTGCTCCCGCCCGAGTTCCGGCTGGCGAACGGCGAGGTCCAGATCTGGGGGCCGCTCGCGATCGATCCGGCGAACCTGCCGCCGCGACGCCAACGTTTCCTCCATGTCCTGGGCCGGCTGAAGGACGGCGTCTCTCTCGCGCAGGCCCAGGCCGGGATGGAGGCTCTGGTCGCGCAGTCGTACCGGGAGCACCCGGACATCTACCCGCGGCAGGGTTGGCAGGTCGAGCTCGTGCCCATGAAGGAACACCTGGTCAGGCCGGTGCGGCCGGCTCTGACGACCCTGCTTGCGGCCGTGGCCCTGGTGCTTCTCGTCGCCTGCGCCAACGTCGCCAACCTGCTGGTCGTCCGCGCCGTCGCCCGCGAAGGCGAGATCACGGTGCGGCTGGCGCTGGGAGCGGGGCGCTCCCGGATCTTCCGGCAGCTCCTGACGGAGAGCCTGCTGTTGGCGCTGCTCGGCGGGGCTCTGGGTCTGGCGCTCGCCTATGCCGCCATCGGGCTGCTGGGCGGGGCGCGTCCTGATCTTCTGCCGCGGGTCGACGAGATCCGCGTCGGCGGCGGCGCGCTGGCCCTGGCCGCCCTGGTCGCGGCCGGCACCGGCGTCGCGTTCGGGCTCGTGCCGGCCGCGCAGCTCCTCGGCCGGAAGCTGGAGACGGCTCTCCGGGCCACGGGCCGGACCAGCAGCGCGGGCCGCGGGCGCAACCTCCTGCGGCGGAGCCTCCTGGTGGCGGAGGTCGCCCTGTCGTTTGTCCTGCTCGTCGGCGCCGGGCTCCTGATCCGCAGCTTCGCCGCGGCGCAGAGCGTGGATCCCGGCTTCGAGCCCCGGAACGTCCTCACGTTGAAGACATCCCTCCACTATCTCCGGTATGCCGAGCCGGCCTCGGTCCGCGGCTTCTACCAGGCGCTGGAAGAACGGTTGGCGGGGCTTCCCGGGGTCACGGCGGTCGGCGCCGTCTCGATCCTCCCCCTCTCCGGCGCCGAGAGCCAGACCACGTTCGCCATTCAGGGACGGCCGCCGCGGTCCGGCGAAGGCTTTCCGTCGGCCGATCTCCGCGTCGCCACGCCCGGCTATCACCGGGCGATCGGCATCGAGCTGCTCGCCGGGCGGACCTTCGCTCCGTCGGACGACGCCCAGGCCCCCGGAGTCGCCCTCGTCGACGAAGAGCTGGCGCGCCGCCATTTCGCCGACGCCGACCCGATCGAACGGCGCATCCAGCTCGGCAGCGCGGGCCAGGGGCCGTGGCTCACGATCGTCGGCGTCGTCGGGCACGCCAAGCAGGACGGTCTCGACCGGGAGTCGCGCGGGCTCATCTACCTCCCGCACTCCCAGCGGCCGGCCGGCGCGATGACGGCGGTGGTGCGGACCGGGAGCGATCCCCTGGCGATCGGCACCGCGGCTCGACGCGCGGTCGGCGAGATCGATCCGAGCCAGGCCGTCTCCGAGATGAAGACGCTGGAGCAGGTGCTCGACGACTCTCTGGCCCTGCGCCGCCTGTCGTCGTTGCTGCTCGGCGGCTTCGCGGTGATCGCCCTGCTCATCGCAACGGTCGGGATCTACGGCGTCATCGCCTACAACGTCGCGCAGCGCCGGCGCGAGATCGGGCTGCGCCTGGTCGTCGGTGCGCAACGCCGGGATGTGATGAGGTTGATTCTCGGGCAGGGCGCGGTTCTGATCGCCCTGGGGCTGGCGCTGGGGCTCGGCGCGGCGGCCTCGGTTTCACACCTCCTGGAAGCGCTGCTGTTCGGGATCGGCGCCTACGATCCGGTCATCTACATCCTGGTCAGCGTCGTGCTGGCCGCCGCCGGCCTCATCGCCTCCTATCTACCGGCCCGGCGCGCTTTGAAGCTCGATCCCACGGTGGTGCTGCGGGAAGGATGAGGCTCGGGAAGGCCCATCCTTTGTAACAACCTCCCGGGAAGGCTCGTTGTACGGCTGAGCCATCGCTCGAAAGCCGAACAACCGATCTCTTCCGGGAGCGCACCATGCTCGAATCGCAGGGGAACCGCTGGAGTTTCAAGGGAGCCGCGGGCCGTCTCGGCACGATCGCGGGCCATGAGCTGCGGGCTCATCTCACGGGGCCGCTGTTCTGGGTGCTGCTGGCGATGCTGCTGTTCATCACCAGCGCGCTCAACCCGGTGGCGATGATCCCTTCCGGAGACGCCGCGGTCGGGGGTGTCCGGCCCTACATCAACTCCCCGTACGCGCTCGCCCAGACGTTCGCCATCGGCAGCTTCTTCGCCTACACGTTCTTCGCCGCGCTCCTGGCGGGCCTCTCGGTCATCCGCGACGACGAGTCGACGATCGCCGACCTGATTCACAGCACGCCGCTCACGCCCGCCGAATACATCCTGGGGAAGGTGACCGGCGTGAGCGCCGCGCTGGGCCTCGCGTTCGCGGCCCACCTGCTGATGGCGATCGGTTTCTATCAATTGAAGGCGGACGGCGCGATTCAGGGTCCGTTCCATCCCGGTCACTATCTGATCCCGGCGCTCGTGTTCGCCGCGCCCGGCATCTGGTTCTCGGCGGCAATCGCGTTCGCGGTGGGGGAGCGGACGCGCCGGCCGATGGCGGTCTACGCCGTGCCGACCGTGCTGTTCGTCGTCACGCTGACCGTGTTCTGGACCTGGGCGCCGCCGTCTCTCGACCCCCGGCTGAGCCGGCTGCTCATGATTCTCGATCCCACGTCGCTGCGCTGGCTCAGCCTGACGCTCTTCAAGGTGGATCGCGGCGTCGATTTCTACAACACCGCGCCGCTCGCCTTCGACGCCACGCTCGTCCTGAGCCGCCTGTTCGCTCTGGTGCTGCCGGCCCTGGCGGTGCTCGCGTCGATCCGCCACTTTCGCGTCACCCTGGGCGGCAAGCGCGTCGCTTCCAAAGCCGGGCGCCGGGAGCCTTCACCCGCTGCGGTCGTGTCGAGCCCGGCTGGATTTTCTCCGCTGCGGATCCTCGGAATGACGAGCCGGTCTCCCGGCCTGTTCACGGGCGCGGGGACGATCCTGCAATCCGAGCTGCGGGAGCTGATCCGCCAGCCGGCTCTCTATCTGTTCACGGCCTTTTTGATGCTCGTGGTGGTCGAGGTCGCGGGCACGGACACGGATGTCTTCGGCGCTCCGGTCCTGCTCACCGCCGGCACGCTCGCCGTCCGCACGCTCCCGGTCGTCACGGTCCTCGTCTGTCTTTATCTCCTTTTCACCGTGATCGAATCGATGCAGCGCGAACGGACCACGAAGCTCGATTCGATCTTCCACGCCTCGCCCGTGTCCGGCGGTGCGATTCTCCTCGGCAAGGGCCTCGTCGCCGCCGTGGTCATCGGCGTGCTGTCCGCGGCGTGCATCGCCAGCGGTCTCCTTCTGCTGCTTCTCCAGGCCGGCGGGCGCGTCGAGATCTGGCCGCTCGTGCTGGTCTTCGGCGTCGTGCTCGCGCCTACCTTCCTGGTCTGGACGGCCTTCGTGACCGCGGTCACGGCGGTCGTGCGCAGCCGCGCCGCCGCGCTCTCGACCGGCCTGGTGGCGCTCGTGCTGACCGGCTTTCATTTCATGAGCGGTTCCATGACCTGGGTTTCGAACTGGCCGCTCTGGGGCGCGCTCCGGTGGAGCGACATGGGTACGTTTCCGCTCCACGGCAGCGCTCTGCTCCTCAACCGCGCCGTGGCGGTCGGCGCCGCCGTCTTTCTGTTCGCCCTCGCCTTTCTGTTTCTTCCCAGGACCGAGCGCGACGCCGCCGCGACCCTGCACCGGCTCCGGCCGGAATGGCTCTTCCGCCGCGCGCTGCGCCTCGCGCCGTTTGCCTTGATGCCGTTGCTGGCCGGCAGCTTTCTCGGTATTCAGGTTCGCGACGGATATCAGGGGCAGGCCGCGGAGGAGCGATCGGAGGAGAGATCGGGTGAGATTGGGCGCCGCAACGTCCACGACTGGCACGGCGTGGTTCCGGCCGCCGTCGAGCGCATGGATCTCAAGCTCGATCTGGAGCCGGCGGAGCGGCGCCTCCGCGTCGACGGCACCTACTCCGTGGTCAACGCCACAGGCGAGCCCATGCGTCGGCTGCCCTACACGATCGGCTTCTCCTTTGGAACGGTTTCGTGGACCGTCGACGGCGAGCCGGTCCCGGCTGAGGACCGCGACGGCCTCCAGATCCTCACTCTCCGCGAGCCGCTCGCGCCCGGCGGCACGGCGCGGGTGGGATTCGCCTACGACCTGCACCATCCCCGCGGGATCAGCCGCAACGGCGGCGGCGCGGACAGCTTCATCCTGCCCGCGGGCGTCCTGCTTTCGACCCACCGCGGCGAGCTTCTGCCCGTGCCCGGGTTCGTCGATCGGGGCGAGGACCGCGGGGAGGACGGCTGGAGCGCTCCGTTCCAGGCGCGGGTGGAGGTTCGCGCGCCCAGCGAGTACACGGTCAACGCCTCGGGAACGAAGACGGCGCAGTGGAGCGCGGACGGCCGGACCACCGTAGTCTGGGAGAGCGGGGAGAGCGGCGGAGACGGGCAGCCCGTCCATGCGCTCAATCTGATCGCAGGCCGCTGGGACGTCCGCCGCAAGGACGGCGCCGCGGTTTTCTATCACCCCGGGCATCCCTACAACGTCGATCGGATTCTCGACACCCTCGCCGCCGCGCGCTCGCGCTATTCCGAGTGGTTCCATCCCTACCCGTGGCAGGAGCTGCGGATCAGCGAGTTTCCCGACCTGGAGACGAACGCCACCGCCTTTCCGGCGAACATCAGCTTTTCTGAAGGGATCGGCTTCCTGACCGGCGGCGATCCGCGCGCGGGCCTGGCTTTCAGCGTCACCGCGCACGAAGCCGCTCATCAATGGTGGGGCCATCTTCTGCGGGCCGGCGACGGCCCGGGCACCGGCCTGCTGATCGAAGGCATGGCCAACTACTCGGCGCTGCTCCTGCACGAATCGGAGAACGGGCCCGCGGCCCGCGTCGACTTCGCGCGCCAGCTCGAACGGATCTATCTCGAACAGCGGCGGGTGAACGGGGAGCGTCCGCTGCTCGCCACGATGGAGGAGCGCGCGAGCGACGAAGCCGTCCTCTCCCAGAAGGGCGCGTGGGTGATGTGGATGCTTCACAACCACCTGGGCCGGGACCGCATGCTCGCCGGCCTCCGCGATCTCGTCGGCCGCCACGTCCGGAGCCGTCAGCCTGCGACGCCCCAGGATCTGATCGCCGCGCTTCGCCGACAGTCGCAGTCTCCCGCAGGGTTCCAGCGCTTCGTGGATCAGTGGCTGGCCGGCGTCGTGCTCCCCGAATTCAAGCTCTCCGGCGCGAGCCTGGAGCCCGTCGTTGGAGGATGGCGCGCCGCCGTCACCGTCGCCAACGTCGGCACCGGCACGGTCGAGGTCGAGATCGCCGCGGCGCGCGGTCCCAGGCAGGACCGGCGCACCGTGACTCTCGGCCCCGGCTCGTCCCGGCGCGTGACCTGGACCCTGGGCTTCCAGCCCGAACGGATCGTCGTGGACCCCGACGCGCTCGTCCTTCAGCTCAACCGCGGTCTCGCGGTGGCCGAAGTGGAAGGCGGCAGCCGGATGGTGGGATGACCGATCCTGGGATAATCCGCCGCGCCGTCCCACTACCGGGCTTGAGGCAGCGCACCCTTCAGGACGCACGGCCATGCCGCCGGTACGCCGGCCGAGGAGACGGTACATGGGAGATACGCTTTCGTTGACCTTCGTCAACGCCACCAACTCGCAGCTCACTCTGGTGAGCTCGTCCGGCTGCAACAATCCGGGTCCGGCGCCCGCGGCGATCCCCGCCAACGGCACCGCCAGCACGTTGATCTCCGGTCACAACGTCGCCGGATTCATCAACTACACCGACGGCCACGGCGTGACCCTCATCTTCAACTTCGAGATGCCCGCCGTCTACGTGCCCGGCACGGACAACGCCTTCTCGTTCTCCTGCTCGAACAACAACTCCTACGTGGCCGTGATCTCCGGGACGCCGATGAGCGGCTCCTCCGCGACCATCACGGTGCTGATCGAAACCCCGGCCGAGGCCGTGGTGACGCTCGCCTCCGACTACTCGAACACCCACGATTTCGTGCAGAGCATGTTCGCGACCAACGCCCGCGGCACCGCGCCGGTGTTCGCGGCCGCGGAAGGCCCGCAGACCGCTTACACCTCGCCGACCCAGCCGCCGCCGTTCACGGGAAGCTTCGCCAACTGGACCTCCATCCAGCGCATCGTCAGCCTCTGGACTGGATTCTGGCAGGGCGGCCAGCCGGCCCCGGGCCAGGGATTCCTGCAGACCGACGCCGTGCTGCTGCAGAGCCTCTCGTCGTACATCGGAGACCATCTGCCCGTGCTCTGGGTTCCGCAGCTCCAATTCAAGGGCTGGGTTGGAGCCGCCAATGCGTCGAAGCCGATCTACTACGTGACGGGCTACACGAGCTATGACCTGAAATACTCGGACGGCGGCTGGAACGCCAACAACGTCTCGATCTTCCTCCTGTACTTCCTCTACGGCGCCCACACCGTGCTGGTGCTCGACCCCACCACGGCCTCCAGCCAGACGATCGCGCCGGATCTCTACAACACCCTCGGCGCGAACAACAGCCCGGTCTATCCCAACCTCGCCCAGCAGGTGTGGGACTCCCACTACAGCTCGGTCGGAGGCCAGGACAGCGGCATGTCCTATCCCCTGACGATCGACTACGACTCGGTGCCGGCCCAGTCGCCGCTGCTCTGCTCCTTCCTGATCGGCCCCACCGTGCAGCCCGTCATGTTTCTCAATCCGCTCGGAGACACGACCCAGCGCTGCAACTTCCTCCAGCTCGAAGGCTGGCGCCAGTTTGGCCAGGCCTCGGCGGGCTGGCACGACGCGGACTACGACTCCTACACGGAAACCTACTGGAACTACTCGACCTACGGAGTCTCCGCCTTCAGCGAGAAGCGCGGCACCGCGCTGTTCCTGGCGCCCGCGGGCTGGACCCCGTCCCAGCAGTGCGCGACGCTCATGCCGGCCTATCTCGGCGCCCTGAGCACCTCCGACGTCAACCCCTGGATGCAGTGGAGCCTCGTCTCGACCCCCGCCGCGAATCAGTCGACGGTCGCCACCGTCACCGGCGTGGCCTCGGGATCGACCGCGCACTTCCACCTGAACTGGGACGCCGTCTGCTCGATCTCCGTGATCATGCCGGCGGGCATCTCCGCCACCCTCATGCACGTCAACGGCGGCGCCGGCAAGGACAACGACCTGGGGCAGGTCGACGGCAACACGATCCTCGCTCCGGGAGTCCTGCAGTATGGCAACTACAACTACTACCTCACCAACCCGGTCGGCGCGACCAGCAACTACTCCGTGGCGTTCACCGCCTGCGGGTAGAGACCGGCCGCCTTCTTCGATGCCTCGACCGGGCGGCGGTTTCGGCCGCCGCCCGGTTGGCGAGCCGCCGGTCCGGCGGGTACAATCCAGGCCGGATCAAGCACCCAAGGAGGCTCGGATGTCCGACGATCAACAGCCCTTCATCACCCTCCCCTCGGACGAGGAGATGCTCGCCAGGAGTCAGGGGAGCCCGTCGAAGTCGGTGTACAACTTCGGATTCATCGGCGGGATGTCGAAACTGCTCGCCGCGCACGGCCGCATCGGGCAGGCGTTGCAGGGTGCGTTCTACGAAATGATGTTCGCGCCGGGGGAGCTCAGCCGCGCCGAGCGCGAGATGCTCGCGGCCGTGGCCTCGGCCGCGCAGGACTGCCAATACTGAACGGAGTCTCACGCAGAGTTTCTGCGTGTCGAGCACAACGACCCCGAGCTGGTGGTGGCGATCAAGCAGCACCGCTGGCGCGAGCTGACCCATCTCACCCCGCGGCAACGGGCGCTCTGCACCCTGGCGGAGACGATGACCCTCAAGCCGCGGGAGATGACGGCCGAGGACTGGCAGCCGCTGCGCGACGCCGGCCTCAACGAGCAGGGTCTCCTCGAGGTGGGCCACGTCGTGGCCATCTTCAACTACTTCCCGCGCATGGCCGACGGCTTCGGCCTCAAGCCCGATCCGATGCTCCTGGAAGCGGCGGCGACCGGCATCCCGCTCAAGCGGATGGACTAGCAGCCCGTCAACCTGGGCATGGCAAACGGGGTAGGGGCAACCCTTGTGGTTGCCCTTGCTCGCGGCAGGGTGAGATTTTCGGCCTGCCCCCACCCAGGGCGGCCACGAGAGCCGCCCCTACAAGAACAACCTGTCTAGAACGAGTAGCGCACCTCGGCCCGCACCGAGTCGCCGTCCGGCGGCGGAGACCCCGCCCGGACGGCGGCCGGCCGGTCGACCTCCAGATTCAGATACTCGACGCCCGCCCGCCAGCTCTGGCCGAGCGGCACGAGCAGGGCGAGCGTCCAGGCCCGGCCGTCCTCCCGATTGTCTTCAGGGATGCCGTCGAGCGCCGTCGAGTCGTTGTCGGCGACCTTGAAGTCGTCGTAGCGCACCGTGGCGCGGACGATCCCCCAGTCCCGGGTGAGCAGCAGGTAGAAGGTGTCGAAGGTGATGTCCACCACTGCGTCCGACCGCTGGCCGGGCGGCGCGAAGCCCATCCGCGATGTGCCGGAGCCCCATTCGCCCAGCAGAAGCAGGCCGGCCGGCAGCTCGGTCTCCGCGGAGAGCCAGCGGAAGTCCGTCTCCCAGGAGTACTCCTCGCCGTGGAGCGCGCGGTCGCCACGGTTGAGGAACGCGGTCGCCTGCACCGTGGCGCGGTTGTCCGGGCTGATCCACCGGACGCGCCCGGCATAGCCCGGCCGCCCGTCGAGGTCGGAGCCGAACGCCTTCGAGCCCTCGCGGCTCTGCTTCGGGAACTCCTCGTCGCGCCCCTGGAAGGGCGGCAGCGGCACGAAGCGGCCGGTGGGCGTGGGGCGGTCGTGGAACGAGAAGCCCCGCCAGGCGAGCAGCGTGCCCGATGTGTCGTTGCCGCCGAACACCGTGGCGCCGAGGTGGATCTTGTGGTCGCTCGCGAACGTGCGCGTCCAGGCGAGATCGGCGCCGATCGGCCGGATCTCCTCCGCGACCCAGCTGTTCATCGCCGACAGCGTGAGCGTGTAGGGCGTGGTCCAGAGCGAGCCGACGTTCTCGCGGGACGCCGGCAGGAAGAACTGGCCGGCGCGCAGCGTCCACACATGCCACTCGCCGTCGCCGAAGCGCCGCTCCACGAACGCTTCGAGCAGCCCGGACCCCGCCGAGCTGTCGAGGCTCTCCGCATCCCGCCGCGCCACGCCGTGAACGAACAGGCCCCAGCCCGCGCCCATCTCCCAGTCGAGAGCGAGCCGCGCCTCGCCGATCCCCGCGTTGAAGACCTCCGAGCGGCCCTCGCTGGAATGTCCGCCATCCACCAGCTTGCCGAAGCCGCCTTCGAGGAAGGAAGGAGCCGAGTCGATCGAGCCGCCGGACAGGCGCACGAAACCGGTCAACCGGGGACGCTCGGCCGCCGAAGCCGGCCCGGGGAGGCCTGCGGAGAGGCCAAGGGAGAGGGCGAACGCGCCCAGCAGGAACAGGGAGGAGATCCGAAATGTTGGCATGGCCCCGATGATACGGAGGATCGTTGCCACCGGATTTATCCGGGAGGCGACCTCTCCCGGCTCCCAAAGAACGTTTCCCTGCGGCCGGGAAGCCTTTCCCGCTCGTCGGGAAACCTTTCCCGGTGATCGGGAAACCTTTCCCGGTGGCCGGGAAACCTTTCCGCGTGACCGGGAGACCTTTCCCTGTGGCCGGGAGACCTTTCCCTGTGGCCGGGAGACCTTTCCCTGTGACCGGGAGACCTTTCCCTGTGGCCGGGAGACCTTTCCCTGTGACCGGGAGACCTTTCCCTGTGACCGGGAGACCTTTCCCTGTGGCCGGGAGACCTTTCCCTGTGATCGGGAAACCTTTCCCCGTGATCGGGAAACCTTTCCCCGTGACCGGGAGACCTTTCCTCGTGACCGGGAAACCTCTCCCGACGACCGGGAAACCTCTCCCGGTGGCAGGGAAACCCTTCCCGCTGACCGGGAGACCTTTCCCGATAGCCGGGAAACCTTTCCCGTCGACCGGGAAACCTTCTTGGCCGCGCAGATTGCTGCACTTGCTCCCGGGGTAAGGTTACCTGGCCTCCAGGTAACCTTACCTCGTGGCGGGGAGGCCGAACGGACTCCGGCGCGACTCACCGCGCGGCTGAGGAAGCTCACCTCGCCGCTGGGTACGCCCACCTCGCGGCGAGGGAAGCCCACCTCGCCGCTGCGTAAACCCACCTCGCGGCGAGGGAAGCCGACCTGCTCGCCAGGTATCCTTCCGCAACGCCGGGTAACTTTGCCCAAGGCGAGGGAATCTTCCCCAGCCCCTGGGTGAGCTGGCGCTGCGGCGAGGGAAACTTCCCTGACCTGAAGCGAGCTTACCTCGTGGCCGGGTGACGTTGCGGGACCACGGGGGATCCTTCCCTCGCAACGAGGTTGCGTTGCACAGCCGCAGAGAAGCCCACCCGGCGGCGAGGTGACGGCACCCGGCGCCCGGGTGAGCTCACCTCGCGGTGCAAGACGTTACCCGGCCGCTGGGGAAGCTTGCTTGCTGCCGAGGTAACCTTGCTTCGTCGCGAGGGGACCTTCCCCAGGGGCGAGGTGAACTCTCTGCGCGCAGGGAGAGCGGCCGAACGCCTGCGGCCACAAGTCAACGCATAGGGGGTCTCGCCGGGTGGAGGCGAACACTCTCTGGGAGGCGCCGATGGAGAGCTGGTACGACCGAATCGCTATCGATTCGAAGATCCTGGTCGGGAAACCCGTGATCAAGGGAACGCGCATCGCCGTCGAGTTGGTCATCGACCTTCTCGCCCGCGGGTACACCCGGGACCAGATCCTTGAGCAGTACGACCACCTCACGGCGGCTGACGTGCAGGCCTGTCTGGCGTACGCCAGCGAGACCCTCCGGTCCGAGCGCGTCTAAGCTCTTCCTCGTTAGGCGCCAATCAGCCGTCTATCCCTTACCGCCCGCCATCCGCACCGCTTCCGGCAGCCGTCGCAGCCGCAGCATGCTGACGATCCCGAATACTGGTCCCAGAGCGAGCGCCTTGAAGGCGTGCTCCCAGCCGATGAGATCGACCAGCGGCGGGATCATCCGGATCGTGAACAGGGTCAGCAGGAATCCCAGGCTGGTCTGAAGAGTGAGCGCGGTGCCGACGTATCGCGGATCGGCCAGCTCGCTGACTGCGGCGCTGAACTGCGCACTGTCCGCCACGACCGCGAAGCCCCAGACGAGGCAGAGGAGAGTGAGTGCGAGGGGATGCCTGAAGAGCAGCCCGGCGCCGAGCGCGCAGGCGCCGGAGACGGCGAGGCTCCAGACCGTGATCCGCGTCCGCCCCAGCCGGTCGGCCAGAAGGCCGGCAACCACGCACCCGGCAGCTCCCGAGGCGAGAACGCCGAAGCCGGCCATCCTGGCCGCCGCCGGGCTCCAACCCGCGCGCTCATAGCTCGCCAGCAGGAACAGCGGCACCCACGCCCACATCGCGTACAGCTCCCACATGTGCCCGAGATACCCGAAGTTGGCCAGCCGGGTCGGCCGATCGGAAAACGCCCGCACCGCGAAGCGCCAGTCGAACGGCGCCGCTTTGCCCAGAAACGGCCCGGGCCGGATCGCCACCGCCGCGATCACTCCCGCGGCGAGACAGAGAAGGGAAGTGGTCAGTAGCACGCCCCGCCACGCCGGCATCCCCTGACTTCCAAGAGCATTCAGGAGATGAGGCACGCCGGATCCCAGAGTGAGAGCCCCCACCAGCAGCCCGATCCCCAGCCCGCGATCCTCCTTGCACCACGAAGCCGCCAGCTTCATCCCCGGAGGATAGACCCCCGCCAGCGCCACGCCCGTCAGAAACCGAAGCCCGAGCGAGACGCCCGGCCCGGAGTCGAGGAGTGGAATCGCACCATTGGCCGCCGCCGCCAGCACCCCGCATCCAGCCATGAGCCGCTGTGCCGGAATCCGGTCCGCCAGATTGAGGATGGCGCTCAGCAGCGCACCGAGCACGAACCCGACCTGAACGCTCATGGTCAGCCACGACTGCTGGGCGCCCGAGAGATGCCACTCGGCCGTGAGCTGAGGCACGACCGCCGAGGCGGAGAACCAGACCGACATGGCCAGGAGCTCCGCGAGGGCGAGGAGGGTGAGGGTGCGCCACTTGGGGGTCATGGGCTGGGGGCCGGATGCGCCATCGGCCGCTGACTATAACCCGGCACTCGGGTATGGTAGATTTTCTGGAATGCCGATTCGAAGAGCTTTTGAGAGAGCACCATGAAGTCTGACTCCATCGTCGAAGAGCTGCACCGCCATCGCGAGGAGCTATTTCGCGAGCATGGGAACGACCCGGATGCTCTCGTCAAGTATCTTCAAGCACGGGAGCGGGCCTCCGACCGCACCATACAGCCTCCTCCCTTGCTCGAACCAACGGCGAGGCAGCGGGTTCGATTCGCCCGGCGCTGAGTGCTTGTGATGGAGCAGGGGGCACAATGACTGCTTTGGTAATCCGCCCGTCCGTAGTCGCGCGTTCCTTGGCGCGCCTGCGAAATCAAAAAACGCACACGCAATTCGCGGGCTACCTTTGCCTCCAGCAACGAGCTGCACAGCTTGGGCGATTGGATGATCTGCGCCCCAATTTCACGCAGTTCTACAAACAGTTTCTTGAGGTAGAGAATCATCCGCTTGGCACGCCCTACATCAAGATTTTTACCGAGCAGGCGGCTAGCGAACGAAATCTCTGGCTCAACGACAATGTCGCCGGCCCCTACTCACCGGCGGCTCTGCGCCCCAATCAGCCATTCCGCAGGGTTGTCCGTATCGAGGAGCGCGAGTACTCCCTGCCTGCCGATCATGCCGCGCTGGCAAGGGTCCATCTTTTGTACGAGAAGCCAATCCAGGTTGCCGATCTTGCTGTTGTGTTGTACCGCGATTATGGCTTCGTGAAAGAAGGCTTCGAGATTCAAGATCTCATCGCATCCTTTGCTTACGAGTTTGGCTATGCCGATCGACCAGGCGCTTTGCCGAGCGCAGATTTCCGTTTGCTGTTTAGCAGCGAGGGCGTAGAGAGCTGGGACGATGATTGGCTGGTAGTGTCATGAGCGAAGCTGCGGAATTAGACCCCGTGATCTGCGTCAGCCCGTTTCGTACGGCGGACAAGGTGCGGCACCTCACGGCCGAAGAGTTGCTCCGAATTGAGCTACCGTCGAAATTGAGTGGAACCGCGCTGCCGCTGGAGAAGATCTCTGTAACGGGCTTGCTATCATTCGGTGACGAAACGGTTTTCGACTTTGGTCGCTTGAATCTTCTGGTCGGCCCCAACGGTTCGGGTAAATCAAACCTTCTGAGCTGCATCCGAATACTACGCCTCGCTCCGCTCGACATTCAGCAAGCATTTCAGGACTCTGGTTTTCAAGATTGGATATATAAGGGCTCTAGTCTTCAATCGGCTGCACTCCAGGCTCGGCTCAATACGCCGGAACCATTAGATCATAAGCTCCGATTTTTGTCACAGCCTGTTGGACGTGTCGCATTAGAAGAAGTAGTTTCTCGAACGGGCGGTGAGGAGCCGAAGGATCCACTCTTTGTAGGCT
The DNA here is from genome assembly GCA_031390755.1 of Holophagales bacterium. Lineage (GTDB taxonomy): Bacteria > Acidobacteriota > Thermoanaerobaculia > Multivoradales > UBA5704 > DATMER01. The sequence goes on from JANMTS010000061.1 coordinate 51,695, forward strand.
CGCATCGGGGCGGGGCGACGCTGAGCGCTCTAGGCAAACGACGACGCATCAATCGACAACTCAATACGGATGAATACAATCCTCTTGCGTCGATTCTCAGCCAAATCCGGGATGCCGGCCAATATCCCGAGATCACGCACCTGGCTGATCTGTATTCTCGGTTCCGAATTTTCTCTGAATGGACGTTTGGTCGGACTTCCAAGCTGCGCGAGGCGACGCCGACAAGTCGCACTACGACAATGCTATCAGAGTCGATGGACGATTTGCCTTTGGCCTTGAACGGATTGGAAAAGACGGAGGCACATAAGAAAATTCGAGGCCTCCTGCGTGAGTTAAAGGAAACGTACGTCGACTTCATCACTCGCATCCTGTTTGGCCGTGTTGGCTTGGAGCTGCTCGAATCGCCATTCGAATCGCCGCTCCCCGCCCAACGTCTATCGGATGGAACTCTACGGTTCTTGGCGTTGGCTGCGATTCTCTTTCAGCCCGCGCCGCCGCCCCTGATCTGTCTGGAAGAGCCGGAGCTGGGAATGCACCCCGATATGATTCGGATGGTGGCTAAAATGATCGTAGACGCAGCGTCCAGGACTCAGTTGATTGTTACTACCCATTCTGAATTCCTGCTCACTGCGTTGCAGGACGATTTCGACGCGCTGTTTGCTTTCGACACAGGGTTGAACGGCTCGGTAGTGCGACGCCTTTCTCAAGCGGAGTACTCAGAGTGGCGTGAGGGGCACACGCTCGGTGAGCTCTGGACATCCGGCGAGCTGGGGGGAAATCGCTGGTGAAGAAGCATGTTCGCGTCTACATCGAAGGCGGTAGCCCAGGAAAAACGGCGGATAGCGATTTTCGGAGAGGCTGGAAGAGTTTTCTGCGTGAGCTCCATGGGCTCGCCAGGAGAAGTGGCTATCAGTCGTTAGAGGTCGTGCGGGGCAAGAGCCGAGGTGATGCCTTTCGCCGCTTCCGCAATTATCAGACTCAATACCCACAAGACCTGTGTGTGCTGTTGGCGGATTCGGAGACGCTTGTTCCCGCAGGCACCAGAGTGTGGGACGTGGTGGCTCGACGCGAAGATGACAAATGGCCACGGCCGAGGTGGGCGACGGAGCAACACCTCTATCTAATGGTTCCTTTTGTCGAAACCTGGCTGCTGACTGACCAGGCCGCACTCGCAACTTTCTTCAAGAGGAATTTCAATGCAAAGGTGCTTCCTGAGACCGACTTGGAAAATCGCACAAAGGACGACGTGAGCTACGCATTGAGACAGGCAACCAAAGATTGCGGGAACGGCCCGTATCGGCACGGTCAAGCCCATGAGGTCATCGAATTTGTACAACCGGAGAAGGTGAAGGCACTGTGGCACGGCCGGCGCCTGTTCAAATCGCTGAGCAGCCTCATCGATCCCACTTCGAAGAGTGAGTAGTTTGGATACTGCGATGAAGTCTACTTCTTGGCCTTCCCTGGGTAGATCGTCTCGAAATACTTGAAGACGTTGGGCCGGATCGCCTTGAGAAGGTCCGGATCGGTGAAGTGGAGCATGTAGGACTCGGCGAACAGCTCCATCCAGCTGGATTGTCCGTACTTCGTGACGCCTCCGGACACGATCGTCTTGCTGTCATCCTCGACGACGAGCCCGTCCCGGATCGCGGCCTCGCGGAAGGAGTCCTTGGGCGCTCCTCCCGGATCCTTCAGATTGAGATGGAGCCCGCCATCCTTGTCCACGACGTTGGAGTCCCAGCCCATGCCGGACAGCGAGCGCGCGTCCAGAACCTTTTTCATGTCGCCGGTGCCGCTCGGGGCATTCATGTAGTCGACCAGCGGATTGGCGAGGAAGACGCCGTCGGCGAGATGGCCGATCTCATGGATCAACGTGGCTTCGAGGGTTGTTGCGGTCCCTCGCCGCGTGGCGGAGGCCCGGAACGCCCGGTCGAAGAACGTGACCGTGCCGAGGGCGACGGACGTTTCGGCGGAAGTGTCTGGGCTGCAGGTCCGGGCCTTGAGCGCTTCGGAGCTGCAGGCCTTCTCCGGCGCGCGCAGAAACTTCACGCCCTTGAGGCGGCTCAGGGGTTGCTCCGGCAGGGCGGTGATCGCGTCGGTGAGAGCGGTCCAATCGGATTTCATCCAGCCGGGACCGCGCCGGATCTTCGTCTTCCAGATTTCCGTCTCCCCGGCGGCGAGCGGCACATCCTTATCCAGTACCGACTGCTGACAGGCGTCCAGGGTGGCGCCGTCATCGAGACAGTCGCGCATTTGCCGGGCCTCCCGGACGGGGAGCGGGCCTTGCGCGGTGGAGAAGGGGCCGGGAAAGGCCATCCACGGCGCTTTCCTGGGTGCGGCCGAGGCGGGGCCGGTGGATTCCACGAGGACCAGCTCGGGGACGGCCGTGGCTCCTGCCGCCTTCTGGGAGGGACGCTCGACCCGGGTGATCCGATAGGTCTCTCCGGCTTCCGGAAGGGCCAGGGTGATCGAGGTGTTCGAAGGCAGGGTACTGGTTTGAATCAGGAGGGTAACGACGCTCTCGAGCCCCTTCTTTCCGGACTTGCCCACGGAGGCGCCGAGCTGAACCGTGAGGTTCGGGGGAAGGTCGATCGGAGCGCCCTTGGTGTAGGCCTCGCCGATGAGATCCTGGGCCGTCTCGTCCAGCGTCGACCCGAAGACGCTGACCTTGTTGCGCTCCTCCTCGGGGAGGGATTCGAGCTCGCTCGCGAGTTGAACCGTCTGGCGGCCGGCCCTCTGCTGCTGAACGACGTGCGCAAGCTCGTGGGCGATCAGGCCCCGGCCGGAAGGGGAGGCGGGGTCATAGCGGCCGGGACCGAAGACGATATCGCGGCCGGACGTATAGGCGCGGGCTCCCAGCCGGCTCGCGGACTCGGCGGCGCGGCCGTCCGTGTGAACCCGGACGCGGCTGAAATCGTGACCGAATCGAGGCTCGAAGTCGGCTCGCACCCGCTCGTCGAGAGGCTGACCCGCGGCCGACGGCGCGGCCTGATCCTGCTGGCCGATCTCCTCCGGGACGGTGACCAGGCTCGCGGCCGGCTCGCCTCGAAGGACCAACTGAGCGGCGCGCCGGGCTTCGAGCTCGGCATGGTTCCGGGTGGACGAGGGCGCGAGGAGCCAGGGCGGACGACGAAGGGCAGGGGCGAACATGGGGGACGATCGTAGCAGGACCATGATGTCGCCATGATAGTCTCCGCCGGACTCTTGAACGCCCCGGGAGACGCTTTCGGTACCAACCCATGACAGCCCAACGCAAAGTCGCCGTGATCAGCGGCGGAGGGACCGGCATCGGCCGGGAGATCGCCCTGGAGCTTGCGCGCCTGGGATACGACCTGGCGCTGCTCGGCCGGCGGTTGGAGCCGCTTCGGGAGACGCTTTCGGCGGCTGGCAGCTCTGAAGGGCTGGCCCTCTCCTGCGACGTGCGCGACCCCGCCGCCGTGGAGCGCGCCGCGGCCGAGATCCACGGCCGGTGGGAGGCCGCCTCGATCCTGGTTCCCGCGGCCGGCGTCGCCCACATCGCTCCGCTGGAGGAGCTGACGCCTGCCAGCTTCGCCGAAACCATAGACGTGAACCTGACCGGCACCGCGCTGCTGGTCCGCGCGTTCCTCCCTGCCATGAAGCGGCGGGGGAGCGGCTGGATCGTGCCGATTCTTTCGGTGGCCGCGCGCCGCGGCTTTCCCGGCTGGTCGGCCTACTGCGCGAGCAAGTGGGGCCTCGCCGGGTTCGTGGCCGCGATGCGCGAGGAGATCGCCGGCAGCGGTGTCAGGATCACCGCTCTCTACCCGGGCGCGACCGACACGCCGATCTGGGACGGGGTGCCCGGCGACTGGAACCGGGCTTCCATGGTGCCGGCCGCCGAGGTGGCCCGCGCTCTCGCCTATGCGCTGGGCGCCGATCCGTCCACGCTGGTCGAGGAGATCCATCTCGGTCCCGCGGGAGGCGCGCTGTGAGCCATCCCCTGTTGCTGCTGCTCACGCCGTTCACGGTGCTGCTCGCCCTGATCCCCGGGATCGGCGGCTGGGCCTTGAGCCTGCTCGCGCCGCTCACGCTGTATCCGGCGTTCTCGGCGCGCGTGCGGGAGCGCGACTACTGGGGCGCCTGGCGGGTCGGGATCGTCTGGGCCGCGCTGCTCAGCGCCGGCGTCATCCTCCTGGTCTTCCTGCTTCCGGACGGCGCGGCCCGGGGGATCGTACACGGCGAGGCCTACCGCCAGGAGATGTTCGGCTGGATCGCCACGGGCGAGGGCAAGGAGAACGAGTGGCGCCAGTTCCTGCCCGAGCATCTGCTGCACCTGGGTGTGTTCATCCTGGTGTGCTGGGCGAGCGGCGGCTATCTCGGACTGGTGCTCGGCGCGTTCCTGACCGCCTACATGAGCTACTTCGTGGGAACCTATGCCGCGGCGAGCGGGCATCCGTTCCTCGGATCGTTCGCGGGCTGGGTGCCCTGGTCGGTGATCCGGGTCTTCGCCTTCGTTCTCTTCGGCTCCGTGTTCGCCCGGCCGCTGCTGGTGCGCAAGGTCTGGCCGTTCGAACGGCAGGAGTGGCGGCTGATGGCCGTGGCCGCGGCCGGAATCGTGGGCGATCTCAGCCTGAAAATTCTTCTCGCCCCTTCTTACGGGCTCTTCCTGCGGCAGATGGCGCGCGGCGCGATGGCGCTCCTGACGCTCTGACCTGCCGCTCTTGAGGCCAACCTTTGAGGACAACCTTGAGGACAACAATGAACGAAATTCGGGAAGTCCAGGGCTCACTCGACGGCGCCGGCAAGCGGTTCGCGATCGTGGCGTCGCGGTTCAACTCCCGCGTGGTCGACATTCTGGTCTCCGGCGCGGTCGACTGCCTGCGCCGGCACGGCGTGAAGGCGGACGACATCCTGGTGGTGAGCGTCCCCGGAGCCTGGGAGATCCCCCAGGCCGCCGAGGAGCTGGCGGAAATGCCGGAAGGCAAGCGATTCGACGGCCTGGTGGCGCTCGGCGTGGTGATCCGCGGCGAGACCCCGCATTTCGACTACATCTGCTCGCAGTGCAGCCGGGGCCTGGGCGCGGTGTCGAAGAAGCACCGGATCCCGGTCGGCTTCGGCGTGCTGACGTGCGACACCTCGCAGCAGGCGGAGGAGCGGGCCGGCGGCAAGGCGGGGAACAAGGGCTGGGAGGCCGCGATCTCGGCGCTGGAGATGGCCGACCTGTTCGCGCGGCTGCGCTCCTGACGCGGCGTTGTCACCTTCCCGCTAGCGAAGAGCGCACGGCCCGGCTATGATTGCGACCGTTCGGGCCTGCCCGGCCGGACCGTTCAGGACCGGGCGGCGCTCATCTCCGAAATCCAGCAGCGATCCAGTGTGATGAGGGAGCGTCCTGCTCCGGTGTCCCCCTTCGAGGCGAGGCAATGAATCTCGGAAAACGGCGTACGGCCAGGGAAATGGCGGTCCAGATGCTCTACCAGAGCGACCTGGGAGGCAGCACCCTGCCACAGATCTTCAGAACCTTCGACCTGTCCGAGTACCTGGTGCGCGACCGGGACGAGGCGGCCGAGAAGGACAAGGACAAAGAGAAGGACAAGCCGGCGGAGCCGCGCGCCGAGCGCAGCACGGAAGACGAGCGGGCCGAGGCCCAGCGCCGGCGCAAGCGGTTCGACGAGGCCTTCCAGTTCGCCCAGGAGCTCGTCCAGGGCACGCTCGACAACCGCGAGAAGATCGACGAACTGATCCGCGGCCAGGCCGACAACTGGCGCCTGGAGCGCATGCCCGCCGTGGACCGCAACGTGCTGCGCCTGGCCATCTACGAGATGCTGTTCGAGACCGGCACGCCCAAGCTCGTCATCGTCGACGAGGCGATCGAGCTGGCCAAGAAATTCGGCTCCGAGCAGTCGGGCCGCTTCGTCAACGGCCTGCTCGACGGTCTCCTCAAGCAGCACACCTTCCCCGGCAGCCTGACCTGATTCGACCCATCCGGAAGGCCGGCGAGACGCGATGAGTCAGTACGATCACAAGGCCGTGGAGGCCAAATGGCAGGACCGGTGGGAAAAGCAGCGGACGGCCGAAGTCGACCTCCGCCACTCCCGCCAGAAGCTCTACATGCTGATGATGTTCCCCTACCCCTCGGGGGACCGCCTCCACGTCGGCCACGGCCGCAACTACATCCTCGGCGACGCCCTCTACCGCTACCTGCGGATGAAGGGTCACCGCGCGCTCAATCCCATGGGCTGGGACGCCTTCGGCCTGCCCGCGGAGAACGCCGCCATCCAGCGCGGCGTCCACCCGAAGGACTGGACGCTCGGCAACATCAAGGTCATGAAGGAGCAGTTCAAGCGCTGGGGCATCCTGTTCGACTGGAGCAAGGAGATCGCCTCCTGCACGCCCGAGTACTACCGCTGGAATCAGTGGCTCTTCCTGCGCATGCTGGAGAAGGGGCTCGCCTACCGCAAGAAGGCGCCGGTCAACTGGTGCCCGGGCTGCCAGACCGTGCTCGCCAACGAGCAGGTCGTGGACGGCGCCTGCGAGCGCTGCGGCACGCCGGTCGTGCAGCGCGACCTGGAGCAGTGGTTCTTCCGCATCACCGATTACGCCGAGCGCCTGCTCGCCGGCCTCGACACCCTGGACGGGTGGCCCGAGAAGGTCAAGGTGATGCAGCGCAACTGGCTCGGCCGGTCCGAAGGCGCCGAGATCGACTTCTCGGTATCGGCGGGGGCGGCGGGAGCAGGCCTGAAGAAGGAGAAGATCACCGTCTTCACCACTCGGCCGGACACGATCCACGGCGCCACGTTCCTTGTGATCGCCGCCGAGCATCCGCTGGTGCCGAAGCTCGTGGCCGGGCATCCGGAGCAGGTAGACATCGAGGCCTGGATCGAGCAGGTGCGCAACACCCCCCGCATCCAGCGCGAGGGCGAGGGAACCCCCAAGGAGGGCCGGGACACGGGCCGCAAGGCCGTCAACCCGGCCACCGGCGAGGAGATCCCGATCTGGATCGCCAACTACGTCCTGCCCGACTACGGCACGGGCGCGGTGATGGGCGTGCCCGCGCACGACGAGCGCGACTTCCTCTTCGCCCGCCAGGAAGGCCTGCCGGTCCGGCTCGTCTATGTGGACGATGTCGACGATCCGGACGCGCTGACCGAGCCGAATCCCCATCGCGGGACGATCCGCAACGCGGTTTCTTCCGACCATCGTTCGAACAATCGATTTGACGGCTTGGCGTCCGGGCCGGAGACCGTCCGCAAGTTCATCGCCTGGCTGGAGGAGAAAGGCAGCGGCCGGTCCAAGGTGACCTGGCGGCTGCGCGACTGGCTCATCTCGCGCCAGCGCTACTGGGGCACGCCGATCCCGGTGATCTACTGCGACAAGTGCGGGGTCGTGCCGGTGCCGGACGATCAGCTGCCCGTGCAGCTCCCCTACGACGTGGAGCTGACCGGCCGCGAGGGCAACCCGCTCGCGCGCCACAAGGAGTTCGTCGAGACAACCTGCCCGAAGTGCGGCAAGCCGGCGCGGCGGGAGACGGACACGATGGACACCTTCGTGGACAGCTCCTGGTACTACCTGCGGTATCTATCGGCCAAGGATCCCAACCGGATCTTCGACCCCGAGCTGGCCGGCAAGTGGGGGCCGGTGGACCAGTACATCGGCGGCATCGAGCACGCCATCCTCCACCTGCTCTATGCTCGCTTCATCTGCCGCGTGCTGCACGACCTCGGCCTGGTCGGATTCGAGGAGCCGTTCAAGAACCTGTTCAACCAGGGGATGATCACGCGCCTCTCGGAGAAGTCCGGCCGGGTGGAGAAGATGTCCAAGTCGAAGGGCAACACGGTCTCGCCGGACGAGCTGATCGAGGAGATGGGGGCGGACACCGAGCGCGTCTACACCCTGTTCCTCGGGCCGCCCGAGAAGGAAGCCGAGTGGAGCGACGACGCGGTCTCCGGCGCCTGGCGGTTTCTCCAGCGCGTCGCGCGGATCGCCGACCGGATCGGCAGCGCGCCGCCCATCGGGCCGTCTGACGCCGAGCTGGAGCGTGAGCGTCACTCCGCCATCCAGCGGGTGACGAGCAGCTTCGACCGCTTCTCGTTCAACACCGCGGTCGCGGCGCTGATGGAGCTGTCGAGCTCGCTCTACCGCGCCCTGGAGGACCAGACCGCCACCCGGTTGCAGTGCGAGGCCACGTTCGAGACGCTTCTCCAGCTCCTGCACCCCATGGCTCCGCACCTCACGGAAGAGCTGTGGGAGCGCCTCGATCACGTGGAGGGGCTGCTCGACACCTCCTGGCCGGAGTACGATGAGGCGAAGCTGCGGCGCGCCCGGATCGAGCTCGTCGTGCAGGTGGATGGAAAGCTTCGCGACCGTGTCGAGGTCGATGCGGATGCGGGGGAGCGGGAGGTCCGCGAGGCGGCTCTCGCCAGCCCCAAGGTACAAGAGCACCTGGCCGGCCGCGCGCTGGCCAAGGCCGTGGTCGTCCCCGGCCGACTGATCAACCTGGTGACCCGGAGGTCCGCATGAGACTCAACCGCCCGGCCGCTCTCGGCCTGCTCTTTCTGACCCTGACCGCCTCCCTGACCGGGTGCGGCTACGCCCTGGTGGGCCGGGCCAGCAGCAACGTCCCCCCCGACGTGAAGTCGGTCTACATCCGCCCCCTGGAGAACCGCACCCAGCGCTCCCAGGTGGAGCAGGCGCTCACCCGCGCCGTGGCCGACGAGATGGTGGCCCGCAACCGTTTCTCGATCGTGGGGACTCCGGATGGCGCCGACGCCGAGCTGTCCGGCGCCGTGACGGGCTTCGACGTCCGTCCCGTCGCCTTCGACGGCACGGGCCTCGCCACCCAGTACGAGATCGTGGTGATCGCCCAGATCACGTTCAAGCGGCTGGGGACGGACAAGGTGATCTGGAGCAACGACAAGTACCTGTTCCGGGAGAGCTACGAGCTGGAGGCGACCGGCGCGGATTACATCGACCGCGAGGACGAAGCCATCGAAGACGCCGCGAAGAGGTTCGCGGAGACGATGGTCAGCGATCTCCTGGAAGGGTTCTAGGGAACGGAAGGGAGCGGAGGACGGGCGGGAACCTGTAGGGGCGGCCCTCGTGGCCGCCCTGGGCGGGGGCTAGGGCGACCACAAGGGTCGCCCCTACAGCACCCTACGCCTTCTTCATCTCGGCGACGCGCTTCGCGATCCGCGACTTGTAGCGCGAGGCGGAGTTCGAATGGATCACGCCCTTCTGAGCGATCTTGTCGATGACGCTGAAGGTCTGAGGCATCAAGGCCTCAGCCGCCGAGGCGTCGCCGCTGGAAACGGCGCTGCGCAGGCGCTTGATGGCGGTGCGGAGACGCGAGCGATGGGCCCGGTTGCGCTCCCGCTGGTTCACGTTCTGACGGTTCCGCTTCTCAGCAGACTTGGTGTTTGCCATGATCCTCAGTGCTTTCGGTAGAATGAAAAACGAAGTCGCACCGCGAGGTGCGACGGAGCTTTATAGCATTGGGCACTAGCCCGCGTCAACTCCGATTTCACGGAGCCGCTGGCGGGCCAGGTTCGCCTCATCGCTGTTCGGGTACTGCCGGATCACGTGCCGCAGCTGCACGACTCCCTGGGAGCGCTCGCCCAGCTCGAGCTGCGCATAGCCCTTCTTGAGCGTGGCCGCGACCACCTTGTCGCTGCGCGGGAACTTCTCCAACACGTCGTCGAACTGGTCCACGGCCTGCCGGAAGCGGCGCTGGCGGTAGTAGCACTCGCCGATCCAGTAGGTGGCGTTGTCCGCCAGGTCGGTGGTGGGGAAGTTCTCCAGATACTCCTGGAACTCGCGCAGGGCGAGGTCGTAGTTGCCCTTCAGGTAGTCGTTGTAGGCGCCGTTGTAGAGCGCCTGGGGGTCGGCGGCCGGCCCGCTCCCGGGAGGATTCCCCCCGGGGTTCATCACGGGCGGAGGCTGGACCATGCTGCCGTCCGGCGCGACCGTGACCGGAGGCGCCGCGGGCGGCGCCGTCCGGAAGGCCTTCAGCTCCTGGTTGGTCGTCGCGATCTGCTGCGAGAGCTGGGCGAGACGGTAGTTCGTGTCCTCCAGCTTCGCCTGCAGCTCGTCGATCTGGCTGGACAGGCCCTGCAGCTTGACCTGCATGTCGGCTTCCGTCTTGAGGAGGGACTCCATCTGGCGGCCGACGCTGGCCTCCAGGCTGGTGACCTCCGCCTTGCTGGGGGACTGTTGCTGAACCTGAAGAACCTGCCGCTGAATGTCGGAGAGCTGCGACTGCAGGCCCTCGATGTCCTGCGGCGTGACGCACCCCGCGGCGCCGAGGGTGATCACCACCGCCGCGAGGCAACCGGTCAGACGGAGAGGGCTTCCGAAGCGCAGCATGATCCGATTCAACCGACGTTGGCCCGGCCGGTGATGACCAGGTGGCCGCGGCGGTTCTGGGACCAGCAGCTCTCCTCGGTGGCGGTGCAGACCGGGCGCTCCTCGCCGTAGCTGATGGTGCGGAGCCGGCCGCCCTCGACGCCGAGCGAGCTCAGGTAGTCGCGGACCGCGTTGGCGCGGCGCTCGCCGAGGGACAGGTTGTACTCGTTGGTGCCGCGCTCGTCGGCGTGCCCTTCGATGGTCACGCTGAACTGGGTCTGGGCGCGGAGCAGGTCGGCGTTGCGGGCCAGGCCTTCACGCGCCTCGTCGGACAGCGAGGCCTCGTCGAGGTTGAAGTAGATGTCCGCGCTGAAGCCGCGGCGGCGAAGCTCGTCGTTGACGATCTGAAGGTCGGAGGAGAGAAGGGGATCCTCGACCGCGTCCTCGACCTGGGCAGGCGGCGTCTCGACCACATCCTGGGCGGGCGGGGTCGTCGGCGTCACGGGCTGCGTATCGACATCCAGATCCTGCGGCGGCGTGGCCGGCTTCTTCTTCGGGCAGCCGTACATCACGGTCAACAGAACCGGAACCACCATCCATATCATCCATTTACGGTTCATGCTCATCTCCATTTCAAGACCTCGGTCAAACAGCTCGGAAGGCACTCTACCAGAACGCAGCCAGGGGCATCTAGCCCGCTCACGCTCAGGGCTCCACGGAGATCCGGGACCAGTCGGGCATGTCGTTGTTGCCCTCCCTGGTGATCTGAACGGTGTTGCCGCCGGTCAGATCCATCACGTAGATCTGCTTGGTGCCGCTGCGGCGCGAGACGTAGGCGATCTTCCTCCCATCCGGGGAGAAGGTCGGCGATTCGTTCTCGCCCGCCCCCGACGTCAGCACCTTGGTGGCCAGGGTGACGACGTTGGTCACCGCGATCTGGAACCGTCCGCTACGCCGGCTGGTGTAGGCGATCAGGTCGCCCTCGGGGCTCCAGGCGGCGCCGTCGTTGTAATCCCCGTCGAACGTCAGGCGCCGCTGGTTGCTGCCTTCGGAGTCCATGAGATAGAGGTGCGGATTGCCGGCCCGGCCGGAGGTGAAGGCGATCTCGCTCCCCTTCGGGCTCCAGGCCGGGTTGGTGTCGATGGCGTTCGAATGGGTCATCCGCCGCATGCCGGCGCCCGACCGGTCGGCGCTGAAGACCTCCACGTTGCCGTCGACGGAGCGCGCGAAGACCACGCGGTTGCCGTCCGGGGAGAACGTGGGGGTCGTGTTCATCGAGCCGGAGCTCACGATCGGCGTCTTGCGGTTGGTCGCGATGTCCGCCAGGTAGATCCCCGGCGGGCCGTTGAAGAAGGACGTGTAGGCCAGCGACTCGCCCTTCGGGCTCCAGGCCGGAGACATCGACGTCGACCGGTGGCCGGTGATCCGGTGCTGGTTCTGGCCGTCGTAGTCCATCACCCAGATCTCCTTGAAGCTCGTCCGGTCGCTGGTGAAGGCGATGCTGGAGAGCGAGATCCCGGGCTTGCCGACCAGGTAGCGGATGACCTCGTCGGCGAACGTGTGGGCGATCCGGCGGGTGACGGTGAAGCTGCCGCGGTAGCGCTTGGCGAGAATCGGCGCGCCGCTCGCGATGTCGAAGAGGCGGCCCTCATAGATCAGGCGGTCGCCCTCGGCGCGCAGGTCGCCCAGCAGGAGCGTCTCGGCGCCCGCGGCGCGGAACGGCTCCACGTCGCGCTTCATGTCGCCGCTCCAGGTGACCGGCCCGAGCTTGTCCGGGCCGAGGATGGAGAAGTATCCCGAGTTTTCCAGATCCCGGCGCACCGTCGCCTCCATCTCGCGGCCGGCCTGGGCCGCGCCTCCGGACAGGGCCTGGAGGCCGCGGAAGGGCGGGATCGCCAGCTTCATCGGCGGCCGCTGGCCGCGCGTCAGCTCCAGGGTGACGGACTGGTCGGCGGCCGGGGGGGCGTCGACCGGGGGCTCCTGCGCGAAGATGCGCGGCAGGGTCAGCCCCGCGAGCAGGAGGGTGGCGGCGGAGGTCAGGGTCAGGGCTTTGGATCTCGTCGATCTCATCATGAGGGGAGCGATCTCATCGCACGATCAGGTTCACGCCGAGGGAGTCGTGCTGAAAGGCCCGCGGCAGGGGAGAAAAGGGGGCGGCGTTATTAACGGCCCGCAGGGCCGCCAGGTCGAACGAATTGTATCCGGAAGACTGCTCCACCCGCAGCTCGGTCATGCTGCCGTTGCGCGCGATGCGGAAGAAGATGACGGTCTTGACGCCCGCGCCCATGTTCGGCCGCGCCCACTGGGCGTCGATCAGGGAGAGAAGCCGGTCCAGATAGTAGCCGTAGGTGAAGTCGGGGTTGTCGACCCCCGCGACCTCGGAGCCGAACGCCGTCGTCCCGAGCGGGTTGCCCTGGGGACCGCCGCGCCGGCCGAGCTGGTCGCCGGTCTCGCCCGGAGCCGTGCCGGCCGGCCGGTTCGGATCGGTGCTGCCGCTCGACGAGCCGGGAGCGGCCGGCTGGGGCTTGTCGGTCGGCTTGCCCTTGCCCGGAGTTGTCGGCTTGGCCGGAGTGGTCGGAGCAGTCGGAGCGGGCGTCGGAGTGGGACGGGGCTTCGCGGTCTCCGGCTTCTTCTTGTCTGGCGACGGCAGCACGGGGATGTCGTCCTGAGGCTTGGCTGGTTCGGGTCTGGCTTCAGGAGCCGGGGCCGCCTCGGCCGGGGCTGGCTTTTCTTCAGCAGGAGCGGGCGGCGCCGGCTTCTGGCGTGGAGGCGCGGGGCGTCTCACTCCCAGCGCCTGGGCCGGGATGATCTGCACCGGCACGAACTCCAGCGGTTTCGGGGGAGGGGTGAGGCGCGGCAGGGCGAAGGCCACGCCCACGATCAGAAGATGCAGAGCCAGCGCGCCGCCGATCGCCGCGGTCTCCCCCCGGCGCCCTTTGCGCCGGGTGCGGTCGGCGAGAATCTGATCGACGCTCTGGCTCACGTCAGCTTTTACTCCCCTTGGCCGGCTTCTCGGTCACCATGCCCACCCGGACGATGCCGCCGCGGTGGAGCAGGTCCAGCACCTCGATCACCCGTCCGTACGGCACGTCGCGGTCCCCCTTGAGGAAGACGCTGTCGTCGCCGCGGGTCTTGAGCTGCTCGCTCAGCCGCTCGACCAGATCCTCGGTGGCGATCTGCGCCTCCTGGAGATAGACGTTTCCATCCCGGTCCACGGAAACCACCAGCGGATCCTCGACCCGCATCGGCAGGTTGGCGGCGTCGGCGCGCGGCAGCGCCACCTCCACGCCCTGGTGCAGCATGGGGGCGGCGATCATGAAGATGATCAGGAGCACCAGCATCACGTCCACGAGCGGCGTGACGTTGATGTCCGCCAGCACCGGATCGTCGTCGCCCCCGCCGAACCCGCCTCCGCCTCCACCGAGATTGAACGCCATCGGCAGCTCCCTCTAGGTGAAGTTCCGCTCGGCCAGGTTGAGGAACTCGAGGGCGAAGTCCTCGAGGCGGCTGCGCAGCGTGCGGACCCGGTGGGAGAAGTAGTTGTAGCCGATCAGCGCCGGGATCGCGGCGCCGAGGCCGGCGGCGGTGTTGATCAGCGCCTCGGCGATGCCCGGCGCCACGGCCACGATCGAGGTCGAGCCGGTCATGCCGATGTCGCGGAAGGCATCCATGATGCCCCACACCGTGCCGAAAAGGCCGATGAACGGCGCCGCCGCGGCCGTGGTGGCGAGGAACGTGACCCACTTGGCCAGCGTCTGGAGCTCCACGCTCGCGGAGCGCGTGAGCGTGCGCTGAAGCGCCGGCAGCGAGGTGATCCGGTACGCCTTGCGGTCGCCGGTCTCCGCGCCCTGGGCGTTCTTGATCTGGCTGTCGATCTCGGCGTAGCCGGCCTGGAAGATGCCGACCAGCGGCGAGGCGCGCAGCTTGCCCGCCTGCGAATTAACCTCGCTGAAGCGCTGGCTGCGGTGGAACGCCTCCAGGAACTTCTCGCTCTGCTCGTCCGCCCGGCGAAGCTGGATGAGCTTGCCGATCATCACGGCCCAGGAGCCGAGCGACATGACGGTCAGCCCGGCGAGGATGATCTTCGCCACCGGACCAGCCTGCTTGAAGAAATCGAACAGGCTCGCACCCTGCTCCGGGCCGAGCTGGAACATCAGAAATGCGATCATCGTGTGATTGAGTCTCCCCTCTCCCTGACCCTCTCCGCCGTTCCGGAGGAGAGCGAGCTCCCGCCCCTGCGCGTTGGAGGGAGGTAAAAACCTATTCTGCTTTCAAAGACCATGCCCGCCGGTTCAGAGCGACTCAGGCCGGTTCAGGCCGGTTCAGGCCTCGGTCGGCCCGGCTGCCGCGTCGGTAGGCGGAAGCTCGTCGGCCAGGGGGGGCAGAATGACCTTGTGCTGCCTCAGGAAGCCGTCGAGCGCGGCCTGGATCACGGGCAGCGCCTCGTCGAGCGTGTCCACCCAGACCGGGACGTCCAGATCCTGGGGCGAGGCGTAGCCGCGGGCGATGATCTCCGTCTCCAGAAAGGTCCGGAGACCCTTCCACATCGGCCCGACGAAGACGATGGGGCGGTCCTTGAGCATCTTCACCTGGAGAAGCTGCCAGACCATCATCGCCTCCAGCGTGGTGCCGATGCCGCCGTCGACCACGATGTAGGCGTGGGACAGGCGGATGAACTGGTGGAGGCGGGAGAAGAACGTGGTGTGCGCCGCCACCTCGTCCAGGAACGGGTTGGGCTGCTCCTCCATGGGCAGGAGGATGGTCAGCCCGAACGACCGGGTTCCATAGCGATACGCCCCGGCCCGGGCGCCTTCGTTGGCGGCGCGCATGAGGCCCGGTCCGCCGCCGGTGACGATGTCGCAGCCCATGTAGGACAGCTGCCGGGCGAGCTCCTTGACCTTCTGGTACGCCGAGTCCGTCTCCTGGATGCGGCTGGAGCCGAAGATGGCGACCCGGAAGTACCGCCGCTCCGGCGGAGCCTTGCGGTCCAGCCACGAGATGGCCCGGTAGAGGCGCTGGATGCCGCGGTCGAAGAGGCGCAGCAGCCAGGTCCGGCCCTTGCGCCGCCAGCGCTGCGCCTGCGTCTCCCCGGGCCGGGCCGCGGGTTGCGGCAGTGCGAGGGGGCGCCTGGGCTCGGGTGTCTTCGTAGAAGTCATGCTCAACGGGCGGGGATCCAGATCCTCTGGGCCGCCATGATCTCCGCCCCGTCGGGCAGGGCCAGCGGCTGGGGCGAGTTGGTGAAGAAGGCGAAGCCCTTGAAGCTGGTCAGATAGTCGTGGCCGCCGGAGAGAAACCCGCCGGGCGCGGAGACGACGAGAGGCTCGGTGGCCCGTGCCAGTACCTTGAGGAACTCCTCCGGCTCCACCCGCACGATCGCGCCCGAGGCCTTGATCGCCTGGGCGGTCACCCGCGCCGCCGTCACCGCCGCTTCTTCTGCCATCCCGTGTCTCCTTTTGCTGCCTTTTCGTCTACGTTCCGCGACGGGCTCCCGTCTGGGGCCGCCGGCCGGGCCGCCCCGATATCTTATTGGATTTGTTGGATGAGCGCTGGCGATCGCGCAGACGCGGAGGGAAAGAGACGGAAAGCGCTCTAGAATCACCCTCCCATGAGCCTGCCCGCGCCCGACCGTCCGCGCTCCCGCACCGGCGCGATCCTCGCCGTCCTCTTTGCGGTCGTCGTCTGGGGCGCCTCGTTCATCGCCACCAAGATCGCGGTCGGCGAAGTCTCGCCCATCACCGTGGTCTGGCTGCGCTTCGGCATGGGAGTGCTGGTGCTCGGCGCCGTCGTGCTCCAGCGGCGGCAGCTGTTCCTGCCTGCGCGCGGCGACCTGGCCTACTTCACGGTCCTGGGGTTTCTCGGGATCACCTTCCACCAGTGGCTCCAGTCGAACGGCCTGGTCACGTCCCAGGCCAGCACGTCCTCCTGGATCGTGGCCTCGACGCCCATCTACATGGCCCTCCTGGGATGGCTGATCCTCCGCGAGAAGGTGCGTCCGCTGGGCATCCTGGGGATCGCGGTGGCCGCCGCGGGCGTCCTGGTGGTGGCCACGCGCGGCGATCTCGCCTCCCTCGCGTCGGGCCAACTCGGCGCTCCGGGAGACTGGCTGATCCTCGCCAGCTCGCCGAACTGGGCGATCTTCTCGATCCTCTCCCGCCGTGGCCTCAATCGGTACCCCTCGGCCGGGATGCTCTTCTGGGTGATGACCGCCGGCTGGCTCCTCACCTCGATCCTGTTCTTTACCGGCCCCGGCCTGGCGGACATCGCGCGCCTCAGCACGAACGGCTGGCTGGCGGTCGCCTTCCTGGGCGTCCTCTGCTCGGGCCTCGCCTACGTGTTCTGGTACGACGCCCTGGCCCTCCTCCCCTCGTCCCAGGTCGGCAGCTTCCTCTACCTGGAGCCGCTGGTCACGGTCGGGATCGCGGCGGTCATGCTCGGCGAACGGATCACGGTCTTCACCTGGGTCGGCGGCCTCGCCATCCTCTTCGGCGTCTGGATGGTGAGCCTCCGGCCCGCCGGGCGTCCTGCCGGGCGTCCTGCCGGGCGTCCGTCGGGGAAGGCGTAGCGGGGGGATATCAAGGGGATGGACCCGCACGAGCTGGCCGAGCTCCTCAAGAGCTGGGCGCTGGAAGCCGGCTTCGACCGCGCCGGCGTGGCCGGGCTGGAGCCCTCCGAGCACGGAGACGCGCTGGTCCGCTGGCTCGCCCGGGGCGATCAGGCCGGCATGGGCTGGTTCGAGCGCCGGATCGAGGCACGCCTGGAGCCGGCGACGGCCGTGCCGGGAGCCCGCAGCGCGCTGTGCGTGGCCCTCCAGTACTCCCCCCTCGACGACGACCCTCTCGACAACCCCCTGGACACTGAGCCCGATACACCCGGCAACGACCTCTGGCCGCGGGTCGCCCGCTACGCCCGGGGCCGCGACTACCACGACGTGATGATGGAGCGCCTGACCGCCTTGGAGGATCGCATCCGGGCCGCCTTTCCGGAGACGATCTCACGCCGCTACGTCGACACCGGCCCGGTCCTCGAACGCGAGCTGGCCGCCCGCGCCGGCCTCGGAGCGGTGGGGAAGCACACCAACCTCCTGCACCCGGAAGCCGGCTCGTGGTTTCTCCTCGGCGAGCTGTTCCTCTCCCTCGACCTCGCGCCGGACGTCCCGCTCGCCGACCTCTGCGGAACCTGCACCCGCTGCCTGGAAGCCTGCCCCACCGGAGCGCTCCCCGAGCCCTACCGCCTGGACAGCAACCTCTGCATCAGCTACTGGACCATCGAGCACCGCGGCGAGCTTCCTCCGGAGATGAGGGAGAAGATCGGGGACTGGGTCTTCGGCTGCGACCTCTGCCAGGAGGCCTGCCCCTGGAACACCGCCCCCGAGGGCTCGAATCACCCGGACCTCCTCCTGCCGGAACGCCGCCGCGGCCTCGACCTCGTCGGCCTGCTCCGGATGTCCCGGGAGGACTACGTGGAGCGCTTCCGCGGCAGCCCCATGAAAAGGGCCAAGTGGGAAGGCCTCCGCCGCAACGCCGCCGTGGCCATGGGCAACCGCGGCCACGCCCGCTACGTCCCGGCCCTGGCCGAAGCCCTCGCGGACCCGGAGCCGGCCGTGCGGTCGCATGCGGAGTGGGCGCTGCGGAAGATCGGGACGCCGGAGGCGTTGGGGGCGCTCGCGGACGTCACGGAAGAAGTGTGAAGCTTCCTTTCCTTGCCAGCCTGTAGACGCTGAAGTCCCGTTGATCCAGGGTCAACACGCGTCGAATGCCTTCGCGGTCTGCAATCCGGACAAGTGCGGCATCCGCTAGATCCATGGGGAGATCCTGGTACTTTTCCATGAGGCTCCTCATGGCCGCGGCATCGCTCTGGTCGAGTTGAAGAAGCTCGATCGTACCTGTCTCGATCATCTCCCAGAGAGCCTTCTGAGCTTTCCAGGAGAACGACAGCAGATACATGGCCTCGACCACAGCCGGCCAGACGCTGACCAGAGGGTCGTGAATCGACTTGAGGGCTTCACGAACCTCAGCGTGGTGGTTGTCGCTCTGGTCCAGAAGGGCAACGAGAGGGCCGGCGTCAACGAGGACCGCGCGCACGGTCCCTCTTCTCCTCAAGGAGCTCGCGCATGCGCTTCCCGGTGTTCTCCGAAAGCTGCTTGCCGCCGCTGTCTGCAATGCCGATGAACGGCTGGAGGCGCTGATAGGCAGAGAGGGGCTCGCTCTCCGCGTCGGTGAGGCGCGCGATGGCATCGCGGATGACTTCCGACTGCGTCTGACCTCTTCGGGCCGACAGGCGCTTCAAGGCCGTTTGTGTGATGATGTCAAGCCGTACCGTCGCCATGCGGCCTCCTCTTTGTAACACGCCGAGTGTAGCACGTCACGTAACGAGTGGCGGAGGATCGGGCCGCCGGCGGCATTGGGCGCGTCCATGGATGACAACCTATGACCGACTTGTCAGAGCTCAACGAGGAACAGTTTGCCAGGGCCATTCCCGCAAGCGTCCGGAAGCGCCTCATGCTTGGACAGTTCGAGTCCGGCGAGGACATCGCGGCGTTGCGGCGATTCGTCGGATTGACTCAGGAGCAGTTTGCCTTGGCCATGGGCATCAGCGTTCACACCCTCCGCAACTGGGAGCAGAATCGGCGCCATCCGGAGGGCTCTGCCATCGCTTTGCTTCGTATTGCCGCTCGGCATCCGCGGATCATCCGCGAGAGCCTTGATGCCGTCGCCTCCGCAGCCTGATCCTCAAGGTGCCTCCAACTCAGCGCGCAACTCATCGGCCGGGTAATCGACGAGCGGGACTCCGTGCCGTCGACATTCCGCCGCGAAGGTGAAGCGGTCGACCTCGGCAAGCTCCGCCGCTGCCCCTGCGGACAGCTCTTTCGCCCTGAACATCAGAATCGCTGCATACAGTTTGATGTGCCTGGCCAACTCGGCCGGCTCATGGTCGATCAGGTACTGGTCGGGAACTCCGAGCGGTATCACCATGGTGTCTCCTGCTCTCTGGCCAACTACCCAAAACACGGCCATCTCTTGGACCATGAAGGTCTGCCCATTCTACTCCCGCCCCTCCCTGAGGCGTCAGTGAGAGGGGCCGGTGAGAGGGGTGCCATGGGCGATCCCGCCATGGGAAGGAGTCGTTCCTCCCGATCTACGGACGACCGCGCCCTTGCTCGCGGTGACCGCCGCGCAACTCTGGACGACCGCCACGCAACTCCGGATGACCGCCACCCAGCTGGCGGTGACCGCCACCCAGCTGGCGGTGACCGCCACGCAACTCTGGATGACCGCCACACAGCTGGCTGTGACCGCCACACAGCTGGCTGTGACCGCCACACAGCTGGCGGCGACCGCCATACAGCTGGCGGCGACCGCCATACAGCTGGCGGTGACCGCCGTACAGCTGGCGGTGACCGCCGTACAGCTGGCAGTGACCGCCATACAGCTGGCGATGACCGCCGCACGGCTGGCGGTGACCGCCACACGGCTGGCGGTGACCGCCACACGGCTGGCGGTGACCGCCATACAGCTGGCGGTGACCCAGAGATCGGGCGGCACGACCCAGACAAAGCTCGGGCTGACCTGGGAACCGGTTGGCAACGCCGGCGGAAGGGGCGGGATGGGCCGCGCGGTTCAGCGGGTGGACGGTGCGGCTTTGGCGGAGACCCGGCCGGCGCGCGGGTCTTCGAGTTGGAATCTGGAGTCCTGCGTAGCCAGGCAGAAGAGAAGAAGTGCTTGCCGTTGCGCGCCGCACTACACTAGAGGGATGAGCCGGAAGATCGAGGTCGTCGACGACGACATGGCCCGCGTCTTTCGCGCCATGACGGGAGCGGAGCGGCTTCAGGTCGCCAACCGCATGTTCGTCTCCGCCCGCCGGATGATCGCGAGCCACCTCGCCTCCGAGCACCCGGACTGGGATCAGGAGCGCATCGAGCAGGAGACGTCCCGAAGGATCTCCCATGGGGCCGTCTGAGCTTCTCCGGCTCGTCGCCGGCATACTGGAGGGCCTGGGGCTCCGATACTTCGTCACGGGCTCGACGGCCACGATCTTCTTTGGCGAGCCCCGCTTCACCAACGACATCGACATCGTCGTCGACCTGCCGCTCTCCCGGGTCTCGGAGCTGTGCTCGGCGTTCCCTGTCGAGGATTTCTACCTGAGCGAGGAAGCCGTCCACAGGGCGGTGGCCCGCCATGGGCAGTTCAACCTCATCCATCCGAGATCCGGGCTGAAGGTCGACTTCATCGTCGCCGCGGACACACCCTTCAACCGGAGCCGCTTCTCCCGGGCACGCCCGCTCCACCCGGAGCCTGATTTCCAGGCCACCTTTGCCTCGCCCGAAGACGTGATCCTCAAGAAGATGGAGCTCTTCCGGGAAGGCGGCTCGGACAAGCACCTGCGCGACATCGCCGGGGTCTTCAAGATCAGTGGAAGCCAACTCGATCGCGCCTACCTCGAAGAGTGGGTGTCCAGCCTTGGACTGGACGAAGTCTGGCGGGACGTTCTGGGCCGGGCTCGGCATCGCGGATAGAGGGCATCCGCCTCGTCTGTGGCCCATGGTAGGGTTTGTCCGGAAGGATCGAGGAGATGAACGCAACGGATAGCACTCCGGTAAAACGCCTGCCACCGACCACCGATGCGCTCTTCGACGACGAGGCTCGGCCCTACTTCCTCTGGTGGACGAATGCCACGGTCCGCCAGTTCAAGGACCATCTCGCCTCGGCCGATCCCGAGGAGCGGGCCTACTGGATGGGCGCCATGCTGCGCGAGGCCAACACCCGCGATGTCTGGGTCTTCGTGGACGCCGATGAGATCCGCGCCCTCTGGCCCTACCTGATCCGCTACCTGGGGCGTTCCCGCGACATGTGGGCCTGGCTCCTGAAACTTCCGCCGCCCGAGTGGCCGCCGCTCAGCCAGATTCGAGCCAGCCGTGCGTAGCACCTTCGACCGCCGGGTCGTCCCCGACTTCTGCGTCCGATTCATCCGTGCCTGCCAGGAGCGGGTGCCCTGTCATCTTGGAGGCGGCGCGGCTCTCGCCGGAGCCTATCTCGGCCACCGCATGACCGGAGACATCGACCTTTTCGTTCACGATGCCGAGGACATGCGCTCTCTCGTGGGGCTCCTTCCGGGTGCCGCGAGGGAGGCGGGGATCAGCGTTACCCTCCTGCGGGACGCTGGTCATCTCGTGCGCGCACAGCTTGAAGACGGAGCGGGGAACAAGGTTGATGTCGATGTCGTCCATGAGCCCGTCGCCGACATCGCGGCCCCCCCGCCGCCGATCGAAGGAGTCGTGATCGAATCGCTCACCGACCTGCGTGCGAACAAATTGACGTGCATCCTTTCGCGATCCGAGCCGCGTGATCTCGTCGATCTCTACTTTCTGGACCGTGCCGGATTCCCTCCCGAACGGGATCTGGACCTCGCCCTGCGCAAAGACGCTGGAGTCGATCCCGGCATCCTGGCCTGGCTTCTCGGCCGCTTCCCGATCCACCCTCTGCCGTTGATGCTTGAGCCGATCACGCCGGAAGAGCTGGAGGCGTTTCGCGACGCGCTGGCGGAGCGGCTGCGGGGAGGCACTGTCTGAGAAGAGCCGAGAAGGTGCCAGGTTCCTAAAAAGGGATCCGCGGCCGGTACCGCCGGATGGACGATTCCCGGTTCCCGCTCATCGGCCGGGGCTTCCACTGGATCAACGAGTGGCCGTTCAACCGCTGAGCGCCCTTCTCTCGGCGTCCGGCTGCAATTTTCCCTGCTCCTCCGCCACTCTTCCTGTTGGAGGCACCACAAACCAAGGAGATTGAAAGATGAGCATTACGCCTGCGATCTACAGCCTTCCGTATCCCGGAAGCCCGGCCGAGTCGGACGATATCAAGAGCTCGGGATTCACGACCGGAATTGCATGGGCTCTCCACGTCCAGTCCAACGGCGACCTGTCTTACAACGACACCCTGATCGTCAGCGGTGGCCAATACGTAGGGGACTCCTCCTGGCCCGGATTCATCAACGGCCTGAAGGATGGGAGCGTGAACAGGATCCTGTTCTCGATCGGCGGCTGGGAAGTCGGAGACTTCCCCAACATCCAGGCGCTGATCAACCAGTACGGGACGGGTGAGAGCAATCCTCTGTACCAGAACCTGGCTGCGCTCCGGACCGCCATCCCGTCGATCGACGGCTTCGACTACGACGACGAGACCCTCTACGATCAGACCACGGACGTACAGCTCAGCCAGATGATCGCCGCTCTCGGCTACACGCAGGTCACCTTCTGCCCGTACAGCAACATGTCGTTCTGGGTCGACTGTCTGGCGGCCCTGGAGGGGACCAATCCCGGCCTGGTCACCGGTTTCAATCTCCAGGCCTACGCCGGTGGGGCCGGAAACAATCCGCAGACCTGGATTGACGCCATCGCCGCCAAGATGGGGCCTGGCTTCGACGCCAAAGGCTTCGTCTTCCCTGGCCTCTGGTGCTGCAACCAGTCCAATTGCACGGGCGGCAATCCCAACAGCGCGTGCCCGAATTCCATCCAGGCCTTTTTTGCGGGCTGGAAATCGACCGGGATTCAGGGCGGCTTCATCTGGAACTACGGCGACATCCAGACCTGGCTCAACCAGACCAACTGCTCGCCCCAGCCGACCACGGCCGCCTATGCGAGTGCGATCATCCAGGGTCTGAGCTAGGAGGGTTTCCCGAGGTTCCGCCGGGGGCGGCGGGCGTTCGGCGAAGGTTGGCGGAGGATGGGCCGGCTGGAAGTGAGGACCGCAGGTGTCCTGGTGTGTTATTCTTGTGGTACACTCCAGTAAACGCCTCCGGCATTCCAGTGCGAGGGACGGACGAATGAAACAGGTCCAGCAAGCCGCCGAAGCGGTGCTTCAGCAGCTCGAAACGGTGGTCTTCGGCAAGCGGCCGGTCCTCGAGCTGGTCTTCAACTGCCTGCTTGCGGAAGGGCATCTCCTTCTGGAGGACGTTCCCGGGACCGCCAAGACGCTCCTGGCCAAGGCTCTGGCGCGCACGCTCGGCGGCGGGTTCGGCCGGCTCCAATGCACGCCTGACCTGCTGCCGGGCGATGTCACCGGCTCCAGCGTCTTCAATCAGAAGACGGGCGAGTTCGAGTTTCTGCCCGGCCCTGTCTTCACCCAGATCCTCCTGGCGGACGAGGTCAACCGCGCCACCCCGCGCGCCCAGGCCTCTCTCCTGGAGTGCATGGCCGAGCGGCAGGTGAGCGTCGACAACCGGACGTACCCCTTGAAGCGCCCGTTCTTTGTCATCGCCACCCAGAACCCGGTCGAGCACGAAGGGACCTTTCCTTTGCCCGAGGCGCAGCTCGATCGCTTCCTGATGCGCCTGTCCATCGGCTATCCCAGCCTTCAGGCCGAAGAGCAGATGCTGGTGCGCGGCGAGCGGATCGACCCCCTGGACGGCGTGGTCCAGGTTTTGAGCCTCGACGTCCTCGCGAAGCTCCAGGACCGGGTCCGCGAGGTCCACGTCCATCCCGAGGTGCGGCGCTACATCGTGCAGGTCTGCTCGGCCACGCGCTCCGCCCGCGAGCTCGTCCTGGGCGCCGGACCCCGCGCCACCCAGGGGCTCTACCGGGCCTGCCAGGCCCGCGCGGCCATGGCCGGACGGAGCTTCGTCATGCCCGACGACGTCAAGCGCCTCTATCCCTCGATCCTCTATCACCGCGTGATCCTCGGAGCCGAAGGCCGGCTCTCCAAGCGCTCCGCTCCCCAGGCCGTGGACCAGGCGGTGGGACTGGTGCCGGCCCCCATCGTCAATCCCAGCCAGCCCGGGCAGCCCAGCCAGCCCGTCGGATGAAAGCAGCGGGCACGCCAATTTCGCCGATACTGTCGTCCGCGGAGGTCCGGAGCCTGCGCCGGCGCCAGACGATCTTCTGGCTGGTGACGCTGGCCGTCCTCGCTCTCCTGCTTTCGCTGTTCTCCGCCGGCTTCTTCCTCTATGCCGCGGTCGTCACCGCTGCCGTCCTCGGGATCGGCGCGTTCCTGCCGGCGGCGAGCCTCCTGGGACTGGAAATCCGCCGCAGCCTCGGAGCCGAGACCGTCGAGATCGGCGAGACCGTCGAGTCCCGGCTGGTGCTTCACAACCACAAGGGGCTTCCGGCGCTCTGGCTCTTCTGGCGGGACGAGATCGAGGCCGGGCTCGCCGCCGAGGGGGTCACCTGCGGTTTCCAGACCCTGACCAGCGAGGAGACGATGCACTCCTCGTGTACCCTCCACGGCACCCGCCGCGGACTGTTCCGCGTAGGGCCGGCGGTCATCGAAACCAGCGATCCCCTGGGCCTGGTGCGGCGGTTCCGCGTCGACCCCGAGGTGCGCTTCGTCACCGTCCTGCCGCGGACGGTCGAGATCGGCCAGGGTTGGCCCCTGGGCCATCAGCCGATCCACGAGGTACCGCGCCGCAGGAGCCTGTTCGAAGACCCCTCCCGGTTCCTGGGTGTCCGCGACTACCACGCCGGCGACAGCCTGCGGCGCATCCACTGGCGCGCCACCGCCCGGTCCGGACGCCTCCAGGTGAAGCTCTTCGAGCCGTCGGTGCTCGAAGGCGTCATCCTCGCCGTGGAGATGGGAAAGAACGCCTACCCGCTCGCGCCGCTCGCGCCGGTCGAAACCGGCGTGGACCCCGTCGTCGAGCTGGCCGTGACCGCCGCGGCCTCCATCGCCGAATTCGTCCTCTCCAACGGGCAGTCCGTGGGGCTGATCTCGAACGGCGGCGACGCGGCCGACCGCTACCCGTCCGACTGGACCGGCGGCAGCTTCCGCCGCCTGGAAGATGCCCTGCAGGAGACCGAGGCCCGGCGCCGGATGTCGGCCTACCGTCCGCTCGAAGTGGAGCCCGGCCGGGGACGATGGCAGCACGACCGTCTCCGTACGGCCCTGGCCCGGCTGACCCTCGCGCCCGGCCTCACCCTGGCCGAGCTGCTCGTCGCCGAGGCGCCCCGGCTGCCGCGTTCTTTCGTGATCCTCGTCGTCACTCCCGACCTCGGTCCCGGGTTGGGAGAGGCCCTTGCCGTGCTCCAGCGCTCGGGCTTCGAGGTGGGTGTGGTGTGGATCCAGAAAGGCGGGATGGGACCGGTCGCCACCAGTCTCCTCGGAGGCGTGCCGATCTACCAGGTTCTGGAGGAGACGGACCTCGAGCGGTTGGGAGCCCAGGCGCTGTGAGCGATCGTCTTCCAAGGGCTGCCGAGCCGCTGGACGAAAGCCCGGCCGCGTTCCTCACCCATCACGTGGTGGTGCCGGCGGCGGTCATCGCCATGGTGGCTTCCTTCCTCTCCTATCTGGTCGACATCCGCTCGGCCTACCTCGGAGGCGGGCCGCAGCTCAAATGGATCGGCTTCTGCTTCGTCGTGGCAACGGTCCTGATCGAGCGCTATGGCCGCTCCAACGCCGCCGACGCCGACGACGCCGACCTTCAGGGGATCTACACCTGGGCCCTGGCCGGAGCCACGGTCGTCGTGATGCTGGCCTCGCCTTGGGAATCGGAATCCGGCCATCTCGGACAAAAGCTCGCCAACCTCCTGATCGTCGGCGTGGTCTGGCGCTTCGCCACCCGGGTGACCCGGGAGCTGAGCCCTGAAGTCGGCAGGCAGGTCCGGAGACCGGACGATCGGAAAGCCCCAAGCATCTGGAACGGCGCCTGGGTGGTAGAGACGAAGACCCAGCCGGAACCGGAGGCGCCGGCCTCCAGGCCACGGAATCCGGCCGCGACGGTGGCGCGCCTGGCCACGGTCGCCCTCCTGGCCTTCGCCCTGGGCGAGCCCGTCCTGCTGGCGGCGGTTCCGCAGACCGGCGTGAAGGCGCTGGCGGCGATCGTGATCTTCCTCTTCTCGACCGGCATCGTGCTCGCGGCCGGCTCGGCCCTGGCCATGCTCCGCCGCGTCCAGGGAGTGGGAGTCTTCGTCTCGCCCGGCCTGGTTCCGGGCCGCGTGGCCCTGGCCGCGGTCCTGCTCGCGGTTGTGCTGGCCTCCGCCCTGGCCATGCCGGGCCTGGAGTTCCAGGGCACGGGCCGGTTGAAGCCTCCTCCGACCCTTGGAAAAGGCGAGGAGCAGAACCGCGGGAACCGGGAGACCCTCGATCCCGGCCAGCCCTCTCTCAGCATTCCACAAGGGGATCTCGGGAACGATCCGGGAGGCTCGAGCGGCCCCGTGGACGCCTCCTCTCTCGAAACCACGTCCCAGGATTCCCTCCAGCGTCTGCCCAAACGTGCTTCCCAGGCCGCATCCCTCGGTCCGGCTGCCGGAATGGTGGCCATGCTGGCTTCCCTCGGGAGATGGCTGCGGATCCCCCTGATCCTGGCCCTCGTGGCGGCGGGAATCTGGGGGCTCGTCCGGCTCTGGCCTCTCCTGAAAGGGTGGAGGAGCAAGGCGACGGATCGCTGGCAGTCTCTCCTGAACCGGCTGACCGGCCGACTGACCCGCCTCTGGGGCCGCCTGTCCCGTCCCGGACGCCGGGACCGCTCGGGCGCCGATCCAGCCGATCCAATGACCGGGCTGGACGGCCTGCTGGAGCGGCCCTCCCGCGAGGCCGTCCTTGCCGCGTACCAGCGCTTCCTCCTCCTGCTGGAGAGGCTTGGCCACACCCGTCCCGAGAAGGCCACGCCCTACGAGATCCTCACCGGCCTGCCGCCGCACCTGAGGCTTCTCGAACCTCCGGCTCGCACCCTGACCGACCTCTACGTCCTCGCCGCCTACGCCGCCGAGACGGTGGAGCCCGGATCCCGGGAACGGTCGATCACCGCTTTGAAAGAGATTCGGGGGCTGGTCCCACAAGTTGACATGACGAGAGGAGCTCTTCCATGAGATCCCGTTCCATCGCTCTCCTGCTCTCGACCCTACCCATCCTCGCTACTCTCGCGTGTCAGACGCAGACGGTCGTCTCGCCCGCTTCGAACGACGAGATCGTCCGCTACGCAGATGAGCTCTTCTCCAAGAGCTATCCCGCCGACGAGCCGGGCGCCGCCGTGCTGATCGCGAAGGATGGCAAGATCCTGCTGCGCAAGGGGTACGGCCTCGCCAACCTCGAGCTCGGGGTGCCGGTGAAGCCCGACATGGTCTTCGAGATCGCCTCGGTCACCAAGCAGTTCACCGCGGCGGCCATCCTGCTGCTTCAGGAACGCGGCAAGCTCTCCGTGGACGATGAGATCACCAGATACCTGACCGATTACCCGGCCCAGGGTCAGAAGATCACCATCGATCACCTGCTGACTCACAGGTCCGGCATCCCGGACTACACCGGTCTGCCGGAGTGGTGGCCGCGGATGCGCGAGGATCTCACGGTCCAGCAGCTCATGAGCCTGTTCAAGGACAAACCCCTGGCGTTCAACCCCGGAGAGAGAACGGCCTACAGCAACTCGGGATACGTCGTTCTCGGCGCCATCCTCGAAAAGGTTTCGGGGAAGAGCTATGAGGATTTCATCGAGCAGGAGATCTTCGCTCCCCTGGGCATGAAGCAGTCCCGCTATGGACACAACGACGAGGTCGTCACCGGCGGCGTCACGGGCTATGACCTCGGCGAAAATGGTTTCAACCGCGCCATGTACATGAGCCTGACTCACCCTTACGCCGCCGGCGCGCTCATGTCCACGGTGGACGATCTCGCGCTCTGGACCGACGCCCTGTACGGCGGAAAGCTGCTCAAACCGGCCTCCCTGGAACGGATGACCACGCCGGCAAAGCTGCCATCCGGACGATCCACCGGAACGGGTTATGGTCTCGGGATCGCGAGCGAAGAAGGGAAGCGGATCTTCGAGCACGGCGGCGGCGCCCCTGGATTCACCACCTATCTGCTGTACAGCCCCGACCAGCACATGACGGTGGCCGTCCTCTCGAATGCCTTCGCCCGGCAGCCGATGCCCGACACGCTGGCGTTCCAGGTCATGATGAAGGCGCTGGGCAAGCCGGTCGAGGAGCGCAAGGCCATGGATCTCGACCCGGCCAGGCTCGACGAATATGTGGGCGTCTACCGCTTCGACGGCGATTTCACGCAAACGGTCGCCCGCGAGGAGAACAAGCTTTTCCTCGAGCTCGGCCCCGAGAAGCACGAGATCCAGGCGGCTTCCCGGGATGATTTCTTCTTCCGGGAGGGCGTCATGCGCGTCCACTTCCGGCGGGATGCCCAGGGGAAGATCAACGGAATGGACTTCATGCCGGGCTTCGGGCCCGGCAATCCCGGGGTGCCCGCGGTGCGGACGGGCAAATAAGGGTCGCTCGATCTATCCTTTGATACGGACTTTCAGCCGTCTACCTGTTTAAGGACGAGATCCCGGGAAAAAGGTTCACGGGCGCGCGCCCGGCCACAGTACGGATAGAATGCCGCCGGAGGTGATGCACGATGTCGGAGTTCGATCAGGTACCCTTCGGAGGCGTCGAGTTCGCGGACAACCCCGAGCCCCGCTGCCCCTGCGTGTTGCTTCTGGACACCTCGGGCTCGATGAGCGGAGCCAAGATTTCCGAGCTCAACGGCGGTCTTCAGACCTTCGCCGAGGAGCTGCGGTCGGATGCCATGGCGGCCAAGCGGGTCGAGGTCGCTATCGTCACGTTCGGCCCGGTGCAGACCGTTCAGCATTTCGTCACCGCCGACGCTTTCCAGGCGCCGCACCTGGTGGCCGGCGGCGATACTCCCATGGGAGCGGCGATCCAGAATGCCGTCGCGCTGGTGTCCGAGCGCAAGGCGACCTACAAGGCCAATGGGATCGGCTACTACCGTCCCTGGCTGTTCCTCATCACCGACGGCGCGCCCACGGACGACGTGAGCTACGCAGCGGCGGCGATCCGGGAGGGGGAAGCCTCGAAATCGCTGATGCTCTATGCCGTCGGCGTCCAGGGCGCGGACATGAAACGGCTCGCGGAGATCGCGGTGCGGGAACCGCTCAAGCTGCGCGGCCTCTCCTTCCGCGAGCTGTTCGTCTGGCTGTCCAACTCGCTCGGCAGCGTTTCGCGCTCACAGCCGGGCGATGCGGTTCCGCTCACGAATCCGGAGGCGCCGGACGGCTGGGCCGTGGCCGACTGACCGCGCATGTGGCGGTTCGCGACAGCCCGGGCGACGGGGACGTCGCACCTCAGGGCCGGGCTCCCCTGTCAGGACAGGCTTGCCTGCACGGCGCTGCCCGATGGCACGCTGGTGGCCGCCGTGGCCGACGGAGCCGGATCGGCACCGGCAGGCGACCTCGGCGCGGAGGTCGCCGTGGAGGCTGTCGTTCTGCATCTCCGCCGTTCTCTGGAAGAGGGCCGATCCGATTTTCAAGCCTTGCTGCGGGAAGCCGCGGCGCAGGCCCGCGCGGCGGTCCTCGCCGAAGCTCTCGAGAAAGGATTTGAGGCGCGGAGCCTCGCGTCGACGCTGCTGGCCCTGGTCTTGACGCCGGAGGGTGGAGGCGCGCTTCAGATCGGCGATGGCGTGATCGTGGTCAGCGATATTGGTGATGAATGGGGTTGGGTCTTCTGGCCGCAGCGCGGCGAGTATGCGAACACGACGTATTTCCTGACCGACGACGGCGCCCTCGACCGCATCCAGGTCGAGACCTTCACGACGACGATCACGGACGCCGCCCTGATGAGCGACGGACTGGAGCCGCTTGCACTGCACTATGCGAGCGGGACCGTCCACGAGCCGTTCTTCAAGGGTATGTTCCAGCCGCTGATCCAATCCGGCGGCACGGGAGAGATCGACCAACTGTCGGCATCCCTGGAGCAGTTCCTCTCTTCGGAACGGGTGGGCTCGCGCACGGATGATGACTTGTCCTTGATCCTGGCTACGCGCCGCACTCCGCTCCCGGAATGAAACAGTTTACCCTGGCGCGCGCGGGGACAAGCATCCGTCTCGGCCAGGAATTGGGCCGCGGCGGCGAAGGGGCGGTCTTCGCCGTCGAAAATCACGGCGACCGTGTTGCCAAGATCTATTCCGTGCCGCCGGATGCGAGGAAGATCCAGAAGCTCTTTGCAATGTCGGAAGCGGCGACGCCTGCTCTTCTGCGGATCGCGTCATGGCCGCTCGATCTGCTGACGGATGGCAAGGGGGCTGTGCGCGGCTTCACCATGCCGCGCCTCGTCGCCAGGCGCGACATCCACGAGCTCTACAGTCCGAAAAGCCGCTCGGAAGCCTTTCCGGATGCGGACTTCCGCTTTCTCGTCCACGTCGGCGCGAACATCGCGCGCGCCTTCGCCGAGGTCCACCAGCAGGGGCACGTCGTCGGAGATGTGAATCATGGCAACCTGCTCGTCGGCCGCGACGGGACGGTGATGCTGATCGATTGCGACTCTTTCCAGGTCAGGAGCGGAACCCAGGTATTCACCTGCGATGTCGGTGTGCCGCTCTTCACCGCGCCGGAGCTACAAGGGCAGGCATTCCGCGGGCTCGTGCGGACCGCGAATCATGATCGCTTCGGGCTGGCGGTGCTCCTCTTCCACCTGCTCTACATGGGCCGCCACCCCTTCGCTGGAAGGTTTTCAGGCCCGGGCGAGATGCCGATCGACAAAGCGATCGCCGAGTACCGGTTCGCCTACGGGCCTGACCGTGCCGCGACCGGCATGGAGCGGCCCCCAGGCACGATCCCTCTGGAAACGATGGGAGCCGCGATCGCACAGATGTTCGGACACGCCTTCGGACGATCCGGGAGCAACGGAGAACGGCTGGATGCGAAAGCCTGGATCGATGCGCTCGAAACCCTGAAGTCGAGCCTTCGGGCGTGCTCGGCGGCGAGCTGGCATCATTACCCGGGCGAGCTCCCGGCCTGCCCGTGGTGCGCGGTCGAAAACCAGACCGCCGTGCGCCTGTTCGGACAACGGATCGTGGCCCAGGGCCCGACTGGCACGATCGATCTCGCGACGATCTGGAACGCGATCGCCGCCGTTCCGGATCCCGGCCCCGATCCGGCCCTGCCTTCCGAGCGTCCGTGGAGACGGCCGCCTGGCGTGGAAATGCTGAGCAAGTCTCTGAAAATTGTTCGAATGGTTCTGAGCCTCGGAATTGCCTTCGCAGGGCTGGTAGCCTGTTCCGGGTATCGGGACGAAGGCGGCGTCTGGTTGACGTTGATCTCCTACGCTCTCGCGTTCGGCGTCTGGCCGCGGGTATCCGTCGAGAAGCGGGCCGAGGCGGGACGCGCCTGGTCGGCCGCGAAGGCCGAATGGGAGCTCGTTTTGAACCGTTGGCGGCGGGGAACGTCACGCCAAGCGTTCGCGGAGAAGTTGAAAAGCCTCGAGCAAGCGCGCGCCGAGCTGCTGGACCTTCCAAATGAACGCACCCGGCGCCTCGCAAAGCTGGAAGCGGAGCGCGAAAACCGCCAGAGGCAGCGCTACCTGGATCGCTTCCGCATCGACCGGGCGAAGATCCGCGGCATCGGTTCGAGCCGGACCTCGATGCTGGCGTCTTACGGCATCGAGACCGCCGACGACGTCGACGGTCCCAGGATCCTGCAGATTCCAGGCTTCGGCCCGATGCTGACCACCGAGCTCGCTCTGTGGCGGCGGCAGCACGAGCTGAACTTCCGTTTCAATCCAAAGGAGCCGGTCGACCCCGGAGACGTGATTGCGATGAACCGCGATCTCGAGATGCGGCGCCAGAGCCTGTTGGCAACCTTGCGGCAAGGCCCTGACGCGCTGAGGCGGCTCAGCCAGGAGATCACGGCGGCCCGGCCCCGGCTCCAGCCTGTACTGGAACAGGCCTGGACCGCGCTGAAGATCGCAGAGGCCCGGCGCGACGCGCTCTGAGGTCAGGAATCCGCGGAGCGGAGCGGCCCGGGAGGGACGTCTGTCCGTGATGCGATGGCCTGTCTCTCCCGTCTGCCCAAGAGTTGTCCGCCAGGTTCACGAACAACCGTGCGGCAGGGGAGGTCTGTACCCGGCGGCGTACAGGAGATTGTCGATCGCGAGATCCAGTTGATCGTCGTTGACTACACTGACGATGGTTCTGATCTCGGTCGCGGAATCCGGCGGGATCTCGCCTTCGATCATGGCTTCCTCCTGGGGAGGGCGGGGCCGAAGTGGTGCCAGGTAACTATTTGGGGCTGCTCGCCTGGGACGCCCACGGCCTGGGCGTCGATGCCTACCATGCCTGGGTGCTGACCCCGACGCCGACAGGTTGCCACGTCTTGACCGAGGAAAACCAGCATGGCTTGGGTGCGAGGCTTCAGAAGAAGCTCCTGCCGAACCGGATGTGGAACCAGCACCAACTCTGGCTGGAGGGTCTCCAGAGGAACGCCGAGTAACCGCCGAGCGCAGGTCAGGGCTAGGGTATTCTCCGCGGCATGGAAGGTACCCGTTCGCCAGGGCCCCGCATCGCTCTTGTTCGTCACGGCCGCTCTGCCCACGTCCACACCGGCTGGATCAACTCCGCAGGCTTCCGGACGTGGCGCGAGGCCTACGAAGCCGCTGGTATTCGCGGCCTGGCTCCTGAAGCTTCCGCCGCCCGAGTGGCCACCGCTCCGCGATATCAAAGCAACCAATCAATAATATTTTTATTGCGTGACGCCCCGAAGGGGCCTTGGGATAGAGCCTGGCATTTCAATGCCAGGTATTCCGCCATACCATCTCCTCAAGTCCCGAAGGGACGCAGGAATCACAACGTCCGCCAGTCAGTGGAAAGTCCTTGCCATCCCGGCGTCCCTTCAGGACTTGAGGATCTTGACGTCATTTTCCTGGCGATCAATCGCCAGGCTCTATCCCGGCGCCCCTTCGGGGCTCAGGCCCTTGAACCTGCCCCCTCCGGCGTCCTGCTCGGGTTCGGGAAGCTTTGAGGAAACCCCGCTACAATGACCCTCCTTCGACGGAGGAGGCTTCATGAAAGCGATTCGCGTCCACGCTCCCGGCGGTCCCGAGGTTCTTCAATACGAGGATGCACCCGATCCGGTCCCGGCGGAGGGCCAGGCGCTCGTCCGCATCGAGGCGATCGGGGTCAACTTCATCGACGTGTATCACCGGACGGGCCTCTACAAGGTCGCGTCGTCGCCGTTCATTCCGGGCCAGGAGGCGGCCGGCATGGTCGAGGCGCTCGGGTCCGGCGTGAGCGGGCTCGCGGTCGGGGACCGGGTGGCCTGGGCCGGGGTGATGGGCGCCTATGCCGAGAAGGCGGCGGTGCCGGCGGACCGGCTGGTGACGCTTCCCGACGGGGTGAGCGCCCGCGACGGCGCGGCGGCCATGCTCCAGGGCATGACGGCCCACTACCTGGCCTGCTCGACCTATCCGCTCAAGGCTGGCGATACCTGCCTGGTCCATGCCGCCGCCGGTGGGGTGGGGCTGCTTCTCTGCCAGATCGCGAAGATGCGCGGCGCCCGGGTGCTGGCCACGACCTCGAGCGAGGAGAAGGCCGCGCTCGCCCGCGAGGCCGGCGCCGACGAGGTGATCTTCTACAACGAGCAGGACTTTGCGGCCGAGGCCCGGCGCCTGACCGGCGGCCAGGGCGTGCAGGTCGTCTATGACGGCGTGGGCAAGACCACGTTTGACAAGAGCCTCGATTCGCTCGCCCGCCGCGGCATGATGGTCCTGTTCGGCCAGGCCAGCGGATCGGTCCCGCCCTTCGATCCCACGATCCTCAATACCAAGGGTTCCCTCTTCCTCACCCGTCCCTCCCTGTTCCACTACATCGTGACCCGGGAAGAGCTGACCTCCCGGGCGGACGATGTCCTCGGCTGGATCCGCGACGGCCGCCTGAAGCTCCGGATCGGCCTGGAGCTGCCCCTGAGCGAGGCCGCCGACGCGCACCGGGCGCTCGAAGGGCGGACGACGACGGGGAAGGTTCTGCTGGCACGCTGAATCCGGGCTGTCGGCGTTTCACCGACGTCCGGATCGGAAAGCCCGCTTCGTTCACCGGCCGAGTCCCGGCTTCTCACCCAGGCCCTGCGCTCGACCTCCCGGCGCTCTCACGGAAGGCCCTGGTCAGCGCGAGCGCCACCAAGAACCCTTCGACGGCCTCGCCCTTCGCCCGGAGCTCCATGAGGCGCGGCTTTTTTGGGGACGCGCACCCGGAGATTCTGGAGACGATCCTGCCTCCGAAAAGGAGTTTTAGGAGAGACTGAGATGAGAAGACCCTTTTCAATGTTGATGCTGGCGACGTGCCTGGCGACGCTGCTGGTCGTCGGCGGGTGTGACAACGAGGACACGATTACGGCCCAGGTCACGCCGCAGGCCCCCGCGGGAGCGGTCAGCGTGAAGGCAAAGGTCTACAAGAACAAGCAGTCCGGGACGTTCAACTTCGATGGCCAGACGGTGTCGGTCACCTGCGTGATCTCCCTGACGGGCGTCGCCGACGGCCAGCCGTTCGCGAAGACGGTCAAGGTCAAGCTGACTTCGACGGGAGCCAAGGGTGCGTCGTACGAGCTCGACTGCACCGACCCGCTGCTCCTCCAGTTCCCGGCCGACGCCTACAACTTCACGGCGACGTACGTTTCGGACACGGGCGTCACGGGCGGCCTGCCCGTCACGTCCAACCTCACCGCCGTCGCCACCGAACCGGGCAAGGTGCTCAAGGCGGAGACGGGCACGCGGTTCGTGCTGATCAGCTTCCCGCCGACCATGCCGGACGGCAGCGCCACCCTGACGCTGAACTTCGACCTCCGGTCGATCCGGCCCATCGCGGTCAAGCCCCTGATCGTGGTCAAGGCCAGTTGCGGAGCCGACACCTACTATCCGCCGGTCGTGCCCGTGGGTACGGTCAACATGGCTTCCGTGCCGGCGCTGACCATTCCGGTCTCGGCCGCGATGCAGCCCATTCCGCTGCCGCTGGACACCGTCACCAGCCCGGCGCTGATCGACATCACCTGCCCGTAAGGTCAGGACCAAAAGGACCTCAGGGACTCCGGTCCCTGAGGTCCCTTTCCTCTAACAACGAGCAGGACTTTGCGGCCGAGGCCCGGCGCCTGACCGGCGGCCAGGGCGTGCAGGTCGTCTATGACAGAGTGGGCAAGACCACGTTTGACAAGAGCCTCGATTCGCGACGGGGAAGGTTCTGCTGGCACGCTGAATCCGGACCCACCCTTCCGCCCCCGACCACCCAAGCCCGCAGCGCCGCACGCACGCGCGTGTGCGTTGAAGCGCCCCTTTCGTGCATTGAGCCCTTTGTGCTGTACATTGAAGCGCTCTCTCCATCTTCAATGTACAGCGACGTATCCTCAACAGCCGTCATGGGCTCTTCAATAGCCGCCGGGCTCTGCGCAATCGCCATCTTGGGGTAATCAACCTACGGAGAGGTGTATGTTGAAGATGCGGAGCGTTCTTCAACATACAGGAGCTTGTATATTGAAGATGCGCAGCTGTATGTTGAAGTGCCGTCTGGCGCCTCAACGTAGAGTTGGGTGGCGGTGATCCAGGAGGCGTGCGGGATGGGTTCGGACGGACGTGGCAGGAACGGCCTGAGCGATCAGAGGCCGAACCGGCGGATCTTGTTCTTCAGGGCGTTGCGCGAGAGGCCGACGAGACGGCTTGCCACCCGGAGGTTTCCACCCGTCTGCTGAAGCGCCGATTCGAGGAGCTTCCGTTCGTAGTCCGCGAGGGCTTCCGGGATGCTGAGGCCTTCCGGCACTCCCTCCGGCGGCGGCGGTGGAGCGAACTGCTGTGGAGCCGAGGCGGGGGCGGTCTCCACTCCGGGAAGCACGAAGGCGCCGGCCCTGGCAACGCTCCAGTTGCGGACGAGATACTGGCGCGCTGCGATGAGCTCGCCTTCGCTGAGCTGGCGCACCCGCACCGTCGCGAGAAGCTCCTTCCAGACGAGGCAGATCTGCTCGTTGCACGCCTCCCCGGCCTGATCGGTCGCTTCGATCGCGGCCTCACAGAGGGCTGCCGCCTTGGGGAGGGCGCCCCGGCGGCAGAAGCTCTCGAAGAGCGACAGCAGCGTGATGAACGCTTCCTTGTACAGCTCGTGCTCGAAGTAGGCCTTGATCGCGTCGCGGAAGAGTTTCTCGGATTCCCTTGCACGGCCAAGACCGTCGAGGAGGCGCGCCTCGAAATACACGATACGCAGCCGGGTTCCGAGATCACCAAGTTGCTCGAACATGGGCTCGGCAGCAAGGAACCAGCGGAGTATCTGTTTACCACCCTCCCTCCCGGGTGGATGAGCCCGCGACATCTGGAGAGAGGACTTAGTCTCTCTTGACAGGGCGGTGGAGTCCCGCTAGATTCTTTACAGCCATGCCGACTTACGAGGAAATTCTTCAGGAA